>DATBAS010000098.1:0-99449 GCA_036271395.1 Kofleriaceae bacterium
CCGCAATCGACGGTCATGCCGCCGGGATAGAGGCGCGACGGGATCGCGATCACCGTCGGCTGCGTCGTCGAGCGATCCGGCGCGTAGACCAGCGTGAACGTCTGTGACATCGCATCGTACGCGTACGATGCCGGCGTACCCGCGACGAGCTGCGGATACGGCCGCACGAGCGCCGCGACGAGCTCGGGCACTTCTTGATCGTTCGCGTCGACGAGGCCATACGAGCCGGAGTCGTACGCCCAATACGTGGTGCCCGCGGCGGCGCTCGCCGCGGCATCGTATTCGGCGGTCATGTAATCGGTGATGCCCGACTCCGTCGACACGCCGCCGTATTCGCCGATCCACAACCCGGCGCGCATCGTGTGCGCCTCTTCCGCGAGCAGCGTGCCGTTGTCGAGGATCTGCTGGCGATGCGTCGGATCGAAGCCGCTGCCGCTCTCGGCGCCGGAGTCGTACGCGTGCGGCGCGTACATCGCGTTATCGAACGGCAGCGAATGGATCTCCGACTCGAGCCCGAGGTTCCGGCTCGAGCTCGGCTCCGCGAAGATGATCCAGCTCGGCGCGATCGCGCGCACCGCGGCGGTCACGTCGGCGTAGAGCGGCAACAGGCGATCGTTCTCGAAGTTGAACACCGGATACGTGCCCCAGCTCGGCTCGTTGAGCGGATCGATGCCGATCACCGCCGGCGAGCCCCCGAGTTTTTCGGCGACGTGCGCCCACGCGGCGATGAACTGCGCGCGCGTGTCGGTCGTGTAGAACGCATCGACGCACGCTTCGACGTGCGGCTCGAGGCTGTTGATGTACCAGGGCGTCTGCGGCACGAACGCGGCGTACTCGGTCGCGTCGCACGCCCAGCCCGGCGCGCCGTCGAAGCCGAAGCCTTCGCCGTAGATGTCCTCGTGCATGTCGAGGATCGCGACGAGGCCGGCCTGACGCGCCCACTCGAGCCGCTCGGCGACGCGATCGAGGTATTCGTCATCGTAGAGGCCTTGCGAAGGCTCGATCGCGGACCACGTCATCACGAACCGGATCGCGTTGAAGCCCCAATCCTGGCGAATGCGCGCGTAGTCGGCGTACGACTTGCCGTCGATATACGGCGCGACCTTCTGATCGCCCGATTCGTTGACGCCGCGCAGGATCGCGACGCGGCCGTCGGGTGCGCGCAGCAATTCATCCTCGACGCGCCAATCGCCGGGCGGCGGCGTGGTCGTGCACGCGGCCGCGAAGATCACGAGAGCAGGCCAACGCATCGCGCGCGACCTTAACCGAACTTGGCGTACGCTGCGCGCACGAAGCCTTGGGTCACACTCGCGAGCGCCACCACGACGGCCACGGCCGGCGAGGGCGTGCTCGAATTGCGCAAGCGCGGTGAGTCCGAATTCCTCATCGTGATCGGCGGCCGCGTGCTCATGAACAGCGCGTCACAGCGCTCCGAGCAAGCGCTCGCCGAGCTCGCCTTGGCCGATCGAGCGGCGAACCACGTGATCATCGGTGGGCTCGGCATGGGCTTCACGCTGCGAGCCGCGCTCGACAAGCTCGGCCCGAGCGCACACGTGATCGTCGGCGAGCTCGATCCGACGATCGTCGAGTGGTGCCGAGGTCCACTCGCGGCGGCATCGGGCCACGCGCTCGAAGACCGCCGCGTCGAGATCGTGCTCGGCGACGTCGACGCGCTGATCGCGCGCTCGCAGTCGATCGACGCGATCATGCTCGATCTCTACGAAGGCCCGTACGAATCGCGCGGCTGCTTCGGCGCGCGCGGGCTCGTCGCGATCCATCGCGCGCTCGCGCCGGCCGGCGTGCTCGCGGTGTGGTCGGAAGATCCGGCACCCAGCTTCGTCGGCAGGCTCGAGCGCGCCGGGTTCGGCGTGAAGACGCACCGCGTGGGCTCGAATCGCCGCCATATCGTTTATTGCGCGGCACCACGGCCGCCACGTGATTTTAGATAGTTATCGATTATCGAATTGTTGCATTGCACAATTCGATGAGGCGTCGCATCCTGCAGCTCGCGCTGCATGCTGTACCCATTTCACGAGCTCGGACGGCTTAGCTTCGACGCAATTTCTCGCTTCACCGAGGCAATGTCGGCCACTCAGCTGCCATGGCTGCGGGCCAACGCCGCGTTGTTGCACCGCATCACGAAGCCGTATCCCAAGCCGGCGTTCGGGCTGGCGGGTGAACGCGTGGTGTCGACGCACCCGTTTTGCCGCCTCTTGCATTTTCCAGGTCAAGGCCCGGCAGTCTTGGTCTGCGCGCCGCTGTCGGGTCATCACGCGACGCTCGTCCGCGACACCGTCGCGACGCTGCGCGCCGATCACGACGTCTACGTCACCGATTGGACCGATGCGCGCGACGTGCCGCTCGCACACGGCACGTTCTCGCTCGACGACTACGCCGAGCTGCTCGTGCGCTTCATCACCGAGCTCGACCGGCCGCACGTCGTCGCGGTGTGCCAGCCGACCGTGCCCGCGCTCGCCGCGACCGCGCTGCTCGCCTCGCGCGGCTTGCCGGCGCCGCGCTCGCTCGTGCTGATGGGCGGGCCGATCGATGCGCGCGTCAACCCGACGGTCGTGTGCAAGCTCGCGACCGATCATCCGCTCGCGTGGTTCGAGCGCTCGATGATCCACACGGTGCCGTCGAGCTACGCCGGCGCCGGCCGCCGCGTGTATCCCGGCTTCTTGCAGCTCACCGCGTTCGTGATGATGCATCCCGATCGCCACGCGCAGGCGTACGCCGCCTATTGGATGAATCGGCTGCGCGGCGACGCCGCCGCCGCGGAAACCCACGAGCGCTTCTACGACGAGTACAACGCCGTGCTCGACATGGACGGCGCGTACTACCTCGACACCGTCCGCAGCGTGTTTCAGGAGTTCGCGTTGGCGCGCGGCACGTGGCGCATCACAGATACGCACGAGCTCGTCGAGCCGAGCGCGATCACGCAGACGCCGGTGTTCGCGATCGAAGGCGAGCTCGACGACATCTCGGGGCTCGGCCAGACCGCCGCCGCGCTCGCGCTGTGCACGCGCGCGCCGGCCAAGCGCCATCACGTCGCGCAAGGCACCGGCCACTACGGGTTGTTTTCGGGCAGTCGTTGGCGCGACTCGATCTATCCCGAGGTTCGCGCGTTCATCGCGGCGAGCGTGGCGTGAGCTTGCAAGGCCTGCATGGAAAGGTGGCGCTCGTCACCGGCTCGACGAGCGGCATCGGGTTGGGCATCGC
Organism: Kofleriaceae bacterium; assembly: GCA_036271395.1. Lineage (GTDB taxonomy): Bacteria > Myxococcota_A > Polyangia > Haliangiales > Haliangiaceae > JABFXX01. The sequence continues at coordinate 3,220 of DATBAS010000098.1, forward strand.
GGCGGCGCTCGCCGAGCAGGGCGCGTCGATCATCTTGAACGGCTTCGGCGACGCCCTGCCCGCGCGAAAGCGTCTGGCGGGCGCGCGGGTCGGCTATCACGGCGCGGACGTATCGCGTGCCGACGACATCGCGGCGATGATGAGGTACGCCGAGGCCGAGTTCGGCGGCGTCGATATTCTCGTCAACAACGCCGGCATCCAGCACGTCGCCGCGATCGAGGCGTTTCCGGCCGATCGCTGGGACGCCGTGCTCGCGGTCAACTTGACCGCCGCGTTCCACACCACGCGGCTCGCGCTCGCGCACATGCGCGCGGCCGGCTGGGGCCGCATCATCAACATCGCGTCGGTGCACGGCATGGTCGCGTCGGTCGGCAAAGCTGCGTACGTCGCGGCCAAGCACGGCCTGCTCGGGCTCACCAAAGTCACCGCGCTCGAGACCGCGCGCACGAACATCACGTGCAATGCGCTGTGCCCCGGTTGGGTGCAAACGCCGCTCGTCGAGCGTCAAGTCGCCGACCGCGCCGCGCGCGACGGCGTCGGCGAAGCGATCGCACGCGAGCACCTCTTGCTCGAGAAGCAACCGTCGGGCGAGTTCGTCACGACCGAGCAGCTCGGCGCGACCGCCGTGTTCTTGTGCAGCGACGCCGCGAGCCAGGTGCGAGGCGCCGCGTGGAACATCGACGGCGGCTGGACAGCGCAATAATGTAGGGCATGCGCTACGGCGGCCCGACCGCGCGGCTCGTCGACGTCGCAAAAGCGCATTTGATCGCCGTGCCGGTCGATCGCGTCGGCCCGTTGATCGCAGCCGGCGGCATCATGATCGACGGCCGCGCCGGCGCGATCGCCGAGCTCGTACACGCGGGCAACGAGCTCGTCGCGCAGGTCACGGAGCCGGTCGCCGCCGAGCCGCTCGTCGTGCCGATCGCGTACGAGGACGACGATCTGATCGCCATCGACAAGCCGTGCGCGATGCACGTGCATCCGATCGGCCGGTGGCGTACCGGCACCGTGCAAAACCAGCTGCTGCATCACGCCGGTGCGCGCGCCGATCAGCCGTGGGGGCGCTGGCGCCCGCATCCCGCGCATCGCATCGATCGCGCGGCGAGCGGCCTCGTCCTGTTCGCGAAGTCGGCGCAGATCCACGCCGTGCTCGGCGCGAGCTTTCATGCGATTCGCCGCACGTATCGCGCGACCGTGATCGGCGAGGTCGCGGCCGATGCGGGCACGATCGACGCGCCGCTCGGCCCGGATCCGGCATTGAGCTATCGCGCCGCCGTGATCGCGAGCGGCGCCACGGCGATCACGCATTATCGCGTCGTCGAGCGACGCGCCGATACGACCCTCGTCGAGCTCGTGCTCGACACCGGCCGCACGCACCAGATTCGCGCACACCTGGCGCACCTCGGCCACCCGATCGTGCGCGATTCGCTCTACATCGACGGCAGCACGAGCGCCGACGCGATCTCGCTCCGCGCGGTCGAGCTGGCGTTCACCCACCCTCGCGATCGCCACCGCGTGGTCATTTCAACTGCGCCGTGAGCCTCGCGATTTCGGTGATCGTCAGAGGCCGATCGTAGGCTTCCACCATGGGCATCGAAGTCAGCGGCAAGCTCCACACGATCAACGAGACCAAGCAGGTCAGCGAGCGGTTCTCGAAGCGCGAGTTCGTCGTCGAGCTGGCGGACAACCCGAAGTATCCACAGCTCGTGTTGTTCCAGCTCACCGGCGACCGCTGCACGCAGCTCGACGAGTTCAAGCAAGGCGATGAGGTCCGCATCGAGTTCTCGCTGCGCGGCCGCGAGTGGCGCAGCCCGCAGGGCGAGCTCAAGTACTTCAACAGCCTCGACGTGTGGAAGCTCGAGCCGGCGCGTGCGTCGAGCGGCCGGCGTGCGAGCGGCAGCGGGCCGAACCCGCAGCGCCGCGGCGATCCGCGCGATGTGGACATCCCGCCCCGCGGCGACGATGATTTCCGTCCGCGCGGCGGAGCCGATGACGACCTTCCGTTTTAGCAAGGCAACACCCCCAGACATTCACGCCGTCGTCGCGCTGGTCGAATCGGCCTATCGCGGCGATGCGTCGCGCGCCGGCTGGACGACCGAAGCCGACTTGCTCGACGGCCAACGCACCGATGCCGACGATGTAAAAGCGTCGATCGAGCGCGATCGCAGCGTCGTGCTGCTGTGCGAGCGCGATGGCGAGCTGGTCGCGTGCGCGCACGTCGCCGACGAGCACGGCGTCGGCTACTTCGGAATGTTCGCCGTCAGCCCGGCGTTCCAAGGTGGTGGTGTGGGCAAAGCCGTGCTCGCGGAAGCTGAACGAATCGCGCGCGACGACTGGAAGCTGCCGGCGATGCGGATGACCGTGATCGACCTGCGCGGCGAGCTGATCGCCTTCTACGAGCGCCGCGGCTACGCGCGCACCGGCGCGACCAAGCCGTTTCCGTACGGCGATCCGCGGTTCGGCGTGCCTCGCCGCGACGACTTGCGGTTTTGCGTGCTGGAGAAGCTGCTGTGAAGCTCGTGCTCGCCGCCGCGCTGTTGGTCGCGTGCGATGCGGGCGAGCCCTACGAGAAGCTGCCCGGGCCGCCGGCGCCGCCGAAGCTCGACGAGCATCTGCTCGCGCTCGCGACGCTCGCGACGCCGCACGGTGACTTTGCGGATCGCGCGAGCTACGAACGCGCGCTACGCGACTTTGCGAGCAAGCGCGCGAAGGTCGTGACGATCGCCGCGTGCAGCGGCGATGCGTGCCTCGAGGCCGCGCGGAGCGTCCACGCCGGCCGCCTCGTGTACGGCACGATCGAGCGCCATGGCGACAAGACCTATGTCGCGCTCGAAGTCGTCGGGGTCGCGAAGCTGTCGTACGCGCTTTGGAGCAGCGACAGCGTCGAGGCCATTCTTCACGGAAGACAGCCAGGACATGCTCGCCAAGCTGATCGAAAATTAGCTGCGCGCGCGTTGGCCGAACAAGATCTTGCGCGCTTCTTCGTCGGTCGCGAGATTCGAGGGCGGCACCGGCGCTTTGATCGCCATCGCCTTCTGCACCGCCGGTCGCGCGGCGATCGCGTCGACCCACCGCTGCACGTGCGAGAACTCGCTCGTGTCGACGCCTTGGCTGTACCAACCGGCCGCCCACGGATACGTCGCGATGTCGGCGATCGAATACTCGCCCGCCATATACTCGTGCTCGGCGAGTCGCTTGTTCAACACGCCGTAGAGCCGGTGCGTCTCGTTTTGATAGCGCTCGATCGCGTACGGGATCTTGTCCTTCGCATAGACCGCGAAGTGGCCGCGCTGGCCGAGCATCGGCCCGAATCCGCCGATCTGCCACGCGAGCCACTCGTGAACCTCGACGCGCGCGCGCGGCTCGCGCGGATAGAGCTTGCCGAGCTTGTCGCCGAGGTACATCAGGATCGCGGCCGATTCGAAGATCGAGATCGGCGAGCCGCCCGGCCCATCGGGGTCGGTGAGCGCCGGCATCTTGTTGTTCGGCGAGATCGCCAGGAACTCCGGCTTGAACTGGTCGCCCCTCATGATGTTGATGAACGCGAGCTCGTACGGCGCGCCGAGCTCCTCGAGCATGATCGTGATCTTGTGGCCGTTCGGAGTCGGCCAGTAGTGGACGGTGATGGGCTGTGCCATCCGCGAAATATGTCGCATCGATCCCCCACTGCATATTGTTGTGGGCAGCTCCTGCGTCGCGATCTTCACGACTTGTGCACCGCGCACGAGGCACGCCGCTTGCTGCACGACCGGGCATGCGCGAAAGTTTCATGTTTGGACTACTATCGCTGTGTGTTGTAACATCGTGTGGCGTCGATCAGGCCGGCGGCGACGACGTCGCGGTGACACCGGCCACCTCGCAGATCACGTATGGCGTCGACTATTCGTACGCGCGACCGGCACCCGGCACGCTCGCGGCGCAGGGCTACACGTTCGCCGCGCGCTACCTCAGCAACGACGCGCAGAAGAACCTGACGATCGGTGAAGCGAGCGGGCTCATCGGCGCCGGCCTCTCCGTCGTGTCGAACTGGGAAGCGGGCGCGCAAGACGCGCTCGGCGGGTTCGCGCAAGGCGCGAGCGACGCGCAAGCGGCCGACCAACAGGCGCTCGCGGCCGGCATGCCAGCGACGCGGCCGATCTACTTCAGCATCGACTTCGACGCGCAGCCGTCGCAGCAAGCAGCGATCGACGCGTACTACGACGGCGTCGCATCGGTGCTCGGCCGCGATCGCACGGGCGCATACGCGGGCCTCGGGCCGATCTCGCGCTTGTTCGACGACGCCAAGATCGCGTGGGCGTGGCAGACCTACGCGTGGTCGGGCGGGCAATGGGATCCGCGCGCGCAACTGCGCCAGATCCAGAACGGCATCGCAAACGACTCCGAAGATCTCGACGAAGCCGTGGTCGCCGACTTCGGCCAATGGGGCCACGCGATCGCGTCGGCGCCGCTCACCGGCTACGTCGGCATCGCGCCGAGCTCCGATGGCAACGGCTACTGGATCGCGAAGACCGATGGCGGCGTGTTCAGCTACGGCGACGCCGCGTTTCACGGCTCGGCCGGCGGCTCGCCGATCAACCAGCCGGCGATCGCGATCTCGGCGACCGGCGATGGTGGCGGCTACTACTTGGCGGCGACCGATGGCGGCGTGTTCAGCTACGGCGACGCCGCGTTCCACGGCTCGATGGGCGGCACGACGATCAACGCGCCGGTCGTCGGCGTCGCGCGCGATACGTCGAGCGGCGGTTACTGGCTCGCCGCGGCGGACGGCGGCGTGTTCACGTTCGGCGACGCGCAGTTTTCCGGATCGATGGGCGGCCAGATGCTGAACGCGCCGGTCGTCGGCATCGCGGCGGCGCCCGGCGGCGGCTACTGGCTCGTCGCCGCCGACGGCGGTGTGTTCAGCTTCGGCGGCGCCGCGTTCTACGGCTCGACCGGCGGCACGCAGCTGAACGCGCCGGTCGTCGGGATTGCCGCGACTCCGACCGGCCACGGCTACTGGCTCGTCGCCGCCGATGGTGGCGTGTTCGCGTTCGGCGATGCGCAATTCTTCGGCTCGATGGGCGGCCAAGCGCTCGTCGCGCCGGTCACCGGGATCGCGGCGCGCCCGCAAGGCGATGGCTACTGGCTCGTCGCGCGCGACGGCGGCGTGTTCAGCTTCGGCGCCGCGCAGTTCTTCGGCCGCCCGGACTAAGTTGACGTCCGGATCCGGCGAGCGTGCGATTACGAGTAGTTCGCGGCCACAAGTTGTCTTAGTGGACACCGTCCCTGTTAGTTCTCGTTGTTCTTGCGCGCGGCTTCGTCGGCGAGCCGCGTCCACTTCGAGACCATCACGGACTCGGCGTCGCGGCCTTGCCAGGCATCGCGCGTTTGCGTCGGCCCGGGCAGGAATCTGCTCAGCATGCCGATGAGCTCTTGCACGAGCGTCGGCGCGATGCCGTGCAAGAGCGCGGCGAGCTTGGCCTGCGGCGACGTCACGACTTCGGGATCGCCGTTGCACGCGGCTTTGAGGATCGCGTTCGCGGTCCACTCGGCGCTCATCGACGTCACCGGCAGCGAATCGCCGATCGCGAACCACGCATATTCGGCTTCCTTGTGGCCCTTGAACCACGCGTGCCGCACGCTGCCGGTGCGGATCAAGCCCGGGCACGCGGTGGTGACGAAGATGTTGTCCTTGATCAGCTCGGCGCGCATCGACTCCGACAACCCGACGAGCGCGAACTTGCTCGTGCAGTACGGCGCGAGATGCGGAATCGCGAGCTTGCCGCCGATCGATGCGATGTTGACGATGCGTCCACTGCCGCGCTTTCGCATGTATGGCAGCACGGCGAGCATCGAATTTAGCGGGCCGCGCAGGTTCGCGTCGAGCGCTTGCTCGAAGTCGTCGTGGCACATCATCTCGACCGGGCCGACCTGAATGATGCCGGCGTTGTTGATCAGCACGTCGATCGGCCCGAAGTCGTCTTCGACCTCGGCGATGAAGCGCAGCACGTCGTCGCGGTCGGTCACGTCGCAGGTCGATGCGAGGACCTCGCCGCGCTCCTGCAGCTCGGCCTTCGCGCGCGACAGCTCGTCGGGATCACGCGCACAGATCGCGACGCGCGCACCGCGCTCGAGCACCGAGCGCGCGAGCACGAGTCCCAGGCCGCGCGAGCCGCCGGTGATGGCAACGACCTTGCCGTTCAGATCGAGCGCGCGCTTGCGCCGCACGCGCGAGCGCACGAGCATCGAGCCGCCGACGAGTCCGGATAGTGCGAGCCAGCTACGCATCTTCATGAAACGTCACGGTGCAAATCGCGCACCCTCGCGAGTTTTTCCGACGGCACCGCCGCTGCACTAGGTCACCGCATGAAAACTCTCGCTCTCGCGCTCGCACTCGCGTTCACCGCCGCATGCGGCCATCAAAGCCAGCCAAGCCAGCCGATGCCCGGCGAGCCGATCGCGCCTTCGGCAACTCCGGCGAGCGTCTCGACATCGTCGATATCGGCCACTCCCGATGCCGGCCTGCCGATGCCGACGAATGATGCGCCGCTGCCTCCGATGTGACGCGCGTTTGCAATCGAGTTGGTGTATGAACCCGGGCAGAAATGCCCCGCTTTATTATTCTTTCACTCGCCGTCGTCGCGTTCTCGTGTGGCGACAACAACGCCGGAAATCCCGACGCAGCCGGCTCGCAGCACGATGCGGCGACGCAGATCGATGCGCAGGGCAGCGGTAGCGGTAGTGGTAGCGGTAGCGGCAGCAACCCCGACACCATCGGCATCGCCACCGCGCTGGGCTCGCCGGATGGCGCGACGAACATCGCGATCAACGGCGTGACGGTCACATACATCCGGCCGTTGGTCTCGACGCCCGATGATCCGGCCGGCTTCAACATCCAAGCGATGCAAGGTGGACCCGCGCTGTTTGTCACCGTCGATCCGGCGACGTTGACGTCGCTGACGCCCGCGCTCGCCGCCGGCGATGTCGTTAGCTTCACGATCACCGACATGACGACGCTCGATCTCGAGCGCCGCGCCGATGCGATCACCGGCATCACGCGCAGCTCGACCGGCGCCGACGTGTCGGCGCTGGCGACCGACGTGTCGATGGCGACCGACCTGATCTCCAACATCGGCAGCTACGACAACACGCTCGTCTCGGTGACGGGCGCGTTCGCCAACTCGTTCGCGAGCGCCGGCACCGGCTTCCAGTCGGCCGAGCTCAACACGCAGGGCATCACCGGCCAGAGCAACCTGACGTTTCGCGTCGCGACCGGGCTCGTCGACGCGCTCGACATGGCGCCGGCGTGCACGTTCACCGCGACGGACATTCCGTTCAGCCGGTTCAAGAGTGAAGTCGAGCTCGACGCATACACCGGCAGCGACTTCTCGCTGACGACCTGCCCCGCGCCGGTGATCGCGAACATCGCCGCGAGCTCGGCGACGTCGGTCGTGATCACGTTCTCGCGCCACATCGACATGACCACGCTCGATGCGAGTGGCGATCAATTCACGTTCGACGGCGGCCTCACGGTCTCGGGCGCCGTGCTCGTCGGCAAGACCGTCACGCTGACGACGAGCACGCAGACGGCTGGCCAGGTCTACACGCTGACGTTCGCCGGCAACCCGATCACGGACACGCGGGAGAACGCGTTCGTCCCGCCGGTGACGCCGGCGACCGTCGCCGGCTATACCGTGCAGGCGGGCGTCGTGATCAACGAGCTCAACGCGGCCGTGACCGGCGGCTGCGATCTGATCGAGCTCCGCGTCATCAGCGACGGCAGCATGGGCAACTTCACGATCACCGAGCGCACCGGCGTGGTGGCGTCGGGCGAGCTCAACTTCAAGTTCCCTACGCCGTTCAACGTGACGAAGAACTCGCTCGTCATGGTGCACTTGAACTCGGCCAGCACGACCTGTAACCCGAATGCTGCGACGCAAGAGGTCAACAGCCCGACCGACCAGCCGGTCGCGACGTTCGCGAAGAACTACGACACCGCGTACGACTTCTGGGCGAGCGACACGGGACTCACAGCCACGGACAACGTGATCACGGTCTACGACTCGACCGGCACGAACATCGTCGATGCCGTCGTGTTGTCGACGACCAACACGTGCGCCGCCGATACGCTCACCCAAGCCAACACCGTCGCGGCCGCGAGCCAGTGGCTGCCGGCAGGGCCGTACGCCGGCTCGGCGGATTGCTCGGCCGCTGCAGTGCTCGGCCTCGGCTCGGACGGCTCGGCCGTCACCGGCACGGCGACGTCGATCCAGCGCACGAGCGACACCGACGGCAACGCGAAGGCCGACTGGGTGACCGCCGCGCAGACGTTCGGCGCGATCAACGCCGGTCAGGCGACGCTTCCCGTGCTGCGCCACCGCACTCGCTAGTACAAGCGATACTCGGGCGGAATCTGCTCGCCCGATTCGATCTCGAGCCCGAGATCGCGCAGCAGGCCGTCGGCGAGCGAGTAGATCCACCCGTGCACGCTGACGCGTTGGCCGCGCGCCCACGCGTCCTGCACGATCGTCGTGTGGCACACGTTGGCCACCTGCGCTTCGACGTTGAGCTCGGCGAGCCGATTCACGCGCTGATCGAAATCTTCGATCGCGTTGAGCTCCTCGCGGTTCCACAAGTGGACGTCGCGGATGTGGCGCAGCCAGTTGTCGATCAACCCGAGCGGCTGGGTTTGCATCGCCGCGCGCACGCCGCCGCAACCGTAGTGCCCGACGACGACGACGTGCTTCACCTTGAGCACGTCGATCGCGTACTGCAGGACCGAGAGGCAGTTGACATCGGTGTGCTCGACGAGGTTCGCGACGTTGCGATGCACGAACAGCTCGCCGGTCGAGCGGCCGATGATCTCGTTCGGCGGCAAGCGTGCGTCGGAGCAGCCGATCCACAACAGATCGGGCGCCTGTTGATGCTCGAGGCGCTTGAAAAACTCCGGATCCTCTTCGCGCGCACGGTCGGCCCATTGGCGGTTCGCGGCAAAGCAATCTTGCAGCAGGTTCACGCCGGCGCTGTACCACACGCGCTACGGTGCGCCTATGGACCTCGCGACGCAGCTGCTGCTGTGCCTGACCGTCGTCGCGGTGTGCGCCGGCATCGTGCGCTGGGTGCGGCTGCCGCTGCCGGTGCTGCAGACGCTCGCCGGCGCGATCCTCGCGTGGCCGATCGGCGTGCACTTCGAGCTCGACCCGCACGCGTTCTTGCTCGTGCTGATCCCGCCGCTGCTCTACATCGACGGCTGGCGAATTCCGAAATCGGATCTGCGCGCGAACCGCGCGACGATCCTGATGATGGCGTTCGGGCTCGTCGTCATCACCGTGCTGATCGTCGGCGTGCTCGCCGATTACCTCGTGCCCGGCGTGCCGCTGCCCGTCGCGTTCGCGATCGCCGCCGCGCTGTCGCCGACCGATGCCGTCGCGGTCGCGGGCATCACCGGCCGCGTCGTCGTGCCGCAGCGGCTGATGATCATCTTGCAAGGCGAGGCGCTGTTCAACGACGCATCGGGCCTCGTCGCGATGCGCGTCGCCGTCGCCGCGATGCTCACCGGCGTGTTCTCGTGGGGCCACGCGCTCGGCTCGTTCGTGATCGTCGCGGTCGGCGGCGTTGCGGTCGGCGTCGCGATGGCGTGGCTGCTCGTGCGGTTCTCGCGGCTCGTGTTCGGCAGCGAAGAGGGCGACACCGCGCCGCGCATCTTGCTGCTGCTGCTGTTTCCGTACGCCGCGTATCTCGCCGCCGAGGAATTCGCGCTGTCGGGAATCCTCGCGGCGGTGGCAGCGGGGATGGTCGCCGTGCGGTTTTCCTCGATCGACGCGGAGCACCGCTCGACGCGGCTGCAGACGGTCGTCGTGGTGCACATGTTCGAGGGCGCGCTGAACGGCCTGGTGTTCGTGCTGCTCGGCCTACAGCTCCCCACGATCGTCCAGGAGTTCGATGCGATCGCTGTAGACGCGCAGCTCACGCGCACGGGGCTCGCGCTCGCGATCGCCGCGGTGATCGGCGGGCTCGCCGCGATCCGCTTCGCGTGGGTGTGGGTGTCGCTGCAGCTCACCCTGCATCGCGCGCGCGCGGGTAAGCGTCCACCGCTGCGGCTCGTCGCCGCCACGACGCTCGCCGGCGTGCGCGGCGCCGTCACGCTCGCCGCCGCGCTCACACTGCCGCTCACGCTCGTCGACGGCTCGCGGTTCCCGGCGCGCGAGGTCGCGATCTTCGTGTGTGCCGTCGTGATCGTAGTGTGGCTGATCGTCGCGAGCATCGGCTTGCCGCTGCTGTTGCGCGGCGTCGAGCTGCCCGACGACGAGGGCGATGCGATCGAGGCGCGCGTTCGCGGCGCGCTCGCGGAAGCGGCGATCGTGGCGCTCGAAGCGCAGCCGCCGAGCACGGCACGCACGCAGGTGATCGAGCTGTACCGCGCTCGGCTGCGTCCCGATCAGCCCGGCATCGAGCGAGAGCTGCGCCGCGTCGCGATCGCTGCGGAGCGCGCCGCGCTGCGCGCGGTCGACGTCGATGACGAGCGCCGCCGCCGGTTCCTCGTCGAGATCGATCTGATCGACGAAGCGCTCGACGACTGAGCGCGTGCGCACGCCCGGCTTGGATCGGCTCGTGCAACCTCTCGCGGTTCATGCAGCTCACCCCTGAAACCGCCACGGAGATCGGTCGCATCTTCGACGATCCCGAGCCGGATGCGGCCAACGAGCTCGACGAGACTCGCTTCGTAGATGACGACCGCTATGGCCGCCGTGCGCCACGGCTCGTCGAAGTCCGTGCGCTGCTGACCTGGCTCGCGTACGACGACGACGTCAGCAGCGACGATGACAACTTCGAGCACGTGTAAGCTCGCGTGCGCAGCGGCTCTGTGCGCGCTTGCCACACCGGCGCGTGCCGACGGTTGGTACTACGAGGAGTCGTTCGGTCTGTCGAGCACGCGAGCGGATGTCCCGTCGCTCGATGCGGCGCTGCGGCTCCGGCTCGGCATCGGCTATCACTTCGGCGCGATCTCGATCGAGCCGTGGGCCGCGGGCGATCTGACGTTCGATCGCACCGATACGGTGTTCGGCCTCGGCGGCAATCCCGACATGGGCGCGGCCGATTTCGTGCAGTTCGGCGCCGACGCCAAGTACACGCAGCTGGTCGGCGAGCACGTCGGCGTCTACGTGCGCGGCGGTCCGCGCTTCGGCGACGGTGAAGGCTCGCTCGCTCACTTCTGGGGGCCCGGCATCGGCGCCGGCGCCGGAATCCAGTTCTCGGCGAAAGTGCGCGCGCTCGGCATCCTGTTCGCGCCGCTGTTCTTCGTCCACCGCGGCCCGAAGATCACCGGAGCCGTGTTCTTCGATCAAGGCGTCGACGTGTACTGGCTGTCGACGCACGAGCGGACGATCGGCATGCCGATCGTCTCGACCAACTTCGGCTTCGCGTTCGGAACCGATTTCTAACCCGGCGTCAGTGCAAGAAGTCGCGGCGCTCTGCCCAGTCGCGCGCCGCGTGCACCGCGGCGTCCTTCGCGACGTTCATGGCCAAAGTACCGGCGACTGCAAGCACGACGTCGAACAGCTCGTGACGCATCGTGCGGCTCAGCTTACCGCCGCGAGCGACGATGACGCCGATCGCGACCGCAGCGCCGACCGCGACGAGCGGATTCTTCGCGACGTAGCGACCGATGTCTCTCGCGTGGTCGACGGTGAACCGATCTACCAGCTCGTGCAGCACGAGCTCACCGCCTCATGATTCGCATCGCGATGTAGCCGACGCCGAAAGCGATGCCCACCGAGAGCAGCGGGCGCTTGCGAATCGCCTTGCTGAACATGGTGAGCATCTTGCCGCCTCGCTCGACGACGACGTCCTTCGCGTCTTCGGCCTTTTCGACCACGACTTTGCGGCCGACGTCGACGATGTGGCTCACGCCGTCTGCGATGTTGCTGCCTAGGTTGCGAGCGATATCTCCATTCTTCATCACGACCTCCTTTTCTGTCATCTAATTGAGCAACGTCCGTGCCGTGCGACGACGCGCGTCAGCCGCGCCTGATGCCGATCTCGCCGGCAACTTGGTCGTTTAACGCACGCGGTGTGATCGATCCGCTCTGGATCGCGCCTGAAGGGCGCCGCACCGCCACATCGTTCGGCATCGGCGGCGTCCATCGCGGCTTGCGCATGTTTTGATGCAGCAGCGTGACGTCGTCAGTCTCGGCGGCGGCGTCGATCTCCGACGAGCCATCCGCGAGTGCAGCGGTGTGCTCGAGGTCGAGGTCGTCGATCACGACCTCGATGTCGATCTCGATGTTGTCGCGCAGCTCCGACGGAGCGTGCGATGCAGCACGCGCGACCTGGCGAACCTCCAGCGAGCTCGGGCGTTGGTTCGGCTCCTTGGCCAACATGCTGTGAATCAGTGCGCACAGCTCCGCGGGCGCAGTACACCGCTCGGTGAGCGGCGCTGCCTCGGAGGTCAGGTGCATGCAAACGACTTCCGCCAGGGTCTTGCCGTCGAATGGCGGCACACCGCACAGCGCCTCGTAGGCGATCACGCCGAGCGAGTAAATATCGCAGGGCGCGGCGATCGTACGGCCCGTCGCTTGTTCGGGCGACATGTAGATCGGCGTGCCGGGGGTGAGCCCGTCGAGCGTGAGCTTGCCCATCGGGCCGAGCCGCGCAATTCCCCAGTCGATCAGGCGCAGCGGGAAGTCGCGGTCGCGCGGCGTCATGATCAGGTTGTCGGGCTTGAGATCGCGATGGACGATGCCGCGCGCGTGCACCGACGCCAACACGTCGGCGACGTTCGCGACGAGCATCGCGACCTCGGTCGCGCCGAGCCGCCCGACGCTGGCGAGGTGCATCGACAGAGTCTCGCCCTCGACGAGCTCCATCGCGATCCACGGCCGATGATCGGCCAACAGCGCGCACTCGTAGACGCGTGCGATGCCGGGGTGCCGGATGTGCTCGAGGATCGACGCTTCTTGCACCATGCGCGTCGCCATCCCCGGCAGTCGCAGGAGCTCGCCGTGCAAGATCTTGACGGCCGCACGACGCGGCAGCGTCGTATGGTGTGCTTCGAAGACCGTCCCCATCCCGCCACGACCGATCTCTTTAACGAGCCGATACGACCCGAGCACGGAATCCGTGTCGAGCGATGGCAGTTCCTGCGACATGGAACGTGGGGATTGCAGACTACATGCCGCGAACGGCTTGTAGCGCCGGCGCACGCTCGGGGCTGGCACGCCGTGGCATGCAGCATGCTCGATGTCGAGCAGACATGGATTTCGCTCGTCGTGAACACGTGCTCACCGTTGGCTCGAGGGTGAGCGCGTATCAGATCGAGCGCACGATCGGTAGCGGCGGGATGGGCTCGGTGTTCGGTGCGCGCCACGTGCTCGATGGCCACATCGCGGCGCTCAAGGTGCTGCGCGAGGATCAGCTGCGGCAGAACCGCGCGATCGATCGCATGATGCGCGAGGCAGCCGTCCTCGCGTCGGTGCAGCATCCCGGCGTGCCGCGATTTTTCGAGTGCGGCACGCTCGACGACGGCCGGCCGTGGATCGCGATGGAGCTGATCGACGGCCAGCCGCTGAGCAAGCGGTTCGGTACGAAACTTCCGCACGGCATCGTGATGGAGTTGGTCTCGCATCTCGCCGACGTGCTCGCCGCCGCACACGCGCGCGGCATCACGCATCGCGATCTCAAGCCCGAGAACGTGCTGCTCACGCCCGACGACGATGCGTATCCGCTGCGCGTGATCGATTGGGGAATCGCGATTCACCAGTCGACGCCGCGCTTCACCAACCACGACGAAGCGATCGGCACGCCGACGTACATGGCGCCCGAGCAAGCGCGCGGCGGTCCCGCGACGAGCCGCACCGACGTCTACGGTCTGGGCGTCGTCGCGTTCCAAGCGCTCGCCGGGCGCGCGCCGTTCGTCGCCGAGAGTCCGGTCGAGATCTTGGTGCAGCACCTGTCGAGTCCGGTGCCCGACCTCGCACGGCGTTGTCCCGACGCGCCGATCGGCTTGTGCGAGCTCGTCGAGAAAATGCTCGCGAAGCGCGGCGACGATCGACCGACCGCGGCGCAGGTTCGCCATTCGCTCCGCGAGCTGCGCACGCAAGGCGACGCGCGCACGACCGCACCACAATCCGCGGTGCCCGAGCCGATCGTCGATTCGAATCGCACGCCGCAGACGATCGTCGTGCGCGGCGTGCGGCGCAAAGAGGCGTGACTCACATCGCGTCAGCGCAGCAGCGAAAGCCGGTCGAGTAATCCCAGTAGCTGACGTCGTGCGCGGTCGTGGCGTAGAGACAGCCGTTGCCGTTTTCGACCGTGTCGACGTAGTAGCCGCCGCGAAAGGTGCCGTTCGGATCCGCGGTCCACTCGTGCAGGTTGCCCATCATGTCGAACGCGCCCTCGGCGGTGATGCAGCCGGTGTTCGCGCCCGCGAGATCGAGCCCGTCGGCTTCTTGGTTCAAGCACGGGCTGTCGAGGTGCGAGTAGATCCATGCCGAGCCGGTGCCGTAGAGCTCGATCGCGGGATGCACCGCGCGCGCGTCGTTGCACACGCCGGGCTCGCGCGTGTTGCCGTACGGATACGTCGTCATCGTCGGGCCCTGACACGCCCGCAACCATTCGGCGTCGGTGCACAGCCGCTTGCCGGCCATCGCGCAGGCGGAGCCGGCTTGCGTTTGCGAGATGTAGCCCTGCGGGACGGCGCCCTGCAACGACACGGCGCGCACGGTGTGGCCCGCGGGATTGAAATACGGCGACCACGCGCCGCTGCCGACTTCGACCAGCGATCCTTCGAAGCGATCGACGCAGAACGTATCGACGCGCACCATGCCGGGCAGGCAGCCAGAACCGCCGGCCGTCTCGGCGAGACACGCGTTTGGCTCGGGCATCGTATCCGGATCGCACGCGATCGAATCCGCGTAGCGCGGCGTGCAGCACTCGATGCTCGCCGCCCCGGCGCACAGGCCCGGCGTCGGCACGCGCGAGCCGTAACACGCGGCGACGTCGAGGCACGAGCCCGGCAAGCTATCGGCGGTGCATGCCGGCGCGACGCTCGCGAGCGCGGCGTCGGGCGTGAGCGGCGGTGTGCATGCCGCTGCGTCGCTGGTTTCGCCGGCATCTCCGACGACGATCGCCGCATCACTCGATTGCGCCGAGTGTCTCGCGCATGCCGCGACGAGCACGACGATCGCGCGGCCTCGCTTTCACAAACGCTATCACGCGTGAAGCTAGTACAGCACGTTCAGCGCGGCGGTGACGCCGTAGCTCTTGTCCGACGCAGCCGTCACACCGCGCGTCGCTGCTTCCGACTGCGCCGCCGCCGCGAACGAGATGCCGACTTGGTCGTAGATCGCCGCGAAGCCGAGCGCGTAGTGGTCGGCGAGCAAGTACTGCACGCCGCCTTGGAGATCGTACGCGATCGCGGTACCGCGCCCGTAGCTCGTCCCCGAACCGATGTCGCCGGTGCCGAACACGAGCGGCACTTCGAGCTGAGCCCAGCCGGCGAGCCCCGACGCGACCGAGAACCGATAGATCGCGTTCGGTGCGAACGCCTTGTACGAGGTATCGGGCATGTCGAGGTCCGTCGGGGTCGTCAGGCCCGAGCGATCGGCGATGTAGAACCGCGCCCACAGGCCGGCGCCGAACGCGAGCGACTGCGAATCGCCGAACGCGAGCCGGTACCGCGCGCCGATCTCGTACGAGCCGGTGTCGATGCTCGACTTCACCATCGTGTTCGGCACCGCGATGCCGACGCCGACGTACTTCGTGTAGTCGCCGTAGAAGCCGAGCCCACCGACGCCGCTCAACACGTCCGTCGCGAACGGATAAACCTCGCCGCCGATCGTGCCACCGGCGCCGGCGGTGCCGACCCACGGCGGCGCCGGCATGGTGTTGTTGATGGTCCAGCGCAGCGTGCGGCGCGTGACCGCGAGGCCGGCATCGAGCGCGAGCCAACCCTGCGTCTCGACATCGCGCTGCGCCACGACACCTTCGTGGTGCCTGTGCTTCTTGCCGGTGCCGGCATGCACGCTCGTGTTGTCGGCGTCGTCATCGTCGCCTCTGGTCGCGACGTGCTTGCGCGGCTTGGCGTCGTCGTCGCTCGACTTCGCCTTCGTCCTTACTTTTACGTCGTCGTCGCTCGCGACCTTCGCCGGCTTGGCATCATCGTCGGTGAGCTTGTGCGGCTTTTCGTCGGATTTTTCGGTCTTGGCGACCGGCTTGCTCGAGTCGTCGTCGTCATCGTCGTCACCGGCCGCGGCCTCGGTCGCGGCGGCTTCTTCGATCTTCTTGCCGAGCTGTCTGCCGAGCTCGGTGCGTAACGCCCGCGGCGATTTCGCCGAGACCACGAGCTTCGCCTTGTTCTTGCCGTGCCCCGAAAGCTCGAGCTCGACGGACTTCTTGCCCTTGTCCTTGACGACCGCGCCGTGAATCACGACCTCGACCTCGAGCTTGACGCGCAGCTTCTGGAGACCTTTGCGGTCGAGCGAAACCCCGAGGTCGTCGATCGCGCTCTTGGTCTTCTCGAGCCCGACGACCTTCGCGGCGTGCGCCTTCGCGACCTCGACGAGGATCGCGCCGACTTTGTCATCGGTATCGTCGTCGAGCGGCGCGACCGCGACCTTGGTCTTCGGCTTGGCCGCCGCGAGCGCCGGCAGCACGAGGAGAAGGACCACGATCACCTTCCAGCGCACCCGTCGAGGATATCGCAAACGGCGGGGGTGATCCGGCCCAAAAAGGTCAAGTGCCGCCCAGAGTGGCCGGCAGCGCTGCGTTTTCTTGCATCAGGGCGGTGGATTTGGGTGTTGTGCCCGGCGCCAACTTTGTATCGTCCCGGCCGTGAGAGTCGTCATCGCGCTCGCGCTCGCGTGCGCCTGCTCCGGCGGCAACGACCGCGCCGGTCAGTTCTACGGCGTGTGGGACCTGCTGCACGCGACCAACGACAGCAGCTGTAGCGGCATGTCATCGCTGACCGGCACGCTCGCGATCGATCCAGGCACGTCGATGGACCTCGAAGTGTTGTTGCGCGACTGGCCGCCGTGTAGCAACGGGATCGGCGTCGACGTCGACGGCGCCACCGCATCGGGCAGCTTGACGTGCAGCGCGACGATCGCGGGCTCCGACGGCTCGGATACGGTCGCCGTCGCTATCCAGAATCTGTCGCTCACGATCGATTCGAGCAACGAGTATCTAACGCTGAGCGGAATGCAGACGCAGACCGACGAGACCGGCACCCCATGCGACCTCACGCTCGCCGGATCGGCGTTCAAGCCCGGCGTCATCTCCAACTGAGTCGGATGCCCGTCGCGGCGCCGTAGATTCCAGGCGCGAGCAGGCCTTCGACGTAAAAGTGAAAATGCGGCACGTCGAGCTGCAGGCCGGCGAGCGCGTGCACCGTGAACACGCTCGGCGATTGCGAGCCCGCGGCGGTGATGTCGACCGTGGCTTCGGGCGTGCCGTCGTCGGTTTCTGTCAAGTTGCCATCGAGCGACGCGGTCAGCGTGCTCGAGCCGAACGTCAGATCGACGCCGCCGCCGGCGAACACCGCGAACACGTCGCCGAACCGCACGCCGGTCGTGAGCTCGATCGGAATCGTGAACGTCGACGCGATCAGCGACAAGGCTCCGGTCGAGGTCAGCGTCATGTTGAGGCTCTCGCCGGGCGTGGTGCCGTCGAGCGTGAACTTGGTGACGATCGGCGCCGAGTTGCCGAGCGTCCAGCGGGCGTATTCCAAGCCGCTCGTGACATCGAGCCCGGTCCAGCGCACGGCGCCGGGCGCCGACGGCAACAGCACTTTGTACTGGGCGTGCGCGCCGAGCGTGAGCAAGTGGCCTTCGAGGCTCTTGAGCGAGCCCGATTCGTAGAACCCATTCGCGAACACGCTGAGCCGCGGCAGGCCCCAATGCCCGAGGTTCACGCCGGCCATCACGGCAATGTTGACGATCGCGCCGGTCGTCAACCGGCCGTTCGTGTTGAACGCTTCGTCGCTCGACAGCGCGCCGTCGACGACGACGCCGATCTCGATCTCGGCCGGTTGGGTCTGGTAGTCGACGCCGAGGCTCTGGTTCGCGAACTGCGTCGTGGTCAAGAACGCGTCGAGCAATGGGCCGATGCGCTGCGTCTGATAGACGGCGTTGACCTCGGCTTCGACTTTCTGGATCAACGTCGCCGCGCTGTCGCCGAAATCCTGCGCGAGTTGCTGGCCCTGTGGCGTGAGCGTGACGTTGACCGTGGCCTGCGCGTACGCGTGGCCTGCAAACACTGCGACGATCACGATCGCCGCGAGCTTCATATTACCGGCGACGAACCGTGGTGATCGTGATCGGCGTCTTCGGCGCGTCCTTGGTGAACGGGCCCTGCGAGCTGGTCTCGACCTCTTTGATCTTGTCGACGACGTCCATGCCCTCGACGACGGTGCCGAACACGGTGTAGCCCCAGCCTTGCGCATCCTTCGCGGTGTGATCGAGGAACTTGTTGTCGGCGACGTTGACGAAGAACTGCGCGGTCGCGGAGTGCGGATCGCCGGTGCGCGCCATCGCGACGGTGCCGCGCGTGTTCTTGAGCCCGTTGTCGGCTTCGTTTTGCACCGGCGGCTTCGTCGCGCGGCGCTCGTAGCCGGCGTCGTAGCCGCCGCCCTGCACCATGAAGCCGTTGATCACGCGGTGAAATAGCGTGCCGTCGTAGTGCTTCGCGTCGGCGTATTCGAGGAAGTTCGCGACCGACTTCGGAGCCTGCGCGACATCGAGCGAGATCGCGAACGTGCCCATGCTCGTAACGACTTCGACGACCGGATCTGCCATGGGTCGATGTTAGCCGGTCTTGCGCGCGACGACTCGATACGTGTTCGAGATTCGCGCGCGTTGCCACAGCGGGCCGAGCAGGTTGTCGGCCACGATGCCGACGATGATGAACGGCGATCCGATCGACCACACCAGCGTTCGCCACGCTCCCGACAGCGCGCCGCGCCATCGCCACGGCAACTTCGTCGGCGGTGCGATCCGATCGAGCAGGAGCCACACCGCGAAGAACAGATCGACGCGTTGGTGCGCCTTGCCGCGATGCCATTCGAGCGGCTCGAAGCCGCGCTCGCGCAATAACTTGTCGAGGTTCGCGACCGAGACGAAGTGCAAGTGTTGCGGCTGGAACCACGGCAGCCAGTACTTGCGCAGCACCTTGCCCATCACGAACTCGGGGTCGGGCACTTCGATCATCAGCGTGCCGTTCGCGGCGAGCGCGGTGTGCGCCGCGGCGATCTCCTGCTTCGGATCGAGCGTGTGCTCCAGGTAATGGCTCATGCTGACGGCGTCGTACTTGCCGGCGAGCCCGGGCGCGAGCTCGGGGAACAAGCCGCGATACGCGGTGTCGACCCAGCCGCGGCGCTTCGCTTCTTCGATCGATTCGGAGAGATCGAGACCGTCGAACGTGGTCTCCGGCAAGTCGGTGCGCGCGGCGATGCAGAAATGACCGTGGCCGGCGCCGACGTCGAGCCAGCGCTTGGGCACGGCGACCGCGCGGACCATTTTCGCGCGATCGTGATACGGCTGCGCGCCGAAGCCGAAGATGAGCTCCATGCCGGATTCGCCGAGGCCGTCGTAGAAATCTTTGTAATAGAAATCCAGGCCGGCGAGCGACAGCCGCGGGTTCTGGAACAAGTGGCGGCACGCGCCGCAGCGATCGATCGTGAAGTGACCGGGCTTGTGCTGGAACAAGTCCGGGTTCGTCATGTGCTTCGCGAGCTCGCTCGAGTCGCACAGCGGGCACGTCGTGCGGCGCGGCTCGTAGAACCGCGTGCGATCACCGACGAGCAAGTCGTCGTAGATGGGTCTCTTGGCGGCCGCGGCCGCGATCGAGCTCACCGGCCGCGCGAACAACGTGCGCAGCAAGGTGTAGACCTCGATCGGCGCGCGAAAGATCGTGAACACGAACAGATCGCGCGAGTGAATCCGCGTGCCGAGCAAGCTGAGCAGCGGCTGCAGGAGCCACGCACCCGCGGCGATGTAGCCGAACGTCGGCCGCAGCCAGATGCCGAGCCCGATCAGCGCCCACATCACGACGAGCATGCCGAGCGCGAGCGGCGTCGACGGGCCGAGCACGGCCCACAGCAGCTCGCGCCGCCGCGATAGGTCGGATGGCTTCGCGTGCTCGTCGGGCGCGATCGCGAAATCGGCGCGACCGTATGGCTTGATCCGCGCGGCGAGCTGCGCGAGCTCGACCTCGTTCGTCGGCTGGGTGACGTGCGCGCGCTCCGCGACACCGGTCGACACGATGATCGCGTGACCCGCGGTTCGTCCGGCACCGACGCGATCGGCGCGATACGCGGTGGGATCGACGAGCTGCAACAGGCTCAGCGCGCTGAGGGCCGGCAGATCTTGAGCCACGATGTCGAGGATGTCGACGTTGGTCGCGCGCATGTACGCGCTCGCCGCGCGCAGCGTGCTGTCGGCAACCGTGCCGAGCGCGACGTGAGTCGCGGGCTCGTCGCTCGGAGCGAGCACGGCGAGCTTGCCGGCGCGCGAACGCATGCGCAGCGCGTCCATCACCACGATGGCGGCGATCAAGATCAGGACGATGGTCATCGCAGCAAGCCCTCCAAGTGAATCGCGGCCGCAGCCGCGCCGCCGGCGGCGGCAAACGAATCGCGCACGCGGCACGCCGCTTCGCGCAGCGCCGGATCGCCGAGCACGCGCAACACCGCGTCGCGCAGCTCGGGCGCTTGCACGCGGCCGAACTTGACGCGCACGCCGGCGCCGGCGGCGACGACTTGATCGGCGACGATCGGCTGATCGTCTTTGATCGGCGCGATCACGAGCGGCAAGCCATGCGCGAGCGCTTCGCACGTCGTGTTGTGGCCGCCGTGGCAGACCACCGCCGACATCTGCGGTAGCAGCGCCAGCTGCGGCACGTACGTGCGGACGATGAAGTTGGCGGGAACATCGGTGATGCGCGGCGCGACGAGCACGACTTGCACCGGCGCATCGCGAAGCGCATCGATCGCGGTCGCATAGAAGCGGCCTGCCGCCTCGGCGTTGACCGTCCCCATCGAGACCAGGATGGTCGGCGGGCGTAGTTGATCGAATGGAAACTCGGTCGTCTCCGGCCGATCTGCGATCGATGGCCCGACGAATTTGACGTGCGCGGGAAACGCGCCCGGCACGAGCGCCTGCGTCGTGAACGCGACCACCAGCCGCGGCGACAGCTCGCCCTGATGATCGAGGCCGGACTCGCGCTCGAGCTCGCGCACGAGGTTGTCGAACCAGAGCTTGACCTGCGGCAAGCCCGCGAGCGGATCGACGACGCCGGCCGACGTGGTCGCGGTCGTGGCCCACGGGATCCCGCGCGCGCGCGCGACCAGCCCGCCGGCGAGCGCTTGTTGATCGCAGACCATCACGTCGGGCGAGAATTCGGTGACCGCCGCGTCGACGCCGGGCCGCATCGAGCGCGCCAATGGCACGAGAAAGTCTTCCCACAGAAACTTCAGCGCCGCGGCGCCACGAGCCGTGCGCGCGCGATCGGCCGCGGCATCGGCCTGCGCGCGATCGACCCGCTCGGGCAGCGCGAACAGCGTCGCGCCGGCCGGCAGCAGCGGCCGAACGTTGCTGGGATGGCCGACCCACGCGACGGAGTGACCGCGTGCCTCGAGCGCACGCGCGACCGACACCGTCGGGTTGACGTGGCCGGTGAGCGGCGGCACGACGAACAAGAACCTAGCCACCGACGAACCTCGTCACGCGGTCGCGCACGTCGGCGGTCGCCTCCCACAACACCGAGTGCGAACAGCCAGGCAGCAGCTCGAGCGTGCAGTGCGGCAGCTGCTTCGCGAGCGCTTCGCCGTGCGCGCGCACGTCGGAGTTTTCGCCGTACAACGCTAACGTCGGCGCGCCGATCGACAGCGACAGCGGCGGCGACTCGCGTAGATCGGCGACCAGCGACGTGCCCTCGACGAGCGCTCTCGCAGCTTGCGCCAGGCGGTTGCGCTTGCGCTCGCTGTGACGGCCGAGCCAGCTCTGAAACGACTCGGCGATCTTGGCATCGCGCGCCTCGCCTTGCAGACCCAACGTCGCGGTCATCTGCGCGGCCCAGCCATCGGTGCCGGTGTGCGCGTCGATCAGCGCGAGCTTGCCGACCCGATCGGGATGCGCCGACGCGAACGCGAGCGCGAGCAAGCCGCCGAAGCTATTGCCGACGAGATCGGCGCGCGCGATGCCGAGCTGATCGAGCAGCGCGTGCAGGTCGGCCACGAAATCACCGACGGCGTAGCCGCGCTGCGGTCGCTCCGACATGCCATGGCCGCGCAGGTCGTAGAGCACGACGTCGGCTCGCTCGGCGACTGGATTCGCGAGCGTGAAGTAAAAGCTCGACAGGTTGTCCATCACGAGCCCGTGCAAGAACACGACGCTGTGACCGCCTTTACCGAGGCGTTGCACGTGATGGCGCACGCCGTTGGCGACCACATCAGCCACGCAAGAAGTCTCCGAGCAAGCGCGCGAGCTCGGCGCGCGCGTCGAGGTGCAAGTAGTGGCCGCCGGCGAGCACGTGGAGCTGCGCGCCCGGAATCTGCGCGGCGAGCTCGCGACCGCCGGGCAAGCAGCTCGAGCGATCGCCGTACGCGAACATCGCGGGCACACGCAGGCTCGTCGCATCGGGCGTCGGCTCGCGGCGTACGTCGGCGATGAGGCTCGTGTCGCGCACGAGCGCGACGACGGTCGACACGAACCGCGCGGCCTGGCGCTTGCCGGTCGCGACCGCGGCGCGCAGCGACTCCGGCAGCGCCGCCAAGAGATTCTCCGGCGAAACATCGCCGCCCATCAGATCATCGATGGCCGCCGACGGCGGCATCGGCGCCTCGACGATCGCGAGCCGGCGCACGCGATCGGGATGGGCGAGCGCGAAGCGCAGCGCGACGAGCCCGCCCCAGCTATGGCCGACGAGATCGAAGGGCGGCAGATCTTCGGTCAACGCGCCGAGATCGCCGGCGAGCGTGGTCGTGTCGTAACCGGTGCTCGGCCGCGCGCTGCGACCGTGACCGCGCAAATCGTACATCCGCACGCGATGCTCGCGCGCGAGCTCCGCGCCGGCGGTGAAGTACCACGACGCCAAGCTGCCGATGAGCAGGCCGTGCGCCATCACGACGGGCGCGCCGCTGCCGATCTCCTGCACGTGCGTCGCGACGCCGTTCACGGTTACGGTCGACACGAGCCGATGAATTCCACGAGCTCGCCGACGGTGAGCGCGATGATCTGATCGAGCTCCTTCTTCGAGATCCAGCCGACGAAGTCGACCTGGCTGCCGAACCGCTGCTGCAACTTCTCGGCGAGCGCGACGAGCTCGATGCTCTCGAGCTCGAGGTCGGCGTTGAGCGACGTCGCCGGCGTGATCGGTCCGGCGATCAGCAATTCATCGCCGGCGACCTCGACCAGGCAGGCTTCGATCACGCGCAGGATCTCGTCATTGCTCATGCGTCACCCACGCGATCATGTAGTCGCCGTCGCGCCGCGTGTCGACCCAGACATCGTCGATCTTCACGCGGTCGCCATCGCTCGCGCGCGCTTCGAACGCCTTCGGATTGGTCATGCCGGTGCCGCGCAGCTTCGCGACGGCCTCCTTGGCGGCCCACAGCCGCGCCCAGTGCTCGTCGCCCGTGCCGAGCACGCGTTCGGCCTCGGTAAACGCGACCGCCAGGAACGACTCGACGCGCGGCTCGATCTTCTCGAGATCGACGCCGACCGGCGATGTGCCGACGAGCGCGACCGCGATGCCGTCCTTGTGCGCGATCGACAGCTGCAGATTATCGACGAGTGGCTTGCCGCTCGCGTCGTTCGTGATCTCGATCTCGGCGGGCCAGATCAGGCCGACGCCCGCGTTCCAATGCTGGAAGCGCGCCGCATCTTTCGCCGCCATGCGGCCGAGCAACCAGCCGCGGCGCACGCGCGGGGTCAGCGCTTCGTACTCGGCGCGCTCGCGCTCGGTCAGGTAGCGCCGCATCATCAGCTCGCGCGACGCCGCGCCGGTCCAGTGCTCGGTGATCGCGACCACGCCGCCGGGGCCTTGCACGCCGAGCGCGTTGGTCTCGGGATACATCAGCACGCGCCACACGGCGTCGTCGGAATCGAACCGACGGTCGGTCCAGCTCGTGATGCGCGCCCACACGCGATGGCCCCGGTGAAGCTCGAGATCGGCGCGAGCATCCTTGGCGCCGAGCTCGCGCGTGCGGACATTGCAAAGGAGCCGCTCGCCCGCGCTTGGATGAGGGCCGAACAGCTCGACGCGCTCGAGGTGCACCGGCATCGCGAGCCGATCGCGCGTCTCGTGCTGCATCACCCACCAGCCCATGAGCTGGCCGGCGCAATCGAGCAGCGCGCCCGGTGCCGCCAACGTGTCGATCGCACCGTCGACGCCATCGTCGCCGACGGGACCGAGCTCGACGACGCCTTGATACGCGGGACCGTGAAACATCCAGCGCTGGTCGTACATCTCGCGCGCGGTGTGCGGCGCCTGGCGAGGCTTCGCGAGCGGAGCGAGCCTCGGCGAGGGCGGCGGCGGATACGTCGCGGCGAGCCGCACGAGCGCACGCGCGTAACCCGGGATCTCGACGTCGACGAGATCGGCGTCATCCCCCGAGAGCATCTTCGCGCGGATCTCGATCTCGATACTCGGCTCGACGGCCATCCAGCGCAGCGCGCGCACGTCTTCGAGCGCGATCGGTACGAGCTCGGGCCGCAACGCGCGCGCCGCGTCGAGCATCATCCCGAGCGTCATCGTCATCGGCACGACGGGATAACGATCGCTGACGACAGGCCAATCCGGCGGTTGGCGATAGAAGCAGTGATCGAGCAGGTACGGATCGCCGGCGACGCCGAGTCGGCGGCGGATCACTAGCTCGCTCGGCAGCGCAGGCTGTTGCCGCGCGCGATACGCATCGACGACCGCGCGGCTCGCGTTCGCCGCTTCGTCGAGCGTCGCGAGCAACTCGGCGAGTAGCGGATCGCCCGACGTATCCGGCTTCGCGTTGCCGAGCATGAGCGGCGGCACGCTGGCACCGAGCGTGACGAGAGGCACGCCGAGCGCGAGCGCGAGCTTCGGCCGAGGCGTCTCGGGCTTCGCTTCGCCGACCGCATCGACAAATCCATCGGCGAATAGCGCGGCGCGCACGCGCGCGAGCTGCGACAACCCGGCGTGCTTGTCGGACGCCGCGCTGATCGCCAGATGCTCTTGGCCGCGCAGCGTGTCGCCGACGAAGCTCGCCAAGCTGCCGACGCCGAGCTGCACGAACGCGCGAATCCCCGAGGCGTACATTGCGGCCACGAGCTCGCGGAACCGCACGGGCTCGACGAGATGCCGGATCGCCAGCGCGCGAACCTCGGCATCGTCGTCGGGATACGGCGCGCACGTGGTCGCCGACCACAGCGGGATGCGCGCACGCTGCAGCGGCAGCTCCGCGAGCAAGCGGCGATGCAAGCCGAGATAATCGGCAAGCAACGGCGAGTGAAAGCCGCTCTTGAACGGCAGCACGTGGCACAGCACGCCGCGGCCGGCGAGCCGCTCGACCGCCGTGTCGACCGCCGCGCGCTTGCCGCACACGATGCTCTGATGCGGACAGTTGTCGTGCGAGACCGCGATCTCGGTGAGCCCGTCGAGCGCGGCCTGCGCGCCCGACGACGAGCAACCGACGGCGGCGAACACGACGTCGGGCACTTCGAGGCTGCCGATCGGCAGGTCGTGGACGAACGCGTCGATCGCATCCGCCGGGATCAGCTCGGACGCGACCATGCCGGTCCATTCGCCGATGCTGTGGCCGGCGATCGCGGCGGGCGTGATGCCGAACCGGCGCATCGCCGCCGCGAGCAAGCGACCGAGCGCGAACACGCCTTGGCCGCGCGCTTCGAGCTCTCGCGCGGTCGGTGCCGCCGCCGATGCCGCTGCGGATGCCGCCGCGATCTCGGGCACGTTGACGCCGAGCTCGCGCTGGACATCGTCGGTGTTCGCCGCGAACGCAGCCTCGACGCCGGGAAATACGAACGCCAATTTTCCGCCGGCATGCGCGAGCGGCTCCGGCGCGAACCAGATGTCGTTGTTGCCGCGCCACGCCTTGCCGCGATCGAGCACCTTCTTGGCGAGCGCGCGACGTTCCGCGGTCGGCTCGAGCATCGCGAAGCGCATGCGGCCAGGTTTCGACACGCCGCTCTCGAGCGCGGTCCAGATCTCGGCCGGCGAGTTGCCGGTGAGCGCGACCAGCTCCGGCGTACGCGCGCGGCGCGTGCGCTTGGCGCTCGCGTGGCCCTCGATCACGACGTGCGCGTTGATCCCGCCGAAGCCGAACGCGCTCACGCCCGCGAGCTTCGGCAGCTGCCACGGCTCGGCGCTGCCGAGCACGCGAAACCGCGTCGCGGCCAACGCCGCGTTCGGCTCGTCGCAGTGCAAGCTCGGCGGCACGATGCCGTGGTGGATCGCGAGCGCGGTCTTGATCAGGCCCGCCGCACCGGCCGCCGGCATCGCGTGGCCGATCATCGATTTGACGCTGCCCAAGCCGGCGCGTTCGCCGGCGGTCGCACCGAAAAATTGGCCGAGCGCGCCGAGCTCGACGGCATCGCCGGTCGGCGTCGCGGTGCCGTGCGCTTCGACTAGGCCGATCGCATTCGGATCGCGGTTCGCCGCGCGCCACGCATCGCGGATCGCGGCGAGCTGACCATCCGCACGGGGTCGCATCGCGGTCGATTCGCGGCCGTCGCTCGATGCGCCGGTGCCGAGGATGGTCGCGTAGATGCGATCGCCATCGCGCTCGGCGTCGGCGAGCCGCTTGAGCACGACGATGCCGGCGCCTTCGCCGATCACGATGCCATCGGCGCGACGATCGAACGGCCGGATCTGCGACGTCTTGCTGAGCGCGCCGAGCTGCGCGAACACGCTCCAGAACGTGATGTCGTGGCAGACGTGCACGCCACCTGCGAGCACGAGATCGGCTCGGTGATCGGCGAGCTCGCGGCACGCTTGATCGACGGCGAGCAACGAGCTCGCGCACGCGGCGTCGATCGTGTACGCGGGGCCGCGCACGTCGAGTCGGTTCGCGATGCGCGACGCTGCCAAGTTCGGCACCAAGCCGATCGCGTCGCCGCCGGCGTCGCCTTCGCCGGAGCGAGCGCGAAACGCGGCGCGGATCTTGTCGATCGTGTCGCGATCGAGATCGGGCAACAGCTCGCGCAACGTGGTCGCGAGCTGCTGCGACGTCCGCACGCGGTTGACCAGGCGCGCCATGCCGGGCGTGAGGTAACCGCCGCGGCCGAGGATGACCGCGGTGCGATCGCGCGGCACGACACAGCCGGCATCGTCGAGCGCGGCGGCCGCGACGTGCAGCGCGAGCAACTGATCCGGCTCGGCGCTCGCCGCGGCGAGCGGCATGATGCCGAACGCGATCGGATCGAACGACGCGTCGACGAAGCCGCCGCGCGTGCACGGCAACGTGCCGGTTTCGAAGTACACCGGATCGAGCCGGCTCGCGGGCACGTCGCGGATCGCGTCGACGCCGCGCTCGATGTTCGACCAGAACGCGTCGAGATCCGACGCTCCAGGAAACACCGCGCCCATCCCGACGATCGCGACGGGATCGGCCATCAGCTGACGTCTAAGTCGTCGTCTCGATGCGCTCGCGCGAACGCGCGCGGATCGGCGGCGGTGAGAATGACTTGCGCATCGCCGCGCTCGCCGTGCAGCTCGGCGAGCAGTGCCTCGACGCCGGCGTCGGGATCGATCAAGCCGATCTGGCGACGCGCGTACTCGCGCTCGAGATCCGGCGAGACCATGCCGGCGCCGGCCCACGGGCCCCAATCGATCGAGACGACGCGGCCTTTGATCTTGCGCTGCAGGGTCCACGCGAGCTTGTCGAGCGCATCGCCGGCCGCGGCGTAGTCGACCTGGCCGCGGTTGCCGAACGCGCCCGAGATGCTCGAGAACATCACGACGAGCTTGACGTCGTCGCGCAGCTTGTCGACGAGCGTGCGCGCGCCGACGAGCTTGGTCGCGAACACGCGCTCGAACGACTCGGGCGTCTTGTGGCGGATGAGCTTGTCTTCGAGAATTCCGGCGCCGTGGATCACCGCGTCGATGCGGCCGTGGCGCTCGTAGAGATCATCGATCAGCTCGCCGAGCTCCGGGCTGCGGACATCGACGGCGTGATACGTCGCGCGATCGCCGAGCGCGGCCAAGGTCGCGCGGATCTCGCGGTCGGCGAGCACGCGCGCGACGCGCGCCTCGATGATCGCCGGCGTGCCGCCCGCTTTCGCGAGCAACGTGCGCAGCGCCTTCGCATCGCGTGCGGCCGCAACGGCGGGGTCTTCTCTGCCCGGCAGCGCCGACCGGCCGACCAGCTCGATCTTGCAGCCGTAGCGGTTCGCGAGCGCGATCGCGGCCTTTGCCGTGATGCCGCGCGCGCCGCCGGTCACGAGCACGACCGAGCTCTCGTCGAGCGCGACCCCGCCCGCGATCACCTCGGCCGGCACGACCTCGAAGCTCGAGCGCACGCCGCCGATGTAGCCGATCTCGAGGTGGTGATCGCTCGCGTGTAGCTCGCCGTGCAGCTTTGCCGCTGCTTCGACCGGCGACTCGGTCGATTCGAGATCGACGATACGCGCGCGCACGTCGGGGAACTCGGCGGCGAGCGTCTTGATCAAGCCCGCCGGACCGCCGAAGCCGCCGCGGCCGAGCTCGCCGTTGAGCGTCGCGACGTAGATCACGCGCGCTCCGCCGAGCACCGCGCCGCGTACGCGCTCGAACATCGCGCGCATCGTCGGCACGCCGTCGACGACGCCGAGATCGACGAAGCCGTCGAGGTTCGCGAGCCCGCTCGCATCGCCGTCATTCACGCGCGTGACGATCGCACCTTCGCCGATCAGCGCCTGCGCGAGCGCGTCGCCGATCGCCTGGCCGTCGTAGATCGCGAAGCGCTTGCCGGCAAACGTCGTATGGCCGTTGAGTGGTGCCGGGGTTTCGACGACGTGCAGCTTGTAGCGCCGCAATTCGCCGCGCGCCGACACGGCCGGCTCGATTTCGGGATCCGGCTCGGGATTGGTCACGAGCTCCTCGAGCTCGCTCGCCGCGGCCGGCGCGGGCTTCGTGGTATCGAGCCGCTCGACCAGCCACGCGACCAGCGAGCGCAGCGTCTTGCGAGTCGCGAGCTCTTCCACGATCGCGTCGGTGCCGCCTTTGCCTTCGACGCGCAGGCCGAGCCGTTGGGCGAGCTCGCCGATGATCTCGATGCGCTTGATCGAATCGATGCTGAGATCGGCTTCGAGATCGAGATCGATGCCGAGCGTCTCGACCGGATAGCCGGTGCGTTCGCTGACGATCGAGACGACGAGCTGCATCGGATCGTGTGTCTCGACGACGGCGACGGGTTTCGGCGCGGGCACCAGCGCGGGCAGCGCCGCGGAGATCGCGAGCGGTGCCGCGAAGACCGGCTGCGAGACGACATCGATCATCGGCGCCGGCGCGCTGCCGAGGTACGACAGCATCACATCGCGTTGCGCCTGGATCATCGAGCGCATGCCGCGCAGGTACTCGAGCACGACTCCGTCACGCTCGCCGGTGGCTGCCATCGGCGCGGGCGCGATGATGGCCGCGGCAGCTGGCAGGCCGATCGGTTTGTGCGGCACGGACTCGTCTCCAACGGGACGCACGCGATGGCCGCTGATGAGCCACGGCTTGACGCGTGCGGGTTTCGCGTCGATCTCGAGCGCGATGATCGATGCGTCGCGGTCGGTGAACACCGCGCTGGCGTCGACGGCCACACCGGCCGCTGCCATCGCCGCGAGCGCGCGCAGGATCGGCTTCACGCCGGGCTCGCCGCCGTCGCACGCGATCGCCGTGTGCGGGCGATCGGCCAAGACTTCGGCGCACAACCGGGTGAGCACCTGGCCCGGACCGCACTCGACGAACACGCGCGCGCCGGCGTCGTACATCGCGACGAGCTCTTGCGCGAATCGAACGGGCTCGGCGACCTGTTGTGCGAGCAGCGCGCGAATCGCCGACGGCTCGGTCGGATACGGCGATGCCGTCGTGTTCGCGTAGACCGGAACGTCCGGCGTCCGGACGTCCAGCTCGGCGAGCGTTTGCGCGAGCGCGTGACGCGCGCCGGCGACGATTTCGCTGTGGAACGCGCACGCGACCGGAAGCTTCTTGGCGGCGAGCTTCGCACCGGCGAGCCGCTCCATCACCTCGGCGACTTGCTTCGTGCCGCCGGAGATCACCGACTGCTTCGGCGAGTTGTGGTTCGCGATCACGACGCTCGTGCCCGCCAGATACGGCAGGATCGCGTCGGCGCTCGCCGCGACGGCGGCCATCGTGCCGGCATCGCCGCCCGCGGCTGCCGCTGCATCGAGGATCGCATCGCCACGCGCGGCGCTGAGATCGAGCAGGTCGGCTTCGTCGAACGCTCCGGCGATCGCGAGCGCCGCGAGCTCGCCGTAGCTGTGACCGGCGAGCATGTCGGGTCGCACGCCGCACGCCGCGAGCAATTCGGCGACGGCGAGATCGGCCATGCCGAGCGCCGGCTGCGCGACGCGCGTGTCGGTCAACGCGGCCGCTTGTGCCTTTTGCTCGTCGGGGCCGAACGCGGCCGGCGGCAACATCGTGCCCGCCCACGGCGCGCCGATCGCGAGGATGCGGTGCAGCCGCGGAAACGCGACGAAGAGATCGGCGAGCATGCCGGGCTTCTGGCTGCCCTGCCCGGGACACAAGAAGGCCAACTTGCCAGCTTGGCCGTTCGCCACGAAGATCGACTTGCCATCGGCTTGCCACATGCGTGCGCTGGCGAGCTTGCGCTTCAGATCGGCCGTGCTCTCGGCGACGATCGCGAGCTGCACCGGGCCCGGCATCGCGCCGGTCGTGCGCGCGAGATCGCGCAGCCGCGGCTCGGTCGCGAGCGTGTTCTCGACGCGGTCGAGCACGTTCAGCGCGGTCGCGCGATCGACGCCGCGGATCAGCACGAGCTCGGCGTTCCACGCTTCGCCCGCACTCGGTCCACCGTCGTGTTGCGCGAGCACGGCGTGGAAGTTGGTGCCGCCGAAGCCGAACGCGCTCACCGCGGCGACGCGCTCTTTCGCGACCCACGGCCGCGCTTTGTCGAGGAACACGAACGGGCTGGTGTCGCGCTTGTACGCCGGGTTCGGCTGCGTGATGTGCAGCGTCGGTGGCAACACGCCGTGATGGATCGACAGCGCGGCCTTGATGACGCCCGCGATGCCGGCGGCGCACTTGGTGTGGCCGATGTTCGACTTCACGGAGCCGAGCACGCACGTGTTTGGCTTGGCGCCGGCGTTCGTGAACACGTCCGTGAGCGTGGCCAGCTCGGTGCGATCGCCGACGACGGTGCCGGTGCCGTGCGCTTCGACGAGCCCGACGTCGACCGGCGACACGCCCGCCTGCTCGTACGCGCGTTCGAGCGCGCGAACCTGGCCTTCTTTGCGCGGCGCGGTGAGCCCGAGGCTCTTGCCGTCGCTCGCGCCGGCGACGCCCTTGACCACGGCGTAGATCCGATCGCCGTCGCGCTCGGCATCGGCGAGCCGCTTGAGCACGATGCAGCCGACGCCTTCGCCGAGCACGATCCCATCAGCCTTCGCATCGAACGTGTGGCACTGGCCGGTCGGCGACAGCGCGTGCACGCTCGAGAACATCAAGTAGTCGTTGATGCTGTTGTGCAGGTCGGCGCCGCCGCACAGCACCATGTCGGACGAGCCCGCGACGAGCTCCTTGACCGACATGTCGAGCGCGGCGAGCGATGCGGCGCACGCTGCATCGACGGTGTAGTTGACGCCGCCGAGGTCGAGCCGGTTCGCGATGCGGCCGGCGATCACGTTCGACAGCACGCCGGGGAAGCTGTCTTCCGACAGCTCGGGCAACCGGTCGTGCAGCGCATCGGGAATCGCACCGACGAAGTGCGGGAACATCGCGCGGAAGCTGTATGCGGTCGAGAGATCGGTCCCGGCTTCGGCGCCGAAGATCACGGCGGTGCGCGCGCGATCGAAGCTGCGCTTTTCATAGCCGGCGTCGGCGAGCGCGCGCTTCGCGATCTCGAGCGCGAGCAATTGCACCGGCTCGATCGCGGCGAGCGACTTCGGCGGGATGCCGTATGCGAGCGGATCGAACGGCACGTCGTCGAGGAAGCCGCCCCATTTGCACGGCGTCTTCTTGCCGGCATCGACGCCGGTCGCGTTCGGATCGTAGTACGTCGCGACGTCCCAGCGCTCGGGCGGAACTTCGCGCACGTTGTTGGTGCCGGCGACGATGTTCGCCCAGAACGCATCGGTATCCGGCGCGCCCGGGAAGATCGCGGCGACGCCGACGATCGCGACATCCTGCAGCAGCGCGAGATCCGCGCTCGACGGCCGCATCAGCTCGTCGGCGCGCGGCCGGTGATCGCAGACGTTGGCGTGGAGCTCGGCGATCGAGCAGGTCTCGCGGCGCAATGCCGCGACCTGACCGATCATATACATGCCCTCACGCTGCTGCGTGGTCTCGTCGACGGTCGAGATCGTCTCGCCGTCGCGCTTGAGCGCCTTCGCGGCGATGCGCAAGCGACCGAGGTTGAGCTGCTCGAGCTCCGCCCAGGCGAGCTTCGGATCGACGCCTGCGCTCGCGAGCCGCGCCTTCTCGGCGGCGAACTGCGCGGTGAACTCGGTATCGGCGCAGCGCGTGGCATGACCCGGCGAGGTCTCGAGCAGCACGGTGCGCTCGCACGCGATCGCCTGCTCTTGAAACGCCGGCTGGATCGCGCCGCACGCAACGGCTTCGTGCGTGAACAAGTACGCGGTGCCCATCAACACGCCGATGCGCGCGCCTTTGGCGGCGAGCGGCGCGGCGAGCGCGGCGACCATCGAGGCCGAGCGCTGGTCGTGAATGCCGCCCGCGAACAGCACGTCGAGCTCGGCGATGCAGTCGCTCGCGAGCAAGCGCTGCACCTGCTGCTCCCACAGCACGAAGCTCGTGCGCGGCCCGACGTGACCGCCGCACTCGCTGCCTTCGAACACGAAGCGGCGCGCGCCGTCTTTCAAGAACAAGTCGAGCAGGCCCGGCGACGGCACGTGCAAGAACGTCGGCGTGCCCTGCGCCTCGAGCGGCGCCGATTGCGACGGCCGGCCACCGGCGATCAGCGCCATCGGCACGCCGAGCTCGCGGATCACTTCGAGCTGCGCCTCGCGAACTTCGGGCGGCACGAACCCCAAGATGCCAACGCCCCACGGCAACTCGCCGACGAGCTGCTTGGTCTCGAGCATGAGCTCGCGAACCTCGGCGCCGCTCATCAGCGTGAGCGCCAAGAACGGCAACCCACCCGCTTCGGCGACGGCCGCGGCGAACTTCGCGCGATCGCTGACGCGCGACATCGGGCCCTGTGCGATCGGATAACGCAGGCCGTGGCGCTGCGCGAACGCCGAATCCGGTCCGAGCGGATGCTCGACGGCGAGCTCGAGCCCGCGCGCGATCGCGCCGGCGATCCCGCGGGCGACGCCCCCAGCGGTGACGTGCGTGTCGGCGAGATGTTTCGCGAACGCGGCATCTTGGCCGAGCGGGAGCAGCTGCGCGTACAGATCATCGCCGCCGAACGGCGCATCTTGCGCGACGAGCTTCTGGAGCGGCAGGTCCGGCCGCGCGAACACGCGGTGGCCATTCACGACCGACGTCTCGCTGCCGTCCATCGCGGCGATCGCGCCGCGCACTTGCGTGCCGAGCGATGACTCGCGCACGAGCGCGAGCTGCGAATCGAGCACGACGCCTTTGGCGCCGCCGGCAACGCACGCCGCGGCCGACAGCTCGCCGATGCCGCCTTGCGCCCAGATCGGCGCGCCGAACCCGACGAGGTGCTGGACGAGCACGAACGTCGTTTCATCGCCGACGCGCCCGCCCGCTTCGCAGCCCTTCGCGATCAGGCCCCACGCGCCGGCCGATAGCGCGGCGCGTGCTTCATCGACCGATGTCACTTGTGCGAGCACGCGGCGATCGCGGTTCGCGTACGCCGCCACTTGCGATGGCTCGCCGACCATCACGAGATCGACGTGGCGCGGCAAGTCGTAGCGCGCGCCGTCCGGAACGCGGACTCCCACGCCGGCAGGCACGCGAGAAAGCACGGCTTTGCCGCGACCGATATCGCGGCCGAGATCGACGATGCCGATCGCGCCCGCCGCTTGGGCGGCGACGGCGATACCGAGATCAGGGCGTTCCAGCGGCGAGAGGCAGATCACCCGATCGCGTGTTCCGAATACTGCCAACATGCGACAAGGGGAACGGTATCAATTTGCCGCCGTCGAGATCGAGCGATTTCGTCAGCCTTTCGAAGGCTTGTTCGAAAGGTGCACAATGTGGGTCACGAAGCGCATGCACGTGACCATCGAACACGTTTTCGAGCGAATTGTCGTCGGAGATTTCGTGTCTCTTTACTTTGACGAAACATTCAACGACGCGCTCAGCAAAGAGCTGAAGCTCGGCCGTCATTTGGTCCGGTTCGACCAAAGTGACAAACGCATCGTGCGTCACGTTTGTTACGAGCCGGCGCGCGAAGCCGGCCACGCGATCGACCACGCTTATGGAAGCAGCGCGGCGAGCTTCGTCGAAGAGCTCGACTACGACCGCGCGACGCGACGCGGGACGTGGCGAACGGTCCCGAACAAGTGGGCCGATCGCGTACGCAACGCGGGCACGATCGAATTCGCCGCGGCCGGCCCGAGCACGCGCAGGCGCGTCGAGGCCGACGTGAAGATCAAGGCGTTCGGCTTCGGCGGCATCGTCGAGCGCATGGTCGTCGCCGAGATCGAAAAAAATTACGCCGCGACGACCGCGTTCACGCGCGCGTGGTTAGCTCGCGCGCCACACTAGCGTGTTCGAGCGCTCGTCGGGAAACGGCAAGTGCCACGCATCCGCGACGTCGCGCGCGGCGTATGCGGTGACGGTCGCAAAGCCGGCGTCGTTCAGCTCGCGCTCGATCTGCGCGCGGTCTTTCGCGTCGCGTTCGAAGCTCTTGCCGCCGGTGAACAGCTTCATGCCGGCTTCGAGCGCGCGGCCGATCGCGCCGGGTTGCGGCTCTTCGCTCGCCGGTACGAGATCGAACACGAACGCCGTCGCGGCGGCGCGCGCTTTCGCGAACAGCTTCGTGCGCGCATCGTGCGACAGATAGACGAGCAAGCCTTCGGCGATCACGAACGCGGGGCCGGTGAGCGCGACGTCGGCGACATCGCCGCCGACGAGCTGCAAGTGCTCGAGGATCTCGCGGCCGTCGGGCGTGCGCGCGAGGAGCTCGCGCTTCTTCGCGATCACCGGCGGCAGATCGATCTCGGTGTAGTCGCGCTCGTGGCAATTCGCAGCGCCTCGCCGCGACAACCCGGCGGCGAGCTCGATCACGCGGCGGTCGGTAGCCTGC
This sequence comes from Kofleriaceae bacterium, assembly GCA_036271395.1. GTDB lineage: Bacteria > Myxococcota_A > Polyangia > Haliangiales > Haliangiaceae > JABFXX01. The sequence goes on from DATBAS010000098.1 coordinate 38,585, forward strand.
TCGAGCAAGTGGTCGATCATCGCGTGGCGGTGCAACAGCGCGTAGCGCAGATCGGGCATGTCGCGGCGGACCAAGCGGGCCATCGACAACGCGGCATTGGTCGCATCGAACACGCGCTTGCCATCCGGCGTGGCGAGTAGCTCGGCGTGCGAGAGATGCCCCCAAGCCCACACTTGCGACGTGTACAGCGCGGTCACGGATAGGTCGGCCACGCCGCACTTGTACCGCGCCAGCGCCGGGCGGATACTGGTGTTAGCGTGATGAAGAAGCCGGGAGGTCGCGACGCGCGACAGGACTCCGCGTCCGAGGGCGAAGTCGAAAATTCGGAGAACTTCCGCGTCGACCGCGTGTTCTCGACGCGACCGCCGGCGTCGCCAGTGTCGCCGGTGTCGGCGTCGACCTCGGCACTGATGGGCTCCGCGTCGGCACGCGCCAAGCGCGCGTCGGGCAGCGCGTCGGCTGAAACCAGCTCCGAGCTCGCGCTGCGGCGCGACCTATCGCGGCTCCAGCGCCAGATCGCCGACACGCAGCGCGAGCTCGCGAACAAGGACGACGAGCTCGCAGCCGAAGTCGAGAAGCGCGCCGACATCGCCGAAGCACACGACCTGCTCGCCGAAGAGCTCGCGATGCAAACCGCGATGCTCGACGAGCTGCACGCGTATCGCGCGCGCACGACCGGCGTCGAAGAGCGGTTGCAAGAGACGATCGCGGCAGCCGACGAGCTCGCGCATTTGCTCGACCTCGAGCGCGGCGAACGAAGCGCCGCGGCAACACGCGCGGCCGATTTCGCCGCGCAGCTCGACGAAGCGCGAGCGCGATGGACGACCGAGCGCGCGAAGCTCGACGACGCGCGTGCCGCTGAGCTTGCCCAGCTCGAAGCGCAAAAACGCGGCGCGGTCGAGGCCGTCGAGCAAACGCTCGATGCGACGATCAAGCAGCTGCGCGGCTCGCACGACGAAGAAGTGGGCCAGCTCAAGTCGGCGCACGAGCGTTCGCTCGCGGCACTGCGCGGCGATCTCGAGCCCAAGGCACTCGCCGCGCGCTCGCTCGCCGAAGAGCGCGAGCGCCTCAAGAGCGAGCTCGCCGCGATCCAGACCGAGTCGGCGCGCGCCGCGGCGGAGCACGGCGAATCGCATCGCCGCGAGCTCGCGCAACTGACCGAGTCGCATGCGGCCGACACGGCCGCGGCCGCACAAAAGCTCGCCACCGAGACCGGCCGGCTCGCGACCGAGCTCGAAGCCAAGACCGCCGCACTCGAGCAAACGACGCGCAGCGCCGAGTTGCGCGAGCAATATTGGGAGACCACGGTCGGCTCGCTGCGCGAAGCGCAGAAGAAATTGCAGCGCGACCTCGCAGAAGCGAAAGAGCGCATCGCCGCGCTCGAATCGGATGCGAAGTCGATGGACGAGCGGCTCGCGCAGTCATCGAACGCCGCGGCGCAGCTCGCCGAAGACAAGCGCGCACTCGCGACGCAGCTCGAAGTCGCCGAAGCCGAAGCGCGTCGCAACTCGATCGATCGCGCGCGCTTCCAAGCGCACCTCGAGCAGGGGCTCGCGCTGCTCGGTGTGTTGCCTGAGAACGCTCCCGATCCATCCGAATCGCACTGAGCCGATTCGCTCGGCCGTGCATCGTCGCGCACGTGAGCTGCGTCTGGCGCGCCGTTCGCGATGACCTTGCAGGGCACGCGGCTTGCTGTGCAGATCGATCATGAAAACGCTAGCGCTCGCGATCGCGCTCACGGGTTTGGTCGGATGCAAAGGCACGCGGCGCGCCGACAACACGGAGCGCAACAAAGTCGTCGCCCCGACCGCCGACCAAGCGGGAGAGAGCAAACCCGACGTCGACCTCGCGGCGAAGATTCGCAAGTCGATCGTCGATGACAAATCGCTGTCGACGACCGCGCAGAACTGCAAGGTCGTCGTCAAAGACGGCGCGGTGACGCTCACGGGCGTCGTCACCTCGACAGATGAACGCGATCGGATCGGGAGCCTGGCATCCAGCTCGGGCGCTGCGAACGTCGTCAATCAACTCGAGATCGCGAAGTGAGCTGAAAGGACCTATGACCATGGAAAAAGCCAACAAGAAGATCGCCGTCATCGGATTGTTCGACGATCGCGTCACGCTCGGCAACGCGATCGACGGGCTGCGCGCCAACGGATTCCGCGATTCGGATCTGTCCGCGCTATTGCCCGATGCAACCTCGACGATGGAAGTCGCGCACGAGAAGCATACGAAGGCTCCGGAGGGCGCCGCGACCGGTGCGACGATCGGCGGCATCGCAGGTGGCGCGTTCGGTTTGCTCGTCGGGCTCGGCGCGCTCGCGATCCCCGGCCTCGGCATCTTCATCGCAGCCGGCCCGATCGTGGCGGCGCTCGCCGGCGCCGGCGCCGGTGGCGCCGTGGGCACGCTGACCGGCTCGCTGATCGGCCTCGGCATTCCCGAGTACGAAGCGAAGCGCTACGAATCGTACGTGAACAAGGGCGGCATGCTGCTCGCGGTTCACGCCGACGATCACAAGTGGGCCAAGCTCGCGAAAGAGATCCTCGACCGCGCCGGTGCGCGCGACGTCGAGAAAACGTCGGAAGCGCCCGCGAAACAAGTCCAGTGGACCGCGTAGCTCGCGTCAGTCGATCGCGATGTAGATCGACTCGGTCAGGTTGCCATCCGCATCGAACGAGGGCTGCGCGAATCGGCGCGGCCCGTCCTCGAACGCCGGGGTCTCGATCGCGACCCAATCGCTCGATACGAGCGTGACGTCGATCGCCAGCTCTGGATCGGTCACCCACGTGCCGCCGTATTCGAAATTGTTCGGAGCAACCGTCACGAAGCCGTCGCCGCCGATCAACTGCGTGAATGCGGCGGTCGCGTCGAATCGCATTCCGACCGAATTTGCCGTCGTCGATAGTGACGGTCCCGCGCACACCACCCACGTGCCGACGATCAATTGCTGGAGCTCTGCAACGGTCGTGTAGGGATGGCCGGCACCTTCGGGCGGGCTGCACGCGGCTTCGATCGTCGACCCGTCTGGTAGCACCTGTTGCGCATTGTTCTGCGCGCTCCCGGTTCCGGCCGGCGCCGGCTCGACGTTCGTGCACGCAGCCGCCGACGCCGCGATCACGGCGATGATGTATTTCGTCATGCCGGCTCCGACCGCGTCGATCGCGGCACGGATGCTCGCGATCGCCGAGCTACATCATCTTCTTCTGCTGGCCGGCCTGCGCCTTGGCCATCTTGCGCGCCGCCGGATGCGACTCGAGCACCGAGCGCGCGAGCTTCTGCAGCTCGGGATGCACGCGGAACTGCGGCATGATGAAGCGGCCGAGATAATTCACGTCGACATCGGCGAGCTGCTGTAGCTCGGTGCGCGCCGGCCCGCGCTGGTTCGCCGCGAACTTCGCGAACACGCGCACGACGCGCAGCTGGAGCTCGAGCTGCTCTTTCTCTTTCTTGGGCAGCTCGCCGATCGTGTCGAGCAACGCGAGCGCGTCCTTCGGTTTCCCCGTGCGCGCCCACGCCTCGCCGACGAGGCTCGCGGCCATCGGCCGCACGGTTTTGCGCTCGGGGTTGTCGAGGTTGATCGTGTCTGCGGCCTTGCGCGCATCGGCGGTGCGGCCCAAACCGAGATAGAGCTGCGTCATCAGCAGGGCGACGTCGTCTTGCATCGCCGCTTGGAAGCCCTTGATGCCGGTCGGCTCGAGCAGCTTGAGCGCCGCCTTCGGATCGTCTTGCGCGAGCAGCTGCGCGCGCGCGAACAAGTTGACCGGCGAGCCCGCGTCTTTTTGCGCCTCGAGCTTGGCGAGCGCCTCGCGCCGCGCATCGGGCGAAGCGGCCGCACCTTGCAGCATCCCGACGAGCCCGCGCTGCTTCTTGAGCATGCGGAACGCCCAGATCAGCACGCCGCCGACGAGCGCGGTGAGCACGGCGACGACGATGAGCAGCACCGTGCTGTGCGCTTGGATCGCGAACGCCCACATCAGCACGTCGATCACCGCGATCGTGATCAGCGTCTTCTTCTTGATGCCGCCGACCGGCGGCGCGGGCTCGGCTTCGGCTTCTGATTGGTCGGTGGCAGAGTCGCTCACGCCGACGGGTTACCATGAATCATGTCCCGCGGAGACGTCTGGCGCGTCGTCACGTTCAACATCTGGAACCGCCAGGGCCCGTGGGACGCGCGGCTGCCGTTGATCCGCGCCGGACTGGCCGCGCTCGATGCCGACGTGATCGCGCTGCAGGAAGTGCTCGCGATGCCGGGCGTGCCGAACCAAGCCGACGTCATCGCCGAAGGGCTCGGCTGGAACGTGTTTCACGCGCCGGCGTGGCAGATCGGTGGCGGGCTCACGTTCGGCAACGCGATCATCTCGCCGCACGCGATCGAGGGCGGCGAGTGCCTCGCACTGCCGTCGCCGCCAGGTCTCGACACGCGATCGATCGCGTTCGCGCGCGTGCACGCGCCGCACGGACCGATTCCGGTGTTCGCGACGCACCTCACCGTGCAGTTCAACTTGTGCGACGTCCGGCGCGCGCAGGTCGTCGCGCTCGCCGATCACGTCGCGCGCCTCGCGCCGATCGGCGGGCCGCCGCCGGTCGTGCTCGGCGACTTCAATGCCGGACCGGATTCCGACGAGATGCGGTTCATGCGCGGGCTCACGTCGATCGACGGGCGCAGCGTCTACTTCGCCGATTGTTGGACGGCGTCGGGCGCGTCGGGCCCCGGCTACACGTACGACCGCGCGAACGCATTCGCGCTGCGCGCGCACGAGCCGAGCAATCGCATCGACTACATCTTCGTCCGGGGACCGGACCATCGGATGCGCGGCGAGCCGCTCTCGGCCAAGCTCGTGCTGCACGAGCCGACCGACGGCGTGTGGCCTTCGGATCACTACGGCGTGCTCGCCGAGATCCACGCGTCGCCGCGCGCGCTCGGCTAGAACGGCGTGAGCTCGAAGCCGGTCCACGCCTGGAGCGTCTGAACCGCACCGGATCCGATCGTCGTGATCGCGGAGTACGACACGCCGAGCGCGAGCGCTTCGCGCGGCAGCATCACGCTCGAGCGATCCGAGTAAACGTGGATCGTCGCCGAGCCGCTCCTGAGATCGAGCTCGAATCCCTCGAGGTCTGGATCGACGCCGATCGTGAACGCCTTCGCGCCGCCCCACGAAACGTCGCCACCGAGCGCCTCGCCGTTTAGCAACAGCGAGCTCGACGCCTTGACGGCGCCGACATCGGCGTTGCCGATCGCGATGACCTCCGCCGCGGTGCCGTACGTCGTCGTGCGCACGAGCAATGGCCACGACGGGTCGAACGGATCGGCGACGACGATCGGGATCGGCGTGCTCGGCGTGCTCGGCACGCTCCCACCAACGAACTGCGCGAGCACGGCGCCGGGCACGCCGCCGTCGGTGCCCGGCCCGACGCTGACGTCGACGGACCACTCGGTGGCTTCGGCGGCGACCACGGGTGTGATCTCGGCGGCGAGCGTCGCGGCCAGCGGCGTGGAGCTGCCGGTCAGGACGGTCGTCGCCCCCGGTGCTTGTGAGAACGGCGGCGGCGCGAACATCTCGGTCGCCGTGGTGCCGGACCACACTCCGTCGCTGCTCGTGAACTTGGCCTCGGTTCGGTGCAGCATGACGAACGCGTCACCGGCGGTGGCGTCGATCAGCGCCGTATCGCCGGCGCCCCAATCGAACGCGCCCAACGATGTCGCGCCGGGCAACGGGAAAGGCGTCGGTTGAACATCATCGACGACACCGTTCGTGGTCGGGCACGCCGCATCGAGCTGGGCGCCGTCGGTCCACGCCTCGCCGAGCGTGACGCCGCTGAGATCGATCATCGTCCCCGGCGGCGCGGCGACCTGATCGCGCCGCCCGGCGGTCACGTCGAACCACGTCGGCGAATGATCGTCGTAGCCGTACCAATCGGAGTGATCGGCATACGCGACCTGCAGCGTGTACGGCCCGTCGGGCACGTCGGCGATGTCGACGCGGCCATCGGCGCCGCCGGCGACGTAGCCGCCGGGCGGATATTGCCGGTAACCCTCGAACACGTCCGGATCGGCCGAGTATGCGGTGAAGCGCAGGGCCGACAGATCGTCGTCGACGATCTCGTGCGACGGCAGCCACTCGCGCTGCGCGTGCAGCGACACACCGCCGGTCGAGCACGCGGCCAGCACGCACGCCGCCGCGATTCTCATAGCGAGATCGTGGCGAGCGCACGTTCGACGTCGATCACGCCGAGCCGCGTCGCGGCGGCGAGCCGATCCGCCGCGTAGAGCTCGAGTACTTCGCGCGCGGCGAGCGCGGTCGCGAATCGCGCGTCGGGCAACCGCGCGATCAACTTGGCGAGAAAGACTTCGAGCACGCGATCGACCTGCGCGTGCGGCGCGCGCTCGCGGATCAGCGGCGGGTCCTTGTCGATCTTGGCGACCGCGACCTCCATCGCGCTGCCGTCGAACGGCGCGACGCCCGCGAGCATCTCGTACAAGATGATGCCGAGCGCGTAGAGATCGGCGCGGTGATCGACCGCTTCGCCGCGCGCTTGCTCGGGCGCCATGTAGAGCGGCGTGCCGACGATCATGCCGGTGCCCGTGAGCTTGTCGACCGGCTCGTCGGTCGCGCGCAGCGCGGCGATGCCGAAATCGGCGATCCGCGCGACGCCGTCGCGATCGACGAGCACGTTGTCGGGTTTGAGATCGCGATGCACGAGCCCGGCGTCGTGCGCATGCTCGAGCCCGGCGAGCAGCTGGGTGATGATCGGCACGACACGCTCCGGCGGCAGGCCGGCATCCATCTGATCGCCGAGGCTCTCGCCATCGACGAGCTCCATCACCATCACGTGCTTGCCATCGTGGTTCTCGCCGACGTCGAGCACGGCGACGACGTTGGGATGGTGCAAGCTCGCAGCGGCCTTCGCCTCGCGATAGAACCGCGCGAGCAACGCGGGCTCGCCTACGAGATGCTCGTGCATGACCTTGAGTGCGACGTGGCGCGGCAGCTTCGTGTGGCGCGCGCGATAGACGCTGCCCATCGCGCCGCTGCCGAGCTCGGCTTCGATGATGTAGCTGTCGAGCACGGTCGTGCCGACTAACGTCGGCCTGCGCGATCGCGTCGTCGGCCGATCACCGACGCCGAGCCGCGTGCGCTTGCTCATCCGTCGAGCATAACCCTGATACGATGCGCGCACCTTGCCGACACGCGTCGACGCTGATGTGGAAGTGAAGCGCTTCGGGTTCGCATCCGACGACCATGGCAACCGGCTGCTGTTCCCGCACGCGTCGATCCGCGAGCTTGGCGGGCAGAGCGGCAAAACCAGCTACGGCGCGGCAGAGTGCGCGTTCGACAACCTCGAAGGTCGACTCGGCGCGCTGCGCTGGTCCGCCGATGCGGGATCGATCGGCTCGGCGTGGCTGCGCGATGGCGATGGCCGCTTCTCGATCGTCGCCGAGCGCATCGAGCTGCCGCACGGCTTGTTGATGGTGCGCGGCGCATCCAGCCGGCTCGAGATCGTGTCGCCGCATCTGTCGCTATCGGAAACGCGCATCACGATCAAAGGCCCGTTCAAGTCGAGCTCGCCGAGCACGCCTGCAGCGCCGAAGTCGCCGACCCAGCGGCAAGAGCGACTGCGCTTTCTCGACAGCTTGTCGGGCCGGATCTACGCGACGCTCAAAGTGCAGCTCGATCTGCCGGTGCTCGGCGTACGCACGCTCGATCAAGAGCTGCGCGTTCCGATCCAAGAAGGCAGCCTGGATTTTCGCGCGCTCGAAGAAGGGCTCGACTGGCTCGAGGGCGCGTTCCTCGACATCGATGCCGATCAAGATCGGCTCGCGGTTCGCTGGAAAGTGCCGATCTTCGGCTCGTCGCACGACCTCATCACGTTTCAGCTCGACAAGAATGCGTCGGCGCTCGCGGCGTTCGGCCGCGTGCCGGTGCGATCGCTCGCCGACTTCGCGCTCGCGTCCCGCGACGACAAAGACAAGAAGGACGATGACGACGACAAGAAGCGCAAGATCTTGCGGTCGTTCTCGATCGAAGGCGTCGATGTCGCGGTGTCGCTGCTCGCGCCTCGCAACGTCGATGTCGGCGGCGGCATGATCGCGTTCGGCGGCGACGATCAGCCCGGCATGGTCGACCTCAAGGTCAAAGGCGTGTTGCACGACCAAGGCAAAGGCGCGATCGAAGGCGCGATCGGCAGCATCGACACCACGATCAAAGACGTGCGGCTCGGCCCGATCACGATGACCGCGGACCGCCTGCACTTCGACGGCATCGATCAGCTCGAAGTCGAGTTCGACGGGTTCTCGCCGACGTCGATCACCGTCGTCGTCCACCGCGTGACCGCGACCAATCTTTCGATCCAGATCGGTCGATAAGTGCTAATTTGTCGGACCCGATGAACACCGTGAGCTTGCTCGAAGGGCCGTTCGATCAAGACAAGCTGCAGCACATCCGGCACCAGCTCGCGCAACACCCGCTGATGAGCCGCGAGTCGCTCGGCGCGCTCGCGATGCGCCATCCACCCGAGTTCGTGCGCTTCCACGATGGCGTGCGCGGCATGGCGACCAAGCTCGGCGACGTGCTCGGCGTCGATCCGAAACGCGATCGGCTGCGCAAGTGCATCGAGTCGCTCGAAGCGGCGAAGACGTTCGTGCAGATCATCAACGTGCCGAGCGACTCGATGTATCGGCCGCTCATCGCCGAATTTCACGCCGAGGTCGCCGAGCTGTTCCCGCGCGGCCAGCGCGACTTCGTCAACCGCGATGCCGCCGCGTTCTTGGCATCGCCGCGCTCGGTCACGCCGTATCACCTCGACCACGAGCAAAACTTTCTACTCCACATCGCGGGTCCGAAAACGCTCTACACCTGGCGCCACGACGATCGCGGGATGGTCTCCGAACAAGTGCTCGAGGTGTTCTACGGCGACAACTCGTCGCGCGACGTGCACTGCCCCGACGACGCAAAGGCGACGGCGCGCGTGTTCGAGCTCCAGCCCGGCGACGGCGTGTTCATGCCGATGGGCTCGCCGCACGCGGTCGAGACCGGCGACGGCGTCACGATCACGTTCAGCATGTTGATGAACACGCGCAGCGCGATGGAGCGCGTGCGCAGCTACGAAGCGAACCACAAGCTGCGCAAGCTCGGGCTGTCGCCGAGACCCGTCGGCTCGCCCGCGCGCGACTTCGTCAAGCGCAGCGCGCTGCAGGTCTATCGCCGCTCGAAGGCGTTGCTCAAAGGCAATCGCCGCGAGCGCTCCGGCAGCAGTCCCTGGTACTAAGCGAACCGCAGAGCTCGGTTCGGTTGCTCCGACGAACTCTGGGTCATCTCAGCCGCCCGGTTTCGTCATCGCTTCGGGAATCACCCAGCGATCGAAGTCGATCGCCGAGACACCGAGCGCGATCGAGGCGGCTTTGAGCGTCGTGCCGTCGTGGTGTGCGCGCTTGGCGATCTTCGCGGCCGTGTCGTAGCCGACGTGCGGCGCGAGCGCGGTGACGAGCATCAGCGAACCGTGGAGCTTGCTCGCGATCTCGCGCTCGTTCGGCTCGATGCCGCGCGCGCAGTGCTCGTCGAATGACGTGCACGCATCGGCGAGCAGGCGAATCGATTGCAGGCTCGCGTGCGCGATCAGCGGCTTGTAGACGTTGAGCTCGAAGTTGCCGCTAGCGCCCGCGATGCCGAGCGCGACATCGTTGCCGAGCACGAGCGCGCACACCATCGTCATCGCCTCGCACTGCGTCGGGTTGACCTTGCCGGGCATGATCGAGCTGCCGGGCTCGTTCTCGGGAATTCGCAGCTCGCCGATACCGCAGCGCGGACCGCTCGCGAGCCAGCGCACGTCGTTGGCGAGCTTCGTCAGCGTCGCGGCGAGCGCTTTGAGCGCGCCGTGCAGCACGAGCACCGCGTCGTGCGATGCGAGCGCTTGGAACTTGTTCGGCGCGGTGACAAACGGCTTGCCGGTGAGCTTCGCGAGCTCGGCCGCCGAGCGCACCGCGAACTCGGGGTGCGCGTTGAGCCCGGTGCCGACCGCGGTGCCGCCGAGCGCGAGCTCGTAGATGTCGCCGAGCGCGCGGCGGATGGCGCGGTCGCAATGATCGAGCTGGCTGACCCAGCCCGAGATTTCTTGGCCGAGCGTGAGCGGCGTCGCGTCTTGCAAGTGCGTGCGGCCGATCTTGACGATGTCGGCGAACGCGCGCGCTTTGGCGTCGAGCGTCGCGCGCAGCTGCGCGACCGCGGGCAAGAGATGTACGTCGAGGCGATCGACGATGGCGAGATGGATCGCGGTCGGAAACGCATCGTTCGTCGACTGCGCGAGGTTGACGTGATCGTTCGGGTGCACCGGCGATTTGCCGCCGCGCGTGCCGGTCGCGAGCTCGTTCGCGCGCGCGGCGATCACCTCGTTGACGTTCATGTTCGTCTGCGTGCCGCTGCCGGTCTGCCAAACCGAGAGTGGAAACTCGTCCGGAAACCTGCCGTCGATCACCTCGCGCGCGGCGGCGCAGATTCGCTCCGCGAGCTCGCGCGGCAATAGGCCGAGCTCGGCGTTCACCGTCGCTGCGGCGAGCTTGATCGTCGCGAGCGCGCGGATCAGCTCCGGCGGCATCTTCTCGGTGCCGATCTTGAAATGCCGCAGCGATCGCTCGGTTTGCGCGCCCCAATAGTGGCTCGCGTCGACGTCGATCGCGCCCATGCTGTCGCTCTCGCTGCGGGTCGCCATGACGTGGGCTTACCACCTTTGCAATGCACACGGCCGGTTGCACTGCAGGGCGATGCCTGCAGCTCGGCGCGCCAACTCGCCGAGATCGCGATCGCGCCGTTTGGGCCCGATCTTGCTGAATCGGGTCGCATGCGTATCGTTGCTATCGCTCTCTTGCTCGCGGCTTGTAGCGTCGAGCCGACCACTCACGTCGAGGATCTGCCGGGCCCGCGCAACGAAGCGTATCGCGCGGCTTCCGCGAAATACGGCATCTCGCAAGACTGGCTCGTCTCGGTCGGCTTTCAGCAAGGCCGGTTCGAGCCGGCTCAGGAGACCGACACGCAATCCGATCCGTCGCTCGACATGACCGACACGGCGTACAACTTGATGGCCGACACGCCGGTCGTCGAGACCGACGATCCGGATCAAGACGCGGCCGATCCGAATAGCCCGCCGCCCGACGTCGCGAGCTTCGGCGTGATGTACCTGACCGACGCGCAGATCGATCGCGCCGCCGCGCTGACGTCGGCCGATCCGAACCTGATCAAGACCGACATCGCCGCGAACATCAGCGGCGCGGCCGCGATCCTCGCCGCCGACACGCAGGCGCTGGGCTCGCTGCCCGAAGCGACGCTCGCGTTCCTCGGCGTGCAAGACGACGCCGCCAGCCTCGCGATCGACGACCTCGACGTCGCCGAGAGCATGGGCTTCGACATCACGACGACCGACGGCGAGCGCATCGTGCTCGACGGCACCGGCGCCGCCACGCCCGTGCTCGCCGAGAGCGACGAGGTCGAAACCGACGCCGAATTCGCGTCGCCCGAGCGGCTCAAGGCCGGCTCGATGCCGGCGTATCAGTGGATCGCGTCGCCGAACTTCGGCAGCCGCGACGGCGACAAGATCCACTACGTCATCATCCACGACATCGAAGGCACGATGGCCGGCGCGATCGCCGTGTTCAAGAACCCCGCGAACGAGGTATCGGCGCATTACATCGTGCGCTCGCACGACGGCCACATCGTCAAGATGGTGCTCGAGCGCGACGACGCGTGGCACTGCGGTCACGGCTGGTTCAATCGCCACTCGATCGGCATCGAGCACGAAGGGTTCGCGCACAAGAAGGACGGCGGCGGTTACTACACCGAGACGCTCTATAAAGCGTCGGCGGCGCTGACCTGCTCGATCGCGGTGCGCTACGGCATTCCGGTCGACCGCAAGCACATCTTCGGTCACGAGAACGTGCCGTCGAATCTCGACTCACACACGCTGTGCAGCGATGCCGCGGGTGTCGCCGGTAAATGCGGCGGCGTCGATCACCACACCGATCCCGGCAAGTACTGGGATTGGAAGACGTACATGAACCTCGTCGCCGACTGCGTGAAGGCGGCGAAGAAATAGCTCAGCGACGCCAACCGGTGGTGCGCTGGCGCTGCTCGACCTCGCGTCCGCGGCCGGCCTCGGCACGACCGTACTCGGCGCGCCCGTACTCGGCGCGGCCGTACTCGCCGCGGCCGTACGCCGCTCCGTATCCGCCGCCGTACGCAGATCCGTATCCGCCATACGCGCCGTACGCGGGCGCGAACGCTTGCGGTGCGCAGCACGCGGCCGCCGGTGCGCAGCAGGGGTCAGCAGGAGCGCAACAGCAGCCTCCGACCACGTTGGCGAGATCGGCGGCTTTCATGGTGGCGCGTTTGGGCTTTTTGGATTGGGAAGAGCGCTGGGGCATCGTGACGAGCCTATGAGCACGTGGCGAGCCAAGCGCTCCCGCTCGGCGATCACGCGGGGTTACGAATTCCGCGATTGACGAAACCGTCTACCGTCGTCGGCGTCAGCTCGCGTCGGGACGAATGGAAATCAGCTTCCGAGCGACGCGCGAAATACCGCGCTCCGCAACGGCGTTACAGGTCGTCTTCGGGCGGCGTGGCGTGCCCGACGCTCTCGCGCAGCTGGTCGGCGCGCGGGCCGGCATCGGCGAAGTTCGGATCGCGCTTGGTGACGGCCTCGAAGTAGTAGAGCGCCTCGCCGCCGTCGCCGATCGACTCGTACGTCTGACCGATCTCGTAGTACAGGCTGAGCCGCTCGCGATCCGTCGGGTTCGCGTGCAAGCCCTGCTTGAATTGATGGATCGCTTCCTGCGGGTTGCCCTGCTCGCGCTGGCACATCCCGATCATCACGCGGCACTGCACTTCGCGATTCGGCGCACGCAGCGTCTTTTCGAACGCCTTGATCGCCTCGTCAAACAGGCCCATCTCTTTGTACGCGAGGCCGAGATCGTAGTGCGTCTCGGCGTCGCTTTCATCGACGGGGTTCTCGAGCATGACGGTCGGCTTGCGCTTCACCGGCGGGCGACCGTCGTCGTGATCGATGTCGACCTCGACGTCATCGCCGGCCTCGAGCTCCGACTCCGAGACCTCTTCGATCTCGTCGAGGTCGAGCATGCCGGTGTTGCCGGTCGAGTCGTGGATCAGCGCCGCGTCGGCGTCCATCGTCTCGAGGCCTTCGCCTTGGTTCGTCGGCGCTGAGATCGCGTCGCCGTGCTCGAGCGCGTCGACGTCGCGCATCTTGGCCAAGATCAACGGATGGTTTGGATGGTGCTCGGCGAGGGCGCGCAGCGAGGCCATCGCTTCGGGATACATGCCTTGGCCGGCGTAGAAATCGGCCTCGTCGAGATCGTCTTCGACGAACGGCGCGACCAGGTCGGCGTTGATCGACGTCGGGTCGCCGCCGCCGGAGTACGGATCGTAGCTGCCTTCGACCGCGAGCTGATCGCTGGCGTCTTCGTACGCCTCGGCGGTGGGTTGGCTGTCGACGAGCGGCGCCTCGGTCTCTTCGAACCCGTTGACGTAGACCGCGTCGGTCTCGCCCTTGGTCGCGACCGCGGCATCGAACGCACGCGCCTCATCGGGATCGAACGGCAGATCTTCGTCGTCTTCGATTTCGGCGACCCCGCCGAGCTCGGCGGCGACGCCCTGATCGATATCTTCGCCGAGCGCGTCGTCGTCGAGCTGCGCTTCGAGGGCCTCGTCGAGGCTGGCGTGGCCGCCGAAGCCGTGCGGCGGTCGATCGACGAGCAACGCGCCATCGTCGTAGTCGTCGGGCATGTGCGCGAGCGCCTGGATCTGCTCGGGCGGAACTTGTCGCGTCGCGCCGGCGCCCTGCGGCTCGAAGTCGAGCTCGAAGCTATCGTCGTTCGCCGACGTGCCGCGCGGACGTTGCGGCGGACGGCTCGGCGCCGGCGAGCCGTGTGCGATCTGATCGTTGCGCAGATCGCCGATCAGATCGTCGGCATCGAAGTCGTCGATTGAATCGCGCGAGCTGTGGCGACGTGAGGCGACGCGCGCCGGCGGCGGTGTCGAGAGGTCGAGCTCTTCGAGATCGGATTCGCCGACCTCGGCGACGCCGCCGCCTTGATACTCGACTTCGGAGACCGACGAGCTCATGCGTGCGACCCGCAGCCGGAACCGACGCGCGAGCTCGAACGCGCCGGTGTGCGTGCCGTTCATGCCGAGGAGCTCTTGCAAGTACGACTCGGCGCGATCTGGATCGGCCGGCGCGACCAGCTCGGCGAGCTTGAGCAGCTCTTCTTCGGCTTCTTGCTCGCGGCCCTGCGAGACCAAGATGTCTTTCAAGCGCTCGTGCGCCTCGACGTTCTCGTCGTCGAGCGTGAACACGCGGCGCAGATGATCGACGGCCTTCTGATGCAGGCCGTACTTCATGTACACGTCGGTCTCGGCGAGGATCTTCGAGATCTCTTCGGCGTGACGCTCGCCCTTGGCCGAGTGCGAGCGCGGATCCGGCGGCGGCTCCATGTCGGCCGAGAAGTCGCCATCGTCGTATTCGGGCAGCGCGAAGTCGACACTCGACAGGCTCTGCTCGTCGACGAGCGGCATCGAGCCGGTCATGCGTGTCGACGGCGGCAGCGACTGCAGATCGCTCGTGATGTTGAAGCGCGCGTCGCCGGTCGCGGCGCGGATCGCCTGCGGCAGCTGGGTCTGCGGCCGCATCGGCGGAGGTTGCGGCATCAGCTTGGGCGGCGGCGTTGCCGCGGCCGGTCCCAAGAACGCGATCGCGTCGGGATCGGTCGGCACGATCTCGAGGATCTTGCGATAGACCTCGCCGGCCTTGTCGCGCGTCTTGTTCTCGTTGTGGATGCGCGCGAGCTCCTTGAGCACGCTGACCGTCTTCGCTTTTTGATCGAGCGCCTGGAACGCGAGCGCGAGCAAGCCGAGCGTCTCGACGTCGCGCGGATCGGCCTTGAAGCAGGTCTGGAGCTTTTGCAGTGCGCGGCGCGGATCGTTGCGGCGCAAGTACAGCGCGGCGAGCTCGCGGTTGAGCGAGTGATTATCCGGCTTGTGCCACAGCAGGCGCTCGGCGACCTTGACGAAGTCGTCTTGCCGGCCTTGCCGGCGCAGCTGATCGCACGCGACGGTAAACTGCGACGCGGCTTCTTCGAGCAAGCCCTCTTTCGAGTACAGCTCGGCGAGCTTGATGCGCGTCGCGATGTTCTCGGGATCCATCTCGACGAGCTGCACGACGGTGCCGAGCGCGTCCTTCGTGTTGCCTTCGCGGTGAAAGTGCGCCGCGACGGACTCGAAGTGCTGCATCGCTTCGTGGATGTTGCCGCGCTCGCGATACAGCTCGGCCAGCTTCAAGATCACGTCGACGCGACGCGCGTCGAGCTTGAGGATCTGCTTGTACGCGGCGATCGCTTTTTCGATGAAGCCTTGCTCGTGATAGAAGCGCGCGACCTTGAGGTACGTGTCGGTCGCGTCCTGCTTCGCGCCTTTTTTCGCGTAGAGGTCGCCGATCTTCAGCCAGACGCGGACGTCCTTCGGATCCTCCTGGACGATCCGCAGATACTCCTTCACCGCTTTGTCGATCTGGCCTTTATCGACAAACTTCCGCGCCGCATCCATGACCTTTTCTTTGTTAAAGGCCACGGCCGGCTACAACCTCCAGGTGCGTTGCATCACAGGGCTGCGCCCGGCGGCAGTATGCCGCGCGCATTCAAAAATGGTACGTCTCGGCAAGCCGCACGGTCAAGCAAAAGCACGAAGGATTCCCTTCGCTTGCGACACACATCGGATCACCGAATGCCAAGCGGCTTGGCAGCTACGCCGCGGACGCGCGCTCGGCCAGCATGCGGCCGACAAATCCGGTATCGAAATCGCCCTTGATGAAGTCGGGGTGATTGATGATCCGCCGCAAGAACGGGATGTTGGTGCGGGGACCTTCGATCACCATTTCCTCGAGGGTGCGCCGAGCTCGACGGATCGCCGCGGCGCGATCGACGTCGTGGACGATCACTTTCGCGAGTAGCGAGTCGTAGTTCGGCGGCACGACGTAACCTGCGTACACGTGCGTATCAACACGTACACCTAGGCCGCCGGGCAGGTGAACCGCGGTGATCTTGCCGGGCCACGGCGCGAACGTGTTCGGATCCTCGGCGTTGACGCGTAGCTCGATCGCGTGACCGCGCGGCTTGCGCTCGGTCTCGGACGAGAACGACAGCGGCTCGCCGGCTGCGATCTTGATCTGCTCGCGTACGAGATCGAGGCCGGTGACGAGCTCGGTCACCGGATGCTCGACTTGGAGACGCGTGTTCATCTCCATGAAGTAGAAGCTGTTGTCGGTGTCGAGCAGGTACTCCATCGTGCCGACGTTCGTGTAGCCGATCGACGCGATCGCGTTGACCGACGCCGCGGTCATCTTCTGGCGCACCGAATCCGGCAGCGCCAGCGACGGGGACTCTTCGATCACCTTCTGGTGGCGCCGCTGGATCGAGCACTCGCGCTCGCCGAGGTGCGTGTAGTGACCGTGCTTGTCGCCGATGACCTGGATCTCGATGTGGCGCGGCCGCTGGCAATACCGCTCCATGAACATCTCGGGATTGCCGAACGCGGCTTGCGCTTCGGTGCGGCCCATCGCCCACGCCTCGAGCAGCTTCTCTTTCTCGTAGACGATCTTCATGCCGCGACCGCCGCCGCCGGCGCTCGCCTTCAAGATCACCGGAAAGCCGATGCGCTCGGCACTCTCGAGCAGCGTCATCTCGTCGTGGATGCCGCTCGTGCCCGGCAGCATCGGTACGCCCGCGGCTGCCATCGCCGCGCGCGCGCGGATCTTGTCGCCCATCAGGCGCATCGCGTCGGGCGGCGGACCGATCCAGGTCAGGCCGCACTTGCGGCAGACCTCGGCGAAATCGGCGTTCTCCGACAAGAATCCGTAGCCGGGATGAACCGCGTCGGCGCCGGTGACCTCGGCCGCCGAGATGATCATCGGCACGTTCAAGTAGCTCGCCTTCGACGGCGGCGGGCCGATGCACACGGCCTCGTCGGCGAACTTGACGTGCAGCGCGTCGGCATCGGCGGTCGAGTGCACCGCGACCGATGCGAGGCCGAGCTCCTTGCACGCGCGGATCACGCGGAGCGCGATCTCGCCTCGATTCGCGACGAGGACTTTCTTGAACATGTCAGACCGCGATCTTGAAGAGCGGCTGGCCGTACTCTACCGCCATACCGTCTTCGACGAGGATGGCCGTGACCGTGCCCGACACGTCGGCTTCGATCTCGTTCATCAGCTTCATCGCTTCGACGATGCACAGCACCTGGCCCTTGTCGACCTTGTCGTTTTGCGACACGTAGTTCGGCGAGTCGGGGTTGGGCTTGCGATAGAACGTGCCGACGAATGGCGACGTCACGACGTGCGCTTTGTCGTCGATCGCCGGGGTTGCCGCGGGCGCAGCGAACGCCGGCACGGGCGCGGCCATCGGCGCGTGCATCGCGATCGGCGCAGCAGAAACGGACGCCGCCGCCATCACGACCGCGCCGCGGCGAATCGTCAGCGTGGTGTCTTTGGTGTCGACGATCAGCTCGGACAATCCGTGCGAGCTGGCGATTTCGGCGAGCCCGCGCGCGAGCGTGACCAGCTCGTGCTCGTTAGCCCGCTCGTTGACGCGCTCGTCGGTTTCGCGGTTTGGTTTGGGCTGCTTGGCCATGAGAGCGCCTCGTACTTTCCACGTGTGCGAGGGCGGCGTCCAGGCCTAGGTAGTAGCTTTGTGCGCGAAAGCCGCTGATCACTCCGACGCAGCGCGCCGCGGTCAGCGAATCATGGCGGAACGATTCGCGCGCGTAGATGTTCGACAAGTGCACTTCGATCGTGGGAATCGCGACCGCTTCGATCGCGTCGCGAATTCCGATCGACGTGTGGCTGTAGCTGCCCGGGTTGATGACGATCGCGTCGGCCCAGCCGCGGGCGCGCTGGATCAGATCGATCAGCTCGCCTTCGATATTGCTCTGGGCGCAACGCGCTTCGGCGCCGCGCTCGGCGGCTCGGCGGCCGAGCTCTGCATCGATCGCCGCGAGCGTGATGTTGCCGTAGTGCTCGGGCTCGCGCGTGCCGAGCAGATTGAGATTCGGACCGTGAAGGACCTGGATCCGGATCATCGCGACCTCGCTTTCGCGTCCTCCGCTTGCGGCTCGTCCGGACGCGGCTCGGTCAAAGCGCGGCTTGCAACGTGGGCTGCGCCATCCGAGCGAGAAAGCGCGCCTTGCCGACGTTGCCTTCGGGCGAGACCGCGACGGCGACGAAGTACTGCGGCGAGATCATCCGGCACACGAGCACGAGCCGCTGCGCCTTGACCGAAAGCTCTTCGAGGTTACCGACCTGCAGGCTGTCGCCCGCTTTGCGGACCTGGCCGATGATGAACGAGAACTCCATCCCGACCGTGGTGACGTCGAGCTTGTCGCGCTGGCGGACGTAGGTATCGACGGGGATGCCGTCGAGCCCCATCACCACCGCCGCGATGCCACCGTCGACGTGATCGACGATCTTTCTGAGCGCTTCGGCAAACATTCAGTGAAAAGGGTACTGCAACTCGTGCGAGGTTCGCCAGCGAGCGAGGCGTTTACATCTGCGCGACGGCCGGGCAGACGAGGACGGCGTCGCTGCCGCTGCCGCTCGTACAGCACGTCGTGATTCCGTCTTGATACGGGTTGCACGGATTGCCGGCGTTCACGGTGGCGGTGAGTCCCTTGCACGGGCCGGCGTTCGCGATGACGCACGGCGCACCTTCTGGACAAACCGTGACCTGATAGCCGAACGGCTCGGCGTTGACGCGACCGCCGCCTTCATCGCCGAACACGACGACGTTCGCGACGATCTCGGTATCGGCCGAGCCGCTCGCGAACAGCTGCAAGACGTCGGTCGGCACGAGCGGAAACGACACGTTGAGCAAGCCGCCCGGGTCGATCGTGCCGGCGATCGTCGTCGTGAATTGTGCCGTCGACGGCAGCGATACGCTCTTGCCGCCTGTCGCGGCAGTCAACGTGACGTCGGCGCCTTGCAGCAAGATCGATCGATCGACGTTCTCGCCAGATCCCGCTGCTGAGAAGCGACTCTCGATCAACGGAGTCAACAAGTACGGATCGGGCGAGTCGGCGTAGATCTCGCCCTGCGAGAACGCAGGCTGCGTTAGATCGCCGGTGAACGTGCACACCGTTCCACTGGGTGCGGTGTTGGCGAGCACGACCATGCCCTCGTCACCGTTCTTGGCGCAGCCGAGGGCAACAAACAACACGAGCACTGGAAACCGACGCATGCCGAAAATCGTATCAAGGTGCGCGAGTAGGGCGCAAAATTCTGCCTAGTTCCGCGAAGGCAATCTCGACTGACTCACACCGGCCTACGTCGCGAACGGCGATGAACCGCACCTTGTCACCGACCCGCTTCTTGTCGACCCGAACCAGGTCCAGGACGTCGGAGACGAGGTACCGGTCGAGATCTACGAGCATCCCCGTGCGGCGTAGCGCCTCGACGACGTCGGTTTCGAGCCCGCTGCGAGCAACGCCGAGCGCCGCCGACACCCGGCAGGCCGCGATCAGGCCGAGTCCGACTGCCTCGCCGTGGAGCAGGCCAGAAAACGTCTCGATCGCGTGGCCGACGGTGTGGCCGAGATTGAGCAGGGCGCGATGGCCGGTGCGCTCGAGCTCGTCGCGGCCGACAATCGCCGCTTTATAAGCGACCGCGCGCGCGATCACGTCCCGCAGCTCGAATGGAGCCGGGCCGCCACCCTGCGCCCATGCCGTGCAGGCATCGACCGCAGTCCAGAGCTCGCCGCCATCGAGCAGCGCGTACTTCCAGAGCTCGCCGAAGCCGGCGCGGCGCTCGCGCTCGGGCAACGTGGCGAGCGTCTGGAGCGCAGACGCGACGAGCTTCGGCTGGTGAAACGCGCCGACCAGGTTCTTGCCGGCCGGCACGTCGACGGCGGTCTTGCCGCCGATGGCCGCATCGGTCATCGCGACGATCGTCGTCGGCAACTGCACGACCGAGATGCCGCGAAACAGCGTCGCCGCGACGAAACCGGCGAGATCGCCGACGACTCCGCCGCCCAGCGCGACGATCGCCGAGCTGCGATCGAGCCCGCGCTCGATCAGCGCGTTGCAGAGGCGCTCGTACGTCGCGAACGATTTGCTCGCCTCGCCCGGCGCGACCGACAGCTTGATGAGGTCGCGACCGATCGCGGCTTCGGCGGCGGCGCCCCAGTGCGCGGCGACGTGGTCGTCGCTGATCAGCGCGATGCGCGTCGCGCCCTGCAAGAGGTCGCCGAGCTGCCAGCCATCGTCGACGACGATCGGATACGTGCGCTCGCCGAGCGACACCAATGTCGCGTCGCGCGACGGCGCCGCCAGCCACGCGCGCTCGACCGCGGCGACCTCGCGCACGACCTCGGCCAGCGAACGATCGATCGTGCTGACCACGACATGGGCGCGGCGATACGCGTGCGCGCGCGTCGCGAACAGCGCGCCGGCGTCCGCGAGCAGCGGGCGCGCACCGCCGCCTGCGGCACGAGCTCGCGCGTGCTCGAGATCGACGCCGAGCGCGACCACGAGCCCAGCCCCGCGCATGCGCGCGAGGTTGTCGCCGAAGCTCGCGGCGCCGCCGCCGGTCGCGACGATGTCGGCATCGCCGCGATCGATCACACGGGCGAGCGCCGCGGCTTCCCGGCGACGAAACTCGGGCTCGTCACGGGCGACCAGCGACGCGACCGGCTCGCCCATCGCCGCGATCTCGTCGTCGAGATCGATGAAGCGGCGGTGCGTCAGTGCTGCGAGCTCGTTGCCTACCGACGTCTTGCCGGCGGCCATGAACCCGATCAGGAACAGCACCGACGAAGCTTAGCCGCCGTTGCCGGCCGGAGCAGCACCGCACGCCAGGTTCGCGCGGTTGACGATGCGCGGCGTGATGAACACCAAGATCTCGGTGCGATTATCGGTCTCCGTGCGCTTCTTGAACAACCAGCCGAGCACCGGGATATCGCCGAGGAACGGCACCTTGTTGTAGGACAAGCCGGTGTTGCGCGTGTAGATGCCGCCGAGCACCGCGGTCTCGCCGTCGTTGACGAGCATGTACGTGTTCGCGGTCTTCGTGAGGATCGTCGGGTCGCCGCGAGCGCCGGTATCGACGAAGTCGGGCTGGTCGTTCGTGATCTTCAGATCCATGCCCACGGCGCAATCGCGATACGACACGTTCGGCGTGACGTCGAGCGACAGGTTGGCCTGGACGAACTGCGTGTTCGTACCGGCGGCCGACACGACCGAGATCGGGATCGACGTGCCTTGGCTGATCTTCGCCGCGTGATTGCTGAGCACCGTGATCTTCGGCGACGAGATGATGCGGACGTTGCCGGTATCCTCGGCGGCCGACAGCCGCAAGTTGATGTTGAGGTTGCCGCCGATCGAGCCGAGCGACAGGCCGAGCGCGCCGCCTTCGCCGGTGCCGACGGTCGCCGGCAAGTTCACCGCGAAATCCGATGGCGATGCCGTCACGCCGGTCGCGTTCGTCGTCTGATCGTCGGCACCGCCGGCCGCGCCGATGCTCGACGGGAACGTCAAGCCGGTCGCGTTGCCACCGCTCGCACCCGCCGCGGCATTACCACCCCACTGGATGCCGAAGCTGCGCGAGAACGTCGAGTCGGCCTCGACGATGCGCGCCTCGATCGAGATCTCCGGCGTCTGCGTATCGAGCTTGATCGCGAGCTTCGCGATCTCGGCGCGATTGCCCGCGACGTCGTTGATGATGAGCGTGTTGGTGCGCTTGTCGACCTGGATGTGACCTTTGCTCGACAGCAGATCGGCGAGCTTGAGGCGCAGGTCGTCGGCGTTCGCGTAGTTCAGCGTCACCGTCTCGGGGCGCGGCGCTTCGGCCTTGAGCGATGCCTCGCGACGCGCGGCCTCGGCTTCATCTTCGGCATCGAGCGTCTTGCGCTCGGCGATGCGATAGATCGTGCCGTCCTTGCGGAACCACAGGTTGTGCGACGCCAAGATGACCTCGAGCGCCTCGTCCCACGGCACGCGCGACAGCTTGACCGTGACCTTCGGGTTGATCGTGTCCGGGATGACGATGTTGATGTGGCCGACGTCCTGGATGATGCGCAGCGCCTCGTTGAGCGGCGCATTGTCGAAGTCGATATCGACGGGAGCGCCGTGATAGATGTGCTTGCGCGCGCCCTGCGGCGGCAGCTGCGCGACGGATTGCTGCGCGATCGGCGTCGACGCGGCGCCGAAGCCGCCGACGACCGGCGACGGCACGTTCGTCGTGCGCATCGCGTGCCTGGTCGGCACGTCGAATCGCCAGTGCACCACACCGGCGTCGCGGTCGACGGTCGGCGTCGCGGCCTGCGCGAGCTCGGCGACGAGCCGCACGCGATTCGGATCCTTGCGGTCGCGGAACGACGACACCGCCTTGACCGGGCCGCCGAACTTCGACACGTCGAGCGTGCGCTCGAGCTTCGGCGCGAGCTCGGCGTGATCGACGATCAGCTCGACGTGCGACGGCGTGACCTCGCCGACCGTCACGACGGCATCGTCGCCGACCGCGATGTCGACCTGGCCCTGCGCGTCGCCGCCTTTGAAGTCGATCGAGCCGATCATGGCCGGCTTCGCGGTCTTGGCCGGCTTCGCCGGCGTTGCCTGCGCGACTTGCTGTTGCACGCGCGCGGCCTCGGCTTTCGCCTGTGCCGCTTGTGCGTCGGCGATCGATTGCTGCGTCGCGGCCTTCTTCTGATCGAGCGCCTCGAGCTCGTGCTCTTCGGCCGTGCGGCGCTTCGCCAGCTCGGCGCGCCGGGTCTCTTCGCGATCGGCGGCATCGCGCGCCTGGGTCGCGGCGGTGTCGAGCCGCGACGATTCGGCCTGCTGCTGCGCGACCGCCTTGCGGCGATCGACGAGCTCGTCCTCGGCGTGCTTGCGATCCGCGGCCAGCTTGCCGAGCGCGGCCTTCGCAGCATCGAGCTCCCGTGCGCTGGCCTTGTGCGCTTCGGCGGCGGCGATGTTCGCCTGCGCCTTCGCTTCGGCTTGCGCGCGCGCTTCGAGATCTTTCGCGGCGCGTTCGGCATCGAGCCGCCGCGTGGTCAGCTCGTCGAGCGAGCGTTCGGCGCTGGTCTTCGCGGCGAGCGCGGCCTGCGCGGAGGTCTCGGCGACCTGGCGTTGTTTGTCGGCGGCATCCCGCGCGAGTTGCGCGGAGCGTGCGGCCGCGAGGGCGGCTTGGCGTTGCGCCTCGGCGTCGTCGCGATCGCGCTCGGACTGGGTCTTGCGCTTCGCGGCGTCGTTCGCCGCGACTTCGGCGTCGCTGCGCAATTTGGATGCGGCTTGCGCGGCGGCTTCGGCCTCGCCGCGGCGGCGCGTGGCGTCGGTCGCAGCGGCTTCGGCTTCACCGCGGCGTCGCGTGGCATCACTCGCATCGGCGACCGCTTGCGTGCGCTGCGCTTCGACGCTCGCGAGCGTGGTGCGCGTCTTGTCGAGCTCGGACTTCGCGGTCTGGGCGGCTTGCTCGGCGGCAATGCGCTGGGTGTCGAACGCTTCCGTCGCGTGCTTGGCCTGCGCGAGGCGATCTTCGGCGGCTTTCGCGTCGGCGGCGAGCCGTGCGCGATCGGTCGCGGCGGCGCGGTCGCGCGCGTCTTGCGCTTGTTTCACGGCGGCGAGAGCGACGTCGCGATCGTGAATCGCCTGCGCGGCGTCCAACCGCGCGGCATCTTCACGGGCGAGCGCGGCGGCATTCGTCGCACGTGCGCGATCCTCGAGCGCCTGTGCCGCGGCGGACTTCTTGTCGAGCGCCGCGAGCTTGCCGTTCGCGTCGTCGAGTAGCTTCTGCGCCGCCAGCTTGTCGGCGGCGGCCGCCATGCGCGCCTGGTCGGCATCGGTCTTCGCCTTCGCGGCTTCGGCTTTCACGCGCGCAGCTTCGTCGCGTGCGCTCGCGGCGTCGGTCTTCGCGGCGGTCGCTTCGCCGCGCGCGACCTGCTGATCGCGCGACGCACGGGCGGCTTCGGCGCGAGCCTGCTCGGCCTCTTTGCGCGCATCCTCGGCGTCGCGCTTCGCTTGCTCGGCTTCGACACGCTCGGCGACCAACGCCTTTTCGGCCGCCGCCGTCTGCTTGAGCGCGTCGCTCTTCGTCTGCTCGGCCTCGGCGCGCTGCTTCGCCGCGTCGGCGGTGAGCTTCGCAGCGTCGGCCGATTGCTTTGCGGCGACGGTCTTCGCCTGCGCGGCATCGGTCTTCGCGCGCGTCGCTTCATCGCGAGCCTGCGCGGCGTCGGCCTTCGCACGCGTCGCTTCGGCGACCGCATCTTGCTTCGCCTGCTCGGCGGTGCGGCGCGTGCGGTCGGCCTCGGTCTGCGCGGCGGTCGCGGCCTGGCGCGCCGCGTCTGCATCGGCTTGCGCCTTCGCGGCGACTTGTTGCGCTTTCGCGACGTCGGCCGCGTTCGTCGTGTTCGCCGCGCTGTTCTGGCGCACTTGCTCGGCGACGCGCTGGGCCGCTTCGGCTTTCGCCGTCTGATCGGCGGCCGTCTTGCGCAAGCGCTCGGCTTCGGCCTTCGCCGCATCGGCCTCGGCGCGGCTCGCGTCCGCTTGTTGTTGCGCGCTCGCCCGCGCGTGCTCGGCCTGATCGGCGAGCTGCTTGGCGCGCTCGCTCTCGGCCTGCATGCGCGCGAGATCTTCCGGGCTCACCGTCTTCGGCGCCGGATCTCGCGCCGTGACGATGACCGTCACCTCGTTGTCGATCGTCTTGACGTCGTAACGCCCGGGCCGCGCGAGCGTGACGATCACGCGCACCGTGCCGTCATCGAGCTGCTGCGCCGCGATCGTCGACACGGCCCACGTGCTCGGCGTGAATGTCGCCGCGCTCTCGTGACCTTTGAGTGCGTCGGCGAGCTTCGCTCGCGGCAAGTCGATCACGACGCGACTCGGTCGATCGAGCTTGTACGCGGTGAACATCGGCGCTTCCGCTCCGCGCACGTGAACGCGCGTGACACCGGCGTCCTCGTCGAACGTCACGGCGCGAACCTCGTTTTTACCGTCGGCGTGCGCCACTGCGGTAGCAGCGGCGATCACGACGACAGCGATCCATAGCCTCGGGTTCATGGTCATTAGCGACTCCTGCGTGCCGCGTTCAGACCGCGCAGCAGGAAAATTTTCGCCCGCGCAGCTCGCGGGCACAAATTTTCGCTAGTGCGAAGCGGGAGGAAGTTGGACCGGCGGTTGCGGTGGCTTGTGCACCGGCGCCTGCGGCGGCGTGCTCGACTGCCCCAACCCGGTGCGCGGGCCGGTCGGCTGTGGCGGCGCGATCGGCGCGGCCGGCGGCGCCACGATCGGCGCGGTGGTCTCCGGCGCGAGCTGCGGCAGGTTGTCGGTCTGCGGCTGCGTATCGGTATGCAGCGGCACCGACTGCTCGTGCGACGGCCGCTTGTTATCGGGATCTTCCTCGATGACGAACGTGATGTAGCCGGCGCCGATGTCCTTGACGACGGCCTTCTCTTTGCCGACGCAGTCACCGCGCTTGATGATGTGACCGATCCCCGCGGTATCGATCATCATCACCTTGCGCATCGTGCGCTCCGACACGACGCCGACGAGCTTGAGGTCCTGGAAGCTGTAGTTGCTCGCGACGAACTGGTCGCGCCGCTTGCAGCTCTGGTGCGGCTCCGGCTTCGGGTTGTTCGAGTTGTCGGTGATGCCGACCGGCATGATCACGAAGTTGAAGAACGGGTCGCGCGACTGATCGGCGACGAAGTCGCGGTCCTTGAACTCGTGGCGAATCGCATCGCGCTCGGCGCACGGCTCGCAGCTGAACCCGGCGCCGACCTGCAGGCAGTACTTGCCCGCCTCGCATTCGGCGAGCGTCTTCTTGGATGCTGCACCCGAGCCCACCGGCTCGAGCGGCTCGCACGCCGGGCCGCTCGGCTTGTCGGGCACCGAGCAGCGCACCAGATCCTCGACGTGCACGCGCGGCACGAGCTTGTTCTTGCTGTCCTGCTTCTGCGCCGCGGCCGCGGCGGCCTGATTCGGACGCGTGCCACCGCCGCCGTCGTCGTCGCCGCACGCGGCGAGTGATGCGACGGTCGCGACGAGCACGAATGCGAGCTTCGTCAAACGCATCACATGCCTCCCTTGAGCGTGGCCGAGCTGCCGTCGCTGCGCTGCTCGCTCTTCTTCATCGCATCGTCGACGCGCGCTTTCGCGCCCGCCGGGGTCGCCGCCGGAGGCAGCGGCTTGGTGTTCGTCGCGCCGCTCGCCGGCGCTGCCGGACCCGCGGGCTTCGTGCCCGGTGCCGCCGCGGCCGGCGGTGGCTCGTCTTTGCGGAACGTCATCGCGGTGAACCGCGCGGTCAGCAAGATCTCGTGATTGCGAACCTGCGGGTTGCCGATCGACAAGTTCTCGATCGACACGATGCGCTCGTGCTCCTCAGGCGCGTCGGGGTTCGCCGTCGTCGGCTCGACGTCGCCCGCGTGCTTCTTGTGCGGCACGAGCAGCGCGAAGAACTTCTTGATCTGCATGAACGAGCCTTGGATCTCGAAATCGACCGGCACGCGGACGAACCCTTCGACCGGCTCTTCGGGCTTCTGCTGCGAGCTGTTCACCTGCACGCCCGATTCGGTCACCTTGCGCAGCAACGTGTCGAAGAACGCCGGGAGCTCGGCCTCGGTCGGCAGCGCGCTCTCGTCCTCGCCGATGCGGACGAGCAGCTTGTTCATCGTCGGCTTGAGCTCGGCATAGTCCTTGATGTCCTGATCGAGCTTCTTGCTGAGCCCGACCTTGTTGTTGTGCTGCGCCTCGGCGTCGTCGAGATCGCTCTTGAGCTTCTTGAACACGAACTGCCAGTACAGCGCACCGATCAAGAAGCCCGCGATGACGAACACCAGCACCTTGCGCTGGTTCGGCAGCCGGGCAAAGTCCGCCATGATCGGCATCAGTAGGCGACCTTTCCGGTGATCGTGAAGTTGTAGTACGCGGTGCCGGTATCTTTGTCGGCGACGCGTTGCTCCATCGATGGCGAGATGTCGGTGAAGTAGACCGACGCCTGCAGTCGCTTCGACAGCTGCGTGATGTCGTTCTCGGCTTGCGCGCCGCCCTCGAGCTTGAACGCACCGCCGGTATCGGTATACGCGGACAACCAGACGTGGCTCGGGTCCCACGCGAGGTCGAAGCGGCGGTTCGGATCGCTGAGCTTGCCGTTGCCGGTGCGCGCGGTCATCTCGGCCGTCATCGTCGGCAGGTGATTCGGGGTGAGGATCTCGCCGAGCTCGTGCAGCACGTTCGCGGGCACGACCTTGGCGGCGATCAAGCGGTTGATCGAGCGCTCGCGCTCCTTCGCTTCGTCGGCGCCGAGCTTGAGCTTCGGATAATCGGCGAGCTGCGCGTTCTTCGCGGCGATCTCTTGCTGGAGCTGATCGTTCGACGCGCGCAGGTCGTGCAGCTTGCTGCGCTTGGGCTGGTCGAACGCGAAGAACGTGATCGCGGCGACCGCGACGAGCGACGCGATGCCGATCGCCATCTCACGCTGGCCGCCTTCACTGACCTGTTGCCGCTTCGCCCGCTTTTGCGGGAGCAGGTTGATCTTGATCACTTGTCGCCTCCGGCGCGCATCGACAGACCGACGCCGATCAACGCCTCGGGCGAGTGCGCCGCGAGATAGCTGCGATCGAGCTGCGGGTCGATCTCGACGCGCTTCCACGCATCGGCGATCTCGACCGGCAAGCGCGAGCGCCGCTCGATCGCGCGGTGCAGCGACGTGACCTTCGAGCTGCCACCGGCGAGCACGATGCGCGTGACATTCGCGTCGGCGGTGGTCGCCAGGAAGAAGTCCAGCGAGCGCTGGAACTCGCCCGCCATCACTTCGGCCACGCCTTCCATCACGCGCAACACTTCTTGCGGCACTACGCCGTCCTCGGTCTGGCTGCCGCCGACCTTGTACGCTTCGGCTTCGTCGCCGGCGATGCCCATCTGCTTCTGGATCTCTTCGGTGAACGCGTTGCCGCCGATCGTGACGTCGCGCGTGAACAGCGACACGCTGCTGCGCACGATGTTGATGTTCGAGATCGCGGCGCCGACGTTGATCAGCACGATCGTCTCGCGCGGATCGAGCGCGTAGTTCGCTTCGAACCCGTTCTGGCTCGCGAACGCGGCAACGTCGACGACCTGCGGCGACAGGTTCGCGTCGCGCACGACCTGGATGTAGTCGCTGACGACTTCTTTCTTCGCGGCGACGAGCAACAGCTCGGTCTGGCCGCTCGCCGTCATCGGATTCGTGACGTGATAATCGATCTCGACGTCATCGCGGCCGAACGGGATGTGGTGCTCGGCTTCGTTACGAATGTTCGCGGCGAGCTCGTCGGGCTTCATCGCGGGCACGGTGATCTTCTTGATGATCACCGAGTGACCCGCGATCGCGATCGCGACTTCTTTCTGGCGGAGCCGCAAGCGACTCCACAGCTGGCGCACGGCATCGGTGACCGCGCCTTGATCCATGATCGTGCCGTCGACGATCGTCTGCGGCACGAGCGGCTGCATGCCAAAGGCTTGCAGCGCCCAGCCGTTCGGCTTGCGCTTGAGCTGCACGGCCTTCACACACGAAGAGCCGATATCGAGCCCGATACACTGTTTGGCCATGGAACCTCTGCGGCGAAAAATTTTGTCATGCCCCGCCGCAATCTCCAAAAACTGCCTCGCTTCGATAAGCGAAAGCTTCGCGGACCTGTCAGGAAATGCCGTACTCCTTCATCTTATAGAGCAGGGCGCGGTGGCTGATCTCGAGCAGCTTGGCGGCGTTGGTGCGGTTGCCCTGCGTGACTCCAAGCGCGCGCCGGATCAAGTCTTGTTCGAGGTTGCGCGTCGCCTTCTTGATCGAAAGCTCCGCGGCGGAGGGCGCCGGAGCCGGCGCTTTGACCGAAATAATCGTCGCGAGAAAGCCGGCATCGATCGTGGAGCCGTCGGCGAGCACGACGGCTCGTTCGACCACGTTCTCGAGGTCGCGCACGTTGCCGGGCCAGGCGTGGCGGGCGAGCAGCGAGATCGCGTCGTCGGTCAGCGCGATCGCGCGGCGATGACGCTCGGCGTGACGCTCGGCGAAGAATCGCGCGAGCTGCGGAATGTCGCCGGCCCGCTCGCGCAGCGGCGGGATGACCAATGGCACGACCGCGAGCCGGTAGTACAAGTCTTCGCGGAAGCGCCCGGCCGCGACCTCGGCAGGCAGATCGCGCAGCGTCGCCGCGATCACGCGCACGTCGATCTTGATGGTCTCGGTGTCGCCGACGCGGCGGATCTCGGACTCCTGCAGCGCGCGAAGTAGCTTGGCCTGCAGCGCGAGAGGAATCTCGCCGACCTCGTCGAGGAACACCGTGCCGCCGTCGGCGTCCTCGAACAACCCCGGCCGATCGCGCACGGCGTCGGTGAACGCGCCGCGGACGTGGCCGAACAGCTCGCTCTCGAGCAGCGCGGCTGGAATCGCGGCGCAGTTGAACGCGACGAACTTGTGGTCGGCGCGCGGCGATGCGGCGTGGATCGCGCGCGCGACGAGCTCTTTGCCGGTGCCGGTCTCGCCGAGCACGAGCACGGTGGTCCGCGTCGGCGCGATCATGCGGATCGTCGCGCGCAGCGTCTGCATCACCGCACCGTCGCCGACCAAGGCCTGCGCGATCGCCGGCGCCGTTGCACGTCGCGGTCGCGACGCGGCGCGCCGCAGCGCGAGCGTGATCGACAGCTCGTCGGGCTCGGCGATGATGTCGGTCACGCCGGCATCGAGCAGCTCGCGCACGACGTCGGCCCCATGCGCGATCGCGATCACGGGCGGCGCATCGGGCTCCGCGCACGCCGCGCGCGCGAGCTCGTCGGTCGCCACGACGAAATCGCAATCGGCCGCCGCGAGGTGGCGCCGCGCAGCTTCGAGCTCGCCCGCGGCGACGACCGCGAGGCCGCGCTGATCGAGCAGCAGGTGCAGCGCGCGGCGGGCCTCATCGTCGGGCCCCAGCAGCAACACCCGCTGCATCACTCGCGAGGGTAGCACGTCGTGCCGTGCTAGGTTCGCCCCGTGCCTGCCGCAGGCAAACCTCTGATCACGGCGAACCAGGTCACGGTCCTGCGCCTGATTCCGATGCCGTTGCTCAGCTGGCTCATCTACAAGGGCTACGAGCGGCAGGACAACACGCTGCTGTGGGCGGCGCTGATCGCGGGCGTGTTGATCGGCTGCACCGACTGGGTCGACGGCATGCTCGCGCGGAAGTACGGCCCGACCGTGCTCGGAGGTCTGCTCGATCCGATCGCCGACAAAGTCTTCATCGCGTTCGCGTACACGCCGTTCGCCGACGCATTCATCAACGGCACCACGCGCACGCTCGTGCCGTGGTGGGCCTGCGCGCTGATGTTCACGCGCGAGTTCTTCATCACCGCGTTGCGATCGGCGTACGCGCAGCGCGATCTCCAGCTCAAGACGAGCTTTCTCGGCAAGGCGAAGACGTGGACGCAGATGCAGGGCATCGGCATGCTCTTGCTGTTTCCGCTGGTCAACAATCGCAACGCGATCCTCGGCGGCCTGATCTTCGGGATCGTCGCGCCGATCGTGCTGTTCGTCGGCCTGTGGGTGGTCAAACGCAAAGTTTGGCGCGCCGCGTTCTGGATGAGCATCTCGTTCGCCGCGCTCACCGGTGTGTTTCTCTACGACGCCAGCTACGCGCCCGCGGCGCTGATGATCGGCATCGTCGCGATCACGTGGATCAGCGGCCTCGACTACATCGCGCTGGGTTGGCGCGAGCTACGCGGCCGCGGTGATTTCACGCGCGCCGATGGCGTGCGCTTGATCGGCGGGCTGTCGCTGCCGGTCTTGTTGTTCTCGCTGCTGCACTACACCGATGCGCCGCGCTGGACGATCTTTACGATCCTCGCGTTCGAGCTCGCGGCCGGCGGGCTCGACAACTTGCTGTCGATGCACAAGGTCGCGACGAAAGCGCTCGCGTGGGGTGGGCGCGTGCTCGGCGTGAGCGTATTGCTCGGTGCCGCGCTCGCGATCCCGGTGCTCGCGACGCCGCTGTCGGCGATCGCAGCCGTGGTCAGCGTCGTCGGAGTGATCGCCGAGTTCGCGCGTGGCAAGCCGTACTACATCGGCGCGCTGGACTGAGCGCGCCGCGAGCCGCTTACTTGCCGCCGCCGCCGAGCCCGCCGAGCAGCGGTCCGATCATGCTCATCAGGCCGCCGAGCCCGCCACCGCTGCTGCTGCCGCCGCCGCCGCTGCTCTTGTCCTTCTGCGCGCCGCCGCTGCTGCCGCCCCCGCCGCCCCCGCCGAGCCCGCCGAGCAGCGGTCCGATCATGCCCATGAGGCCGTCGAGCCCAGCGCCGCCGGTGACGTGGTTCAGATCCGTGGTCGAGATCGATTCGAGCTTTTTCATGCTTGGCGCTAGTACAAGGCCGATGCCAGGCGCAGGTACGTGAAATCACGACACGCCGAAATCGCCCCTCGTCAACCACTCGAGCCGCAGTGACTACGCGGGGTGGCGACGAGACTTGCCGCGCGCCGATTTGCGCTAACCGATCACGCGGTTGCGACCGTCGTGCTTCGCTTTGTACAGATTCTCGTCGGCGAGCTTGATGAACGCGGGGACGTCGATGTCTTGGCCTTCGACGCACGCGACCCCGACGGAGACGGTCACGATGAACGTGTCGCCCTCGTATTCGAACGGTTGGTCGCCGACGAGCCGGCGGATCTGCTCGCCGAACACGCGCGCGCCGGCGAGGTCGGTCTCGGGCAGCACCGCGGCGAACTCTTCGCCGCCGTAGCGCGCGAGCAGCTCTTCGCGGCGCACGCGCGCCAGCAGCCGGCGCGACATCTCGCGGAGCACGTAGTCGCCGGTGAGGTGGCCGTGCTTGTCGTTGATCGCCTTGAAGTGGTCGATATCGAACATCAGCAGCGCGAGCGGGCGGCGATACCGCGCACATCGCGCGATCTCGCGCTCGAGGAACTCGAGGAAGTAGCGCTTGTTGTGGGCGCCGGTGAGGGCGTCCACGATCGTCATCCGATAGATCTCTTCGTGGTAGCTCGCTTCGACTCCGGAGCCCGAGAGGAACTTGAAGATCGCCGCGCCGATCTTCACGAAGTCGGCGTCGCGCAGGACGGACTTGGTGACCGGCACGTCGTTGACGTAGCTGCCGTTCGTCGATTGCAGATCTTCGACCGTCCACGCTTCGCCGCTGCGAAATACGCGCGCGTGCCGGCGCGACACCGAATCGCGATCGACTTGAATGTCACAATCGGCGCCGCGGCCGAGGACGATCTCGTCGCGCGCGAGCGGGAACCGCTTGCCCATATCGGGACCCGGCGGATAGATCAGCACGAGGCACGCTTCGCCGGTTTCTTTCGCCGGCTTGACGACCTGAACCTTGGTGATGCGTGTCTTCCACTCGCTCATCAGCAGCACTCACCAAGCATGCGTGATCGTTTTGATCCAACCGCGAAGCAGGTGATCTGTCAATGTGAGCAGCGGTGTGATAACGCGGCTCGAACATGATCGACGTGCGCGCGTTCGATCTCGGCGACGGCGACATCGGCGTTTTGCTCGTCCATGGCTTCACAGGCACGCCGGTCGAGATGCGATTTCTCGGCGACCAGCTGGCCGGCGCTGGGTTTCGCGTCCACGGAACGTTGTTGCCCGGACATGGCACGCGCGTTGGCGACCTCGATCGCACGACGTGGCGCGATTGGGCCGACGCGGTCGAAGACGAGTTCGATGCGCTCGCGCTGTCGTGCCGGCGCGTCGCCGTGGTCGGGCAATCGCTCGGCGGCTTGCTCGCGCTGCACCTCGCGAGTCGTCGAACCGACGTCGCCGCGGTCGGCTCGCTCGCGACCCCGCTGTGGCTCGAGGGCTTGTCGGCGCGGGTCGCGAAGTGGGCCGCATCCGGCGCTCTGCGCGGGATCAGCTCGGTGCCGAAGCTCTACGGCTCGGATTGCCGCGATCCGAAAGTTCGCCACAATAATCCCGCGTACGACGCGATCCCGATGCGCGGGCTCGCGCAGCTCGCCGAGTACATGCACGTCGCGGACGATGCGCTCGACCAGATCCGCGCGCCCGTGCTCGTCGTGCACGGCGTCCACGATCACACGGCGCCGGTCGCGTGCGCCGCGCGGATCGCCGAGCGCACCAACGCCGTGCGCGTCCGGATCCTGCCGCGCAGCTATCACCTGATCTCGGCCGACGTCGAGCGCGATATCGTCGCCGCCGAGGTGCGCGAGCTCTTGCGCCGATATATTCACTAGCGATGCGCCACGTCATCGCGATCGATCAAGGCACTACCGGCTCGACCGTGCTCGTGTTGGACGAGCAGCTCGCGGTGCGCGGCCGCGGCTACAAAGAGTTTCGCCAGATCTATCCCCAGCCGGGTTGGGTCGAGCACGATCCGGAAGACATCTGGAGCTCGGTCATCGATGCGCTCGGCCAGGCGATGACCGGTATCGAGGTCTCGTCGGTCGCCGCGATCGGCATCACGAACCAGCGCGAGACCGCGGTGATCTGGGACCGCAAGACCGGCAAGGCCGCGCACAACGCGATCGTGTGGCAAGACCGGCGCACCGCCGATCGCTGCGCCGAGCTGAAGCCGCACGAAGCGCGCGTCCGCGAGCTCACGGGGCTCACGATCGATCCGTACTTCTCGGGCACGAAGATCGACTGGATGATGAAGCAGGTGCCCGGTCTCGCCGCGGCGGCGAAATCCGGCGCGCTCGCGTTCGGCACCCTCGATTCGTACCTGCTGTGGCGACTCACCGGCGGCGCCGTTCACGCGACCGACGTCACGAACGCATCGCGCACGCTCGTGTTCGATCTGCACGCGCTGAGCTGGAACGACGAGCTCTGCGAGCTGATCGGCGTGCCGCGCGCGCTGTTGCCGAACGTCGTATCGTCATCGGGCACGGTCGGCACGACGAAAGCCGTGCCGGGGTTGCGCGACGGCATCGCGATCGCGGGGCTCGCCGGCGATCAGCAAGCGGCGCTGTTCGGCCAAGCGTGCTTCGCGGTCGGCGACGCGAAGTGCACGTACGGCACCGGCGCGTTCATCTTGATGAACACCGGCGACAAACCGGTCGCATCGAAATCCGGTCTGCTCACGACCGTCGCGTGGAAGCTCGCATCCGGCGAGCTCCGTTACGCGCTCGAAGGCAGCGCGTTCATCGCCGGCGCGGCGGTGCAATGGCTGCGCGACGGGCTCGGCTTCTTCACCAAAGCCGCCGAGGTCGAAGCGCTCGCCGCGAGCGTGGCGGATTCCTCGGGCGTGATCGTCGTCCCCGCGTTCGCCGGGCTCGGCGCCCCGCACTGGCGGCCCGACGCACGCGCATCGATCACCGGCATCACGCGCGGCACCACGCGCGCACACATCGCGCGCGCGACCCTCGAGGGCATCGCGCTGCAAAACGTCGACATCTTGCGCGCCATGGAGCGCGACGCCGGCCACGCGCTTGGCACGCTCAAGGTCGATGGCGGCGCCGCGGCGAACGATCTGCTGATGCAGTTCCAGAGCGACGTGCTCGGCGTGCAGATCGCGCGGCCCGAGCTCGTCGAAGCGACCGCGCTCGGCGCGGCATTCTTGGCCGGCCTCGGCACCGGCGTGTGGAAAGATCAGGCGCAGCTCGCGAAGACATGGCGCGAGCAAAAGCGGTTCACGCCGGCGACCGATCGCGCGTGGGTCGCGCCGCATCTGGCGCGCTGGGATGCCGCCGTCGCAAAGGCGTGATCAGGCGCGCTCGATGCGCCGTAGCCACAGCGCCACCGGAATGAAGCAAGCGACGAGGCCGGCCGTCAGCAAATACGGCAACTCCGTGCTGGTCGCGAACAGCGTCGTGCCGACGAGTGGCCCGAGCATGCCGCCGAGATCGCCGCAGAGCTGCAACAAGCCCGCGCCGGTCCCGCGGCGCTCGGCCGGAACGATCGCGCCGAGCAACACGAGCACGGATGGTCCGAGCCCGGCGGCGCCGATGCCGACGAGCCCGACGCCGATCGCGGTGCCGATCACGCCCGGCGCGAGGCCGATCGCGGCCAAGCCGATCGCGACGAGTGCGGTCGACACCGCGGCGACGAGCGCGTGCGCATTCCATCGGTCGCCGAGCCGGCCGGCGAACGGCGTGAAGCCCGCGTCGACGATCGACATCAAGCCCATCAACAAGCCCGACGTGCCTTCGATATTGCGGCCGAACACGACGAGGTGGCGGTCTTTCACGAGCAGCGCGAGCGTCGTCAGCACCATTCCGCCCGCCGCGAAGGACAGCGCGAAGTTGAGGCCGCCGACCGCGAGCAGCCTGCGGTCGCGCATCTCGCCGACCGCCGACCTGATCGAAGCTCGCACCGCGACCTTCGCACGCAGATCCGGAACGGTGACGGACGCGGCGACGAATGCCGCCGCCACCGATGCGCCGGCGATCGCGAACGTCACGACGTCGCCGAACGAATCAGCGAGCACGCCGCCCACGCCGAAGCCGATCGGGACGCCGAGCACGATCGCGGCTCGTACCGTGCCGGCGGTCGCGCCGCTGCCACCGGATTGCAGCGCGAGCGCCTGCGCGGCGACGAACACGCATGCGGATCCGGGCCCGTGCAAGATCCGGCCGGCGAGAAACCCGGCGCCTTCGTGATGTGTGACGAGCCCGGCGAGGTAGAGCCCGATCACGCCGATCTGCAACGCGAGGCCGAGCAACAATGTACGACGCGCGCCGATCCGATCGGCGAGCACGCCGACAAACGGCGCCGCGACCACGCGCATCGCGCGGTTCGACGCCAAGATCAGCCCGATAAACGGGCGTGACAGTCCGACCCGATCGCCGACGATCGGAAAGATCGGAAACACGATCCCGCCCGCAATCCCGGCCAGCAAGGTCCCGGGAGCGAGCGCGAGCGCCAACGAACGCGACTTCATCGTGGCCAAGTACTTCAGATGCTACGACGCGACGCGTCGGCGCATACCAACGGGAGTAGTAGTACGCAGCTTCCCAAGTGCAGCTTCCCTGGCTTGGTGGTTTCCACCAAAGTTTGGCTCTGTGCACCGATGTTCGCAAATCGGTCTCCTTTCAATCCAGATAGTTAGCCGTGGCATCGACGTTGCTCTACGGCTGCGCGGAGGGAATGAAACCATGGCGCTTCTCGCACGCAGCATCTCCAAAACGGCCGCCGAGTGGACCGACCGCGACCTGCTCAAGTCGGTGCTCCGGAACGATGCGCGTGGTTGGGCCGAGCTCGTTCGGCGCTATCGCCCCCTCATCTTTCGCTGCATCACGAAGGTCACGCTGAAGTACTCGCCTCGGCTGTCGAACGCCGACCTGGACGAGATCTACGCCGATGTGATGATGCAGCTCGTCCGCGATGACATGCACAAGCTCCGCATCTACAACCCGTCGCGCGGCACGAAGCTCGGCTCGTGGATCGGCATGCTGTCGGTCAATGCGGCGTACGACTTCCTGCGCGGCGCCGGTCGCCGCCCGCTGCTCGACAAGGTCGACGGCGCGATCGATCCGCACGAAGAAGTCGATCGCACGCCGCTCGATCAGCTGATCGAGAAAGAGCGCTGGGAGCATCTCAACGGCCTGCTCGCCGAGTTCACCGACAAAGATCGCACGTTCGTCGAGCTGTATTATCAGCGCGGCCTCGAGGCCGACGAGATCGCGGCCGAGATGCAGATCAGCCTCAAGACGGTCTACTCGAAGAAGCACAAGATCCGCGCGCACCTCGTGCGTTGCCTCGAGCAACTCGGTGGCGACAGCCCGATCGGCGACCTGGCACTGGCCTGACCGAGCTAAGCGAGCGCATTCGCTCGCCCGCCTGCGCTTGCCGCTCGTGCCCGACCGTGCCTAGATCGCGAGGCTGTGGATTCGCTGTTGCCGCGCGTCGACGTCTTGAATCGCTCCGACGGCGGGCTCGCGCACTGGCTCGGCAAGCTCTACGGTTTCGCGGCGCTGATCGCGCTGGCCGCGCTCGCGCTGAGCGGCACGATCCTCTACAGCTATTTTTCGCTGCGCACGCCACCGACGCGCGATCTACGCGCGTACCCGCATGCGGTGCCGTCGGTGTCGCGGATCTACGCAGCCGATGGCACGCTGCTCGGCGAGTTCGCGAAGGAATGGCGCGAGTTCGTGCCGTACGAAGAGATCCCGGAGCAGCTGCGCAACGCGTTCTTGGCCGTCGAGGATCACGACTTCTTCAACCACCGCGGGCTCTACTTCAAAGGCATCGCGCGCGCGATCTGGGCGAACGTGACCGCCGGCGACTTCGCGCAAGGCGGCTCGACGATCACGCAGCAGGTCGCGAAGCAGTTCTTGGGCGCCGAGAAGTCGCTGTCGCGCAAAGCCAAAGAGGCGATCACCGCGCGCCGGCTCGAGGCGACGTATTCGAAGCGGGCGATCCTCGCGGTCTATCTCAACCAGATCTATCTCGGCGACGGTGCATGGGGCGTCCGTGCGGCTGCTCGACGCTACTTCGGCAAGGAGCTCAAAGACCTCACGCTCGCCGAGTGCGCGCTGATCGCCGGCCTCGCGAAAGCGCCGACCGCGTACTCGCCGGTCACGCACGAAGATCACGCGATCGAGCGGCGCAACCTCGTGCTCGATCGCATGGCGACGTTCGGCTACGCGAAGCAAGCCGACATCGACACCGCGAAGCAGGAATCGATCTCGCTGCACCTCTATCGCGACGTGTTCCCCGATCGCATGCCGTATTACGCGGAGCACGTTCGTCGCTACATCACCGAGAAATACGG
The DNA here is from genome assembly GCA_036271395.1 of Kofleriaceae bacterium. Taxonomy (GTDB): domain Bacteria; phylum Myxococcota_A; class Polyangia; order Haliangiales; family Haliangiaceae; genus JABFXX01. The sequence continues at coordinate 76,306 of DATBAS010000098.1, forward strand.
CAACGACGCGCTGTTCTCCGACGGGCTGCGCATCGAGACCGCCGCCGAGCCGACGTGGGAAGCGGCCGCGTACGAGAACGCCGATTTCGGCGCGCGCCACCAAGACAAGCGGCAGGGCTGGCGCGGCCCCGAGTGGCGCATCGACGGCGCCGCGAAGGGCACGTTCATCGCGCGCCAGAAGCAGCTCTACGGCACCGGACCACTCGAGCCGAACAAGCGCTACCTCGCGGTCGTCGACAAGGTCGATACCGAGCACGCCGAGGTGATCGTCGGCGATCGCCGGTTGCAGCTGCCGCTGCGCGACATGAGCTGGGCCGCGAAGTGGGAATCCGGCAATGCGGAGAACGACGCGACGATCGACAGCGCGACCGCGGCGCTCAAGCCCGGCTACGTGATCTGGGTATCGCGCGAGATTCGATCGATCCCGAAATATCGCGATTGGAATCTGGCCGACTACAAGAACCCGGCGTGGCTGCCGCACGACGACGAGCACGAGTGGGACGCGTCGCACGCCGACGTGGTCAAGCTCGACCAAGTTCCGCATCCGCAGACGACGATCTTCACGGCCGATCATCACAGCGGCTACGTCGTCGCGATGGTCGGCGGGTTCGATTACGACCGCAGCGTGTTCAACCGCGCGGTGCAGGCATGCCGCCAGCCGGGCTCGACGTACAAGCCGATCTACTACTCGCTCGGGCTCGATCAGGGCTACGGCTTCGACACCGTGCTCGACGACATTCCGGTCACGATCGTCGATCAGAACACCGGCGAAGAATGGACTCCGACCAACCTCGGCGACACGATGGACAACGCGGTCACGCTCGAGTACGCGCTCGTGTTCTCGAAAAATGTGCCGTCGGTCGATTTGTTCCAGCGCCTGGGCGCGAAGAACGTCGAAGCATGGGCGCGCCGCTTGGGCTTCACCACGAAGATCTTCGCCGACGACGCACTCGCACTCGGCGCGTCGTGCAGCAAGCTCGACGAGATGGCGCGTGCGTTCACCGTGTTCGCGCGGCTCGGCACCTGGTGGCCGCGCCCCGCCGGCCACGAAAAGGATTGGGTCTACGTGCGGCGCATCGTCGATCGCACCGGCGCGACGCGTGAGGACAACACGATCGTCGAGGATCCCGAGCTCGTCGCGTCGGAGCGTCTCGACCGCGCCGCCGCGCTCGCCGGCATCGCCGCGCCCCGCGCGATCCCTCAGCGCACCGCGTATCTCATGCAGCGCTTGCTCGAGCACGAAGTGCAGTTCGGGTTCGCGAATATCCTGCGCGCGACCGGCATCATCGCCGGCGGCAAGACCGGCACGTCGAGCGCGACGAGCGACAACTTGTTCATCGCGTTCACCTCGAAGTTCACGACGCTCGTGTGGATGGGTGACGACAAGAAAGAGCGCGCGCTCGGTAAGAGCGACGCGGCGTACATGACGGTCGTGCCGTTGTGGGCGCGCTACATGTACGAAGCCGCGCGGGGTTATCCGAACGTCGCGATCCCGTGGTTCACGCCGCAAGGCCAAGATCCGAACGATCGCGGCGATCACTCGAAGGGCAAAAAAGCTCCCGAGCCGATGGATCTGATCTTCCGGCCGCCGCCGAAGAAAGACGGCGACGCGGACAATCGGCCGCCGGTGTAACTCAAAACCGCGTGCCGGCCGCAGCAGGCACGACGAAGAGATCGCCGGCCATGTCGACGGCGAGATCAGCACGTGGCCGTCGTCGGTGACCGCGATCGAGCCGTTGGTCTGGCCCTTCGCAACGTCCATCACGTGCTCGAGCTTCGCGCCCGGCTTGTCGAGCTCTTCGCGCCAGATCCGCTGGCCGTCCTGGCCGGTCGCAACGGCGATCCAACGACCAGAGGGCGATATCGCACTGAACGCGAGCGTGTGCGGAATGCTCGGCACGGCGCGCTCGCGATGCGTCGCGACATCGAGCCAATAAACGAGCGCTGTCATCGACGGAAACCGCGCCGCGGGATCGACCGAGAGCCCGCGCAGCAGTGCGCGTTGCACGTGCGCCGCGCTCGCGTGCCTCCGGTGGCTTTGATCGCATCGCTCGGCGGCATGCGCGGCGGCAACGCCTCGACCGGCCTGGCGAAACGCCGCGCCGATCGCGGCACGCGATGCATGCGTGGTCTGGCCCGCTGATCGATCGGCACGCCGTCGACGAGCTGCATGACCAAGAACACGCGCTCGCCGGACTCGCCGACGTCGTAGACCGCGATGACGTTCGGATGGACGAGCCGCGCGAGCGCTTGGGCTTCGCGGCGGAGCGCATCGCGATCGGCCGTCGCGAGATCTTCGCGCAGCACCTTGATCGCCACGCGGCGACCGAGCTCCGGATCGTCCGCCTGATAAACCGCACCCATCCCGCCACGCCCGAGCACGCCGAGGACACGGTAGCGGCCGAACTGTTTCGGGAGCCCGCCGGTGCGGATGATCGAGCTCCCACTCGGCGGCGATGGCGCATGCGAATCCGCGTCGACCGTGGCATCGCTCGCGAGCGATCCCTCGGTCGGCTGCGTCGGGTCGCTCATCGTCACGATCATGACGCAGGCCCCGAGCGTGTCGCACGTGAGGCGCACGCGTAGCTTCTACGCGCAGATCGCGATCGCTATGCTCGCGCGATGCGAATCGCTCTCGCCTTGGTTTTGCTTTGCGCCGCGGCGCACGCCGAGTCGTATCCGAAGATGCTGCCGCTCGATCAGTATCTGATCGCCGACCGCAATGCCGAGGTCGCGCTCGCACGAACCGCGGCGCCGCCGTCGATCTCGAACGACGCGACCGTGCTCGTGCTGACGAAGAAGGGCTACGAGACCGCCGTCGCAGGCAAGAATGGCTTCGTGTGCTTCGTCGATCGGTCGTGGCAGAAGACCGTCGACGATCCGGACTTCTGGAATCCAAACATGCGCGCGCCGACCTGCGTGAATGCGCCCGCCGCGCGATCGGTGTTGCCATTCCAGCACCAGCTCACCGCGCTCGCGCTGTCGGGTGCGACGCGCGAACAAATCTCGGCGAAGCTCAAGGCGATCTTGGCGGCGAACAAGTTCACGCCCGAGGCCGGCGCGATGGCGTACATGATGTCGAAGCAGCAGCACCTCAACGACGGCGAAAGTCCAGCGTGGCACTCGCACGTGATGTTCTATCTGCCGGGCTCGATCGATTCGCCGGTGCTCGGCGCGAACCTGGAAGCGTCGCCCGTGCTCGGCGGCGCGGCTGTGGTGCCCGGGCTCGGCACGATGCCGTACAGCGTCTACTTCGTGCCGGTCGCGATGTGGTCGGATGGCACGCCGGCGCCGGCGATGGCGATGGCGCACCACTAGAAGTGTGAAACCAAGCCGCTCGTGATCACGAATCGACCGACGTGGCGCTGCTCGAGCTCGGTGAGCCCGGCGCATAACGCGCGCCGACTCGCCTCCGCGGCGTGACCGCGATCGACGAGCACGACCGCACCGCCGTCGCGCACCGTGCGCGACCACTCGACCAGCGTCGCTTCCCACGCATCGTTTGTCGCGACATCCACGCCGACCACGCCCGCGAGCGAGCGCGCGTCGACGTTCGACAGGTCGGCGAGCGCGTTCGGATGTTTTTTCGCCGCGCGGGGTGACAAGCCGACCGCGACGACCTCGCGCTCGGCAGCCGCGAGCGCGGTCGCGAGCTTGGCGTGGCCGACGACCGCGAGCTTGCCGGCATCTGCGCTCGCCGAGCGCAGCGCCTCGGTGACCGCGGTGAGCGCCGGCGTGACGAACAGACCGTCGAGCATTCAGCGGTAGTTCAGCTGGCCGAGGTAGTCGCGCTTGCCGACGTCGACGCCGGCGTGGCGAAGCAGCGCGTAGACCATCGTCGCGTGGAAGAAGAAGTTCGGCTGCGCGTGCTCGGTGACGTAGTCGCTGGCCGACATCTTTTTGCCTTCCCAACGCGGCAGGCTGATCATGCGATCGTGGCCGCCCTCGAAATCCTTCTCGGCGAAGGTGTCGAGGTACGCGACGACCGTGGTGATGCGCTGGCGCAGCTCGGCAACCGTGCTCTCGGTATCGGGATGCGACGGCGCGTCTTTGCCCGCGCCACGAGCGGCGGCGAACTTCGCCGAGTCGCAGGCCGACTGGACCTGATTGATGAACGGGAACATGTCGGGTGCGAGCCGCCACGTCAGCATCGTGTCGGGCTCGAACTTCTTCGTGGCTGCGAACGCGACGGCTTTCTCGAGCCAGCCGTTCATGTTCGTGAGGAGTTTTTTCATCTCGCGGATGGACGCGTATGTCGACATCCGCGTGTCGTATCACGAACCTCAGAGGTCGCGTAGGTACTCGCAACGCGGCGCCTGCACTTGTGGGGTGATCCACGTGACGTTCTCGAGCTCGTCGAGCAAATAGCGGAAGTTGCCGTAGCTCACGACGAAAAAGTCGAGCTTGCGGCGTTTGATCCCGCCGCCGGTGTCGTCGGCGCGCACGCAGCCGTCGTGGATCGACCCGTCGGGCAAGACCATCCCGTCGAACTCCGGAACGTAGAGCGGCTCGCCGATCGGCACGACGCGCGGATCGACCGCGACCGACTTGAACGGGACGAGCGGCCGCACGCCGGCGCCGCGGCCGAACGGAAACTCGCGGCGGTCGATCTGCTCGAAGCACGTGCCGTAGCCGAATGGGCAGGGTCCGCTGTAGTTGACGATGCGGCCGTCTTCCATCATGCCGCTGCCTTCGAGCCGCAGGCGCGAGGCGAACAGCTCGGGCCAGCGCCCGAAGAAGTAGCCGTCGGGCGTGTAGATCTCGACGAACTTCGTCGGCTTGATCGTCGGCGGGCCTTTTAGGGGCACGTTGATCGCCGGCGGTCCGTCGTAATCCTCTTCGAACGACAACCAATAAAATCGCAGCGCCCACTGCAGCTCGTCGACGAGCGGATAACCGCAGCAGCGCTTGTCCTTGCCGCGCATGACCGTCTTGTCCTGCAGCGGCACATCTTCTTTCGCGAGCTTGCTGTCGTCGGCGTGGGCCGTCGCCGACACGAGCAGGATCGCGATCAGCGCGGCGCGCACGATTCGATCGTACTGTGCTTTCGATGTGGCTGCACGAGCTCGCCCGCGCCGACGCACGTTGCGGCGGTAAAGCCGCCGGGCTGGCCAAGCTGATCGCGGCCGGCTTGCCGGTGCCGCCCGGGTTCGCGATCTCGAGCGCCGCGTTCGACCACGTGGCGCAGCTCGCGGGTGGCGAGCTCGACCACGCCGGTCACGCGTTCGAGCAGGCCGCCGCGCGCATCGAGGCGGCGCAGCCGGACTTCGTCGCCGAAGTTCGCGCGCGAGCGGCCGCGTTGGGCCATGTGATCGTCCGATCGTCGGCGACGATCGAAGACGGGGCGAGCGGTGCAGCCCCCGGCGTGTTCGAATCGATCCGCGAGCCCGGCGACGTGTGGGCCGCCGTGCGCGCGGTCTGGCTCGCCGCGCTGGCACCGCTCGCGGCCGCGTACGCGCGACGGCGCTCGGGTGAAATTCACGTCGGAGTGATCGTGCAAGCGATCGCACCCGGCGAGCTCGTCACGATCTACACGCGGCCGCCGGGCGCACCGAATGGCGACGAGCTGATCGTGCAGCGCGGCGCACAGCTCGCGCGCGCATCTCGCGAAACACCTGGTGCGCTCGGTGCGATCGCGCTCGCAGCCGAAGCGGCGATCGGTGCCGAGCATGGCGCCGACATCGAGCTCGTCGGCGATTGGATCGTGCAAGCGCGGCCGATCGTCCATCCGACGAAACGCGTGCGCATCGCGCCGCCCGAGATCGTCGTCGCTGCACTGCGCGATGGGCGCGTGTGGACGTGGGACGTCGCGCACAATCCCGATCCGCTCTCGCCGGCGCAAGCCGGGCTCGTCGAGCGCGTCGAGCGCGCGAAGCTCGGTGCGTACGAGCTGCGCATGTGCGGCGGCTATTTGTACGCGACGCCGCGCGCGGGCTTCACGCCGCCGATCGTCACCAACGTTCGTGCGCAGGCCGCCGCGATCACCGCGAAGCTCGATGCCGCGCTGTCCGCCGACGCATCCGCGATCGAGCGTTACATAGCATGCTATGCAATCTGGGCGGACGAGCTATCTCCGCTCGTCGCGGCCGCGCGATCCGCCACGCACGCTCGCCGCGCATCAGCCGTCGAGGTCACGCTCGCTCGGGCCGCGCGCGGCGAGCTGTCGTTCGACGACGTGCTGGCGCGGCTCGGCGATCTCGCGCCCGCGTGGGACGTATCCGTGCCGAGCTTCGGCGAGACGCCGCAGATCTTGCGCGATGCGATCGCGAACGCGCGCACGCTGGCGGCGAGCGACGACGACAGCGATGCTGCGTTCGTCGCCGATCTTGCCGAGCGCGACGACATCTACTTCGCGCGCATGCAACAGCTCGTGCGCCGCGAGCTGCTCGCACGCGGCCTCGGCGACGACGTGTTCTGGCTCCCACTCGACATCGGCGAAATCGATCCGATCGACGCGCGCCGCCGCGCCGCCGCGGCACGTGCGGCACGGTCGCGCGCCGCCGAATGGGACATGCCGTTCGTCGTCGGCGGCGAGCCGGTAAAACCTGGACGTGCACTTCACGGCGTCGGCGGCGGGCCACGCGTGACCGGTCGCGCGGTGCGATTCGCCTCGCTCGCCGCTGCGATGTTCGCGCGGCGCGGTGACGTCGTGATCGTTCGCGCGGTCACACCGGCGCTCGCGATGTTCGCCGGCAGGTGCGCCGCGATCGTCAGCGAGACCGGAGGGTTACTCGATCACGGCGCGGCGCTCGCCCGCGAGCTCGGGATCACGTACGTCGTCGGCTGTTACGACGCCTGGCATGCGCTCGACGATGGAGCGATCATCACGGTCGACGGCGACGCGGGAGTCGTTTACTCGTCGTCGTCGTAGTTGTCGGAATCGTTCGGATCTGTATCGTCGGGCTCGTCGGGCTTATCCGCCGGAAGCGGTGTGCCGAGTCCGGCGTTGACTCGTTCGCGCAAGTCTTTGCCCACCTTGAAGAAAGGCAACCGCTTCTCGGCGACGTGAACCGTCTCGCCGGTGCGCGGGTTGCGACCTTCGTAGGCCTTGTACTTGCGGACGGTGAAGCTACCAAAGCCGCGGATCTCGATACCTTCGCCGCGTTCCAGTGCCTTCACCATCGAGTCGAAGATGGTGTTGACGATCGCCTCCGCCTTACCAGCCGGTAGCTTCAACGTCTCGGAGATTTTCTCGATGAGCTCGGACTTGGTCACCCGTAACTCCGCGTAACTAGAAACAGGCTAAACGGCCTTTGACTACGAGCGCAAGTCTAACGCTGCGAAATGAGGCGCCTCGGCTTAGTTCTCGGCCGGAAGCGCTCTCTCGCTATCTGATTTAAATGCACGATATGTCAGCGGAAACTGAAAGGACTGACAGCGGTGGCGCGCGTAAAAATCGGCGAGATCTCGCCAACCTAAATCGCCCCGCTCCAAGCCGGCCGTGACCACGCGAGGCACGACGCCGGTGCATGGCTCCTTGGTTTCGGCGCCGCGATGACCTCGTGCAGTTCGCGGATCGAGCCCGACCAGCGCCGGCGGCGCTTCGCTCAAGTAGTAGCTCGACAACGGACCGACCTCGAGCGTCTCGACTTTGGAGACCGCGATCGCCATCCCGTCGCGCCACGCGCATTCGGTTCGCGACTCGCTCGCGCCGCGCGCGATCACCATCGCGTTGATCGGCAGTGCAACCACCGACGTGCACGTGCTCGTCGAGCCATTCGCGATCGTCGTGACGACGTTGTAGGCAAGATCCGATTCGACCAAGTTCTGGATCACCAGCACGAGCGCTTCGCCCGATCGCTCCGCGCGCAACCGAAGACCTGCGACTTCGATCGCGGGCTTGCCGGGCTCGAGCACCTGGCGCGAATCGTCGACGCGATACACCAGCTTCTTGCCCATCTCTTCGACGGTCGGCACGCGCACGCCCGCCGCGGCCGCATCGTGCTCGATGTAGTCGCGATACGCGCTCGGCGAGCTCGCAGTGCTCGACAGCAGTTGCCGTTGCGTACCTTGTGGTCCCTGCAACGGCGGCGGCTTCGCCGGCAATGACAGGCTCCCGCAGAAGCGCACATAAGTGATGACCGCGACCAGCACGATCCCACCTACGACGACACCGACACGGAACTGCGGATCCATCAGCGCCCGTCACGATACCGAAAACGTTGACTTGGTCGAGAGCAAAGGCGCTAATCCTGTCATGCGCGATGCGATCCAGCGGACGTTAGCGCTCATCGCGCTGGCATTCGCGCTCGTGCTGCATGCCGCGCCCGCCCTCGCCGATGACGTCGACGATCTCGCGAAGACGATGTCGAGCTCGAGCGAGAAAGCCCGCATCTCGGCGGTCGCATCGCTCGCTCGGCTCGAGGACAAGCGCGCGCTCAAGCCACTCGTCACGGCGCTGCGCGATCCCTCGGTGAAGGTTCGCACGATCGCCTGCGTCGGCCTCGGCAAGCTCAAGCACAAGGCATCGTTCGCCGCGCTCAAGAACACGGCGAGCGACGACACCGACGATACGGTGCGCGACAAGGCGCGCGACGCGATGATCGCGGTCGCGAAGGCGAACGACATGATGGACTCGCTGCCGGCCGACGCGCAGCCGGCACCCGTCGCGACGATGTCGAAGGCGAAGCACACGAAAGGCTTCGGCCACAATGCGCACGCGGTCGAAGCGCGCCCCGATCTTTACGTGCTCGTAAAATCGTCGAGCGATGACTCGCCCGGCAAGGCCGACAAGTTCACGCGCAAATCGAACGGCGACATCATCAAGCAAGCGCTGCTCGATTCGTTCAAGAGCGCGCCGCAGGTCACGCTCGCCGCGACCGACGCGCAGCGCTGGGGACTCGACCCGCGCGAGATCGACCTCTCGGTCACTCATCTCGACGTCTCCGACGCCGACGGCATCGTCGAGATCGATGCGGAGCTCCGCCTCGCGATCTCCGACGAATCCGGCAAAATGCTGTCGTTCGTGTCGGGCGGCGCGAAAGTCCAAGTGCCGAGCGCGAAGTTCAACGCGCGCTTTCTACCGCAGTTCCGCAAGCAAGCGCTCGAAGGCGCGATGCAGGGACTGTTCGACAAGCTGCTCGATCACCTGCGGCAGACGACACAGAGTTAGCCAAGCGCGGCGCGTATACTCCGCGCGTGCTCCGAGTTGTCGTCGCGCTGTGTTGCGTCTGCGCGACCGCGTGGGCGCAGCCGAGCTCGCAAGCACCCGCGCCATCGCCGCCGAAACCGACCGGCGTGGTCACCAAATCGCCGAAGCTCATCCAAGCGCAAGCACCCGAGTATCCGCCGGCCGCGCTGCAAGCCGGCAAAGCGGCGAAGGTCAAAGTTCGCATTCACATCGACGAGACCGGCATCGTCACCGCCGTCGATGTCGTGGAGCCGGTCGGCGACGGCTTCGACGAAGCCGCGCGAGCCGCGGCGATGCAGTACATCTTCGAGCCCGCCGAGATCGACGGTAAGCCCGGCAAGATCACGGTCGAGACCACGATCAACTTCGTGATCGAAAAGCAGGTCGAAGAGCCGCCGCCGCCGCCACCGCCGCCGGCCGATCGAAATCACGACGGTCCGCCCAATCACGCGGGCCCGATGGCGTCGCCGGTCGCGCTCAGCGGCACCGTCGTCGAGCGTGGCACGCGCAAGGCGCTCGCCGGCGTGATCGTGTCGATCAAAGAGCTCGGGCTCGACGTCGTTACCGGCAACGACGGTAGCTTCTTCTTTCACGGCGTCGCGCCCGGCAACTACCAGCTGCTCGCCGTCGACGACAAGTACGATCGATTCTCGCGCGCGATCGTGCTGTCCAAGCGCGAGGCGCTCGAAGTTCGGCTGTGGCTCCGGCCGCGCGGCGGCAACCCGTACGAGACCGTGCTCGAGGGCGAGAAGGAATCGTTCGAGGTCACCAAGCGCACGCTGACGCGCGATCAGCTGACCAGCGTGCCCGGCACGTTCGGCGATCCGATCCGCGTGCTGCAGACGTTACCCGGCGTCGCGCGCGCGCCGTTCGGCTTGGGCCTCTTGATCATCCGCGGCTCGAACCCGAACGACAGCGGCATCTTCATCGATGGCCACGAAGTGCCGGCGCTGTTTCACTTCCTCGGCGGCCCGTCGATCTTCAACGCGCAGATGCTCGAGTCGCTGACGCTGTATCCCGGCGGCTTTCCGGGCCGGTTCGGTCGCTTCGACGGCGGCGTGGTCGCGCTCGAGACGCGGCCGACCCAAACCGACGGCGTTCACGGCGAAGCGAAAGTCGATTTTCTCGATGCCGGCGGCTACGTCCGCGTGCCGATCACCGATGACCTGTCGGTCGCGGTCGCCGGCCGGCGCTCGTACATCGATGCACTGCTCGGCTTCGTGCTGCCCAAGCCGAGCGACGGCGGCGAGCGCATCGTCACGCCGATCTACTACGACTACCAAGCGCGCATCGACTACAACATGCACGACAACGGCCGGCTGAGCTTGTTCTTGTTCGGCAGCTCCGACGGCTTGCACGTGCTCGATTCGGATCCCGAGACCGACACGTCCGAGGATCTCAACAGCTCGACGAAGTTCTTCCGCGTGCTCGCTTCGTATACGAAACCGCTCGGCGGCGACTTGAAGCTGACGATCTCGCCGGCGTGGGGCCGCGACACGATCACGCTGTCGGGCGCCGAAGCCGGCGCCGATGGCCCGTTTTCATCGCTCGGCGTCGTCACCGACAACTTGTCGTATCGCATGCGGATCGAAGGCAACCTCGCCAAGCGCATTCACCTCGATACCGGCATCGACATCGTGTCGCGCGTGACCTCGTATCAAGCGCTGTTGCCGATCGATGACACCGGCGTGACGAGCACGGCGAGCGTCAACGTGCCGCCGACCGATATCTTTCGCGGCGCGTCGCTGCTCGGCGGCGCGATCTACGCCGACCTCGGCATCGACCTCACCGATCGCATTCGGCTGATCCCGACGCTGCGGCTCGACGGCTACATCTTCGACGGCGAGTATCGCGGCAACATCGATCCGCGCATCGTGGTGCGCTACAAGCTCGACGATTTCTGGACGCTCAAGGCGTACGTCGGCGAGTTCACCGAGCCACCCGTGCCGGAGACGTTCGACAGTCGCTTCGGCAATCCGAACGTCGGGCTCGAGCACGGCACGCAATACGGGCTCGGCTACGAGTGGCGGCCGGATCATCGGTGGTCGGTCGACAGCGAGATCTTCTACGTCGATCGCCGCGACCTCGTCGCGTTCACCGACGCCGCAGTCATGAACAACGACGGCTCGTACACGTTCGTCAACTTCGACAACAACGGCCACAGCTACGCGTACGGCCTCGAGCTGTTGATCAAGCGCGAGATCTCCGAGCACTTCTACGCGTGGCTGTCGTACACGTACAGCCGCGCGCTGCAATACAGCACGTCGACCGATACGTGGCACGCGACGGCGTTCGACGAGCCGCACGTGATGAACGCGATCGCGAGCTGGAAACCCGGCGGCGGTTGGGAAGTCGGCCTGCGCTATCAGCTCGCGAGCGGGCGCCCGTACACGCCGGTGGTCGGCGCGACCTACGACGCCGATGCCGGCGCGTACGTGCCGGTGCACGGCGACACGAACTCGGTGCGGCTGCCGTTATTCTCGCAGCTCGACGCGCGCGTCGAGAAGGACTGGCTGTTCAACCGCTGGTCGTTCGGCGTGTACCTCGACATCATCAACGTGCTCGATCAAACCAACGTCGAAGCGGTCCAGTACGACTATCGCTACCGCGACAGCGCACCGATCACGAGCTTCCCGTTCGTGCCGGATCTGGGCGTGAAAGGCACGTGGTGAGACGCGCTTGGCTAGTCGTGTTCGTCGCGGCATGCGCGAACTTTCAAGATCCCGACATCGTCGTCGATCTGCGCGTGCTATCGATCGTCGCCGAGCCCGCGAACCAGGTCGTCGATATCTCGGCGTCGTCGCAGCCGGCCGACATTCTCGCTCAGCTCGTGCCGACGACGGTGTGTGCGCTGACGTCGGATCCGAGCTTCGACGGCGGGCTCGACTGGACGATGACGATGTGCAACGTCGCGATCAACGACCGCTGCACCGACGGCACCAACGATGGGTCGGCGATCTCGCCGCAGATCTTCATCGGCAGCGGCACGATCGCCGATCCAGACACGACATCGCCCGAGCCGCAGCTGTGCGGCACGATCCAGCCGAACGACGACCTCGCGAGCGTGCTGCTCAACTCCATCGAGAACGATCCGCTGATGGGGCTCGGCGGCGTCGACTATGCCGTGTTGCTCGAGGTCGGCGACGTCGGCTCGGATCGCTCGAACGATCAGTTCGCGGCGAAGAACCTCCAGGTCATCCCGCGCATCCCGCCGACGGTCACGCAGAATCACAACCCGACGATCTCGGGCATGACCGCGGCCGTCGACGGCAGCGACGCCGAGATGCTGCCGCTCGGTCGCTGTGCCGATCTCGCGGCGACGAACACGACGCCGTTGATCGTCAACACCGACGACGTCGTGCGGTTCACGCCGCTCGAGCCGCCCGGAATTCACGAGGTCTACGTCGTGCCGACGATCGACGGTGGCTCGCAGATGTTCACCGAAGCGATCTCGTATCAGTGGAACGCCGGCAGCGGCAGCTTTTCGAGCGACTCGACCGGTGGGCCCGTCGACGTGTTCGGCAACACGCCGCCGCTCTATACCGATTGGACGGCGCCCGATTCGATCTCCGACGTCACCGACGTGCCGTTGTTCCTCATCCAGCGCGACGACCGGCTCGGCGAAGCGTGGTTCGAGGCGTGTATCCGCGTGATGCCGTGACAACGCCGCATTATTGGCAGGCGTCGCAGAGCCCGCGCAGCTGGACTTCGACCTGGCGCTGCTTGACCGCGCGCGGCGGCTTGCTGCGAGCTCGCATCGATAGCTCGATTTCGGGCAGGCACTCGACGGTGCCGCATTCGGTGCACACGAAATGTGGATGCGCGGCGACCTCGTGCTCGCCGCTGACTGCCTCGAAGCGCCAGACGTGGTCGCCGACGTCGGTCCGGCGCACGAGCCCGGCCTCGGCGAGGTCGGTGAGGTTGCGATAGATCGTCGCGCGATCCCAGGTCTGGCTCGCGAGCCGATCGGCGACGTCGCCGTGCGACATCGGCGTGTCGGACGATCGCAACAGCTCGAGCACGGCGAGACGCGACGGCGTCGCGCGGAGGCCTTTGCCTCGCACGGCCGACCGCAGCTCGTCGAGGCTCTGGCGCGTCATGGAGCAACTCTACTACGTCGACGGGCGATCGTCGGTGTAATCAGGATTCGCCTCGATGTGAAAGTGATCCGCGTGCGAGATCGGGTCGTTAGCCGGGGTAAGCACCGTGCGAAACGCGCCGGTGTCGTCGATCGCGTGCTCGATCGAAATCAGCAGCTGGTCGCCGGCTTTGTAGTCCCGGCCGACCACGGCTTCGCGGCCCGCATCGTCGACGAACGACACCACGTCCATCGCGAGCCCGAGCGCGTGGCGCGACAGCATGTCCTTGGTCTTGCCACCGACGCGCACTTTGGTGAAGCGGTAGATGCTGCCGACGCGGACTTGCCGCACACCGAGCTCGTAGAGCTTCGGCGCAAACGTCGCGAGCGCGAGCGCCAGCTGGCAGTCCATCGCCGGCAATTGCCGATCGTAGACCGGCACGTACTCGATGCCGCCGACCGTGCCGTCGACGAGCGTGATCGCGTCGACGACGTGGCCTTCGCGCTTCGCCGATTTCCACGCGATGCCGAGCTCGTCGAGCTTCGCCTCGCACCGCACGCCGGCTTCGATCATCACGCGCGACGGCGGCCACTGAAATCCGCGCGGCATGTTGTCGGCCTGATGGCGCTGCGGCCGCGCGCTCGCAACTCCCGTCGCGGCGAGAATTCCGAAGATCAGTAGACCGCGCGACAAGGCGCGGACGTTACCAGATACTGCACGCGATGGACCTCGAGATCCTCGAAGCGCTCGCGCTCGGCGACCGCGCCGGCGCACTCGCCCAGTTGCTTCCCGGTAGCGAAGATCACGACTATTACCGCTGCGTTCACGCGCAGCATGCCGGCGCGCTCGACGACGCCGAGGCGATCTTGGCCGCGTGGCCCGAGCGACACGGAACCTCGGAGCGACTCGAGACGCTGCGCACGCGCCAGCTGCTCTATCGACTCGGCACCGGCCAGCGCGCCGCCGCGGACGAGATCCGCGATCGGTTCGGCGTCTCGCACTGGCACGAGGCGGAAGCTCCCGAGCTCGATCCGCGACGGCCGACGCAGCTCGTCGCGTTCCAGCCCGAGCGCTTGCTCGCCGACGGCGCCGCGCACAGCCCTGATCTCGCGCAGGTCAGCGACGAGGGGTTGTACGAATTGCTCGGCACGCCGCTCGACAAGGCGCGTCGCTCGGCGCTGCTCGCGCGCATCCAGCACACGCCCGATCCGAGCCTCGCCGAGCTCGTGATCGCCGACATCACCGAGAACCGCACGCAGTTCGGCTCGCTGCGCGCGCACGGCGAGCTCACGCTCGAGCAGCTGCAGCGCGTCGCGTTGCCGTCGCATCGCGAGTGGGTACACGCGGTCGTGCGGCGCATGCAGCCGCCGACCTCGGTCGATCTCGCGAGCGATGTGCCCGCGCGCGAACGCTACCTCGTCGCGCTATGGCAGTTCCTGCGCGAGCTGCCGCCGGCGAACAACTCGCTCAAGGCACACGTGCTCTGGCACTTGCTCGACACGCAGCTCCGCCGCGACGCCGAGGTCGATGTCGCGCTGTTCGCCGCATATCTCGCGCTGCCGCGCCGCGAGTCATTCGCGCCGCAATCCGGGCGCGGCAACGACGAGATCGTGCAGCTCGCGACATCGTTCGCCGCCGTGACCGGGCTGCCGAACGCGGGCGGCGACGAAGCGCTGATCCGCGTCCTGATCGCGCGGTCGCACGCCCCCGAGCAGCTCGGCCAATGGCTCGAGCGCAGCTGGTTCGACGCCGAGCTCGCGACGATCCGCCTGCTCGCGGGCACCGGCGACGCGAATCAGGCGACGCGTGTGCTCGGCCCGGCGCGCGCGGCCGAATTGCGCGAGCGCGTCGAGCTCGCGTGGTGTGCGCACAATCCGACGCGCGCTCGCGCCGGCGAGCCGCTCGTGCTCGACGCCGACGTCAAGCACGTGCCCGAGCTCGTCGTCAAAGTGTTTCGCGTCGACCCGCTCGCGTACTTCCAGCACGCGAAGCGCTCGATCGGCGTCGACGTCGATCTCGACGGCATCGCGGCGAGCCACGAATTCGCGCTGCAGTTTGCAGAGCCGCCCGTGCGCCGCGTACGCCGCCGCATCGAGCTGCCGATGTGCGCGCGCACCGGCACGTACGTCATCGATCTGATCGGCAACGGGATCTCGAGCCGCGCGATCGTGACCGTCGGCCGGCTGCGCTGGACGTCGCGCGTCGGTGCGCCGGGACACGTCGTGACCGCGCTCGACGACGCCGGGCGTCCGCTGCCCGGCGCGCGCGCGTGGGTGGGCGATCGCGAATACATCGCGGATGCAGACGGCACGTTCGCCGTGCCGTTCTCGACGTCGCCCGGTACGGTGCCGATGCTGCTCGCGCACGGCGATGTCGCGGAGGTCGGCACGCTCGAGCTCGTGCCCGAAACCTACGCGCTCGCGCTCGACGTGCTGCTCGATCGCGAGCAACTCGCCGCCGGCCGCACCGCGAAGGCGATCGCGCGCGTGGCGCTGACGTGCGCACGCGAGCCGGTCTCGCTCGAGCTGCTCGAGCGCGCGAGCTGGGACATCACGCTCGTCGATCACCGCGGCGTCGCGACGACCAAGTCGCAACCGCTCGTGCTCGTCGATCACGAGGCGACCGTGCTCGAGTGGCCACTCGGCGAGGATGTCGCGTCGGTCCAGATCGCCGTGCGCGGCACGGTCAAGGTCGTCAGCGCCCAGCGCGACGTCGAGCTGTCGCAAACCGCGAGCGCGAACGTCGCGACCATGGCGGCGACGACCGCAACCGATGCGCTGTACCTCGCGCGCACCGCGAACGGCTTCGTGCTGTCGGCGCTCGGCCGCAACGGCGAGCCGCGCGCGCAACGGCCGCTCACCGTCGGAATCGTGCATCGCTGGAGCCGGATGTTATTCAACGCCGAGCTCGCGACCGATGCCACCGGTCGCTGCGAGCTCGGCGAGCTACGCGGCATCGTTCGAGTTACC
Organism: Kofleriaceae bacterium; assembly: GCA_036271395.1. Classification (GTDB taxonomy): domain Bacteria; phylum Myxococcota_A; class Polyangia; order Haliangiales; family Haliangiaceae; genus JABFXX01. The sequence goes on from DATBAS010000098.1 coordinate 92,484, forward strand.
GCGACGTTCGGCGCCACGTCGCAGAGCTGGGAGCTCGGCGATGCCGATACGCCGCGCTCGCACGCGCACCTCGCGGCCGGCCAGGAGCTCGCGACCGCGATCCCGCCGAGCCGCACGGCGGCCGAGCTCGTGCGCCGGATCTCGATCGTCGAAGTGCGCGGCGGCGCACCGGCGCGCCACGTGTCGCCCGAGATCATCTCGCTCGAAGGTGGCATCGTCGTGCGCGGGCTCGCGGCCGGCACGTATCGGATGCGCGGGCCCGGCATCGAGGCGCTCGAGGTGCACGTGATCGAAGGCCACGTGGTCGACGGTTCGATCATCGGCGCGAATCAGATCGCCGAGCTCGCACGGCGCCCGCCGATCGTCCACGCGGTCGCGACGCGGCCGGCACTCGCGATCCAGCTGGTCGGCGCGACGAGCCGCACGCGCGTCCACGCGATCGCGACGCGGTTCATCGCCGCGCCGATCGCGCCGCTCGTGCAGCACTTGCGCATATCGCGGCGGCGCGACGATCGCACGACCGCGATCACGTACGTTTCGGGGCGCGAGCTCGGCGATGAATATCGCTACATCCTCGAGCGTCGCGGCGCGAAACGGTTTCCGAGCCTGCAGCTCGACAAGCCGTCGCTGCTGCTCAATCCGTGGGCGCGCCGGTCGACGACGACCGCAGTCGCCCCACCGCGCGGCGGTGGTGCATTCGCCGGAGCACCTCCCGCGGCGCCGATGCGCTCGGCGGCGCCTGCCGGCATGCGCGCGCAAGTCGCGGTCATCGATGATGCGTACGTCGGCTACGACTTCGTCGACGACGTGCCCGTCGTGCTCGCGAACCTCGTGCCGGACGCAGATGGCTCGCTCGCGATCCCACTCACCGAGCTCGGCAACACGACGATGGTGACGATCGTCGTCGACGATCCGCGCGGCGTGAACGTTCGTTACGTCGCGCTGCCCGAGCGACCGCTCGCGGTACGCGATCGGCGATTGCGGATCGCGCTCGATCCGTCCGCGCACGCCACGCAGGAGAAGCGCGTCGTGCCGCTCCTCGCCGGCGCGCGCCTCGACATCGCCGACCTCGCGACGGCGAAGCTGCATCTGATCGACAGCGTCGAGCGCGCACACGCGTACTTGCTCGCGCTGGGCGCCGATGCCGCGCTGCGCGAATTCGCGTTCGTCACGCGATGGCACGAGCTCGCCGATGCCGAGCGCCACGAGCTCTACACCAAGCACGCGTGTCACGAGCTTCACCTGTTTCTCCACGCCAAGGACCGCGCGTTCTTCGACGCGGTCGTGCGCGCCTACCTCGCACACAAACGTACGAAGACATTTGTCGATCACTGGCTGCTCGGCGCAGACCTCGCCGGTTACCTCGAGCCCGCCGCGTTCGCGCGGCTCAACGCGTTCGAGCGCGCATTGCTCGCGCAGCGCATGCACGCAGACCCCGCGCTCGTGCGCTTGCTCGCCGACGAGGTCGCGCTGCAACCGCCCGATCCTGCAACCGATACGCGACTGGTCGACGCGTTGCTCGGCGCCGGCGCGCTCGATGCGCCTGCCGAGCTAGCCGAAGCAGGCTACGCCGCGCAAGAGCTCGCGCTCGACGACGACACCGGCAGGTTCGCGATCCCGGTCGCTGCGGCAAGCGCGGCGCCGATGCCGCGATCGGCTCCGAAGGCGAAGAAGGTTCGTCGCCGTGGCGACACCGATCTCGACGACGAAGGTGGATCGTATGGTGCCGATCTCACGCGCGAGCGTTCGGAGCCGCCGATGTTTCGCGCGGCCGATCGCACGCAAGAGCTGGCCGAGCACAACTGGTGGCATCGCTCGCCCGCCGAGAGCGGCGAGGGGATGATCGAGGCGAATCGGCTTTGGCGCGATCTCGCGCGGTACACGACAGGACCGTTCCTGTCGCCGTGGCTCGGGCTCGCGACCGGCAGCTTCGCCGAGGCGATGTGCGCGCTCGCGGTGATCGATCTGCCGTTCGTCGCGCCGGCGCACACGTTCGCCGCCGATGGACCGCGCCTCGCGATCACCGCGGCGGGCAACGCACTCGCCGGCGTGTCGCAGCTCGTGCTCGGCGAGCTCGCGCCGGCCGGGGCGCCGCTCGTCGTCGGCCAGAGCTACGTGCGCGCCGACGATCGCCATCGCTACATCGACGGCGATCAGGTCGACAACTACGTCACCGGGCCGTTCGCGCCCGGCGTCGTGTATTCGTGCCTGGTCGTCGTCGCGAACCCGACGAGCTCGCGCCAGCGCGTCGCGGCGCTTGCACAGATCCCGCGCGGCAGCATCGCCGTCGGCGGTTCGCGGCAGACCGAGACGCTCGATCTCGCGCTCGAGCCATACGCGACGCGGGGCCACGAGTACTCGTTCTATTTCGCGGCCCCCGGATCGTTCACGCACTTTCCCGTGCACGTCGCGCGGGCCGGCGCGATCGTCGCGGCTGCGCCGCCGGCGGTGCTCGAAGTCACCGCGACCGGCCCCGCCGCCGATCCGACGTCGTGGGCCCACGTTTCGCAACACGGCACGTTAGATCACGTCGTCGCCTTCCTGCGCGACGCGAACCTCGCATCGGTCGAGCTCGCGCGCGCGGCGTGGCGCCTGCGCGATCGCGCGGGCTACGATGCGCTGATCGCGGTGCTCGAGCAGCGCCGCGCGTTCGATCCCACGCTCTGGGGCTACGCGCTGTTGCACGGCGATCTGCCGCGTATCGCGGCGTGGCTGCGAGCCACATCGCAGATCGCATCCGCCGGCCCCGTGCTCGACATGCCGCTGTTCGCGCAGCCGTTCGACGCCGAGGAGCGCGGCGACTACGAGCACCTCGAGCTCGCGCCGCTCGTCAACGCGCGCGCGCATCGGCTCGGTCCCAAGCTGCGCATCCTCAACGACGGCTTCGCGGCGCAGTACGCGCGCTTCTTGGAGCTTGTCGCGCATCGCCGCGCACCGACCGCCGACGATCGGCTCGCCGGCGCCACGTACCTGTTCGCGCAGGATCGCTTCGAGGCCGCGCTCGGCGAGCTCGCGCGCGTCGATGGCGACGCGGTGGCCGAAGCGATGCAGCTCGCGTACGTACGTACGTACAGTGCATGTCTCGCCGGCGAGGTCGTACGAGCGCGCGAGCTTGCAGCACCGTGGCGCGCGCTGCCGGTCGACCGCTGGCGCCGCAAGTTCGAGGCGCTGCTCGCGATGACCGACGAGGTCGGCGGCGCGGCCGCCCGTGTCGTCGATCCGCAGAGCCGCGACCAACAGCAGGCCGAGCTCGCGTCGCGGCAGCCGACGTTCGAGCTCGAGCTCGATCGCGACGGCGCGATCGTGCGCCATCAACACGTCGGCGCGCTCGAGCTGCGCTACTTCGAGCTCGATATCGAGCTGCTGTTCTCGCGCCAGCCGTTCGTGCAGAGCGACGCGTCGCGGTTCTCGTTCATCGAGCCCGGCCACCGCGAGCATGTCGATGCACCACCGGCCGAGCTGCGGGTGCCGTGGCCGCGCCAGCTTCGCGGTAAGAACGTCGTCGTCGAGGCGATCGCAGCCGGCCAGCGCAAGTCGAAGGTCAACTACGCGAACGATCTCGCGGCGAACGTCGCGCACCAATACGGCCAGGTTCGCGTGCAACGCGCCTCGGATCGCGCGCCGCTGCCGGCGGCGTACGTCAAAGTCTACGCGCGTCAACGCGGCGGCGCGGTCGCGTTCTACAAGGACGGCTACACCGATCTGCGCGGCTGGTTCGACTACGCGACGCTATCGACCGACGAGCTCGATCGCGTCGAGAGATTCGCGATCCTCGTCTGCTCCGATCGCGACGGCGCCACCGTGCTCGAAGCGCCGCCACCGGCGAGGTGATCATGCACATTCGTTGCGTCGCACATGCCGTGATCCGACATGGCGACAACGTGCTCGTCACGTGTGGCGGCGACTGGTATCGCTGTGTCGGCGGCGGTATCGAGCCCGGCGAGCGTTCCGAACAGGCCGTGCGCCGCGAAGTGCGCGAGGACCTCGGCGTCGAGCTGTCGCACGTCGATCGGCTCGGCGTGCTCGAGAACATCTTCGACTTCGCAGGCGCACGCCATCACCAGATCGCGTTCGCGTTCGCGTGCGACGTCGCCGACGCGAGCTTCTATGCGCGTGACTCGTACGACGTCGTCGAAGCCGGCGCCGCGATCGAGCAAGCCGTCTGGGTGCCGCTCGCCGACTTTGCATCCGGCGCGAAGCGCCTCGTGCCGGACGGCTTGCTCGAGCTGGTTCAGGCTTCGCCGTACCACTCGGCGTGAGGCGACCACTGCTTGCAGTGCACGCACTTCGTATCGCGCCACGCGTGGCTGCACGCCGGGCATACACCGTGCGTGTCGAACGTGTTCCACACGTGCTTGCACTTGCACTGCCAGCGCGAATCTCGCCGCGGCTGCCATTTGCACTTCGGGCAGCGAATCCGCCGCTCGCGATTGCCGACGCCAGATCCGGCCTTCTCGCTCGCTTTGTAGCGCAGCGCCCGCATCAGCCGGCGAGCTTGACGACGCGTGCGGTATGTACGATCGCCATGCTGATCGCGGTCTCGAGATCGGGCGCATACGCGATCTTGCCGGCCTCGCGCTTGATGCCGGCGCGCTCGAGAAATGCACTGACCTCCTCGGTGAGCCCCGCGAAGATGACCTTGATCTTCGCGCGGTACAGGCGATCGAGCGCGGACTCGAGCGCGACCAAGCCGGTCACATCCATCACCGGCACGTTGCGCATGTCGAGGATATAGACGCGATCCTGATCGCCGACGATCTGCAGCGCGGTCATCGCGCTCTTCGCGGCGCCGAAAAACAACGGGCCCGCGATCGTGTAGATGCGCACGCCAGCCGGCACGTCGACATCGAGCTTCGTCGGCGCGTCGAGCTGGGTCTTCGTGAGCACCGACATCCGGCGCATGAACAACAGCGCGGCGAGCACCACGCCGACCGTCACCGCGATCACCATGTCGAACGCGACGGTCAGCGCGAAGCAGGTCAACATCACGAGCACGTCGTGGCGCGGTGCGACGCGCACGAGCCGCGCGAAGTGACGCGCCTCGGCCATGTTGCGCGCGACGACGATCAGCAGCGCCGCGAGCGACGCCATCGGCAAGTACGACACGAGCGGCGCGAGCGCGATCGTGCACGCGAGCACGAACACCGCGTGCATCACGGCGGCGAGCGGCGAGCGCGCACCGGCGCGGATGTTCGTCGCGGTGCGGGCGAGCGCGCCGGTCGCGGCGATGCCGTTGAAGAACGGGCACAAGATATTGCCGATGCCGAGCGCGATCAGCTCGCTGTTCGGATCGTGGGTGCTGCCGCTCATGCCGTCGGCGACCACAGCGGCCATCAGCGACTCGATCGCGCCGAGCATCGCGATCGCGAACGCCGACGGCAGCAGCTCGCGGATCGTGTGATAGTCGAGCACGAGGTCGTGATCGCTCCACGGTAAGACCGGGCGCGGCGGCAGCGGCGGAATGCCGTGACCGAATTCGCCGCCGCCGAGCGGATACGTGAAGCGCGAGCCGATCGTATCGACGTGAACGTGCCAATCGGCCGGCGCGAAGTGGCCGAGGAGCCACGCGAGCGCCGCGATCGCAGACAGCGCGACGAGCGGTGCCGGAATCCGCTTGAGGATCTTCGGCAGCGCGACCAAGAGCGCGATCGTCGCGAGCCCGACGCCGACGTCCCACGGTTCGATCGCGCCGCGCGCATTCCACAGCGCTTCGAGATAGCCGAACGTGCCTTCGGTGTGCGGCAGCGTCACGCCGAGCACGTCCTTGAGCTGCAACACGCCGATCGTCACGGCGATGCCCATCGTGAAGCCGGTCGTCACCGGATGCGGCACCAGCTCCATCAGCTTGCCGAGCCGCGCGAGTCCCATCACGAGCAAGATCACGCCTGCCATCAACCCGGCGACGAGCAAGCCGCCGACGCCGAAGCGATGCACGATCGGCACGAGGATCACGACGAACGCGGCGGTCGGCCCGGTGACTTGATAGCGCGTGCCGCCGAGCAGCGCGCACGTGACGCCGGCGACGATCGCCGTGTACAGGCCATATTCGGGCGGCACGCCGGTCGCGATCGCGAGCGCCATCGACAGCGGTAGCGCGACGACCCCGACGACCAGCGCGGCGAGCAAATCGGCGCGGAAATCCGCGGCGGTGTAACCCTCACGCAGCCGCGTCCGCAGGCCGTAACCCAGCAGATCTTTCGAGCGAGACGCGATCGGCTCCTCGAGGATCACCGGCGGAGTATAACTCAGTCGATGTTTCACCGCGGCGAGCTTGTCGTCGAGACCAAGACACGAGGCACGTATGACCTCACGCGGCGCGTGAGCGACGAGGTGACGACGAGCGGGGTGCGCGAAGGGCTCGCGACCGTGTTCATCCATCACACGAGCGCGTCGCTGATCATCTGCGAGAACGCGGATCCGACCGTGCGCAGCGATCTCGAGACGTTCATCGCGAAGCTCGTGCACGACGGCGATCCGATGTTCGAGCATGATGACGAAGGCCCCGACGACATGCCGGCGCACGTGCGCACCGTGCTGACGCAAACCTCGATCGGGATTCCGATCGAGCGTGGCTCGCTCGCTCTCGGCACGTGGCAGGGCCTGTACTTGTGGGAGCACCGCACCGCACCTCACCGTCGCCGCGTCACGGTGACGATCCTCGGTGAGTGATCTGATCGCGACGCTGCGCGACGGCATCGCCGCGGCCGCCGCAGCCGATCCGGAGCTCCGCCGCTTCGGCGCATCTCGCCATCACTACCGGCTCGCGCCGCCGGTGACGGATGCGCGCGTGCTCGCCCGCTTGCCGGACGATCTGCGCGCGTTCGCGGCCGAGCTCGGCGGCGGTGGCGCCGGCCCGTATTATGGTTGTGTACAATTAAATCGTACACAATCTAGTTCCGGACCCGACGGGCACGACTGGCTGCCGGTCGCGCACCTCGGCTGCAGCTACGCCGCGATGGTGATGCT
>DATBAS010000099.1:0-16986 GCA_036271395.1 Kofleriaceae bacterium
TCTACGGCCGCACCGTGTACGCGAGCGAGCACGACTTCGTCGATCACTGGACCGGATTGCGCGCGAACCTGGCGCAGATCGGCAAGGGCGAGTCGACGCAGGTGCAAGGCCTGCCGTCGATGCAGCGCCGCATGGTCGATCTGCTCGCCGGCGAGCTCGATCGCCGATTCGGCACACCGACGTGGCGCGATCGCAACGACTATGGCGAGACGTGGGCGACCGCGACGTCGGAGATCGGCCTGTTCGTCGGCGGCAACGGCGGCTGGGTGATCGAGACGCACGAGCTGCGGCCGGGCGCGGTCGACGCGTCGCTGTAACTCGCGATAACCGCGGCGCGATCCTCGGTCACCGTCCCGTCACAGACCATCTGCACGTCCGTCACGATAGGTGGCTACGGTCCGGGCATGAAGCACTGGCTCCTGTTCGGAACACTCGCTGCGACAAGCCTGCTCGGCGCGACCTCGTGCAAGAAGAGCGAAGGCACCAGCGGTAACGACAAGGCCGTCGAGGGCACCAAGACGAAGGAGTCGGGCGGCAGCGTCACCGTTAACGGTAGCGGCTCGACGTTCCAGGGCGCGTTCCAAGAAGTCGCGATCGACGCCTTCACGAAGGCACACGCGACCATCAAGGTGAACTACGGCGCCGGCGGCTCGGGCAAGGGCCGCCAGGACTTCGCCGACAAGGTCACCGATTACGGCTGCTCGGACGCGCCGTACAAGGACGACGCGGCCGGCAAGGCGAAGGGCGGCGAGTTCCTCTACGTGCCGATCCTGCTCGGCGCGATCACCGTCAGCTACAACGTCGACGGCGTCGACAAGCTGCAGCTGTCGGCCGACACGATCGCGAAGATCTTCCAGCGCGACATCAAGAACTGGAACGACCCCGCGATCGCCGCCGACAACCCCGGCGTCAAGCTGCCCGACCTCGCGATCACCGTCGCGCACCGCTCGGACGGCTCGGGCACGACCGAGCAGTTCACGAAGTTCCTCGATCTCGCCGCGACCGGCACGTGGAAGCTCAAGAGCGGCTCGACCGTCGAGTGGGCCGCCGACACGCAAGGTGGACCCGGCAACAACGGCGTCGCGCAGATCGTCGGCGCGACGAAGGGCGCGATCGGCTATGTCGATCTGCCCGACGCGATGGCGTCGAACATGCACTTCGCCGCGGTAAAAAACCTGGCCGGTAAGTTCATCGCGCCGTCGAGCCAGAGCGCGCAAGCCGCCGGCGACGGCATCGACGTCAAAGACAACCTGACGTTCGTCTCGGTCAACGCGAAGGGCGAGAACGCGTATCCGATCACCGCGCCGTCGTGGTGCATGATCTACACGAAGCAGACCGACCACGATAAGGGCGCGGCGCTCAAGAGCTACTTCAAGTACATGGTCACCGACGGGCAAGCGCTGATCCCGTCGATCAACTTCGCGCCGTTGCCGAAGCCGCTCGCCGACAAGGCCGCGGCCGCCGTCGACAAGGTGCAAGTGCCCGCCTGATGTCGGCGACGTCGATCAACCTGCGGGGGCGCGGCGCACGCGCCGACCAGGTGTTTCGCTGGCTCGCGATCGGCGCCGCCGCGCTCGTGCTGATCATCCTCGGCATGATCGCGGTCGCGATGACCAAGCGCGCCGCGCCGGTGTTCGGCAAGATGGGCCTGGACTTCTTCACGACGGCGCGATGGGCGCCGCCCGATGGCCGCTTCGGCGCGCTGTCGTTCATCTGGGGCACGCTCTACACGTCGGCGATCGCGATCTGCATCGCGGTGCCCGTGAGCCTGTCGGTCGCGCTGTTCACGACGCAGCTCGCGCCGAAGTGGCTCAAGATGCCGCTCGTCTACGTGCTCGACTTGCTCGCGGTCGTGCCGTCGGTGGTGTTCGGCTTGTGGGGCGTGCTCACGCTCGCCTCGCCGATCCAGAGCGTCTACACCCACGTCCACAACCTCGTCGGCGGCATCCCGCTGCTCGGCTCGATCTTCGGCGATACGCCGCAGGGCCGATCGTTCATGACGGCCGGCATGATCCTCGCGATCATGATCATCCCGATCATCACGTCGCTGTCGCGCGAGGTCATCGAGACCACGCCGCCGTCGGAAAAAGAAGCGGCGCTCGCGCTCGGCGCGACGCGCTGGGAGATGATCCAAGCGTCGATCATCCCGCACAGCAAGGGCGGGCTGACCGGCGCGGTCATGCTCGGCCTCGGGCGCGCGATGGGCGAGACGATCGCCGCCGCGCTCGTGATCGGCTCTTCGATCGGTCAGGTCTCGGCGAACGCGTTCGCGGCCGGTAACTCGATGCCCGCCGTGATCGCGAACGAATGGGGCGAAGCCGACGACATGCACAAGTCGGGATTGATCGCGCTCGCCGTCGTGCTGTTCGTGATCACGATCGCCGTCAACATGCTCGCGAGCACGATCGTGCGGCGATCGATGGCGCGCAGCCATGGAGGTCGTAAGTGACGCTCGAACAAGCCACCGCGATCGATCTGAGCGCGCGCCCGTCGTGGCGCACGATGAAGAGCTCGATCATGACGGGCCTGATGACCGGCGCGGTCGTACTCGTGGCGGTCCCGTTGGTCGCCGTGCTGTGGTCGGTGATCTCGCGCGGCGCACACGTCGCGTTCGGCGGCTTCCCGGCGTTCTTTACCGCCGAGATCCCGCACATCTCGCGCTTGCCCGGCCCCGGCATGGGCCCGGCGATCCTCGGCACGCTGCTCGTCACGTTCGGCGCGACGCTGATGGCGGTGCCGCTCGGTGTGCTCGGCGCGATCTACTTGCACGAGTACGATCAGAAGTCGGCATTCGCGCGGCTCGTTCGCTTCATGTCGGTGGTGATGACCGGCGTGCCATCGATCGTGATGGGTCTGTTCGTCTACGTGATCTGGACCATGCGGTTCGGTTACTCGGCGTTCGGCGGCTCGATCGCGATGGCGTGCTTGATGTTGCCGGTCGTGATCGGCTCGACCGAGCAAATGCTGCGGCTCGTGCCGCCGAACCTGCGCGAGGCATCGTACGCGCTCGGCGCGACGAAGAGCCGCACGATCCTCACCGTCGTGATCCCGGCCGCGCTGCCCGGCATCGTGTCGGGCTCGCTGCTCGCGGTCGCGCGCGCCGCCGGCGAGACCGCGCCGCTGCTGTTCACGATCGGCGCGGCGACGTCGTACAACCCGCACTTGTTCGGCGGCGCCAACAACGCGCTGTCGGCGCAGATCTTCGTCAACGCCAACTCGTCGTTCGCCGGCGCGCAAGACCGCGCCTGGGGCGCCGCGCTCACGCTCGTGCTGTTGACGTTCACGATCACGCTGATCGCGCGCATCTTCACCGCGCGCCTGGCGCTCAAGCGGTGATGCCGACCATGGAGGATCCGATGCTTACCCAGACCGTCGTCGAAGCCAAAGAGATCAACGAGCCGCGGCCTCGCCGCGGCAGTGGGCCCAACATGGTCGAAGAGCTACGCCCGAGCATGATCGCGATGTTGGACAACGCACCCGTCGTGTTCGATCTGAAAAACGTCGAAGTGTTCTACGGCGCGTTCCGTGCGGTGCGCGACGTCAACATGAAGGTTCACAAGAACCAGATCACGGCGTTCATCGGCCCGTCGGGCTGCGGCAAGACGACGGTGCTGCGCGCGTTCAACCGCATGCACGACGTGATTCCGGGCGCGCGCGTCGGCGGCACGCTCAACTACCACGGCATCGATCTCTACGGCCCGACGGTGTCGGCGACCGAGGTGCGCCGCCGCATCGGCATGGTGTTCCAGAAGCCGAACCCGTTTCCGAAGAGCATCTACGACAACGTCGCGTTCGGCCCGCGGATCAACGGCGTGAAGTCGAAGGCCGACCTCGACGCGGTCGTCGAGAAGTCGCTGCGCAGCGCGGCGCTGTGGGACGAAGTGAAAGATCGCCTGCACAACTCGGCGCTCGGCATGTCCGGCGGTCAACAGCAACGCCTGTGCATCGCGCGCACGATCGCCGTCGAGCCCGAAGTCGTGCTGATGGACGAGCCGTGCAGCGCGCTCGATCCGATCGCGACCGCGCGCGTCGAAGATCTGATGCGCGAGCTCAAGGATCGTTTCACGATCATCATCGTCACTCACAACATGCAGCAGGCGGCGCGCGCGAGCGATCGCACGGCGTTCTTCACCGCCGAGCTCGACGCCAAGAGCGAGCAGCGCACCGGCCTGCTCGTGGAGTACGACTTCACGTCGAAGATCTTCTCGAACCCGCGCGACGAGCGGACCGAGAATTACATCACCGGCCGCTTCGGCTGATCAGTCGCCGCCGCCGCCGCAGCCGATGTCGCCGGGCGGATGATCCGGGCACATGCCGCTGCCGCCGTCGGGCGGCATACACGCATCGCGCCGCACCCCCGCGAGCGTCGCTTCGGGCGTGCATGGGGCAGCCGTCGCCACGCCGGCGCCGCCGACGACCGCCGACGCGCCGGCCGGCTCCGATGACGACTGCGCGACGATCGCGAGGGAGACCAGCGGGCCGTATCCCGATCTCGACAACATGATCTCGAGCGCGGCCTACGAGCGCTCGAACATCGCCGAGGATCAGGCCGGCACGGCGCCGACGTTCATGCTGTCGATCCTCGACAGCTCGAATGCATGCGCGCCGATCGCCGGCGCGATCGTGATGGTCTGGCATTGCAACAAGGACGGCGTCTACAGCGAGTACGCGAACACCATGAACGCGGGCAGCACGACGACGACGTCCTTGCGCGGCTGGCAGACCAGCGACGCCGACGGCAACGTCGCGTTCACGACGATCTATCCCGGCTGGTACTCGCCGCGCGCGACGCACATGCACGTCGAGATCTACAACCCGAACGATCTGACGACGCCGGTCAAGACCACGCAGTTCGGCTTTCCCGACGACACCAACACCGCTCAGGTCTTCGGCGGCACGACCACCGCGAGCGGCGACGGCGACGGCCACGTCCATCAGATCGCAGCGGTCTCCGGCGACGTGGCATCGGGACTCGCCGCGGCGATCGACATCGCGTTTACCGGCTACGCGGGATCGCGAACGCATCTCACAAACGCGTGCCGGCGAGAATCTGCTTGCGCAGGTCCGACCACTGCGCGTTTCATCCGGCTCGATGAGGGGAATGTGTTTGTTGGTCGTCGCGGCGTGTCACGCATCGAGCGAGCCGCCGCACGTGATGATGGATTTCACGCGCGCGAACGTGTTCGACGCGCCGGTACCCGCCGACGATCTGATGGGCCACATCGCGATCACCAATCCGCTGAACCTGCCGATCGTCGATCAGGTCCAGCAGCTGATCGGCGACACCGACGGCTTCGCGACGACCGGCGGCGTGTTCTTCCAGACCTCGGTCGCGATCGATCCGAGCGGCTTGCCCGACATCGCGATCAGCACGGCCGCGGCGTCGCCGGCGTTTCTGATCGGCATCGATCCGAGCGCGCCCGACTACGGCGCGCGGTATCCGCTCGAGGTCTCGTTCGAGGCGCAGGGCGATCGCTACGGCACGCCGAACCTCGTCACGCTGTTGCCGGTGCAGGGCATGCCGATGCGGCCAGGCACTCGCTACGCCGCGGTGCTCACGACCGATCTCCATGCGACCACCGGCGAAGCGCTCGCCGCGGCGCCGGCGGATGCGCTCGCGAGGTTTCCCGACGCGGTCGGCGCGGTCGGCGTCGACGCGTCGCGAATCGCGGGTCTCACCGCGTTCACCACCGGCAACCCGACGAAGCTGCTCGGCGTCGTGCGCCAGGCCGCACTCGCGCGGCCGTTGCCGGCGATCGACGCGCCGTTCGCGAACACCGGCGAAGCCTTCACCGATTTCTGCGTCTATCACACGACGATTCCGATGCCCGATTGGCAATCGGGCACACCGCCGTTCACCGACGCCGGCGGCACGTGGCTGTTCGACGCCAGCGGCCAGCCGATCTTGCAACGCAGCGAAGATGCGAACCTCGTCGTCACGATCCCGCGAACGCCGGCGCCGGCGGCGGGCTATCCGCTCGTCGTGTTCATCCGCACCGGCGCGGGCGGCGATCGGCCGCTCGTCGATCGCGGCCAACAACCCGGACCGAGCTTGCCGGCGATCGAGCCGGGCGAAGGCCCGGCGCGGTATCTCGCGCGCGCCGGCTTCGCAGGGATCGAGGTCGACGGCCCGCTCGGCGGCCTGCGCAACACGACGGACGCCGACGAAGACTTCACGATCTTCAACGTCCAGAACCTCGGCGCGATGCGCGACAACCTGCGCGAATCTGCCGTCGAGCTCGACGTGATCGCGCACGTCGGCGTGCAGCTGTCGATCGATACCAGCGACTGCACCGGCGCGAGCGCGACCGCGACGTTCGACGCATCGCACGTCGCGCTGATGGGCCACTCGATGGGCTCGTGGATCGAGCCGCTCGCCGCCGCGTTCGAGCCGATGTTCGGCGCGCTGATCCTGTCGGGCGCCGGCGGCAGCTTCATCGAGAACATCATCTACAAGCAGCAGCCGACGCCGCCGTATCCGGTCGTCGTCGCGTTGCTGCACGTCGACAGCCTGTTGGCCGACAACCCGATGATGACGATCTCGCAGTGGGCGCTCGAATCGGCCGATCCGGCGCCCTACGATCGCGCGATCGTGGCCGAGCCGCCGGCCGGCGCCGCGCCGCGCCACGTGCTGATGATCCAGGGCATCGTCGACGACTACATCCTGCCGCGGATCGCGAACACGACGAGCATGTCGATCGGCCTCGACCTCGCCGGGCCCGAGATCGATACCGAAGCCGATCCGCGGCTCGCCGGCCAGCTCACGCTCGGCTCGATGCTGCCGCTCGATGGCCACGCGATGGTCGCGCTGCCCGCGACCTCGAACGTGGTCACGCAACACCTCGAGGACGGCGTCGAAGACGGCCACGAGGTGATGTTCCAAGAAGATCCGCCGAAGCACGAATATCAGTGCTTCCTCGCGAGCTGGCTTCAGACCGGCACGGCATCGGTGCCGATCGATGCCGATCGCGACGCGCCGTGTCCCTAGCCGAGGAACACGCGGCCGAGCCCGCGATACGTCGGCGCGCGATCGACGATGCGATCGCCGCGCACGAACAGATACTCGGCGACGTGCTCGGCGAGCTCGCCGGATTTCGCCGGCCGGAAGAAGATCGGATCGCCGAGCGCGATGTCGCGATCGGGCGGCACGACGACCGGCGTTTGCACCTCGCCGGCACCTTCGCCGCGGAGCAGCGCGCAGCCGAGCGGCCACGCGGGGATCGGCAGCCGGTCCGCGCCGGCCTGGCCCGATGCGATCCAGCCTCCGCCCAGGCACGTCGCGATGTTCGGCGCCGGTCTGCGCACGACCTGCAGCGCGAATGCGATCGCCGGCGACAGCTCGAGCCCGCGATAGTCGTCGAACAAGTGGCTGCACAGAAAGCCGGAGCCGACCGCGACCTCGGTCAGCGCCGGATCGGTGCTCGACCAATCGACCGAGCCGGTGCCACCGCCGTTGACGATCGTGGGTGGCAAGCCCGCAGCTGCCAGCGCGTCGACGATGCGCGCCCGGCTCGCGACGACCGCGGGCTCGCTGCCGCGCTTGAGCGCGCGGATCACGGCGTTGCGATCGGAGAGCCCGGCGAGCTGCGCCTCGTAGCCGAGGATGCCGTGAAAATGCAGCGGCTCGGCAATCCGCATCGCGAGCGCGATGACCTCGTCGGGCTCGCGCAGCGGGCTGCGGCGCACGCCGACGTGCACGCCGAACGGCCGCCAGCTCATGTCGACGTCGATGATGATCGGGATGCGCGTGCCGGCGTCGCGCGCGGCGGCGGCGAGCACGTCGAGCTGGTTGACATCGTCGACGACGATCGCCGCGGTCGCGATCGCATTCGCGCGTGCGATCGCGCCGGCGTCTTGCGGCTGCACGGTCGGGTACGCGAGCACGAGATCGCGCACGCCGGCACGCGCGTAGAATTCGGTCTCCGCGGCGGTGTACGTCAAGTAGCCGATCGCGGTCGCACCGCCGAGCTCGGCGAGCTTTGCCGCGAGGGCAGGGCAGCGCAGTGACTTGGTGGCGATGCGCGCGCGCTTGCCGGCCCGCGCGATCGGCGCGTACAAGCGCGCCGCGTTGGCTTCGAGCGCGTCGAGATCGATCAGCGCGGCCGGCAACGGCTCGCCGCCGAGCGCGAGCAGGTAGCGCGACCATCGATCGTTCACTCGACGATGATACGGTACGCCGTGGCGGACGTTCTCGATCATCGGCGCGATCCGGCGGCGTGGGCCAAGCAGCTCGGCATCTCGCGCGAAGCGATCGAGATCTATCTCGCCGCCGACGTGATCGATCTGCACGTCGACTCGTTCATCTGGACACGGTCGTGGGGCTATCGGCTCGACGAGCGTCACGGCCATGGCCTGTTCGGCGCGCGGATCTATTCGCAGGTCGACCTGCCGCGGATTCGCGAGGCTCGGGTCGGCGGTGCCGTCTGGTCGATCACCACGAACCCGCTGCGCCGCACGAACAGCCGCGCCGCGGCGTTCCTGCACAACTTCTCCGAGCTGCGCGCGATCTTCGAGCGCGCAAGTGGCGTCGCGCTGTGCCGCAACGCCGCCGATTATCGCGCCGCCCGCGCCGCCGACAAGCACGCCGCGTTCGTCGGTATTCAAGGCGGCAACGCGCTCGACGCCGATCATGCGCTCGCCGCCGCGCTCGCGCACTGCGACGGCTACTTGCTGCGCGTCACGCTCGTCCACCTCAGCACGTCGGCGCTCGGCACGACGAGCGCGCCATCGGCGGGCGCGCGTCATGGCAACGGCGCCGGCAAGCTGACGGCGCGCGGACGCGACTACGTCGAGCAACTCGACGCCGCGCGCGTGTTCGTCGATCTCGCGCATATCAACCGCATCGGCTTCTGGGATGCGGTCGCCGCCCATGATGCGAGCTTGCCGCTGCTGGTCAGTCACACCGGCGTGACCGGCGTGACGCCGCACTGGCGCAACCTCGACGACGATCAATTGCGTGCGGTCGCCGAGACCGGCGGCGTGGTCGGCATCATCTATCAGTCGAGCTTCCTCGGCGATCCGCTGCTCGGCGGCAAATGCGAATCGATCGTGGCGCACCTCGCGCACGTCGTCGACACGATCGGCGACGATCACGCCGCGCTCGGCAGCGATTGGGACGGCGCGATCTTCACGCCGCGCGACATGCCGACGTGCCTCGAGCTGCCGCGCCTCGTCGAGCACATGCTCGCGCGCGGCTGGTCCACCGCGCGCATTCACAAGATCCTCGGCGGCAACTTCCTGCGCGCGCTCGCGCAGCTGCGGCCATCGTGACCTGGACGTGCCCCGCGTGCGATCGCGCGTTCGCGAAGCGTCGTGCGCATTTCTGCGCGCCCGGCATGCCGCTCGAGGTCTGGCTCGACGAGCGCACGCCCGAGCAACGGCGCGCCGCCGAAGCCGTGCTGCGCGTCGCCAAGCGCTATCGCGATCTCGTGATCGAAGCGGTCGGCGTCGGCGTGCTGATCAAGCGCGAGTGCACGCTCGTCGAGCTGCGCCCGAAGACGAAGTGGCTCGACGTCTCGTTCGTCTCGCGCGAGATCATCGACGATGATCGCATCGCGCGTACGCTGGCGATGCCGCGCGGCAGCACGCTCTACTACGTGCACCTGACCGACGCGCGCGACGTCGATCACGCCGTGCGCGGTTGGCTCGCTAGCGCGCTCGTCGCCACGCGAAGCCGAGCCACGGCACGTCGCGGTACGACTCGGTCACGATCCAACCCGCGACCGCAAGCGCGATCGACGCGCCGACCTCGTTCCACTCGAACGCATCGAGCGGCCGCACGAAGCGCAGCGAGACCCACACGAGCACGGTGAACAGTCCGAGCTGCAGCGCCGACAGTGCCGCCGCGAGCCGCGCCCACACCCCGGTGATGATCGCGAGCGTCGCCGCGAGGAACGCGCCGCCGGTCACGAGCGCGAGCGTGTGATGTGCCGGCAACCAGCTCGGCACGAGTGACTCGGTGCGCTCGAGATAGGCGAAGTGACCGAGCCCGAACGGGACCAACGCGAGCCCGTAGATCACGCGCGCGATCGGCACGCCGCGCGACGTCGCCAAGATCCACGCGGCCGCGACGAGCACGGCCGGCTCGGCGACGCCGTACCACGCGCCGAGCTCGCCCGGATCGTGGACGAGCAAGCGCACCGGAAAGATCAGCCACCACGCGACGACGAACCCGAACCACGCGCGCGCGGCGAGCGGCGCGGTGCGCGGCCACAACAGGCCTGCGCCGACGGCGAGCGAAACGGCGGTGCACAGGTAGACCAGCGGGTCGTGCGCCGGCGCGTCGTCGGGTAAGAGCCACAGCGGCAAGTACGCGTGATCGACGAGCGTCGCGATTCCGAGCGCGATCAGCACCGCGGCGAACACGACGGTAGCGATTCGCATCGCGGCTAGTATGCGCTCGGTACGCCGCGGTACGCGCACCATCGCGACGATGTGCGTGCCCGAGCGTCTCGACGCCTTCCGTCTTGTGATGCGGTGACGAGGTCGTCGCGGCGCGTGTGACATCCCGACGCGAACCGTCAGCTCCTCACCATGCGGGCTCGCGATTGTCGGCACTTGAATCGCCGGCACGTCGCTTGCCTAACGCCCGAGCGATGACCGCGCGCATCTCGATTCTCGTTCTCCTCGCGGTTGGCTCGAGCGCGCTCGCGAGCCCGCATCACGCGCGCGATCGAGAAACGGCGCGGTGGCTATCGATCGGCGGAGCTCTCGGCTCGGTCGCGATCGCGAGTGTCGGCGCCGGCATGCTCGCGTATGGCTTCAGCGACGGGCGCGGCTACGACCTTCGATTCGAGGACACACGCAGGAACGGCGAGATCGTGATCGGCGTCGGTGCCGCCACCACGCTGCTCACGCCGTCGCTCGGCGAGTGGTACGCGGGCGAGGCTTGGAGCACCGGCATGAAGCTGCGAGTGGCAGGAATCGGCGTTGGTCTGCTCGCCACGGCGGTCTATTTCGGCACCGGCTCGTCGTCGTCGTGCTTCCAGCTCGAGGGCGGCGACTACTGCAGCGGCGGCGCTCCACACGCGATCGTCGCGACCGCGGTGATCGGCGGGATCGCCGGTGCGCTGTTCGTCGGCGGCATCGTCTACGATCTGTTCGACGCGGCAAAGGCCGCCGATCGTCACGACGCGCGCCGCCTCGAGGTCCTGCCCACCGTGTTGCGCAGCGCGAGCGGCTCCGCGTTGCCGGCGCTCGGCCTCGCCGGCCGCTTTTAGTGCGCCGTTGCGAGCTACGACGCTCGCGACACTTCAGAGGCGACCGCGAGCTTCCACGCCTCGAGCGACAGCCCGACTCCCGTCTCGGCAGCGCATCCGGCGACCACGCCATCCATGAAGTCGCGGAACCGTCCACCGAAGTTCGGCCGCGCGATCTTCCACGCGGCGCGAAAGCCCGGACTCTTTGCTAAGAGCCGAACACCGGCGACGACGGTTTCGAACGCGTCGTCGTTCAGCAGGCCTTCTTCACGCTGATAGAACGAGTCTTCGAAATGGAAGAACATCGCGCGGCAGAGATTGGTGAACTGGCTGAGCTCGGTCTGCGTGATCTGCTCGGGACTCGCCGAGCCGTGAAGCCACGCATCCGCCACGCTCGGGGCGGCGAGCGCCACGTGCAGCTCGACGATGCGCGAGACGCGGCTGTGCCTGATCGAGCTCTTTTGATTGCGCTCTGTCTGTCTGACTTGGAGCGTCAGGTAGATTAACGAGGTCAGTACGGCAAAGCCGCTGACGAAGCTGCCCACAGACGCGAGATCGGCAAGGGACATCGAGGTTCCACCGTGGAGTTGATCGCGGCAGCCTAGTGCCGATGTCGTGGTGGCGGGAAGATTTCAGACGCGGGCGCGCGTTCATCGGCCGCTCGCTGCCTCTTCCGGACGCCACGCAAGTCTGCTAGGGACTTCGAAGCGAAGCATGTGGCGCCGCGGTTCGGTCGAATCGCACGTCCGAGCAGTCACTTGCCAGGCAACGCTCCGTGCTTGTCCACGATGGAGATCGGGCATGATGCTCCGCGATGCCCGCCGCCCGCGTCGTTTCGTTGCTGCCATCCGCCACGGAGATCGTGTGCGCGCTCGGCGTCACGGAGCAACTCGTCGGCATCTCTCACGAGTGCGATTTCCCGGAAGCCATTCGAGACAGGCGCGTGCTGACGCGATCGCGGATCGACGTCCACGGCACGAGCCGCGCGATCGATACGGCCGTACGCGCGGTGATCACGAACGCGTTGAGCATCTACGCGGTGGACGACGAAGCGCTCGCCGAGCTGGCGCCCGACGTGATCGTCACGCAGGACCTGTGCGAGGTCTGCGCCGTCTCGCTCGACGACGTGCGCGCCGCAGTCGCACGGCTCGCGCATCGCGACAACATTCAGATCGCGAGCCTCAGCCCGAGGCGCCTGGATGATGCGCTCGGCGATATCGAGCGCGTCGCCTCGGCGCTCGATCGACGCGAGCGCGGCGCGATCGTGCGAGCCGAGTTGGAACATCGCATTCGCTCGATCGCCGAGCGCGCGGCGCGTGCGAGCGTTCGGCCGCGCGTGGTCAGCCTCGAATGGTTCGATCCGCTGATGATCGGTGGCACGTGGATGCCAGAGTTGATCGAGCTCGCGGGCGGCGTGGCCGTCGGCGCCGTTGCAGGCGCGCCCGCTCCGACGATCGACTCACCGGCGCTCGCCGCACTTCGGCCGGACGTCGTGGTCGTCAAGCCGTGCGGCTTCTCGCTCGACCGGACGCTCACAGAGCGCACCATCATCGAACGAAACGTGATCGCGGTCGTCGGCTCGCACGTCCGCGTCTACGTGACCGACGGCAACCAGTTCTTCAATCGGCCTGGTCCGCGGCTCGTTGAATCGCTGGAGATCATGGCGGCGTGCGTGCACCCCCAGCTGTTTACCGACTTCGCGAGTGCGCACGCCGGCGTGATCACGCGCCTCGGATGATCACATCCCGGCGCGGTCGCGAGCCCAACGTCGCTGCGTAGCGCGACGCGACGACGGTCACGCGACCGGGCGCCGCGAGCGGGCGATCAGAACGCGGCATCGAGCGTGACCTCGCCCTCGACGCCGACCTGATACGCCGACACGCGGCGCTCGAAGAAGTTCGTGACTTCCTGCACGTCTTGCAGCGCCAGGAAGCCGAACGGGTTCTTCACGACGTACTGCGGCGCCATGCCGAGCGTCGCGAAGCGCTGGTCCGCGCAGTATTCGAGATACTGGCGCACCTCGCCGACCGACAAGCCGGCGATGCCGCCGGCGAGCAAGTCTTCGGCGAACTGGGTCTCGCACGCGATCGCGTCATCGAGCATCGCGCGGACCTGGCTTTCCAGCTGCGCGTCGAATAGCTCCGGCTCTTCGCGCCGTACGGTCGCGACGACCTCAAACGCGAACGCCATGTGCGCGCTCTCGTCGCGGAACACCCAGTTCGTGCCGCCCGACAGGCCGTGGAGCAGGCCCTTGGACCTCAAGAAATAGACGTAGGCGAACGCGCCGAAGAAGCACAAGCCTTCGATGCACGCGGCGAAGCAGATCAGATTCAGCAAGAATCGCCGGCGATCGGCCGCGGTCTCGAGCCGATCGAGCTGTTGGATCGAATCCATCCAGCGCATGCAGAACGCGGCCTTCTTGCGAATCGACGGAATGGTCTCGATCGCGGCGAACGCGCGATTGCGCTCGGCGTGATCGGGCACGTACGTATCGAGCAGCGTCAGATAGAACTGCACGTGCAGCGCCTCTTCGTAGAGCTGGCGCGACAAATACATCCGCGCCTCGGGCGCGTTGACGTGCTTGTACAGGTTGAGCACGAGATTGTTCGACACGATCGAATCGCCAGTCGCGAAGAACGCGACGAGCCGGTGGATCAAGTGCCGCTCCGCCGCCGACATCTTCGCGAGGTCCGCGAGGTCGGTGCCGAAGTCGACTTCTTCGACGGTCCACGTGTTCTTGATCGCACCGCGATACATCTCGAAGAACTGCGGATAAGCCATCGGCCGTAGCGTCAGGCACATGCCCGGATCGAGCAGCCGAGCCGGCCGCGCGTTGATGGGGCCGCTGCCGTCGGCGATCACTGGCACGCCTCGCAGCTGCCGGGGTTCTCGAGCGAGCACGCGATCGCCGCGGCGGCCGGCAGCTCGGCCGTGGTCTTCGCGATCCGCGTCGCCGGTCGCGAGCGCAGGTAATACGTGGTCTTGAGCCCGCGCTTCCACGCGTGGAAGTACATCGCCGACAGCGCGCCGATGTTCGGGCTCTCGGCGAACAGGTTCAGCGACTGGCTCTGATCGATGAACGCGCCGCGATCGGCGGCCATATCGATCAGCGAGCGCATCGGGACTTCCCACACCGTGCGGAACATCCTGCGGACGTCGTCGGGGAGCTCGACCATGCCCTGCACCGAACCTTCGGCGCGAAGCAAACGCTGGCGCGTCGGCTCGGTCCACAGCCCGAGCTTCTTCAGCGCGTCGACGAGGTAGCGATTGATCTGGATGAAGTCGCCCGACAGCGTCTCGCGCTTGAACAGGTTGCTGACCTGCGGCTCGATGCACTCGTTGCAGCCTGCGATCGACGCTATCGTCGCGGTCGGCGCGATCGCGATCATCAGCGAGTTGCGCAGGCCGACCTCCCGGATCTGCGCGCGCAATGCATCCCACTGCGCGACGTTATCCGGCGTGACGCCCCACGCATCGAACTGCAGCTCGCCGCGCGCCGCACGCGTCTCGTCGAACGCCGGGTGCTTGCCCTTCTCCGCCGCGAGCTCGACCGACGCCGTCAGCGCGTGGAAGTAAATCAGCTCGGCGATCTTCTTCGACAGGTAGCGCGCCTCGGGCGAATCGAACGCCCAGCCGAGCTGGAAGAACGCGTCTTGCAAGCCCATCACGCCGAGCCCGACCGGCCGCCACTTCATGTTCGAGCGCTGCGTCGCCGCGATCGGATAGTAGTTGAGGTCGATCACGCGATCGAGCTGACGGATCGCGGTGCGCACCGTGCGCGCGAGCTTGGCGAAGTCGAAGTCGCGCAATGTGGCGTCGACGTGACGGCCGAGGTTGATCGAGCCGAGGTTGCACACGGCGGCCTCGTCGGCCGACGTCACCTCGATGATCTCCGTGCACAAGTTCGACAGGTGCACCGTGCGCCCCGCAACGCCGGTCTGGTTGCAGGCGCGGTTCGACGCGTCTTTGAACGTCATCCAACCGTTGCCGGTCTGCGCGAGCGTGCGCATCATCCGCGCGTAGAGGTCGCGCGCCTTCATCGTCTTCGCGGCAAGGCCCTTCGTTTCGGCCGCTTCGTACGCGCGATCGAACGCGTCACCCCACAGATCCGGAAGCTCGGGCACGCGCTTCGGATCGAACAAGCTCCACTCGGCGTTCGCCTCGACGCGCCGCATGAACAGATCCGGGATCCAGTTCGCGAGGTTCAGGTTGTGCGTGCGGCTCGCTTCGTCGCCGGTGTTGTCGCGCAGCTCCAAGAACGGCTCGATGTCGGCGTGCCACGGCTCGAGATAGACGCACGCGGCGCCCTTGCGCTTGCCGCCTTGGTTCACCGCCGACACCGACGAGTCGAGCGTCTTGAGCCACGGCACGATGCCGTTCGAGTGCCCGTTCGTGCTCTCGATCAGCGAGCCGCGCGAGCGCACGCGGTGATATGCGAGGCCGATGCCGCCGCTGAACTTCGAGAGCAGCGCCACATCGGTATACTTTTGATAGATCGATTCGAGATGATCCGCCGGCGAGTCGAGCAAGAAGCAGCTCGACAGCTGCTCGTGCGACGTGCCGGCGTTGAACATCGTCGGCGAGCTGGGCAAATACTCGAGCATCGACAGCAGCCGATACAGCTCGAGGGTCTCGGCCATCGTCTCGGTCAGCGAGCACGCGATCCGCATGAAGAACTGCTGCGGCGTCTCGATCACGAGCCGCGTCTCGGGATGGCGCAACAAGTAGCGGTCGTAGAGCGTGCGCAATCCGAAGTATTCGAACTCGTGATCGCGCTCGGGCACGATCGCATCGTTGAGCTTGCGCGCGTTGGTCGCGACCATCGTCGCGAGTCGCGCGTTGACGAGCCCGAGCCGGTGCGCATTCGCGATCGACGCGCTGACCGCGTGGATCTCCTGGTTGCCGACTTCTTTCGCGATGTACGCCGCGAGCAACCGCGCCGCGAGCCGGCCGTACTGCGGCTCCTCGGCGATCAACGATGCCGCGGTCTGGATCGACAGCCGATCGAGCTCGCTCGTCGTCGCGCCGTCGTAGAGCCCGCTGATCGTCTTGGTCGCGACGCGCATCGCGTCGATCTCCGGCAGCCCCTTGCAGCTGCGATTGACCGCGCGAACGATCTTGTTGAGATCGACCGGCTCCGTCGCGCCGTTGCGCTTGGTCACCCGCATTGTCGTCTGTGGCGACGAATCGCGGCTCGCGGCAACCGCGGATGGCGTGGCGTCTGTAATCGATTCGCTCTGCATCGGATCCTCCTTCGGGAACGTGAAAGACACGAAGGGGGAGCCGAGCGCATGGGCATGCGCTGCGTGACAACCTCCCCCGAGGTGTCGGATGCTTCCAAGCAGGCAGGTCTTCGGACTCGCGAGCGCGCGCGTCGTGCGCTCCTACTGTCCACGCTTCCCAACGCGTGAGCGTCAGTGCTCGATGTGGAGGTCGTTCTCGCTTACCGCTGCGGGGCAGTCCTGGCTTCGCACCAGGTTCCCTTTTCAGCCGACATCGACAGAGGTCTCGACGTCAGCACCAGCTTGGATATGTGACGTGTCGGTTCGCTTCGAGTAACTCCTGCCCAGCTTTGATCGACGTTCCCATCTAACGCGTCGCCGTCAGCCTCGGCAACTTCTCAACGCTAGATCTGGGGGCGGGATCTCGCCGTGCCCGCTATGGGTAGCCCATGCGTCTGACAACGCCCGCATCGAGCCGAAGAAACGGACTCGAGTCTGTTCGAAGGCTCGTCTTCGCGGAGGGTGCTCGATGCGCGGGACCAATCGCGAACGATCTGCTTCACCGC
>DATBAS010000100.1:0-2121 GCA_036271395.1 Kofleriaceae bacterium
CTGACGCTCAGCGTCTCGAGCGACACGCTATCGCTCGCGCAGGTCGACGACTACGCCGACTCGGTGCTCGCGCAGAAGATCGCGCAGGTCGATCACGTCGGCCTCGTGACGATCGGCGGCGGTCAGAAGCCGGCGGTGCGCGTCCGCGTCGATCCGCAGGCGCTCGCCGGCACGAACTTGACGATCGAGGACGTGCGCAACGCGATCGGCAACGCGAACGTCAACCAGCCGAAGGGCAACCTCGACGGGCCGCGCCTCGACTGGGCGCTGCAGACCGACGACCAGCTCACGAACGCGGCGGCCTACCAGCCGCTGATCATCAGCGCGTCGAACGGCACGAACGCGACGACCGCGAACAATGCCGTGACCGCAGGCGCGACCGGCACCGGGATTCCGGTCGCCGGCACCGCCGCGAGCCCGAGCGCGCAGTTCACCGCGCCGATCAACAACACGCCGGGCGTCGTCCGGCTGTCGGCGGTCGCCGACGTGATCGACGGCGTCGAGAACGAGCAGCTCGCCGGCTGGGACGGCGCGAAGAAGGCGATCATCATCAACGTCCAGCGCCAGCCGGGCGCGAACATCATCGAGGTCGTCGACAAGATCCGCGCGCTGCTCCCTCAGCTCGAGGCCGCGATGCCCGAGGGCATCAAGGTCAACATCCTCGCCGACCGCACCGAGACCGTGCGCGCGAGCGTCCACGACGTCCAGTTCACGCTGATCCTCACGATCCTGCTCGTCGTCGGCGTGATCTACTTCTTCCTGGGCAGTGCGCGCGCGACGATCATCCCCGGCGTCGCGGTGCCGCTCGCGTTGATCGGCACGTTCGGCGTGATGAAGCTCATCGGCTTCAGTCTCGACAACTTGTCGCTGATGGCGCTCACGATCTCGACGGGCTTCGTCGTCGACGACGCGATCGTGATGATCGAGAACATCTCGCGCCACATCGAAGAGGGCGTGATGCCGTTCAAGGCCGCGCTCAAGGGCGCGAAGGAGATCGGGTTCACGATCGTCTCGCTGACGGTGTCGCTGGTCGCGGTGCTGATCCCGCTGTTGTTCATGAGCGGCCTCGTCGGCCGGTTGTTCCGCGAGTTCGCGATCACGCTCGCGATCGCGATCGGCATCTCGGCGCTGTTGTCGCTGACGCTCACCGCGATGATGTCGGCGTGGATCTTGAAGCCGCACCACGCGACGCGGCCGGTCATGATCGTGCGCGCCTTCGAGCGCGGCTTCGACGGGCTCACCCGCTTCTACGACCGCACGTTGCAGGTCGTGCTCGAGCACCGCGTGATGACGCTGATCGTCACGCTCGGCGCGGTCGCGCTCACCGTGATCCTCGCGATCAACGTGCCGAAAGGCTTCTTCCCGACGGAAGACACCGGCGTCATCAACGGCGTGACCGAAGCCGCGGCCGACGTCTCGTTCGAGCGAATGAGCGAGCTGCAAGAAGAGGTCACGGCCGTGATCCAGGCCGATCCCGACGTCGCGACGGTGTCGGCGTCGATCGGCGCCGACGGCACGAACCCGACGGCGAACTCCGGCCGCATGATGATCACGCTGAAGCCGCGCGACGATCGCGACGCGAACGCGACCGAGATCATCGAGCGCCTCAAGCCGAAGCTCGACGCGATCTCCGGCATCCAAACGTATCTGGCCGCGGTGCAGGACCTCACGGTCGACTCGCGCGTGTCGAAGACGCCGTACCAGTACACCGTCGAGGATCCGGATCCCGAAGAGCTCAAGACGTGGGCACCGAAGCTGCTCGACGCGCTGCGCGGCGTGCCCGAGCTCAAGGACGTCGCGAGCGATCTGCAGTCCGAGGCGCTCGAGCTTCACGTGACCGTCGACCGCGACGCGGCGTCGGCGCACGGCGTGAGCGCGCAGGTGCTCGACGACACGCTGTACGACGCGTTCGGCCAGCGCATCGTGTCGACGGTGTTCACGCAGCTCAACCAGTACCGCGTGATCCTCGAGGTCGAGCCGAAGTATCGCCAGTCGATCGAGGCACTCGAGAAGCTGTACATCCACACGACCACCGGCGAGACCATCCCGCTCAACCAGATCGCGCGGTTCGACGTGCGGCCGGCGTTCGCGGCGGTCGATCACGAAGGCCAGTTTCCATCG
>DATBAS010000101.1:0-25819 GCA_036271395.1 Kofleriaceae bacterium
CTTCCATCTGCAGCGCGACGAGCGGCTTGAGATCGCCGGTCGCGACCAGCTGGCCGCCGATGAACGCCTGGATGCCCGCGGCGGTGTCGGCATCGACGAACACCGTGCGCGCGAGCGCTTCGTCGAGCGTGATCGCGGTCGGCGCGCTGTCGCGGTGGCCCTGGAACAGCTGGCCACCGTTCACGTGCGCGTGGACGTCGCCGCGCGGAGACGTGATGGTCAAGTTGATCTCGGCGGCGCGCATCGCCTCCGGGATCTTGAGATCGCCGGCGCCGGCGACCAGCCGATCGACTTCGGCGAACCATTCGGGTGACAGGAATGCGGGCATGCGCGAACGCTAGCAGCTGAATCAGCGCCAGCGCAGCGTGCCGGTGATACCGCAGCACACCGTGCCTTCGACAGACTTGCCGGCCGGGTTGGTCGCGCGGAAGTGGCGCGAGCTCTCGTCTTTCGCGCATGCGAGCAGATCGATGCCGCCCAGGATCACGTCGCGAAAGCCTTGCGCTTCCACCGCGCCGATCGCGCGTTTGTCGCCGGCGGGCACCGCGTTGCTGTCGACCACGAGCGTGGCGCTCGTGACCACGATCGCGGCGACGACCAGCGCGGCGGTGCCGCGCGATCACCCAGCGGCGCTGCTTGCGCTCGCCGGCTTTCACCCACGCTTCGACGTCGGCGTTACCCGCGATGCCGGCACGCTATCACACGCCCACCGGTGCGAACGCGATCGCCGAGTATGCGATCGCCGCCGACTTGCCGGGGTTGTGATACGCGTGGCGCTGGTCGCCGCGAAAGATCACGACGTCGCCTTCGCCGAGCGTGAAGCGCTCGCCCGCGACGGCGAGCTCGACGACGCCGCGCTCGCACGCGAGATACTCGCGCGTGCCGGGCGTGTGCGGCACGCCGGCCATGCGCGCGCCGGGCGGCAGCGTCATGCGCTCGAGATCCAGGTTCGGCAGCGGCTCGGGTAACAGCTTGCGGATCGCGACCTGGCCGCGCGCGCGGGTCGGGAGCTCGCCGGCGCGCAAGAACCGCGCGGCTTGCCGCGGTGGCGCGAGCAGCTCGTCGAGCCGCACCTCGAGCGCGCTCGCGACCTTGACGAGCACGGCGAGCGTCGGATTCGCTGCGCCCGATTCGAGGTTCGTCCACGTCGCACGCGGGATCGCGGCTGACTTCGCGATCTGCTGCTGCGACAGCCCGCGGGCTTCGCGGATCGCCTTGATGTTGTTCGCGAGGTGATCGGTCGGCGTGGACATTTGGCCAATATATTAGCGCGACGGATGACACGTTGCCGGTAGGGGTTACGGTGAACGCATGCAGATCGAAGGACAAGGCGCCCTGGTTACCGGCGCGAGCAGAGGGCTCGGCCGGGCGCTCGCCGAAGCGCTCGCGGCGAAAGGCGCGCGGGTCGCGCTCGTGGCGCGCGGTGCGACCGAGCTCGATCGCGTGGTCGCGGCGATTCGCGCGCGCGGCGGCATCGCGCACGCCGTGCCCGGCGACGTCGCGAACCAGGCACACGCGCACGCGATCGCAGGCCAAGCGCAGGGCTTGGTCGGCGAGATCGGCATCGCGATCCACGCCGCGAGCACGCTGGGGCCGACGCCGCTGCGGCTGCTGCTCGATACCGAGTGCGAGGACCTCGCGCCCGTGCTCGAGACCAACCTCGTCGGCCCGTTTCGGCTCACCAAGATCTTGGCCGGCGCGATGGCGATCCGCGGCGCCGGCACGGTGATCCATATCAGCTCGGATGCCGCGGTCGAGCCCTATCCGCGGTGGGGTGCGTACGGCATCTCGAAGGCCGCGCAGGACCAGCTGAGCCGGATCCTCGCCGCCGAGCTCGCCGAGACGGGCGTGGGCGTGATCGCCATCGATCCGGGCGAGATGGATACGCAGATGCACGCCGACGCGATCCCCGATGCCGATCGCGCAGCGCTGCAGCGGCCGGAGCACGTCGCCGCCACGATCGTCGCGATGATCGAGGCGAACGTGAGCCGCGCACGCGTCATCGCGCCGAGCTGGAGTGCGCCGTGACCGCTGCCGCGCGCGCATATTCGCCGCTGCAGTTGCGCAGCGACGAGGTTTCACGCCACGCGGTGCGGCTCGTCGTGGTCGGGCCGGAGCCGAGTCTGACCGAGCTCGCGCGGCTGCCCGAGTTGCTCGCGCCGGGTGACCTCGTCGTGGTGAACGATGCGGCGACGCTGCCGGCGTCGCTGCGCGGCACGACGGCGCATGACGAGCGCTTCGAGCTGCGGCTGTCCGGGCCGATCGATGGCACGCGGTTGTTCGGCGTGGTGATGGACGACGGCGACTTTCAAACGCGCACCGAAGATCGCGGCCCGCCGCCGAATATTCGCGCAGGCGATCGTATCGCACTCGGCGCACTTTCGGCGACGGTCATCGCGTGCGCGGGCCGGCGCGTCGAGCTCGTCGTCAACGCGCGGCCCGACGTGCTGTGGGCGCACGTCTACGCGAGCGGCGCACCGATCCAGTACGCCCATCGCCCGAACGCGCTGCCGCTCTACGCCGTGCAGACAGCATATGCATCACGGCCGTTCGCCGCCGAGATGCCGTCGGCGGGCCGGCCGCTGACGTGGAACGTGCTGTTCGGCTTGCGGCGCGCCGGCATCGAGCTCGCGACGCTGACGCACGCCGCCGGCCTGTCGTCGACGGGCGATGCCGCACTCGACCGCGCACTGCCGTGGCCGGAGCGCTACGAAATTCCGCAGCGCACGCTCGATGCGATCGCGCGGGTTCGCCGCGTGATCGCGATCGGCACGACCGTCGTGCGCGCGCTCGAATCGGCGCACGAACCCGGCGCGGGCACGGCGACGCTCCGGCTCGACGGCCGCTATCGGCCTCGCGTCGTCGATGGAATCGTCAGTGGCCTGCACGTGCCCGGTGAGAGCCACTTCGAGCTGCTCTCGGCGTTCGCGCCGGCCGATCAGCTCGAGCGCGCGATGGAGCTCGCGGCCGCGCACGGCTTGTCGGGCCACGAATTCGGCGATGTGTGCCTCGTGCTAGCGCCGCGCCAGCAACATTAGCTGCGCGAGTGCGGCACTGACCGCCGCTTCGACGCGCAAGATCGGTGCGCCGATCGAGCACGCGGTGAACCCGCGCTCGACGAACGTCGCGAGCTCGCGCTCGATCCAGCCGC
The DNA here is from genome assembly GCA_036271395.1 of Kofleriaceae bacterium. Lineage (GTDB taxonomy): Bacteria > Myxococcota_A > Polyangia > Haliangiales > Haliangiaceae > JABFXX01. The sequence goes on from DATBAS010000101.1 coordinate 3,152, forward strand.
GTTCGGGGCCGATCGCGAGCACACACGGCAGCGGCGGCGTCGCGGCGGCTTCGATCGGCGGCGTGCGCGGGTGCGCGATCAGCTTCGTCGCCGGCTCGAACGGCTCGTCGATGCGCGCCATCAGCCGCTCGAACACGCGGATCCGCGGCACGTGCGTCGTCGCGCCTTGTTCGGCGCCGAGCCGCGCGGCATGGGCGAGCGCATCCGCGGCGAGCTTCGGAGATCGCAGGTAGCTCTTGTCGACGCGCCACGCATTCGTCAGATCGATCCGCCGCACGCCGAACGCGGCACAGGTCTCGATCACGCGGGCGAGCACCTTGGGCCGTGGGATCGCGAGCACGAGATCGACCGCGAGCTGCGGCGGCGGATCGTCGGCGAGATCGAGGCGGAGCGTCATCGCGCCGGCGTCGGCGATCACTGCCGCGGTGCCGAGCTTGCCGCCGATCACGCCGGCGCGGATCGTGGACCCGACGCGCGCACCGAGCACACCGCGCACGTGCTCGGCGCGGCGGTCGCCGGCTGGGAGCGTGCAGGTGCCGTTGGCACCGAGCTCGGCCGGCTCGACGAGTAAGAGGTTCACGCGGTAGGTTTCACCATGGCGTTCTTCCAAGATCCACCGCGGCTCGGCAATCAGTTCGACGATGATCCGATGTTGCCGTCGTGGATCGCGCGGTTCGTGCCGGATGCGGCCACCGAGCTACGCGAGCTCGGCCAGCTCGCGGTCGACTACTACGCGAAACAGCTCGCCGATCTGGACAACGAGCCGGTGCTCACGCAGTGGGACGCGTGGGGCAACCGCGTCGATCGGATCGACGTGTCGCCGCTGTGGCGCGAGGCACAGGTCCTCGCGGCCAAGCACGGCATGGTCGCCGCCGGCTACGAGCCGCGCTACGGCGCGCACGCGCGCACGCACCAGCTCGCGATCGTGCACGTGCTCGGACCGTCGCTCGACGTCTACTCGTGCCCGCTCGCGATGACCGACGGCGCGACGAGCACGCTGCTCGGCAGCGGCAACACGGAGCTCATCGATCGCTACGTGCCGCTGCTCACGTCGCGCGATCCGAGCAAGATGTGGACGAGCGGGCAGTGGATGACCGAGCGCACCGGCGGCAGCGACGTGTCGCGCACCGAGACGGTCGCGAAGCTCGATGGCGAGCAATGGCGGCTGTACGGCACGAAGTGGTTCACGTCGGCGACGACGTCGGAGATGGCGCTCGCGCTCGCGCGCCCCGAAGGCAACGCAGAAGGTAGCCGCGGCCTCGCGCTGTTCCTCGTCGAGCTACGCGACGGCAATGGCCGGTTGCGCAACATCTTCGTGAACCGGCTCAAGGACAAGCTCGGCACGCGCAAGGTGCCGACCGCGGAGCTCACGCTCGACGGCGCGCCCGCGACGATCGTCGGTGCGCCGAGCGACGGCGTTCGCCAGATCACGCCGATGCTCGCGATCACGCGGACGTGGAACGCGGTCAGCGCGGCGTCGGCGATGCGTCGCGGCCTCGCGCTGGCGAAAGACTACGCGCGCCGGCGCACGGCTTTCGGCGCGTTGCTCGTCGACAAGCCGCTGCACGCCGACACGCTCGCGGGCTTGGAAGCCGAATACGCGGGTGCGTTCTGCCTCGCGTTTCGCAGCGCCGCCCTGATCGGCGCGAAGGGCGATCACGAAGAGCGGCTGTCACGCGCGCTGATCCCGATCGCGAAGCTGACGACCGCCAAACAAGCCGTGCAGGTCACGTCGGAGGCGATCGAAGCATGCGGCGGCGCCGGCTACGTCGAGGACACCGGCTTGCCGCGCATCCTCGCCGACGCGCAGGTGTTGCCGATCTGGGAAGGCACCACGAACGTGCTCTCGCTCGACACGCTGCGCGCGCTCGCGAAAGGCGGCGCGCTCGAAGCGATCGGCGCCGAAGTCGACGCGTGCACGAAGGTGTCCGATTCGGGCCTCGCGAAGCCGGCAGCGATCGCGCGCGCAGCCGTCGCCCACGCGAGCGCGTGGGTCGCCGAAGCGATGGCATCGCCGGCTCGGCTCGAGGCCGGCGCGCGGCGGTTCGCGCTCACGCTCGGCCGCGCGCTCGAGCTCGCGCTGCTCACGCAGCACGCGCAGTGGTGCCTCGATCATAACCACGGCCCGCGCACGGCGGCGGCGGCGCGCCGGCTCGCGCAATCCTCGATCGATCTGATCGGCGATGCGGCGGCCGACGACACGAAGCTGCTCGCGTAGTTCGGTTGATCCGACGCGCTCGCTCCATGCACGGCAGAAGGTCGGCCAGCTCGACGGATCTGACCGGAGCCACACCGCGAGCTCCGGGTTAGTCGACGCAAACCCCGCCACCGTCGGAGCCGGTGTGCGGGCAGTGTGTCGTCGGATCGGTCGAGGCGGCGGTCGCGTGATAGATGCGACACGACAGGTTATTGCCGCTCGTCACCGCGGCCGAATACGGCGGCCCGGCCGCGTAGCCCGCGCACGCCGTCGCGCAGTCGGCAGCGCTCGGATATTGCGTCGAGCACTCGGCGACGACGAGCGAGCAGAAGCCATCGCACGGCTGACCGCACGCGGCGCCGCCACTCGGGCCCGCGTGAATGCAGTGCGTGTTCGGATCGGTTGCGGCGTTGCCGGCGTGATAGATGCGGCAGCCCAGCGTGTCGCCGGACGTGTCTGCGAGCGTGCCGGTGGGGAAGTGCGTGCACGATGCCATGCACGTATCCGTCGCCGAGTACTGCGCGTTCGAGCCCGTGCAGTTTGTCATGGTGCGGCTGCAGTAGGTGGCGCAATCGAGCGTCCCGGAGCCGCTGCCGGAGCCAGATCCAGCGATGTCGGTCGTGCAGGCGCCCGCGAGCAGGCAAACGATCGCTAGATGTCGCATGACCACATCATAGGCGTTTCGCGGGCTGTTTGCCTCGATGATCGGCGATCGCCGTTCACACGCGTGACCGGCGCGACTCGCGCAGGATCTGATCGGCGAGAGCGCGTGATGGCTCCGTGAGGCACGACATTGCCGGCCGCGTCGCCGATAGCGTGGTCGGATGCGATGGCTCGTCTTCCTTGCATTGACTGGCTGCACCTCGAGCTCGAACCCGACCTGCGACGTCATGGGCGGCGGTAGCGTCGACGGCACCGTGAGCTCGCCGCAGGGCGACGTCACGCACACGTTCGGCACGATCGTGCGCGCGTTCGAGACGTTCGATCCGGACGATAGCGTGCCGGTCCTGCTGCTCGACGAGCAGCCGAGCCCCGACGGTGCCTGTGGAACGCTGGCGACGATGGGCTTCAACCTCGCCCTCGTGTTGCCGAGCGCGCCCGCGGCGGGCATGTACACGATCGGCTCGTCGGTGACCGGCGTCGCGCAGCAGGACGGTGACGCGAACCTCGCGATCGCGACGAGCGGCACGCTCACGATCGACGACGCGACGTCGTCGTGCATCACCGGATCGTTCGCGCTCGAGTTCCAGCACGGTTCGCTGACCGGCGACCTCGCGGTGCAGATTTGTCCGTGACTACGTCGCGTTGCAGCGGTAGTGCACGAAGTCGCCGTTGACGCTCGTGACCGTCGCGTCCGCCGAGCCGCAGTGCGCGAGCATCTTCGCGGTCGCGCGTTTGACCGCCGTGTCGCGCTCGCCGTGGAGCTCGAGCGTGCCGCCGACCGGCGTCGCCTCGACGACGCGCGCGCCCGCGCAGCCCGCAAGCGACGCGAGTAACAGCGCGACGATGATGACGACCCGCACGCATGCGTATAGTAGCGGGAACCGTGGCTGACCCGCTCGCCGAGATGTTCGCGAATCGCGTGCGCAAGACCGCGCGCCACCTCGCGAAGTGGGCCAAGCGCTCGGACGTGACCTGTTATCGCCTCTACGACCGCGATATCCCCGAGCTGCCGGTCACGCTCGACACGTACGACGGCGCGCTCGTGCTCAACGACTACCGCATCGACCCGAGCGACGCGGCGTGGCTCGACGCGCTCGCCGACTCGGCGAAGCAGGTGATGGACGCGCGCGAGTGCTTCGTCAAGCGGCGCGAGCGGCTCGTCGATCGCCGCGACGGCTTCCAGTACGAGCGGATGGGCGAGCAGGGCGACGCGCGCGTGGTTCGCGAAGGCGGGCTCGCGTTTCGCGTCAACCTCAGCGACTACGTCGACACCGGGCTGTTTCTCGATCACCGGATCACGCGGGCGCGCGTCGCGGCCGAGCCGGGCGCGTCGCTGCTGAACTTGTTCGCGTACACCGGTGCGTTCAGCGTGTACGCGGGCGCCGCGGGCAAGCGCACGACGAGCGTCGATCTGTCGAACACGTACCTCGATCGCGCGCGCGACAACCTCGCGCTCAATCGGCTCGACGGCGAGCTCGTGCACGCCGATGTCCGCGAGTACTTGATCGACGCCAAGCGCGCGGGCCGCAGCTGGGACACGGCGATCGTCGATCCGCCGACGTTCTCGAACTCCAAGCGCATGGACTACACGTTCGACATCCAGCGCGACCACGCCGCGTTGCTCGACGACGTCGCCGCCGTCGTCACCGGGCCGATCTGGTTCTCGACGAACCGCCAGCGCTTCAAGCTCGACTACGCCGGGCCGCGCCAGGTCACCGACGAGACGCGGGCGACGACGCCGCCGGATTTTCGCGGCCATCCGCATCGCGCGTGGCGGCTGGCCTGAGCTGCGCGATCTGGACGCGCAAGCCGCGCAGGACGGTCTCGGTCGCGATCGTGACGCGGCGCTGGTGATCGGCGAGCGCGGTGCCGATCGCGCGTAGATCCGACGGCGACGGCGCGAGCAACGGCCGCGGCGCCAAGATGCGAGCGAGCCGCGACGTGATCGCCCCCGGGTCGCGCAGGTCGTCGGGCACGCCGTAGCCGCGAAGGCGATCGACGAGGATCGTGAAGCGCGCGGCATCGTCGGCGGTTTGCCAGCTGACGCGCGCGGGATCGCACGCGAGCGCGGCGCTGTAGATCGCGCGATACGCCTCGTCGGCGACCAGCACGCCGTCGAGCAGCAGCTCGACCCCGACGTGTGCGACCGCGCGGCGCGGCCCGCGCGCGCAGCCGAGCTGGTCGAGCTGCGCGTCGAGATCTTTCATCAGCGCGACGACCGGGGCGAGCGTGTGAAAGACGTGATCGGTCGCGTGATGCAGCGCGATGCCATCGGCGATCTCGCGGTCGCTACCGTCGGCGAGCTTCGCGCCCAGCATGCCGGCGAAATCCGGCAGCATCGCGCCGAGCGCACGGGCCGGCGAAGCATCGCTCCAGCTCGAGACCGCCGCGTGGCCGAAATAGTTCACCCAGGTTTGGTAGCATTTCGGCGTGCGATTGGTCGTCGGCATCGATCTCGGCACGCAGAGCCTCAAGGCGGTCGTGTGCGACGCCGAGCTGCGCGTGCTCGGCGATCACGCCGTGGCGGTCGCGACGCGGCATCCACACCCGGGCTGGGCCGAGCAAGATCCGGCGAGCTGGTGCGCCGCGCTCGAGCCGGCGATCGGCCGCGCGCTGGAACGCGCCGGCGCGAGCGGCGGCGATGTCGACGTGATCGGGCTCGCCGGCCAGCTCGACGGCTGCGTCGCCGTCGACGCGAGCTGCGCGCCGCTCCATCCCGCGCTGATCTGGCAGGACAAACGCGCGGCCCGCGAGACGCAGGCATTGCCGCGCTTGTTCGAGCTCACCGGGCAGATCGCGGATCCGAGCCACATGGCACCGAAGATCGCGTGGCTGCGCGAACGCGGCATTCGCGCGGCGCGCTGGCACCAGCCGACGAGCTTCCTCGTCGCGCATCTCACCGGCGAGCACGTGCTCGATCCGTCGCACGCGTCGACGACGATGCTGTTCGAGCTTGCAGCCGGCGCGTGGTCGCGCGAGCTGTGCGACGCATTCGCGATCGATCCGATCGCCGAGCTGCCGCGCATTGCACCGGCGACCGCGATCGCCGGCGCGTTGCGCGCGCCGATTGCCGGCATCGCCGCCGGCACGCCGGTCGCGGTCGGCACCGGCGATGACTTTGCGACGCCGCTCGGCGCAGGCGTGATCGCGCCGGGCGTCGGGATCTGCGCGATCGGCACCGCCGAGGTCGTCGGCGCGCTGTCGTCGTCGCTCGTGCTCGACCACCGCGGCATGGTCGAGACGCACGCGTATCCAGGCGGCGCGTATTTCGTCGAGAATCCGGGTTGGCTCTCGGGCGGCGCCGTGCGCTGGGCCACGCGCCTGCTCGGCCTTCGCGACGACGCCGAGCTCGACGCGCTCGCCGCGGCGGCGCCGCCCGGTGCCGGCGGCGTGACGTTCATGCCCGCGCTCGCCGGCGCGATGACGCCGACGTGGCAACCGCACGCGCGCGGCGCACTCTACGGCCTCGCCGCCGCACACGATCGCGCGCACGTCGCACGCGCGGTGCTCGAAGGGCTCGCGTTCGCGGAGCGCGACGTTGTCGAGCGGCTCGCGGCGCTCGGCCTGAACGTCGATCGTGTGCTCGTGCTCGGCGGCGGCGGCAAGAGCGCGACGTGGACGCAGATCCGCGCCGACGCGCTCGGCCGGCCGCACGACGTCGCGGCGCGCAGCGATACGTGCCCGATCGGCGCCGCGATGATCGCCGCCGTCGCGGTCGGCATCCGGCCCGATCTCGCGACCGCCGCCGCGACCGCGCCGCCGCCGAGTCTGACGATGATGCCGGCTGCCTCGCTCGACGATGCGTATGAGAGATACCGCACGCTGCAGGCGCAGCTCGCCTCGCTCGGCGAGCGGCCGTGGGCTACATTCGGTTCGTGAAGCTCGCGCTGGCGATCGCGTTGGCGCTGTGCGCGTGCACGAACGATGATCCGCCCGCGTGCATCACCGTCGACACGACCTGCGCGCCGGGCTACGTGCCGACGTTCGACAACGTCTACGCGAACACGTTGAACGTGTCGTGCGGCAATACGAACAGCTCTTGCCACTCGGCATCGGGCCACATGGCCGGACTTTCGTTCGAGGACGAGCCGACCGCGTATGCGGGCTTGTTGGCCGCGTCGACGATCGATCCCGGCCGAAAACGCGTGGACCCGGGCGATCCAGCGTGTAGCGTAATGATCGTGCGCACCGATTCGCCCGGCACGCCGTATCAGATGCCGATCGGCGACCCGCTGTCGACCGTCGAGAGCTGTGCGCTGATCCAATGGGTGCAAGCCGGCGCGCTGAACGGCAGCGGCGAGTGAGGTTCGCCGTCATCGCGCTCGCGCTCGTCGCGTGCAGCAGCGCGCCGAAAGATCCGGTCGCCGAGCTGCAAGATCCGGCGACGTGCATGCAGTGCCACCCGCAGCACTACGATCAGTGGTCGGGCTCGATGCACGCGTACGCGTCGCAAGATCCGGTGTTCGTCGCGATGAACAACCGCGGCCAACGCGAAGCACAGCTCGGCACGTTTTGCGCGCAATGCCACGTGCCGATGGCGGTCGCGAACGGCCGCACCGACTTCACCAACTTCGATCCGACGACGCTGTCGCCGGCCGAGAACGGCATCACTTGCTACTTCTGCCACAACGTCAAAGACGTCGTCGCCGATCACAACAACGGGCTCCAGCTCGGGATGGATCAGACGATGCGTGGCGGCGCGAAGAACCCCGCCGACACGCCCGCGCACGACTCCGCGTTCGACTCGACGCTGATGGCATCGGCGAGCAACCAATCGACGATGTGCGGCTCGTGCCACGACGTCGTTACGCCGGCCGGTGTCGCGCTCGAGCGCACGTACACCGAGTGGCAGGCGAGCCTGTTCTCGCAAAACGATGCGTCGCGCTTTCTGCCGGTCACGTGCAGCGGCTGTCACATGATCTCGAGCACCGGCGTGATCGCGGAGGGGCCGGGCTTGAGCGTCGGCACCCGCATCGATGGCTTTCACGATCACTCGCTGGCGGCGATCGACCAGGCGCTCACGACGTTCCCGAATACCGCCGAGCAAGGTTCCGATATCGAGACCGAGCTCGAGGGCGCGATCGCGATCGTCGGGCCGACTCCACCGGGCGGCGGCGCCGCGCCCGGCGGCATTTGCGTCGTGCCGGAGAACGGCGGCCAGATCACGGTGCGGACCGACTCGTTCCAGATCGGCCACATGTACCCGAGCGGCACCGCGCAAGATCGCCGCGCCTGGCTCGAGGTGATCGCGTACGACGGCTCCGACACCGTGGTGTTCTCGAGCGGCGTCGTCGCCGACGACCAGGATCCGGAAGACATCGCCGACCCGATGGTCGATTGCACGGGCGCAGGGCCGACCGACTGCAGCGGGTTCTGGGACCGCACGTTCGAGGCCGACGGCACGACGCCGGCGCATTTTTTCTGGCAAGTCGCGAGCGAGACCAGCCATCTACTCAAGCCGCAGGTCACGAGCGATCCGAACTCGCCATTGTTCGATCATTCGACGACGGCTGCATACTCGATCGGCGCGCTCACCGCGACGGTCGATCACATCACGGCGCGGTTACGCACGCGGCCGTTCACGTACGCGATGCTGAACGATCTGGTGGCGGGCAGCGACCTCGATCCGATGTACGCGCAGTCGATCACGACCGTCGAAGACATCGGCTCGATGAAGATGTGGACGAAGGCGACCGCGAGCGCGGTCACCGGCTGCAATCCGAACTAGCGAGCTAATCCGGCAGACAGAACGAGAACACGGCCGAATCGGGCGTGGGCGTGGTGACGGCGATCGTCGTCTGCCAAACGCCGGGCATCCACAAGTTCACCGGCGAGAGCTGATACGCGCCGGAGCCCATGTCGGTGACCTCGGCGACGACCGGCGTGCCGTGGCCATGCGCCGGCATATACGGCGTCACGGTGATCGACGCGCCGTCGAGCGGCGCCGCATCGATGCCTGCATTCATCGACATGATCTGGATGACCCAGGTGTTGTTACCGCGCGCCGGCGGCGCCGGATCGGCCGACATCATCTGGAAGTCGAGCATCCCGCCCGAGCCTTTGTGATCGAGCCCGACGACGAACGTATCGGCGACCTGGGTCGAGCAATCGACCGGCGCGTCTTCATCGTCGTCGCTATCGGCGTTCTTCGCACAGCCGACCGGCAGCACGAGCAGCGCGGCAAATACAAACGGGGCCCGCATGGTGTGTACGTTACGCCAGTACGAGCTGGCGGTCACGGCGGATCTAGTCCGTCAGCAACACCACAGTGTCCTTCGGCAAGCCGAGGCCGTTCGGGACACCGGTGTACGTGACGCGCGCGATCGCCGTGGCAATTTCGCCCGACGGGATGCACACGTCGACGAGCCGCGCGTCGGGGCGCAGGAACGCCGTCACCGTCGATGCGCCGCTCGGGCCGACGCCGCTGACCGGCTCGATGCGCAGCTGCAGGGCGTACTTGCGAATCGGCGGCGCGATCACCGCACTTCGCACCGCCTCGGGCGGTGCTGCGCGCCCGGCGTTCGCCGGGCTTGCCGATCCGTCGAGGGATGGCGTCGGCAAGCGCAGCGCACGGCGCTGCACGATGCGCGTCGACAGCATGAACGCCTCGGTCGTCGTGGGCGTGCACGGCACGAGCTGGCTCGGCAGCTTCGCGCACGGCACCAGGTTGCCTTGCCGCGGGCCACGCAAGAACAGCTTGTAGATCACCGACTCGTGGTCTTCGCCGAGTTGTTCGACGACGTACGCGATGCCATCGACCGACCCTGCGATCGACATGCGGTGACCGAGCGTGTCGCTGATCGCCGGGAGCTCTTCGCCCGTGCATGCAGTCGACGTGACGAAGCCGAGCGACAATCGCAGCGACGGCATCGGCTGGTCGCGATGCAAGAATGCGTGGGCGAGCGCGCGCTGCGTGCGTCGCGAGCGCGCCAACGCGATCAACGCGGTCTTGGCGGCGATATTGATCGGGGGGCTCACGGCGTTCTTACGTATGAACGCGCGAGCCGGCCGAAGGTTGCACCGAATGCGACGCAGATCACGAACGCCCGCGGTGGGAATGCCGCCGGTACGCTGCGGGGTTACAGCAGCTTGTACGTCGTTTGCTGTGCCGTGCCGCCGCGTTCCGTACGCGTCCATATTCCCGAGCGCCGTCCGGCCGTCATCGCGCCTTCGGTGACGACGCCGCTCGCGATCTGCTTCCACGGCCCGTCGAGCACGCCGTTTTTGTAGGTCGCGGTCACGACGACCGCGCCGTCGGGATCATACGTGGTCCACGTGCCGGTCCGCTTGTCGTCGGTGAACTGGCCGGTGAGCGAGGGCTTGCCGTCGCGTAGCTCCTGGTACATGCCGTCGGCTTTGCCGCGCTTGTAGGTCGCGAGCTCGACGACTTTGCCGTTGTCGAACTTCTTGACGACGCCGTCGAGCTTGCCGCCGCGCCAGTGCTGGTCGAGGATCGGCACGCCGAGCTCCGTCCACTCCTTCCACGAGCCGTTCTTGTGATCGGCGTAGTAGTGGCCTTCGACGACAACCTTGCCGCGCGTCGTGAGCTCTTGATACACGCCTTCCATGTCGCCGTTCACGATCTGCTGCTTCGTCGCCGGCTTCTTGTTCGGGTGATACGTGATCATCGTGCCGGTGCCGTCTTTGATCGTGAAGCGGCCGAGCTCGGTGCCGCGATTGTCGTAGTAGACGAAGTCGCCATCTGGCTTGCCGTCGGTATACGTGCCCGAGAACGTCAGCTTGTTCTCGGTCCACTCGAACCACGCGCCGGTCTTCTTGCCATCGGCGAAGTCGCCTTCGCGCTCTTTGTTGTTGTAGTGATCGAACCACGACCACGTGCCGGTCCTCTTGCCGTGGTCGTAGGTGCCCTGCACGCGCGGGATCTTCTTGTCGCGCCAGATCGTGTACGCGCCGTCGAGCTTGCCTTTGTCGTCGTAGTTCTCCTCGACGACGAGCAGCCAGAACTGCCAGATCTGGCGCGCGTCGTGGCGCACGCCGTTGGTGAACGTCTCTTCGATGCGCAGCGCGTTCTTGCCGCCGACGGCTTTGGGCCCGTCGTAGCGATTGCCGTAGAGCTTAGCGGCGACGACGAGCGTGCCGTCGTGATCGTAGAACTTGATCGGCCCGTACGACACGCCGTGCGCCAGCGTGCGCTCGCGATAGAGCGGGCCGTCGTCGAACCACTGCTTCTCGGTGCCGGTGCCGAGCTTGAGCTTGTACTCGCCGATCGCGTCGCCCGAGATCTTCTTTTGTGTCCACGTGCCGTCTTTGAGCCCGCCGACGTACGCGCCGGTCTCTGCGACGTTGCCGCCGGGAAAGTGCCGCGTCCACACGCCGTCGAGCTTGCCGGCCTTGTAGCTGCCTTCGATCGCGACGGTGCCGTCGGGAAACAGCGACACGAACGGGCCGTCGCGCACGCCGTCGGGACGCGCGCAAAAGTACGTCGGCTCCGGCGCGGGCGCGGCGGCCGGCGCCGCGGTGTCGCTGCACGCGAGCTTCGGCGCGTCGACCTGTGCGGGCAATCCGGCATCGGCGGGCGGGCCGGTATCCGGCTGCGCGACGACGTGCATGTTGACGACCTTGCTCTCGGTCGGAGCGGTCTGCTGCGCGACGACAGGACCTGTCGGGCCCGAGCCACATCCCACAGTTGCCGTCAAGACGAACGGCAACGTGTACAAGCGGTGCACCACGATAGTGTGACACGAACTCTCTGGCGGAAGCGAACGAGACTACGATCGCGGGATGAAGCGCACCGCTTTGATCGTTCTCGTTGCGATCCTTGGTGTTTCGACCACCGCCGACGCGTATCGGCGGCGGCATTTCGGCGGCCAATCGAACTACGTGTCGAACGGCATTTTCGGCGTCGGGCTCGAGCTCGTCGAGCCGACCGGCGTCACCGGCAAGCTGTTCCTCACGCCGAGCCAAGCGCTCGATTTCGGCGTCGGCGACCTCTATCACAACTACTACGTGCCCGGCGACGGCGTGCATATCTACGTCGACTACCTGTGGCACCCGTTCTTGATCACCGAAGTGCCGGCGTTCAAGCTGCCGTTCTACATCGGCATCGGCGGCCGCGCGTGGTTCGGCGATTACAACTGCGGCGCCGGGCCCGAATGCGGCGCGGACTTCTTCGGCTTTCGCGTGCCGATCGGCGTGACGTTCGACTTCAACGAAGTGCCGCTCGACGTGTTCATCCAGATCGTGCCGACCCTGGACTTCTATCGCGACTACGCCGGACGCGACGTTTACTTCGACGTCGACTTCTCGCTCGGCATTCGCTACTGGTTCTCGTAATCCGCGATCAGCGCTGCGTCTCGACCCACAGCGGGACGCGCACGCCGTGGCCGGCCGGCACCGCGATGTCACTGCGTCGCACTTCGATCTGGCCGTGGCCGCTGACCGAGTAGTACGCACTGATCGCGTACGTGCCGGGCGCGACCGGGTCGAACCGATAGCGCCCCGCATCGTCGCTGATGACTTGTAGCGTGACGCCGCCGGCGATCGCCGTGATCGTCGCGCCGCCGACGCGCCGCCGGGTGTTCGAGTCGGCGATCGTGCCTTCGATCCGGCTCGTCGCGGGATCGTGTTGCGCCGGCGCGAACGTCTCGATCGCACCGTCGAGCACGTCGCCCGCATAGTCGCGCACGGCCGAGCCGCTGCCGAGCTCGACCTCGACGATCGCGACGTCGCCACGCGCGACCGTGATGTTGTTCACCGTCGCACGCTCGTCGCCGTATTGCGCGTCGAGCATGTACCGGCCGGGCGTGAGGTGATCGAATCCCCACAAGCCTTCGCGGGTCGACGAGGTCACCAGCGTCGTGCCGCGCAGCCGCAGCGTCACGTAGCCGACCGGGTCGCCGCTCGCACGATCGCGAGTGAGCCCGCCGATCGCGCCGTCGCGCGGGCGAGCCGGTGTCGACATCGTGCAGGCCGCGACGGCGGCGATCGCGATCGCTCTCACAGCGGGACCGCGCCATCGGGCAAGCCGAGCTCGGTGCACAGCGCCGAGAGCTCGGCGGCGTTCGGCCGGCGCCGCGCGAGCGCATCGACATCGCACTCGATCGGGCAATCGAGTCGCAGCGTCGCGAGATGCTTGTAGAGCATCGCCTCGGTGCGCGCGGCTTCGAGCGTGGCCGAGAGCTTGTCGGCGCCGCGCACGTCGACGCCCCACTTCGACGCGTCCGGCGGGATCGATTCGATCGCGCGCCACTTCATCAGCACCTTGCTCGCCGAGCTCTTGCCCCAGCCGGAGATGCCGGGAATACCGTCGGCGGTATCGCCGACGAGCGCGAGCCAATCCGGGATCGAGACCGGCAGTACACCGTGCTTCGCGATCACGCCGGCTTCATCGAGGATCTCGTCCTTCCAGCGATCCCAGCGCACGACGTGCGTGCCGATGACGCACTGGCACATATCCTTGTCGACCGCGGCGATCCGCACTTGCTCGACTCGCGAATCCGAAGCCGTGCGCGCCGCGGCGGTCGCGATCGCGTCGTCGGCTTCGAACTCGATCATCGGCCACACCATCAGCCCGAGCGCGGCGGCGGCGCGCTCCGCGAGCGGGAACTGCGCGACGAGGCGGGGATCGAGCCCTTCGCCGGTCTTGTAGCCGGGAAACAGATCGTTGCGGAACGACTCGATCACGTGATCGAACGCGACGCCGGCGTGCGTGATGGTGTTGCGCTTGAGCGTCAGCGCGAGCGAACGCAGGAACACCCGGGTCGCGCCGACCTCGCGGCCGTCGTGCTCGGCAGGTGGTGCACCGAACCACGCGCGGAACAATTCGTACGTGCCGTCGAACAGATGGATGTGCACCGAGTGCCCGTATACAACCGCCGCGCGCGGATCGCACGCGCCGTCATGCTGCTTGCGCTCGCGACCTGCGGTACGCCCATGACACTCGTGCCGATACAGCCCAAAACTCAAGCTTCGCCACTTGCCGCCGATGCGGTCGCCGGCGTCACCGATGTCGCGCTGCGCGGCGTGACCGCCGATCACTGGGAATTCATGATGCGGTGGTCGCCGACGTACGCGACGACACTCGGCGATCATCGCTACGACGACAAGCTCTACGCCGTCGACGCCGCCTCGCTCGAACGCCAGCGCGACGAGCGCGACGCGCTGATCGATCGGCTCGTCGCGATCGATCCGGGCACGCTGGGCGAGACCGATCGCGTGACCTATCGTTTGCTGCGCGACGGGCTCGAGGCCGATCGCGGCCACGACGTGTGCAAGTTTTGGCAGTGGGCCGTTGCCAACGATAGCGGCAGCCCGCTCGGCCAGCTCAGTTACCTCGTCGAGTCGCACACGGTGACGGCGCCGGACGACGCGAAGCACCTGATCGCGCGGCTCGGCCAGGGCGCGCAGCTGATCGATGACACGATCGCGAACCTCACCGACGGGCTCGCGAGCGGCCGCGTCGCGTCGCGCGAGAAAGTGCGCCGGGCGATCGAGCAGGCCGACGCCGAGCTCGCGAAGCCGGCGAGTGCGTGGGCGATGATGAAGCCCGCATGGGCGAGCGCGCCCGAGCCGGGCGACGATCGCTGGCCCGAAGGCGAGCGCGATCGGCTGAACGCGGAGCTGCGCCGAGTCGTGACCGCGCAGATCGTGCCCGCGGTCGCGCGCTACCGCGACTTCCTGCGCGATCGCGTGTTGCCGAACGCGCGCGTCGACCACGAAGGCGTCGGCGCGCTGCCCGACGGCGAGGCGTGCTACCGCGCGTCGATCCTCGTGCACGTCGGGCTGCCGATGACGGCCGCCGAGCTTCACGCGCTCGGCGAACGCGAGATCGCGCGGACCGACAACGAGCTGGCCGAGCTCGGCGCGAACGTGCTCGGCACGACGAGCCTCGCCGACACGATCGCGAAGCTGCGCACCGATCCCGCGCTGTACTTCACGACGCGCGACGAGATCATGGCGGCGGCACAGCGCGCTCTGGTCGCGGCCAAAGCGGCGATCCCACGGTTCTTTGCGTCGAGCAGCTTGCCGAAGACCGATTGCGTGCTGCGCGAGACGCCCGACTACGAGGCGCCGTATTCGACCGTCGCGTACTACCGCCAGCCGCACTACGACGGCAGCAAGCCCGGCGAGTACTTCGTCAACACCTACAAGCCCGAGACGCGCGCGCGCTTCGAGCTCGAAGCGCTGACGTGGCACGAATCGATCCCGGGTCACCATCTCCAGATCGCGATCGCGCAGGAGCTCGGTGCGCTGCCCGCGTTTCGCAAGCTCGATGGCTCGACGGCGTTCGTCGAAGGCTGGGCGCTCTACACCGAGCGGCTCGCCGACGAGATGGGCTTGTACTCGAGCGATCTCGATCGGCTCGGCAAGCTCAGCTTCGATGCGTGGCGCGCCGCGCGGCTCGTCGTCGATACCGGCATCCACACGATGAGCTGGACGCGCGCGCGAGCGGAAGCATTCATGCGCGAGCACACGGCACTGACCGAGATCAACATCTCGAACGAGGTCGACCGCTACATCGGTTGGCCCGGCCAGGCGCTCGCGTACAAGGTCGGCCAGCTCGAGATCTTCAAGCTACGCGACGAAGCGCAGGCCGCGCTCGGCGATCGCTTTGACCTCAAAGCGTTTCACGCCGTCGTGCTCGGTGCCGGCGCGGTCACGCTGCCCGTCCTGGGCGAGCGCGTGCACGCGTGGATCACTTCTTCGGTGCCGGCGCGGGGCTCGGCGTGGTCGCCGCCGGGGTCTCCGTAGCCGCGGGCGTCGTCGGCGCCGAGAGCAACAGGCCGAGGATGAGCAGCGTCGTACGTTTCGTCGAGTCGTCGTTCGCGCACTCGATCTCGACCGTCTTCGCGGTGTCGTTGCCGCCGACGATCTTGCCGTCTTCGATCGTGATGCGCTGGCCGTTCGCGACGAGCGCCGCGCCATCGAGCTTGAACGGCGCCGCGCCCTCCGGCGTGGTGAACGATCCGTCGGAGCCGAGCTGACCGGTCTGGCCGTCGGCGGTGACGAACTTACCGCTCGGGTCGAGCTTGCCGATCGTTTTCCAGCCGCTGTCGTTGATCTGGACGTCGCCGTTCGCCTTGACGGCCATCATCGCTTTGCCGCCGTCCTTGACCATGATGTCGGTGATGCCGAGCACGCCTGGTCGAGCGGGTGGCGCGCACGCGGCGGTGGTCGACACGGCAGCAGATCCGTTGGCCGCAGTGGGCGCGACCGGCGCCGGCGACGACGAGCCGCACGCGGCGGCGAACGCGATGATGGCGACTCGCTTCATTTCAGCCGGTCGTAACACGACCCGATGCGTCACCGCGTGGCGAGCGGCGTGCAAAGACACGCGTCATGTTGCTCATCCTCGCAATCATTCTCGCGGTGGCGTGGATCTTCGGATTCACGGTCTTCCACGTCGCTTCGGCGGCGATCCACATCCTCATCATCCTCGCGATCGTGAGCCTAATCGCTCACCTGGTGCGCGGTCGCGGCCGCGTCGCCCCTTGAGCCAATAAAGCTTGCTCGCGGCGGTAGCGATGCGCATGCTGAGCGCATCTAAGGAGTGGGATGAGTCACCTCTACCTCGGCGGGATCGCGTTCGGCGTGACGTTGCTCGTCGCGTCGTTCTTGCTCGGTGGCAAGGACGCGCACGCGGGCCATCACGTCGACTCGGCGCCGGGGTTCGGCTGGGCTCCGATCGGATCGCTCCGGTTCTGGGTGTTTTTGTGCACGTTCGGCGGCGGCGCGGGCTACGCGCTGACGCTGCTCGGCTCGAGCGAGCTCGAAGCTGGAATCGGCGCGCTGGCGACCGGCTGGGTCGCCGGCACGCTCGCCGTTGGCATCATTCGCAAGCTGACCTCGACGAGCGCGTCGAGCGCGTTGGTCGGCGGCGATCTCGTGGGCGTGACCGGCACGCTGCTGTTGCCCGCCGCAGCGAACAAGCCGGGCAAGGTGCGCGTCGAGATCAAAGGCCGCACCGAAGACTTCGTCGCGTATCTCGTCGAAGACGAGCCCGCGCTTGCCGCAGGTGCCAGCGTGCTGATCGTGGCCGAACGTGGCGCAGGCGCATTGCTCGTCGGCAAGCACGAGTTGTAGCGTTGCAAGCCCGGCGAATGCCGGGCGCGTAGCACTGCTGTAGGCAGTGCGCAGTGTGAACACAAAACCTGGGGAGGTTTCCATGCATGGAAGAATTCCGCCCGAGATCGTCGGCGGGGTGGTCGCGGGCGTCGTCGTGCTCCTGTTCTTGATGATCGTCTATCGGTACTTGCTGCGGATCTGCAGACCGAACGAGATCCTCATCTTCTCGGGTCGCTCGCATCGCACGGCCGACGGCTCGACCGTCGGCTATCGCGTCGTGTTCGGCGGCCGCGGCATGCGCGTGCCGGTCGTCGAGCGCGTGAGCCGCATGGACGTCTCGCTGATCGCGGTGCCGATCGCGGTGCAAGGCGCGTATTCCGACGGCGGCATTCCGCTCAACGTCCACGCGATCGCGAACATCAAGGTGTCGACGAACGAGCGCTTCGTCGGCAACGCGATCGAGCGGTTTCTCGGCAAGGACCGCAGCGAGATCGCGCGCGTCGTGAAAGAGACGCTCGAAGGTCACCTCCGCGGCGTGCTCGCGACGATGACACCCGAGGCGCTCAACGAAGACCGCCTGCAGTTCTCCAAGCACCTCGAGCAATCGGCCGGACCGGATCTCGAGAAGCTCGGGCTCGAGCTCGACGTGCTGAAGATCCAGCACGTCTCCGACGACGGCAACTATCTCGAGAGCGTCGGTCGCCAGCGCATCGCCGAGATCTTGCGCACCGCTCAGGTCGCCGAATCCGATGCGACGCGCGAAGCCGAGCAGGCTGAAGCGGCCGCGCGCGCGCGTGGCGAAGTTGCGGCGACGAACGCATCGGCGGCGTTGCAGCGCAAGCAAAACGAGCTGCGCCAGATCAAGGCCGAGGTCGATGCCGAGGCCAACTCCGAGGTCAACCGCGCCGAAGCCGCGGGCCAACAAGCGCGCGCCGAAGCCGAGCTCGAGCTGCAGAAAGTGCGCGGCGAGCTCGAGCAGATCCGCCTGCAAGCCGAGGTCACGATTCCCGCTGAAGTCGAGGCGCAGGTTCGCGAGCTGCTCGCAGCCGGTGCCGCCGCACCGATCGCCGCCGATGGCGAAGCGATGTCGCAGTCGCTCGCCGAGGTCGCCGGCGCGTGGCGCGACAGCGGTGGTCGCGCGATGGACATGTACGTGCTCCAGCACCTCGACAAGATCTTCGGCGACGTCGCAGCGGCGGCGAAGCGGATCAAGATCGGCTCGGTCAACCTCATCGACGGCGGTGAGGGCAAGACGCTGCCCGCCTACGCGGCGGCGTATCCGGCCACGATGTCTGCGCTGCTCGAACAAGTGACGAAGACGCTCGGCGTCGACGTCGCGAAAGTTATCGGCGGCACCACCAACGGGAGGGGCTAGTCATGGGAAATATCGCCGGCGTGGGGTTGTTCGCGATCATCATCGCGCTGCTCGTCATCACCATCATCTTGCGGCGGATGGTCTACATCTGCCCGCCGAACGCCGTGCTGATCTTTTCGGGCGGTCATCACAAGCTCGCGGACGGCCGCACGATCGGGTATCGCGTCGTGCAAGGCGGTCGCGGCATTCGCATCCCGCTCGTCGAGGTCGTCGATCGCATGGACCTCACGAACATGATGATCGAGCTGAAGGTCGGCGGCGCGTACTCGAAAGGCGGCATCCCGCTCAACGTGCAAGGCGTCGCGAACGTCAAGGTCTCGAGCAAGAACGAGCAGCTCGCAAACGCGATCGAGCGGCTCTTGGGCATGAGCCGCGAGCAGATCATGGCGATCGCGCGCGAGACGCTCGAGGGCAACCTGCGCGGCGTGCTGTCGACGTTGACGCCGGAAGAGGTCAACACCGACCGCGAGAAGTTCGCCGGCGAGCTGCTCCACGAGGCCGATCACGACCTCGCGCGCCTCGGCCTCGAGCTCGACACGCTTAAGATCCAGCACGTCTCCGACGACAAAGGCTACTTGAGCTCGATCGGTCGCCGCCAGACGGCCGAGCTATTCAAGCGGTCGCGCATCGCCGAGGCGGAGAACGCCGCGCTCGCGGCCGAGAACAACGCGCAGAACCAGCAGAATCAAGGGATCGCGAAGCTCGACGCCGAGATCCGCACGGTGCGCGCTGAAGGTCAGCGCCGCGTCGCCGAAGCGCAGACGCGCAAAGGTGCGTTGATCGCTGAATCGAAGGGTCAGGTGCTCGCGCAGCTCGCGAAGGTCACCGCCGATCTCGACGTGCAGCGCGCTCGGGTCGCGCAGGTTCGCTTCCAGCTGACGGCCGATCGCGTGAAGCCGGCCGAGGCCAAGAAAATGCAGCTGGTCCAAGAGGCGAAGGGCAAGGCGTCGCGCATCATCGAGGACGGCAAGGCGACCGCGAGCGCGATCCGCGCGCTCGGAGCGACGTGGGCAAAAGCCGGCGACAGCGCGCGGCAGATCTTCGTGGCGCAGAAGCTGGAGCAGCTGGTCGGCACGATGATGCAGACGGTCGGGGAGATCTCCATCGACAAGCTCACGGTGATCGACAAGGAGCTCGCGGGCAACGGTGGCAACTTTGCGGTCAAAGCCGCTGTGACCAACGAGCAACTCAAACAAATGCTCGGCGTCGATCTCGCCGCGCTCGCGCAGCGCGCGATGCCGAAGCTGCCGGGCGGATCGTGAATTCAGCGCCGCACTAGGTCGGTATCGAGGTCCGCGCGCAGGTGCGTGCCATCCGCGAACGTGGCGTCGACGGTCGCGACGACGTGCGTGGTCAGACAATCGGCGATGTCGAGCTCGCCGCTGACCGGCGCGTGGCCATCGAGCTCGATCTGCACGTGATCGTGGTCGCCGATCTTCTGCTGCGCGTGCGCGTAACACGACGCGATCGCGATCGAGATCCGCGGACCGATCGCGATGCGCACGACCTTGCCGTCGAACGTCGCCGCGGTGACTTGCGCCTTCCACGTCTCGTGCTTCGCATCTTCGCACCGCGCACCGCCGGCGGCGGTGCTGCGCGCCCGATGTTCGTCGGGTTTGCACTGCGCGACCGCTTGGTTCTTCGTCGGCGCCGGCACGCACGCGACGAGGACCACGAGCAACGCGCGCTTCATTCGTCGGCGAGCGTCGTGTCGATCGACGCGTCGACGCGCCCGCCATCGGGAAACCGCGCCCACAGCTTCGCGCGAAAGTGCTGCGGCGAGCACTGCTCGATGTCGATGCGGCCGTCGGTGGCGACGACGCCGCTGTCGTCGCGTTCGACGCGGTCGTCGACGTCGAGCGCGCCGAGCTTCGCCTTGACGTGATCGGCGCAGCTCGCGACCGTGAGCATGACGTGCGAGCCGAGCCCGACGGTGACTTGCCCGCTCTTCGCGTATTCGGCCGCGCCGATCGGGCCGTGCCACGAGTGACCGGGCGTCTGCACCATCGCGAGGTTCGTGCCCGGCCGCGGCGCGCAGGCGGCGAGCAGAGCGAAGAGGACGAAGCGCACGATCTGATTCTACGCAAACGCGACGCGAGGTGAATGTACGCAACGCACGAGTTGCGTGTACGTCTTAGAGCGACAAGCCAACGCGGCGACGCGCGGTGAGGCAATGTGCAGAACCGAGCGTGAACTCGCGGCACGTGCGCGGGCGGTCGTTGTAGATCTTGCACGCGTAGTGCGTGACCCGGTCGCCGTCGGGCTCGCCGCCATCGAGCGCGCCGCAGCGATCGCCGTTGCGGATCACTTCGAGGTACGTCGTGCGGTCGACGACGTACGCCGGCTGTTTCTTCACCATCGGATCGCGGCGACCGATCTCGACCGAGTGATACGCGGCTCGGCAGCACGCGCCGCAGGTCTGGCAATCGAGCGCCGCTTCGAACCGTTCGCACGCCGCCCACGCGAGCTCGACGTTCGCGTTTGCCTGGCGGCACTTCGCGTTCGTGCGCCACGCGCAGGTACCGCACGTGCCGGTCATCGCGCCGGCCGGCAAGCCGGTTGGATGCCGTCCCGGCGGGGACTCGGCGCGAAGCGATCCGCGGGCCGCAAACGGCACGGCGGCGAGCGCGATCGTCTGTGTCGCGGCGAGCGCGTCGGTCAGCGCGGGAGACCACGGCGGTAGCTCGACTCGGCGCAGCGCCGCGATCGCCGCGATCACCGATCGGTCGCAGCGATCGGCGAGCACGTCGCCATCGAGCGCGTTCCAGAACGCGCGGAACTCGGTCGTCGGCGCGAACAAGCCGCGCAGACCATGGCGGCCGGCCAGCACCCATTGCACGCGCAGGCACGCGTGCTCGCGCCAGTCGTGATCGGGACCGGTGTTGTCCATGCCCCAATCAGGCCGCGCGAACGAGCGCTCGCCTTCGACGAGCGAGTGACACAGCTCGTGGAAGATCATCTGCGCGAGGCTGTCGTCGGCATCGAGCGTCGCCGCGTCGCCGACTGCGAGCGTGCCGGCGCCATCGGTCGCCGCGTATGCGTCCGGCGTGCGGACGACGCGCAGACCGATCCGCGCGGCCGCACCGAGCCAGACCTGCGCGAGCGGGTCGACGTAACGCTCGGTCACCTCGCGAGGCACGGCTGACTGCTAGCACGAAAACTTGCGACCGAGCGAAGCCTCTCTGAATGTGTAGCTATGAAGGGAGACATCGCGCTGGTCGGCTTCCTGTTCTGTGCGCGAGATTGGGAGGCGTTCGACGCCGGGTTTCGGGCGGAGCTCATGGCCGCGGCGGCGCTCCGCGACGGCTGCGATGGCTGGGTCGTCGCGCCGGCGACGGGAATCTTGTCGGGACCGATCCGCGTGATCCTGCCGACGGATGCCGCCGGCTGATCTCCGAGCTCGAGCGCGGCCGAGCCATTTCGCGGTGACGTCCGGAAACGGCCAGTCAACCCACGTCGCGCGTGTTACCTCGTATGCGTGACGGCAGAACAAGCCATGTCGGACGACGCGCGCTACGCCGCGATCGTCGCGCGCGACCGCCGCTTCGACGGCGTGTTCTACGTCGGCGTGAGCACGACCGGCATCTATTGCCGGCCGATCTGCCCGGTGCGCACGCCGGGCCGCACGCGCTGCACGTTCTACGCAACCGCCGCAAACGCCGAGCGCGCCGGCTATCGCGCCTGCTTTCGCTGCCGGCCCGAGCTCGCACCAGGCCACGCGGTCATCGATGCGGTCGACACGCTCGTGGCGTCGGCGACGCGGCGCATCGCGGAAGGCGCGCTGAACGACGAGTCGATCGACGATCTCGCGCGCGAGCTCGGCGTGACCGGCCGCCACCTGCGGCGCGCGATCGAGTCTCGGCTCGGCGTGTCGCCGGTCGAGCTCGCGCAGACGCGCCGGCTCGCGCTCGCGAAACAGCTGCTGCAAGACACGCAGCTGCCGATCACCGAGATCGCATTCGCGGCCGGGTTTCGCAGCGTTCGCCGGTTCAACGCGTCGTTCGCGCAGCGCATGCGCAGCGCGCCGACGAGCGTGCGCCGCCACGCCGGCGGCGATGCGCAATACGATCGCGTGGCGCTGCGGCTCGACTATCGCCCGCCGTACGATTGGGCGCGCATGCTCGGCTTTCTCGCGCCGCGCGCCGTGCCGGGTGTCGAACGGCTCGCGAACGAGTCGTACAACCGCGTCGTGTATCTCGGCGGCGCAACGGGCGAGCTGACCGTTCGTCACGCCAAGGCGCGCGACGCGCTCGAGCTCGAGGTCACGCCCTCGCTGCTGCCCGTGTTGATGCCACTCGTCGCGCGCGTGCGGCGCATGTTCGACCTCGACGCGCGGCCAGATCTGATCGACGCCGCGCTGCGCCGCGATCGCTCGCTCGCACCGCTCGTCGAAAAACGGCCCGGCTTG
>DATBAS010000102.1:0-121035 GCA_036271395.1 Kofleriaceae bacterium
CGACACGACGCGCGCGCCGTTAGTTGACGTCCGGATCTCCCGAGTGTGTGATTTCACGCGACTACGCGCCGCAAGTTGTCTTAGTGGACACCGTCCCCTGATATGGTCGCGCGCATGCCGAGCGCCCTCGACACGATCGCCCACGTCATCTTGCCGAACGTGATGAAGCTCAAGAGCGCGTCGACGGTGGTCTCGGCGATGGAGCGGCGCGACGTCTCGATGTTCGCGCAGGTGTGGCAACAGACGGGTGTCACGCACGAGCCGCAGGTGCTCGCGAAAGAGCGCGAGGCGTGGCGCGTCGGCGTGCTGTCGATGCCGCCGCCGAACGAGATGGGCGAGGCATATATGGTCGCGTTCGTCGCGAAGAAGAACGATGCCGCGGTCACGCGTTACTTCACGCTGGAGTACGATTACGTGCTGGCCACGAAGGCGAGTCGCACGATCGTGTGCGAGCGCGAGTCGAACAAGACGCTGAAGCGCGGCGAAGGCCCGGCGATCAGCGGCGATTTTCAGACCGACGCGGGCGCATTTGTCGATGCCGTCGTGAACATCCTCGACGGTCGTGCGTCCACGTAGGCGAAGGAGAAGATATGCGTAGTTTGTTATTCGCACTTTTGATTTCTGCGACGACCGTCGGGTGCGTCAAGCAATCGACGTACGACAAGGCGCTCGACGAGAACAAGCGCCTGCAAGGCGAGCTCGCCGACTCGCAAAAGAAGACCGCCGACACCGAGAAGACGCTCGGCGACAAGATCAAGGAGCTCGACGCGCAGCTCGGCAACCTCGACGAGACGACCAAGAACAAGGAAGCCGAGCTCGGCAAAGTCCAAGGCGAAAAAGCCGAGACCGAGAAGGAGCTCGCCGAGCTTCGCCGCCAGAAAGAAGCGGCGGAGAAGCGCATCGCCGCGTACAAGGCGATGCAGGACAAGTTCCGAGCGCTCGTCGACACCGGCAAGTTGCAGGTCGTGTTCCGCAACGGCCAGATGACGATCAAGCTGCCGAGCGGCATCTTGTTCCCGAGCGGCTCGGCGGATCTGTCGAAAGGCGGCCAAGCCGCGCTCGCCGACGTCGTCAAGATCCTCCTCGAGTTCAAGGATCGCCGCTTCATGGTCGCCGGCCATACCGACGACCAGCCGATCAGGACGACGCAGTTTCCGAACAACTGGTACCTGTCGACCGCGCGCGCGAACAGCGTCGTGCAGTTCATGATCAAGCAGGGCTTCCCGCCCAAGGCGCTCGGCGCCGCCGGTTACGGCGAGTTCGATCCGGTCGCCGACAACAAGACCGAGCCCGGCCGCGAGCAGAATCGCCGCATCGAGATCATCTTGCTGCCGAACCTGGAAGAGCTGCCCAGCCTGACCGGCGCGCCGCCGTCGTAGTCAGTGGCCGCGCGCTACCTGATCGGCATCGACCTCGGCACCACCAACTCGGCGGTTGCTTACGTCGACATGCGCGCCGCCGATGCACGCGTGCGCGTGTTCGAGGTACCGCAGCTGGTCGCGCCGGGTGACGTCGCGCCGCGCCGGCAGCTGCCATCGTTCGTCTATCTCGCCGGAGAGATCGATCTCGCGCCGCACGAGACCGCGCTCCCGTGGCGACCCGCCGACCCGAACGCGAAGGTTCGCGCGGTCGTCGGCGAGCTGGCGCGCAACCAGGGCGCGCGCATGGCATCGCGGATGATCTCGTCGGCGAAGTCGTGGTTGTGCCATCCGGGCGTCGATCGCAACGCCGCGATCCTGCCCTGGGGCGACAGCGATGGGCCGAAGCTGTCGCCGGTCACCGCGCAAGCGCAGGTGCTCGGCCACATCCGCGAGGCGTGGGACGCAGAGCATGCCGACGCCGACTTCGCCGACCAAGAAGTGCTCGTGACCGTGCCCGCGAGCTTCGACGAAGCCGCCCGCGAGCTCACGCTGCAAGCGGCAACGGCCGCGGGTTATCCGCCGGTCGTGCTGCTCGAAGAGCCGCAAGCGGCGTTTTACGCGTGGATCGGTGAGCGCAGCGAGCTTCCGAATCGAGTGAAGCTGAACGGCGGCGATCGCGTGCTCGTGTTCGACGTCGGCGGCGGCACGACCGACTTCACGCTGATCGAGGTCGACGACTCGGGCGACGGCTTCACCCGTACCGCCGTCGGCGATCACCTGTTGCTCGGCGGCGACAACCTGGATCTGACGCTCGCGAAGATCGTCGAGCAGCGCGTGGTCGAGCAATCGGCAAGAAAGCTCGACGCGTTGCAATGGCACGGCCTCGTGCACGCGTGCCGGCTCGCGAAGGAGCAGCTCCTCGTCGAGGGCGGGCCCCAAACCGTGCCGATCATCGTGCACGGCCGCGGCAGCAAGCTGATCGCCGGCACGTTGCGCGACGACATCACGCGCACCGAGCTCGACCGCGTGCTGTTCGACGGGTTCTTCCCGCTCGTCGGCCGGAGCGATGCGCCGCTGGCACGCGGTCGCGGCGGCTTGCAAGAGTTCGGCTTGCCCTACGCGAGCGATCCGGCGGTGACGCGGCACCTCGCGTCGTTCCTGTCGCGTCACGGCGGCGAGATCGTCCATCACGTGCTGTTCAACGGCGGCGCGATGACCCCGGTCGCGTTGCGCGCGCGCGTGCTCGATCAGATCGCGCAATGGCAAGGCAGCCGGCCGAGCGAGCTGCCCTCGGCGATGCCCGAGCTCGCGGTCGCACAAGGCGCCGCGTACTACGGCCTCGTGCGGCGCGGGCTCGCGACGCGCATCAAAGGCGGCACCGCGCGCGCGTTTTACATCGGCGCGGAAGGCAACGATCAAAAGCTCGCCGTGTGCCTCGCGCCCGCCGGGCTCGACGACGGCGCGCGCGTTCAGCTCGCCCGCGACTTCAAGCTGGTGACGAACCGACCGGTGAGCTTTCGGCTGTACTCGTCGAGCTCGCGCCGCGACGAGCCGGGCGCGCTCGTGCCGATCGGCGATGGCCGCGCAGAGACGATCGACGACGGCAGCGACCTGCTCGAGCTGCCGCCGATCGTGACGGTGCTGCGCGCGCGGGGCCGCAGCGAGGTCACCGTGCGGCTCGAAGTGCATGTCAGCGAGCTCGGCGCGCTCGAGATCTCGTGCGCGGACGGCGACGGCAACACGTGGAAGCTCGCGTTCGACATGCGCTCGGGCGGCACCGCGGAAGCCGCCGCGGAAGCGCACCCGAAAACCGACGTCGCGAAGGCGATGGTCGCGAGCGCGTTTACGGCGTCCGCGTCGCAAACGCTCATGCGCGATCTCGAAACGCTGCTCGAAGCGCGCCGCGACGAGTGGTCGATGAACACGACGCGCGCGTTGTTCGACGCGCTCGCCGACGTCGCCGCCGAGCGTAAGAAGTCCGCCGACCACGAACAGCGCTGGCTCAACCTCGCCGGCTTCTTGCTGCGGCCCGGCACCGGCGCGCCGCTCGACGCGTGGCGCGCGCGCGTGATGTGGGGCGTGTTCAACGAGAACATCGCGTTTCCGAAATCCGAGCCGAATCGATTGGCGTGGTGGATCGCGTGGCGCCGCATCGCCGGCGGCCTCGTGCAGGGCCAACAAGATCAGATCTACGACCGCATCGCGCAGCTCGTGTTACCGAGCGCGAAGCTCGCCAAGAAGCTCGCCGAGGCAAAACCGAGCAGGCAAGAGCTCGCCGAGATGTGGCGTGCGGTGGCGAGCATGGAGCGCCTGCAGCTCGGCTCGAAGCTCAAGCTCGGCGAAGAGCTCCTGCAACGTCTCGCAACCCGCAAGGGGCGTGAGGACGCGGTGCACTTGTGGGCGCTGTCGCGAATCGGCGCGCGCGTGCCGCTGTACGGCCCACTCAACGCCGTCGTGCCGCCGAGTCACATCAGGGCTTGGATCGCGCCGCTCGTCGCTGCCGATTGGCCCGAGCCCGACAAGGTCGCGTTTCCGCTCGCGCAGCTCGGCCGGCGCACCGGCGACCGCGCGCGTGATCTCGACGATGCGACGCGCGCGGCGCTGGCCGATGTCGTGCGCGCCCTGCCCGGCGGCGACCGTGCGGTCGTGCTCGTCGAGCAAGTCGTGGCGCTCGAGGCGCGCGAGGAACGGGTCGCGCTCGGCGATACATTGCCGGCGGGGTTGCGGCTCGTCGCAGAAGATTCCTGATGGAGCGCGGCTTGCAAAATCTTCGAGCATGAAAGCTCGCAGTCTGTTCGTCGCGATCGCACTGTGCGCACCACTGGCTTCGGCGGATCCGCCGCCGCCGCTCGACGACACGTCGACGAAGATCGTCGTGTACTTGCACGCGGTCGATCAGCTCGAGATCGACGTCGGCAAGCTCGCGCAGGCTCGTGGCACCGCATCGATGCGCGTGTTCGGCGCCACGCTCGTCGCCGACTACACCGCGACCGACCGCGACCTCGTCGCGTACGCGCGACGCCACGGCATGCGCACGATCCCCGCCGACGCGCCGATCGATCCCGATCATCGCCCGGTCGCCGACGCGCTGGCGCGCCTCAAGACGCTGCGCGGCACTGACTTCGATGCGGCATTCCTCGGCGTGATGCCGGCCGCCGAAGACGCGGAGGCGCAGACGATCGAAGACGCGCTTGCCGCGGTGCAGGATTCCGAGCTCGAGCAGATCCTGCGCAACGTCGAGCCGGCGCTGAAATCGCACGTCACGGCGGTGAACAGTCTCAAGAGCACGCACTGAGATCGAGTTGACCCAGAGTTCGCGTGTGTTGACCTCGCGTTTCTCGTAGTCGTCGAGCGGTGTCGCGCGCGTCGCGACGTGGCTCTCGACGGATCGGTGCGGATCGCGGAGAGCCGAGCACGAGGATCAGCCAAACCGAGCTCTGGGGTTAGAATGCGAGCGGGATGCGCATCGACCTAGCCGAGCGACTGCAGCAGCTTTCTGGTGCCAGCTGCACGACCGTCGCCGCGGTCGACTACGAGGAGCCTGCCAAAGCCAGCATCTATGCCGTGGGCACGGCGGTCAGCTTCAGCGATGGAACGCGATTGAGCGCGCAGTTCTGGCGCCTGATCAAAGCTCGCAAGCCGCTCGTCAGCATCTTCGATCATGGCCAGAAATACGGATTGCCGGCGCCGGTGGACGCGATCCACATGCTCTCGGTCGAGCTCGTCGGCAGCGTGATCGTGGGTTGTGACATGAGCGCGACCACCGGCGATCTGCGGTTCCGCTTCGAGCGCGACATCGAGCTCGAGGTGTTCAACTTCACCGCGTTCGAGATCTGGGAGCTCGTGTTTCCAGACGGCAGCGGCGAGCTATCGAACTACGCGCTCGCCTAACGCCGCACGACGACCGCGAGCAGATCGTCGACGATCGCCGCTCTGCGCGCGCGCTGCTCGACCAGCACGGCCGCGAGCCGGCCGCTTGCCGGCGCGTATTCGCGAAGTGTGCGCGCCCAGTCGCGCTCGCTGTCGCCGCGCAAGCCGGTCGATGCGACGACGACCAACATGTCTTCGGGCAGCGGCGCGACGCCGCGCGCGGCTTCGCTCAACGTCTGGCCCGGCGTCGCGGCTTCGCCGGGGCCGAGCTCGACGATCGTCGGTGCGACGCTGCGGCGCGAGCCTTCGGGCAAGCCGACGTCGACGCCGGCGAGCGGCCCGACGAGCACGGCACCTGGATGGCCGGCCGCCGCCCATTCGATCGTCGCCGCGCTCGCGTCGCAGATCGCCAGGAACGCGGCGACCGGCTGACCGCCGCGCATCACGCCTTCCGAGCTCGCGCGCATCGTGGCGACGAGCTCGTCGAACGCGAGCGGCGTTGCTTCGCCATCGCGTGTAGCCGGCAGGGTCGCGGCGGCGAACGCGCCGGTCAACGCGGCGGTCGCCAGCGCGGCGGCAACGCCGGGCGCCTGCGCTTCGGTGACGAGCAATGCGAGCCGGCCATCGGGCAGCAGCACCGCCGACCAACCCGCGCCGGTCGTGCGCGCGGCGCCGCGATATTCGCCGGCGACCGCCCAACCGCCGAGCTCGGCCTCGCGGCTCGCCGCCGCCTGCAAGCGCAGCGCTTCGGCGATCTCGACCTCGCGCGCGGTCTCGCGCTCGCGGGCCGCGGCGCGAGCGAGCCCGACGAACGTCAATGCACGTGCGGCTGCGCGTGCCGATTCTGCGACGAGGTCGCGTTCGGCGTCGCGCAGCGCGGTCTCGCGATCGGCCTCGACCAGGCCGACGAGCTCGTCGCGATCGACGAGCGGCACGACGAGCGCGTTCGGGTGGGCTTCGCCGAGCGCTTCGAGCCGCGCGCGCATCGCACCGAGCCGCATCGTCGCCAGGTCCGAGACTGCGAATGGCTGCGGATGTTGCACGAGCCACGCGGCGAGCTCGCGGTCGAGCGGTCGTTGCTCGCGCGTGCGCACGTCGACGAGCGTGCCATCCGAAACCACCGACGAGCGGCGCAGCGGAACTTTGAGCGTGCGCTGCCACAACGCGGCGAGGCGATCGGCGATCGGCGCGGGATCGTCGAGCGTCGCGACGTTGGCGACGAACTCGTCGAGCGAGCGAGCGCCCGGCATTCGCGCCGGCCGGCGGCGATTGATCGCCCACGCGACGGCGGTGAGCGCGGCCCACACGAGACTCGCCGTGCCCGCGAGCACCGCCGGCGATTCGACGTAGAGCAGCGCGAGCAACGCCGTCGCAGCAACGCCGATCGCGAACACCGCGAGCTCGATCGCGACGCCGCGGTCGAGGCCGCGCGGCCGCACGAGATCGGTGCGCAACACGAGGTACGACGCGATGAACGCGGCGCAACTCGCAGACAGCCACGCGATCGGGTACGCGCCCCAGATGCCGTAGAGCGCGAGCGTGTCGATCGATGCGATCGCGCCGAGCACGAGAATGCCGATCACGAGCTTCAACGTTCGCCGGCGTTCGCCCTGCGGGCTCGACGCGCGCATGATCGCGACGCCGATCACGAGCCAGACGAGCAGCAGCGAGACGTGCGCCGCGGTCAGCGGGCCCGGCGCGATGTAGAACATTCCCGACGACAAGCGCTGCACGCCGGGCACGACCCACGGCGTCGCCCACACCAAGATCAGCAGCAGCGTGCCGAACAGTCCGGAGATCCGCGCGACCCAACGAAACCGCTCGAGCTGACCGCTCGCGGCGAGCAGGACGAGCAACAGGCACGGGCCGCACAGCTCGATCGGCCCGTTGCCGAGACGCTCGAGCCGTGTCGCGATCGTCGGATCGTTCGTGCACGCGGCGAAGCCCTGACAGAGCGCCCACGGCATCGCCGTCATCGACGCGCCGATCATGCCGAGCCGCAGCACGCGGTCGCCGCGAACCAACGCCGCGCACACCGCGACGCTCGCGATCGCGATGCTACACGCGAAGTACGGGACCGCGAGCGTGCTCCACGCGAGGCCTTCCATCTATTGCGGCGTCAGGAGTTGGACCGCTAACAAGAACTGGTTGTAGCTACAGTCGCCGTCGCAGTTGCCGCCGTTTTCGGGCACGACGTCGAGCGTGTACGCCGAGCCATCGGCGAGCGTGACCTCGAAGCAACTCGTCGCTTGCGACGCGCCTTCGGTCGTGCAATCGAGGTCGCTGCCGATCGGCGAGCCGGTCGCATCGCCGAGCACGACGCCGATTCCCTCGAACGCGAACGGGAACGTCACGTTCGCGCGCACCGCGACCGCGGTGCAGTTCGCCGGCGTCGTGAAGCTGAACCAGCCGTCGGTATCGCCCGACCCGAGGCACGATGGCATCGACACGGTCTCCGACACGCAACCGAGCATCTTGATCGGCGTCGCGCTGGCGAGCGTCGCGTTCGAGCCCGCCGTGCACGAGAACGGCTCGACCGTGACGGGATCGTCGCACGTGAAGTCGCTGCCGGAGCACGCGAGCCCGGGCGGGCACTCCGCGTTCGGCCCACATTCGTACGCGCCGGGCGCGATCGTCGGCGAGCACGCGACGAGCGGGACGAGCAGGACCGCGCGCATCAGAAGCTCCACTGCCCGCCGAGCAGCGCGCCGCCCGGTGCCGGCGTGACCGTCGGCATCACGTGCGGCTGGATCACGGTGACTTGATCGCGCGGCGCGGTGACGATCCACGTCACGAGCGCGCCGACGAGCACCGCGCCGCCGATGCCGTAACAAACGCCGGCGCGCACGGCGAGCCCGTGCGTATGATCGTAATCGGCTTGGTCGCCGTCGGTCCACGGCTGGCCGGTCGGCCCACTCGCGCTCACCGCGTTCGCCGACTCGCGCGCGTCGAGGTTGTAGAACACGCCGAGCCCGACGACGACGAGGCCCGCGCCGGCGAGCCCCGCGAGAAACTGGATGTTCGACGACGATCGCTCGCCCGGCGCCGTCACGGTGATCGGGTGGTCGGCGGTGACGACGTTCGCGTTGCCGACCGTCGTCGCCGGTGTGTCGGCAACCGCCGTCGAGCTCGCGGCGAGCACCGCGGCGATCGCCCACGCGCACTTCATCCCGCGGACATTACCCGTCAAGTGGAATGGGATACAATGGCGAGCGGTGTCACGCCGCGCACCCAGGTTCCGTATCGACCTCAAGGTCACCGTGTCGCCCCTCCTCGGCGGCCAGCTGGTGGTCTGCCATACGCGCGACGTTTCGGATGTGGGTGTGTGCCTCGACACCGCCGAGTGGCTGCCCGTCGGCACCCGCGTCTCGCTCGCGCTCGCCGACCCGCGAGGCGGCACGCCGCTCGACGTGATCGGCGATGTCGTTCGCGAGGTCAACGGCAGCAATCCGTCGCTCGGCGTGCTGCTCGTCGAGCCGCCCCCCGAATGGAAAGGTTTGGTCCAATACGCGCAGCGCAGCTCGGGCGTGGTCGATCGGCCGGGCCGGCGCATGCGCGTGCTCGTCGTCGGCGACGATCACCGGCAGCGCGGCGCGATGGCGCTCTACGTCTCGAGCGGCTGGGACATCCTGTTCGCGAGCGACGACTTCGCGGTGCACGAGGCGCTCGAGAACATCAAGCTCGACGCCGTGATCGCAGAGCTCGACGCGCACGACCCGCGCGTCGAGCCGATCATGGACGACGTCCGCAAGGCGCAGCCCGAAGCGCGCCGCATCGTGCGCGGGAACGGCCGCAGCAACGCCGGCGATCTGGTGCACCGGTTCGTCGATCGCGACTCCGGGCTCGAAGCGCTCGTCGACGCGGTCACGGCGAATCTGGGTTAGTGGCAACGCGCTCGCAACGCGGCGAGCCCTAACAAGAGGACGGCTCGAAACCTCGGATTCCGTCCACGGGCTCACAGGCGCCGGCTCGAGGTCGCTCGCGCCGGGCACGTCGCCAAACAAATCAGTCCGGATCGTCGGCGCGACCACCCGGTACCTCGCCGAGACGAATCAGGCCGTGTCGCAGCCAGCCGGTCGAGAGCAACCATGTGCGCGCCCGCCAGACGACGAGCGGCGCATATCCGGGCGGCATCGCGAAACGACGACCACGCCCGAGCTCTTTCCAACCGTCGAACACGATCGAAGTCGCGTACTTGTCGACGAGCCAGTGCGACGTGGCGCGCGCGCGATCCTCGCCGTGATGGCGCCAGTTGTTGAGCACGTACCCCACGCAGTTGCGGACTTCGCGCGGCGTCGCCAGCGTGCGCGCGTGATAGCGGTCGAAGACGCGTCCACCGCTCGCGCGAATCGCGCGATTGATGCGCCGCGCGGCGGAAATCATGAAGCTCGACATGCCACGAGTGAGCGCCGCACCGCTCGCGGCTTCGACCAGCAAATGCAGATGCGTGCGCTGGATGCTCGCGTGAACGATACGTAGATCTTCGTGGCGTCCGACGACGATCGTCGCGATGCGCAACGCCGAGAGCACGACGTCGCGCCGCAAGTTTCCGACGCTCGTGGCGACGCGACACGTGACATGGATCGGCTGGCTGGCAGTCACGCGAATGCGCTTGTCGTGACGGATCGAGCGTGGGCCCGACGGTGGGCGACCAGCACCATCGCGCGCGCCGCCGTGCGTGCGAAAGCGGAATCGTTGCTGCGCCCGAGCCATATCTGACCCTACGCGATCGATTTTGATTTCGCTATTTTTACACGAATCGATGCGTCGCTCGCATGTCTCACCTTCGCGGCGGACAGATCGGCCTCACGACATCCCTGACACTGCGGGTCCGTTGCCCACCGACAGCCTTGACACTCGATGTCGGAGGACGTGGACCGTCGATGCGATGCCTTGGCGCACCACGAATCCGATGACGGAACGAACGCCCCCGGCGGCGGCGGCGGAGACCGACGCGCGGCATCACCGCGCCGTTCAGCGGATGCGCTGCGCCGAATCGCGTGTGGTGCATCGACTTCAAGCTGGTTCGAGACCGGGGACGCCCGGCGCTACCTGCTCACGCTGATCGATGCGTTCTCGCGGAACCTGCTCCGCCGCGAGCGCTCCTGGATCCGGACGGCAAGCACGTGCGCGAGATCCTGGACTCCGCCTTCCAGGTTTGGCGACCTCGCTCGTGTCGATAGGCACGGCTTCATCAAATGGCATCTCAGGCCCGTCCTCGTCACGAGCGCACTCAACACGAAGTCATCGAGATCGGACTGGACCCGACAACCGGTCGAGCGTGAGCTGGGGAGCGATCCTGCTCGGGCATCTCGACGAGCATCGTCGCGACCGTGGGCTCATCGTGCCGCGCCGGCGTCGTGTCGCGATCGCGCACCCGCCAGAGAGACTTTCAGCATGACCGCAACCCGCCAGACACAGTCCTTCGATCTGCTCAGTCGTCTTTGCTCGTCTCGAGCTCGAGCCGCACGATGCTCGCGCGCTGCTTCTCGAACACGACCTTGAGCTGGCGCTGCGCCATCTCTTCGCGCAGCCGCGCGGCGCGATCGCGAGCCGCGCGCGCGACCGCCGCGAGCGAGACGACCCGCGATACCGTGATCGCGACCTGCGTCGCGGTTTCGATCACGACCATGCGATCGCCCGGATCGCGCAGCGCGCGCTCGACGGCGATCATCAAGCGATCGAAGACGGTGTCGGCGTCGGCGAGCAGCGCGTCCTCGCTATCGCCCCACGCGAGCCGGCGCGCGACGGCATCGTGGAGCGCGAGGTCGAGGCCCGGAATCGACTCGCCGCCGATCGACAACGAGCGGATCACCGCGTCGAATACTTCGGCGCCCGGCGGATCGCGATCGCCTTGCTCGGCGGTGTCGAGCACCTCGTCGCGCAACACGCTCACGGCTTCGATGAGATCGACGTCGCTCATTACCACTCCGTGTTGCCGCGTTTGTCCCACGGCTGGCTCTGATCGATGGTGGATGCGAGCTTGCCCTCGAGCGTGGCGCGCTTGCGTTCGGCTTGCGCAACGTCGGTCCGCAGACCGGACGTCGCTTGTTGTGCGTCGCGCAGCCGCTCGGAGAACGGACGCACGGCCTCGAGCAACAACGTGGTCAGCGAGCCGGTGAGTCGCTGCAACGCCGCCGATAGCGCCGCGAGCGCGCTCGCCCGCAGCGCGTCGCTCATGCTGACCTGATGGACCGCCGCCGTGATGATCAGGCGCGCTTGATCGAGCGCGTCGAACAGCGGCATCACGCCGGTATCGTCGACGGGGCGCACGCCGTAGATATCGCGTGCGCTTGCGACCGCCGCCGTGTTCGTGCCGCTGACGTCGGCGGTGATGTCTTCGAGTGCCGCCAAGATCTGCTTGACCAGCTCGGCGCGTGGCGATGTGCGGCCGCGCGCGACGGTCAACGTCTTGACGATCGACGCGGCGACCTCGGCATCGACCGTGCTCGGCCGCTGCGCGCGCACGAACGGCACGGTCAGCTGATCGACGAACTGATCGGCGGTGTCGCCGTCGTCGATCGTACCGCCTTCGATCGTCTCTTGCATCGCCGAGTGAACGTGGATGAGCTGCGCGTCGATCTGACCGAGCCGCTCCGACAACAAGCCGCCGACCGCGAGCTCCGCGACGACGAGCGCGCGCGAGACCGCGACGTCCATCAAGAAGCCGAGCTTCGCATCGCTGACGCGGATTTCGTCGACGACGGCGTGCGACGCCGCGGCGAGAACGTCGATCAGATCGCGCAGCGGCTGCCATCCGCCGTCGCGCTCGAACCAACCACCCGCGAGCGTCTGCGCGAACGTCCACACGTTGACGCCGGTCGACTTCTCTAGGTCGTGAAAGATCGCCTGGCATAGTGACTGTGCGACGAGGTCCAGCGCTTCGTCGCGCGGCAAGCCGCGACAGATCGGGTTTTGGAGCAAACCGCGCTCCTCCGCGACCTGCAGGAACCTCGTGCGTTTCTGCCACCACGCGATCGCGCCGCTGGTGCGCACGACCTGCGTCGTGGTCGGTGCCGGCGCCGGCGTCTCGAGCACGATCGCGGTGACGTTGTCGCCGCCGCCGCCGCGCAGGGCGAGATCGATCAGGTCGCGCGCGACGTGCTGCGGCTCGTCGCCGGAGCCGAGCAAGTACTGGATCGCTTCGGCGGAGGCGTAGCCGTAGAGCCCGTCGGAGCACAGCATCAGGCGATCGCCGGGCTTGAGCTCGATCTCGACGAGGTCGACCTTGGTGTCGGGCTTGCTGCCGAGATTGCGCGACAGCACGTTCTTGTAGGGGTGGCGCTCGGCCTCTTCGGCGGCGAGCAAGCCGCGATCGACGAGCTCTTCGACGATCGTGTGATCGCGCGTGAGCGCGAGCAGCCGGCCGCCGCGCAGCAAGTACGCACGCGAATCGCCGACGTGGCCGATCACGGCCTTCGTCAGACCGACGACGATACACGCGACGCACGTCGTGCCCATGCCGTGGCGCTCGCGCGTCGCCTGCGCGGCGCTCCACACCGTCTGGCACGCGTGCTGGATCGCGGCTTCGACCAGCGCTTTGGGCTCGTGCTTCGTGCGGTGCTCGAGCACGTACTCGCGGATCGCGTCGCGTGCGGTCTGCGACGCGACGTCGCCGGCATTCGCGCCGCCCATGCCGTCGAGCACGACGTAGAGCCCGCGGATCGGATCGACGATCATCGCGTCTTCGTTGTTCGTGCGAACCTTGCCGACGTTGGTATCGCCGGCGGCACGAATCGTCGCGAATGGCGGCGCCTGCGTCACACCGGCTCCAGCGCGGCTTGCTCTTTCGTGCGCAGCTCGCCGAGTTGCTCGGTTCGGCGCTCGAGCTCCTCGGCGATCAAGTCGTTGACCGCACGCGCGGTCGACGCGGTCACGCGGGTCAGCATCAGCGTGAGCTCGTTGTCGCCGAGCTCCTGCGCGACCTGCGCGGCCGTGTCACCGATCGCGACGAGCATCGCGAGCACCGCGCCGGGTGGCTGCGCCTCGGCGGCGCGCATCGCCATGAACGTGTGCAAGAACGCGCGATAGAGTCCCGAGTCGCCGGTCGCGATGAAGTTGCCGATGCGCTCGAGCACGGCATCGATCTGCGCGCGCGCTGCCGCTTCGTCGACGCGGCCGAGCGAAGCATCGAGCGACGCGCGCATCTCGATCAAGCGCTCCAAGATTTTCGGCCGAAGCGCGTCGTAGTTTCGAGCCACGCTGGGCGCCGTCGACGGCGGCATTTCGAGCGATGGTACACCGCGCTCACCGTGGGTGGTAAAGTCGCCCTACGAATGCCGGCGTCGGTCGCGGTGGTCAAGGGAGGGCGGATCCTCGTCGTCGACGATGAACCGATGGTGCGCGACACGCTCGGTGCGGTGTTGATGGATGAGGGCTACGTCGTCGACGTCGCGGTCGATGGACTCGACGCGCTCGATCGCGTGCACGCCGCTCGTCCCGATGTGATCCTGCTCGACCTGATGATGCCGGGCATGAACGGCCGGCAGTTTTTGCAAGCGCTACGCGACGAGCCGGCGTATCAGCAAGTGCCGGTGCTGATCATGACCGCGGTGCACGGCCTCGAGGTCAACTTGGCGTCGATCGGCGCGAGCGACGTCGTCGAGAAGCCGTTCGATGTCGACGAGCTGCTCAACAAGGTCGCGCTCGCCGTCTATCGCTCGCGCGATGCCGACACGTCGCCGGTCTTGCTCGCGATGCCCGAGCCGCCGCCGGAGCCCATCGATCGCGGCATCGTGCTCGTCGTCGAACGCGATCGCGCGCGGCTGCAGCGACTCGATCTCTTGCTCAGCCAGCGCGGCTACACCGTCGTGTCGATGACGCGCGCGCGCCTGCAGCTGTCGCGGCTCGCCCGCGCGCTCAGGCCTCGCGCGATCCTGCTCGAGCGCTCGAGCGACGGCATCGCCGAGGTGCTCGACGCGCTGCGCGGCGACGAGGAGCACATTCCGGTCCTCGTATTCGCCCGCGACGCCGCGGCGAGCGACGGCAACGTGCTCGGGCGCGCGAACGATCTCGATCTCGTCGAATTCGTCGATCAGCAGGCGTGAATCACGGCGTGCGCGTGATGAAGTCACGCGCGGCGCGAAGCTCGGCGATCCGCCGTTCTACGCGCAGGTAAGCCGCGACAACGCGCGCCTCGCGCTGCGGTCATCGACGAGCCCGTCGCGAAGACCTCGTATCCGCGTCGATCACGCTCGATAGTGCCGGTGCGATCGACGCGCTCTTCGATGCCTACCGAGCCGCAGCGACCTCGTGCTGTTCGCCGGTCCGGCGAGCGCCTGAGCGCGAGCGCGGCCGGCCGCGGTGGGTCAGGCGACACGTAACGCAGTCCTCAAACGACAGTAAAAGTAGTCCACCCCCACCGCCGGCTCCGGCCGGCATCGATCGTTACGTGGACACAGACACTTTGCACGAGCCGCCACCACAGGGCATCGAGGTGGCGATGGTCGAAGCAGAGACCGTGCGTCAGATCCGATCGTTAGCTTCACTGGGTTGGGGCAGCCGGCGCATCGCCGGCGAGCTCGGCATCGCGCGCAAGACCGTGCAGCGCTACGTGCGCGGTGCCACCGGCGAGACACAGACGCGTCCTGGAGCACGCGCGCTGACGGCCGAGCAGCACGCGCTGGCCGTCAAGCTGTTCGCGTCGACCGCGGAGGGCAATGCGGTCGTCGTCGCGGATCTGTTCGCGGAGCACGGCGTGACGGTGCATCCGCGGACGGTGCAGCGTGTCGTGCAGCCGCATCGCCGGGCCAAGCGCGCCGCCGAGGTCGCGACGGTTCGGTTCGAGACCGCGCCAGGCCATCAGCCGCAGATCCGCTTCGGCGAGAAATGGGTGTGTCTCGGCGAGCAGCGGAGCGTGTGATGCTGTTTGTCGCCGTGCTCGGCTACTCGCGGCGCGAGTACGCGCAGGCGTTTCTCAGCCAGCGTCACGACGATTGGCGCGAGGGTCCGGCGAATGCGTTTCGTCACTTCGGCGGCATCACGCAGACCGTGCTCATCGACAATGCCAAGGCGCTCGTGCTCGAGCGCGACCGCCAGCGCAAGGCGGCGCGGATCCATCCCGCGTTCGACGCGTTCTGTCGCGCTTGGGGCGTGACGCCGAAAGCATGTCAGCCGTATCGCGCGAGGACGAAAGGCAAGACCGAGCGCGGCGTCGGCTACGCCAAGCACAATGCGCTCGCCGGCCGGCGATTCGAGTCGTTCGCGGCGCTCGAGGCTCACCTCGTGCGCTGGATGGCGAAAGCCGACGAGCGCGTCCACGGCACCACCCACGAGCTGCCACGCGTGCGGTTCGAGCGCGCAGAGGCAGCCGCGCTGCGGCCGCTGCCGGCGCACCCGCTGCCGGTCCGTCAGCGCCGGCTCGCGCGCAAGATCAGCAGCGACTGCTTCGTCGACGTCGACACGGTGCGCTACCGCGTGCCGCACGCGCTCGTCCGGCGCAGCGTCGAGGTCGTTGTCGGCGACACCGAGGTCGTCGTGTTCGACGGCACGGCGATCGTCGCGCGGCACGCACGGTGTTCGGAGCCGCATCAGCGCGTGGTCGACAAGACCCACTTCGAGGGGCTGTGCCGCGTCACGACGACCGACCAGGTCGCGACCGGTGACTTCGCGCGCCCGCTCGCCGACTACGCCGCCGCGGCCGGAGGTGTGTGGTGAGCGAGATCGTTCGCGCGCGTGTGACCGACTCCGTGCAGCGGCTGCGACCGCGGGCGGCGGCCGAGCGTCTCGACGCCGTGCTCTCCGAGGCCGCACGTAAGGAGCCCACGTATCTCGACTTCCTTGACGGCATCTTGCGCGACGAGCTCGATGCCAAGCAGAAGCGTCGCGTCACGATGGGGATCAAGATCGCGCACTTCCCCGTCGAAGACGCTCGAGGAGCTCGACTTCAAGTTTCAGCCCTCGCTCGACCCCAAGCTCGTGCGCGAGCTCGCGACCGGGCACTTCATCGCGCAGGCGGAAAACGTGCTGCTATTTGGACCGCCTGGTGTCGGCAAGACCCACGTCGGCATCGCGCTCGGCCGTGCTGCCATCGAAGCCGGCCACTCGGTGCTGTTCGTCACCGCGACCGCGGTCCTGGCGGCGCTGTCGAAGGCTCATGCCGAAAGCCATTTCGGCGACCAGCTCACGTTCTTCGCCAAGCCCAAGCTGCTCATCGTCGATGAGCTCGGCTACCTGCCGCTGGAGCGCACGACCGCGCACTTGTTCTTCCAGCTCGTCGCCAAGCGGTACGAGCGCGGCAGCATCCTGCTCACCACCAACCAGCAGGTACCGAATGGGGCCATGTGTTCGGCGACGAGACCATCGCTGCCGCGATCCTCGACCGGTTCCTGCACCACAGCCACACCCTCGTCATCAAAGGAGAGAGCTATCGACTGAAAGCCAAGAAGCGAGCCGGCCTCCTGGGCCGAGACACCTGAACATCCGGGCGGACTACTTTTAGTGTCGTAACCGGACTACTTCCGAGCGTCGCTTGACAGATCAGCGTGAGCGGTTAACACCGCCGGCCGTCCCCGGGCTCCGCCGCCGAAGTTGGCGTCGCGATAGCGCGAGCGCCGCTCCCACTCGAACACAATTTTCGTTCGTTCCTTCATCGGATTCGTGATGCTCCAAGGGCATCGCGTCGACGGTCCGCGTGCCCGCCGACATCGAGTGTCGAGGCTATCCGTGGGCAATGGGCCCGCAGTGTCAGGGATGTCGTGAGGCCGATCTGTCCACGAGCTATCAGGGCTGTCCCCGGTCTTCGAGTACAGCCGTCAAGCTCATCGCGCGGTCGCGTTGATAATAGTGCTATTTTCAAATAGAGTGTCGACGTGAAGCAGCTGAAACTCGACTCCGCGCGCAAACCGACCGGTCACGGCGGTTGGCGACCCGGCGCAGGTCGCAAGAAAACGCGAGGCTCGGTCTCGCATCAGACGCGCGCGGCGTTCCCGGACCGGTTTCCACAGCACGTCACGATGCGGCTCGGCGCCGACTCACCGGCGATCGCGCGCGACTGGTTGATGAAGCGCGTCGTGCGGCCGTGCATCGCGCTGAGCGAGAAGCCGTTTTTTCGCGTCGTCGAGTTCAACGTGCTGTCGAACCACGTCCACCTGATCTGCGAAGCCGATGATGCGCTCGCGCTCGCGCGCGGCGTGCAGGGCCTCGCGATCCGGCTCGCGCGCCGCTTGAATACGGCATTAAAACGTAAGGGCAAGCTGTTCGGGCCGCGCTATCACGCGCGGGCGCTGCGCTCGCCGGCGCAGGTCCGCAATACGCTGCGCTACGTGCTGCTCAATCGCAAACATCACGCGCCGCCGGCGAAGCGCTTCTACGCCGGCTGGATCGATTCTTACTCGAGCGGCGTTTGGTTTCGCGGCTGGCAGGCGCCGATTCGCATGAACGCGTTCAACCGCGAGCTCGCGACGGTGCCGGCTCCGACGAAAGCGCCGCGAACGTGGCTGTTGCGCGTCGGTTGGCGGCGCGCCGGGCCGCTTTCGTACGATGATCGTCCCGCATGAACGTCGTCGACGGCATCACCGGGCTCATCGAGCTGTTCGACCGGTATCCGCTCGTCGCGCTCGGCGAGATGCACGGCATCGAGCAAGGCGCGCGCTTCATCGAAGCGGTGATTCGCGATCCGCGCTTTGCCGAACGCGCGAGCACGATCGTCGTCG
The DNA here is from genome assembly GCA_036271395.1 of Kofleriaceae bacterium. Classification (GTDB taxonomy): domain Bacteria; phylum Myxococcota_A; class Polyangia; order Haliangiales; family Haliangiaceae; genus JABFXX01. The sequence goes on from DATBAS010000102.1 coordinate 17,885, forward strand.
AATTCGGCAACGCTCGTCATCAGGCGATCGCCGATGCCTATGTCGCCGGCGAAGACGTCGCGATCGAGCCGGCCGTGCACGACTTCGTCGGCGCGGGCCCGACGGGATTTCGCGCGCAGATCTATTTCGACTTCTTCGCGACCGTTCGCGCGGTCAACGAGACACTGCCCACCGAGCGGCGCATTCGCGTGCTGCTCGGCGATCCGCCGCTCGACTGGGCGACCGCGAGCCCGGCCGACGTGCTCGCCGCCGCCGACAGTCGCGACGAGCATTTCGCGCGCGTCGTCGGCGATCGCCGCAACGCGTTGTTGCTCGCGAGCGCGTTTCACCTGATGCGCACGCGCGTGCCGCCGGGTGGCGAAGGATTCGTGCGGATGCTCGAGCGCGAGCGGCCCGGCGAGTCGATCGTCGTGATGCCGCACGCGCACATTCGAGCCGGCGATCGTGACGAAATCGACGCGAAGCCCGCTCCGCTGCCGGTGCCGTCGCTGGTGCGAATCGCGGATAGCTGGCTCGAGCACGCATCAGCAGATATCTTCTTCGGCGGCTGTGTAACCGGTCCGCACGGTCGCGACCCATTCGCGCACAGCGGGCTGACACTGGGCCAGCTCGGCGACATGTACCTCTATCTCGGCCCGATCGCGTCGCTGACGTGGTCGCCGGAGACGCTCGACCCCGTCGACGACTCCGATCGCCTCGAGCTCGAGCGCCGCGGCAAATTGTGGCTGATGATGTCGCAGCTGATGCCGGACGCACGCGCGCTGTGATCGCTCGCGCGTAGCGGTCTTCGCCGCCGCACGTCATAGCTAGAGTGCGGGCGACGGCCGCGACCGCGGGAGAACTTTCGGCCCCGCGTTCGCGGTCGTTCGTCCGTCTTTGACGTCTACTTCTTGGCCGCCGGCTGGTCTTTGACGAGCACTTCGCGCTTCGGATACAGCACGATCTCGATGCGCCGGTTGAGCGCCTTGTTAGCCCTCGAGACCGGCCGATACTGGCCAAACGCGAGCGCGGCGAGCCGCCCCGGATCGATCTTCGCGGTGTCCTGCAGGTAGTGCACGACCTGCAGCGCGCGCGCCGCCGACAGCTCCCAGTTCGTGACGTACTCCTTGCGCGGCTTCGGCGGTGGCGTCGTTGATTTGGGAGCCTTCGGGTCGGGCTTCGTCGGTTTCACGTCCGGCTTCTTCAAGTAGATCGGCTGATCGTCGGTGTGCCCCTGCACCCACACCTGCTTGTCGGGCAGGTCCTTGAGCGCGACGGCGACTTTGTCGAGCACCGCCTTGCCCTTGTCGGTCAGCTGATCGTCGCCGGTGGCGAACAACACCTTGTCGACGAGCTTGAGGTGAATCTCGTCACCTTCGGTGTCGACCGAGCCGGACTCTTTGTCGATCGCGCCTTGCAGCTTCTTTTGCGCGGCGTCGAGGTCGGCGGCTTTCTTGTCGACGTCGCCTGCCTTCGTCGACAGCGCGGCGAGCTGATCGTCGTCCTTCTGCTTGTCGGCTTTGGCGGCGGTGAGCTGCGTGTCGAGATCGTCGGCGTGCTGCTTTGCAGCGTCGGCGGCTTTCTTCGCGTCGTCACGAGCGGCCGCGAGATCGCCGGCTTTCGACGGCTTCAAGACGTAGCCGGCGCCCGCGCCGATCGCGAGCGCGCCGACGATACCCGCGATCAACGGACCACGACCTTTGCCAGTCTTCTTCACGGAAAATCCCTTCACGTTCGGCGGCGGTGTCGAATCACCGCGTGGGTTGCGTGGATCGCTGCCGCGATCGAGCTTGGGATAAACCAGGATGCCACTCGGATCCTCGGTCGGCATTGGACTAGCTTACGTCACTTCGGATCGCCGATCGCGGCGCCCCCGCCACGTGGATCGACGGCACCCTGCCAACCATCGCCGGTACGCACGATCGCGTTCGCCGCGCCGTAGCCCCCGCCGACGAGCTTGTAACCGGCCGCACGCATCTTATCGGCGACGTCGCTCGTGATCGCGTCGGCTTCGATGTCGACCTCGTCGGGCAAGTGCTGGTGATGCACGCGCGGTGCCGCCACCGCGGCCGCCGGCGCCATGCCGAAATCGATCACGTTCGACAGCGTCTGCCACACCTCGGTGATGATGTGTGGCCCGCCCTGCCCGCCGACGACCATGAACGTCGCGCCCTTGCCATCGAGCACGATCGTCGGCGACATCGACGACAACATCCGCTTGCCCGGCTCGATCTTGTTCGCGATCCCCTGCACGAGCCCGAACACGTTGGGCGAGCCCGGCTTGCTCGCGAAGTCGTCCATCTCGTCGTTGAGCAAGAAGCCATCGACCATCACGATGTTGCCGAACGAGGTGTTGAGCGTCGTCGTCATCGCGACCGCCATGCCGGTCTTGTCGACGATCGACATGTTCGTCGTGTGATCGCCTTCGAACAGGCCGTGGACCTGGCTCGACGGTGTGGCGTTCGCGCCGATCGTCTTCGCGAGCTGATCGGCGTAGTCCTGCGACATCAGCTTCGCGATCGGCATGTTCTTGATGAACGCCGGATCGCCGAGGATCTCGTTGCGCGCGGCATACGCGCGGCGCCACACCTCGACGAGCTCGTGGACGTGCTCGTACGAATGCCAGCCCGCCTTCGCGAGATCGACGTGCTCGAGCATGTGCGCGGTCATCGCGAGCACGACGCCGCCCGACGACGGCGGCGGCATCGTCACCAGTGTCTTGCCGCGATACGTGAAGATCAGCGGATCGCGCCAGATCGCCTGATAGCCGGCGAGATCGGCGGTCGTGATGAGGCCACCGCCGCGCTTCATCTCGGCCGCGATCGCGTCGGCGGTCTCGCCTTTGTAGAAGCCGTCGCTGCCTTTGTCGGCGATGCGCTGGAGCACCGCGGCGAGCTCCGGGTTCTTGACGACCTCGCCGGTCTCGCGCGGCTTGCCGTTCGGCCACCACAGCGGCGCGGTCGCGAGCTGTTTCGCGCGCATGGCGCCGACACGCACGAGCGACTCGTGCAGGTGTTGATCGACGGTGAACCCATCTTTCGCGAACTTGATCGCCGGCGCGACGAGATCGGCCCACTTCGCCTTGCCGTACTTTTGATGCAGCGCCCACAACCCGGCGACCGAGCCGGGCACGCCGGAGGCTTTGTCGCCGATCAGCGAGCCGCGCGTCGGATTGCCCTGCGCGTCGAGGTACATGTCGCTGGTCGCTGCGGCCGGCGCGGCCTCGCGAAAATCGAGCGCGGCGTCTTTGCCCGCCGAAATGTGCACGACCGCGAACCCGCCGCCTGCGACGTTGCCGGCGCTCGGGTGCGTGACCGCGAGCACGAACGCGGTCGCGACCGCGGCGTCGGCGGCGTTGCCGCCCGCGGCGAGCACGGCCTCGCCGGTCTCCGACGCGTAGTGATCTTCCGACGCGACGAGCGAGGTCTTGCCCGAGCCCGCAAACTTCGGGTCGACGTGATCGCCACTCTGCGCGGTGCGATAGACGAGCGGCTCGTCGTCGTCGCCGCGGCCGTGCTTCGGGGCAGCGGAGCCCAGCGCCGAGCCGCCCGCCGAGCCGGCCGACCCAGGCGCCGGCGCGACACGCGGTTGGGGCTCGGAACGGCGGCAAGCCACGAACAACAGGCCGATCAAGATGACGCGTCGCATGGCGCGCATCGTACGACATCCGTGTCGCGCCCGGCCGGATCGCGGCCGACTCGCGCGGCGCAACTGCGTGGATCGAATGATCGCCGGAGGGCATCGGCGTTGCTGAATGCGGCTGCATGCGGCGCTTTCTACTGATCTCGATCGTGGCGGCTTGTAGCAACAGCTCGCTCGGCCCAGGTGCGAACCCGACGACCGAGGCGAGCGATGCCGGCACCGGCGGCGGCGTCAGCTTCGGCGGCCAACAGGACATCGGCGAATTCACCGCGATCTTGAACAGCGGCGGCATCCCCGGCAGCGACACGCTCGACGCCAACGGGTTCTTCAACGAGCACTACGCGCCGCCACCGCAGACGGGCTGCACCAACACGCTGTGCATGACGCCGGGCGTCGCGGTCGGCAAGGCGTGGCTCGACGGCACGCATCAAGCCGCGCTGCAGCTCGCGATCGATACCAACGTCGATCCGACGCAGTATCCGCAGTTGCCGCTGAGCTTGGTCGTCGTGATCGATCACTCGGGCTCGATGGCCGAGGATGGCCGGCTCGACAAGGTCAAGGTCGGCTTGCACTCGTTGATCGATACGCTCGGCGACAACGATCGGCTCGCGATCGTGCAGTTCGACGACACCGTGCAAACGCTCGCGACGTTTGGATCCGGCTCGCTCGATCGCACCGGCCTCGGCGCGATCGTCGATTCGATCGAGCCGGCGGGTGGCACCGACATCTTGCAAGGCCTCACGCAAGGCTTCCAGCTCGACGTCGCCGCGCTCGATCCCACGCGCCAGAGCCGCGTGATCTTGATGTCCGACGGGCTCGCGACGTCGGGTGTCACCGACGATACGCAGATCCTCGCCGGCGCCGATCAATTCATCGCGCAGGGCATCGGGCTCACCACCGTCGGCGTCGGCGACGAGTTCGACTTGACACTCATGCGCGGGCTCGCCGAGCACGGCTCGGGCAACTTCTACTTCCTCGAGGACGAAGCCGCCGCGATGAACGTGTTCGCGCAGGAGCTGTCGTACTTCACGACGCCGATCGCGTTGAACCTGCAAGTCGACGCGGTCGCCGGCACCGGATGGACGTTCGGCGAGGTCGTCGGCTCGACCCTGTGGGCCGGCAGTCCGCAGCTCGGCTCGATGCACGTCCCGGCGGCGTTCGTCGCCGGCCGCACCGGCGTTGCACCCGCGCCGGGTACCGGCGGTCGCCGCGGCGGCGGCAGCATGCTGTTCATCGCGCTGACGCCGACCGGCATGAACCCGCCCGACGGCAAGGTCGCCGACCTGACGCTGACGTACACGATGCCGGGCGCATCGACGCCGACGACGCAGACCGTGACGCTCGCGTATCCCGACGATCCGAGCGAGACGCCGGATCCGCCGTACTTGTCGGCGCCGGAAATGGCGCCGCGGTTCGCGATGTACAACATGTTCCTCGGGCTGCGCGCGGCGACCGAGCTCGCCGCGACCTCGACGCCGACGTGCGCGGCGGTCGCGCTCGAAGCGACGCAAGCCGCCGCTCTCGGTTGGAACCAGACGCAAGAGAACCCCGACATCGCGGCCGATCTCACGCTCGTGAGCGAGTTCTTGACCAACCTCGCCAGCGTCGGCGCCGATACGACCGGCGAGTACACGGCATCGACGTGCGCGTACGGCGGCTACAACGGCGGCGACGATCCCGCCGATCCGGTCGACCCGGTCGGCGATGACCACGAGACCGGCCTCGCGTGTAACGCGTCGGGTGCTCCGGTGTTCGCGCTCCTGCCGATCGCGCTGGCGGCCTTCGCGGCGCGTCGCCGGCGCAAGCGCTAAACTGCGTGGATGTTCGACCCCGCGGTGTATGCGGCTCGGCGCGACGATCTGATGAAGGCGGTCGGCGATCACGCGGTCGTGCTCGTGCGCTCGCTGCCCGAGCGGCTTCGCAACGGCGACGCGTACCACCCGTTTCGCCAGAGCTCCGACGTGGTGTACCTGACCGGGTTCGTCGAGCCCGACGCGACGCTGGTGCTCCGGCCCGGCGCCCAGTCCGAGCGCGTCGTGATGTTCGTGCGGCCGCGCGATGCGGAGCTCGAAGTGTGGGATGGGCCGCGCGTCGGCCTCGACGGCGCGAAGCAGCGCTACGGCGCCGATGCCGCGTATCCCGCGAGCGAGCTCGCGAAGCGGCTGCCCGAGCTGATCGCGAGCTGCGAACAGCTGCACTACGCGGTCGGGCTCGACGACGAGATGGACTTGCTCGTCGCGTCGACGATCGCGCGACTGCGCCGGATGGAGAAGCGCGGGCAACGTCCGCCGAACGCGATCGTCGATCCGCGCGTCGCCGTGCACGAGCAGCGGCTGTTCAAGCGGCCCGAAGAGCTCGCCGCGCTGCGCCAGGCCGCGCAGATTTCGGCCCGCGCGCACCTCGAGGCGATGCGCGCCGGCAAGCCCGGCGCGTTCGAGTACGAGCTCGAAGCCGTCATCAACTACACGTTTCGCCGCGGCGGCGGCAGCGGGCCGGGCTACACGTCGATCGTCGGCGCCGGCAAGAACGCGACCGTGCTGCACTACATCACCAACGACGCGCAGATCTCCGACGGCGAGCTCGTGCTCGTCGACGCCGGCTGCGAATACGATCACTACACCGCCGACGTCACGCGCACGTGGCCGGCGAACGGCGCATTCACGCCGGCGCAGCGCGCCGTCTACGACATCGTGCTCGAAGCACAGGTCTCCGCGATCTCGCTCGCGCGCTCCGGCGCGACCATCAACGCCATTCACGATCACTGCGTGCGCGCGCTGACCGCGGGCATGATCGAGCTCGGCCTGCTCGCCGGTCGCGTCGAAGATCGCATCGCGGACAGCTCGTACAAGAAGTTCTACATGCACGGCACGTCGCACTGGCTCGGTCTCGACGTCCACGATGCCGGCGCGTACACGATCCGCGGCACGCCGCGCCCGCTGCAGCCCGGCATGGTCATCACCGTCGAGCCCGGGCTCTACATCGCGGCCGACGCGCCCGACGTGCCCGATCGGTTTCGCGGCATCGGCGTACGCATCGAAGACGACGTCGCGATCACGACCGGCGCGCCCGAGGTGCTCACCGCCGACACGCCGAAGCAACCCGACGAGCTCGAGCGGATCATCGCCGCATCTAGGGCAGCGCGATAACCGGCTTGTCGGGAGCCGCGCGATAGAGCAGCACGATGTTGCCGATGATCTGCGCGACCTCGCTCTTCGTCTGGTGCGCGAGTCGCTCGGCGACCTCGGATTTGCCCTCTTCCGCGTTCTCACCGACCTTCACTTTGACGAGCTCGTGATCGGCGAGCGCGCGGTCGAGCGCGGCGATCAGCCCGTCGTCGAGCCCGCCCTTGCCGACCTGCACGATCGGATGGAGCGCGTGCCCGAGCGCGCGGAGGTGACGCCGTTGCTTGCCGGTCAACATCGCGGGCGTTGTACACCGCGGCAAGTCGGCGCGAAACGCGTAAACTGACGATATGCTGCGCATCAAGACGCGGTGGCTCGTGCTCGCGATGGCGATCGCGGTGCTCGCCGTCGGTGCGCTCGCGTACGGCGATGAACGCGCGCGATCGGAGGCGCGGCTCGACGATCTGGGCGCCGAGCAAGCGTCGGTCGCCGATGCCGCGGCGCTCGCGGGACCGGCCGCGTTTGCCGCGTTCGAACGCGATGACGCGCGCGTCGTGATCGTCGAGGCGAATGGGCGCGCGCACGGGCTCGACGGCCGCGAGGTCGCTTTGCCGGGTTTGACCGAGACCACGCGCGTGGTCCGGATCGATCGCCCCGACGCCGCGGTGCTCGGCCTGCCCGAGCGCGTCGCGATGGCGGGCGTCGCGCGGTTGCCGGACGGCAGACGGCTCGCGATCGTGCGCACCGCCTCGCGCCAGCGCGATCGCGACCGCGAAGGTTGGGCGCACCTCGTGCTCGCGATGGCAGTGGTGACGATCGTCGTGCTCGGGTTCGGCGGTTTCGCGTTGATGCGCCAGCGCCGCCAGCTCGCAGCCGAGCGCGACGCCGAGCTCGAGCAGCTGTCGCGCGCCGCGACGATGGCGGCGCTCGGCTCGGGGATCGCGCACGAGCTGGCGACACCGCTCGGCGTGATCGTCGGCCGCGCCGAGCAATTGCTGTCGCGCGGCGCGGGCGACGAGCGCATCGTGAAGAACGCGCAGGCCATCTTGGATCAGGCCGACCACGTCGATCGCGTGGTGCGCGGCCTGTTGCAGCTGGCGCGTGGCGCGCCGATCGCGCTGCAGGAAACCGCACCCGCCGAGCTCGTGCGCCAAGCGCGTGCGCTCGTCGAGCATCGCTTCGCCCGCGCGGGCGTGCACCTCGAGCTCGGCGGCACGCAAGGCGCGCCCTCGGTCCGCTGCGAGCCGCTGTTGTTCGAGCACGCGCTCGTCAACTTGCTGCTCAACGCGTGCGACGCGTCGCCCGCCGGCGCGACGGTCAAGCTCGCCGTCGAGCCGAACGAGCACGAGGTCGCGTTCGTGGTCACCGACGACGGAGACGGCATCACACCGGCCGATGCCGCGCGAGCGATCCAGCCGTTCTTCACGACGAAGCCGGCGGGTAAAGGCACCGGACTCGGGCTCGCGATCGCAAACGAGATCGCGTCGACGCATCGCGGGTCACTGGCGATCGGCCCGCGCGAGCCACGTGGCACGCGCGCGGCGATCACGGTCCCGATCGGAACCGCGCATGCGTGATCGCATCCTCGTCGTCGACGACAAGCTCGCGCTCGCGGAGACGCTCGCCGACGGGCTCGTCGATCGCGGCTACGCGGCGCGAGCGCTCGGCGACTCCAAGCTCGCGCTCACCGAGCTGCGCGCCGGCCGCGCCGATCTCGTCGTCACCGATCTGCGCATGCCCGAGATCGACGGCTTCGCGCTGCTCGATGCCGCACGCGCGCTCGGCGTGCCGGTGATCGTGATGACCGCGTACGGCGCGATCGACTCGGCCGTCGAAGCGATCCGCAAGGGCGCGTTCCACTACCTGACGAAGCCGTTCAAGCTCGACGAGCTGATCGTGTTCGTCGAGCGCGCGCTCGCCGACCGCGAGCTGCGCCACGAAGCCGACGAGCTGCGCCGCGAAGCTGCATCGCGGTTCTCGCGCGGCGGCCTGATCGGTGCGAGCGCCGCCATGCAGAGCGTGCTCGCACTTGTCGATCGCGTCGCGAAGACCGACGTGCCGATCCTCATCACCGGCGAGACCGGCACCGGCAAAGGCGCCGTCGCGCGCGCGATTCATGGCGAGAGCGCGCGTTCGAGCGGGCCGTTCGTGATCATCAACTGCGCGTCGCTGCCCGAGGCGTTGCTCGAGAGCGAGCTGTTCGGCCACGTCAAGGGCGCGTTCACCGGCGCGACCACGGATCGGCCCGGCTTGTTCGTCGAAGCCGATCACGGCACGCTGTTACTCGACGAGATCGCCGAGATGTCGCCGGCGCTGCAGGCAAAGCTGCTGCACGTGCTCGACACGAACAAGATCCGGCCGGTCGGCGGATCCGGCGAGCGCAGCGTCGACGTTCGCGTGCTCGCGGCCACGCATCGCGACATCGCGGCGCGCATCCGCGACGGCGGCTTTCGCGAGGATCTGCTGTATCGGCTCGACGTCGTGTCGATCGAGCTGCCACCGCTGCGCGCGCGGCGCGACGACATCCCGCTGCTCGTCGAGCATTTCTTGGCCCGCGCACGGACGCGACACGCGAGCTCGCCGGTACGCGCGTTCGGCAAGGCCGCGCTCGCGCGGATGATCGATCACGCGTGGCCCGGCAACGTCCGCGAGCTCGCGCACGTGGTCGAGCGCTGCGTGTTGCTGGTCGACAACGCCGAAATTCGCGCGGACGATCTGCCCGTATCGATCGGCGTACCAGCTCCCGGCGCTCCCGAGTTCCACGGCGAGATCGTCGCGCTGCGCGAGATCCAGCGGCGTTATGCGCGCTGGGCTTTCGAGCAATTCGGCGGCAACAAAGCAAGAACGGCCGAGCAACTCGAGATCGACGTGAAGACACTGAGCAAGCTTCTCGTTGATTAATCGGATTCGATCGCAGGGCGGGATCGCTACGATTTGACCGCTACGTCGTGTCGCCGTCACTTGAGCGTCACGTGGCGCGATAAACCATGCACGCCATGTCCAAAGGCTCTCGCCTAGTCACGTTGCTCGGACTCCTGATCGCATCGCCGGTGCTCGCGCAACCGACGGAGCCCGCCCCATCGCCGACCCCGGCGCCAACCACGCCGCCGACGACAACCGAGCCGGCTCCGGCTCCCGCGCCCGCGCCCGCGCCGACCGAGCCGACGACGCAGACGCCGACACCGACGCCGACCGCCGAGCCCGGCGCTGCAGGTCAGCCCGCGTACTCGGTGCCGCTGCCGCAGCAAGGCCAGCCGGCGACGCCGCCCGCGCACTTCAAGACGAAATGGGACACGACGTTCTACGGCTTCGTCGAAGCCGATAGCATTTACGACTCGACGCAGGGCTTCAATGACTCGGCCGGCAACGCGGCGATCGCGCGGCCCAACACGTACACCGGCGATCACGGCCAAACGACGTTCGGCGCACGCAACTCGCGCGTCGGCTTCAAGCTCGGCGCCCCCGAGTATTACGGCGTCAAGGCAAGCGCGATGCTCGAGATGGATTTCTTGGGCAACCAGCCGACGACCGCGAGCGAATCGCAGTTCTGGCAGAACCCCGCGATGCGCTTCCGCCACTACAACGTGAAGCTCGAGACACCGGTGCTCGACTTCTTGATCGGCCAGTACTGGGAGCTGTTCGGTTGGCAGTCGTACTTCCACCCGGCGACCGTCGAGATCCAGGGCGTCCCCGGCCAGGTCTATAACCGCTCGCCGCAGATCCGGATCGGCAAGACGATCAAGACCGGCGTGGTCGATGTCGACATCGCGGTCGCCGCGGTGCGTCCCGCCGAGCGCGACTCGGCAACGCCCGACGGGCAAGCCGGTATCAAGGTCAGCTTCCCGATGCTCAAGGCGTGGCACACGGGCGGCTCGGTGAGCAGCGCGCTCGATTCGGCCGCGGTCGGCGTATCGGTGATCGGCCGTCGCTTCGCGGTGAACCCATTCCCGTCCGGCGATTCGCAAGTGACGAAGAACGGCTACGGCATCTCGCTCGATGCGATGGTGCCGATCATCCCCGGCCACAAGGAGAACCACGACAACGCGCTGACGCTGACCGCGAGCTACGCCGACGGCGCCGGCATCGCGGATCAGTACACCGGCCTCTCGGGCGGCGTCGGCGAGCCCGCCGTGCCGAACCCGGGCATGCTGGCGACCGCGCCGACGTACACGCCGAACCTCGACAACGGCCTCGCGCTGTTCTTCAAGGATGCGGACGGCACGTACTCGCTGCACCCGATCCAGTGGCAGTCGTTCATCGTCGGTCTGCAGTACTACCTGCCGGCCGGGAACGTGTTCGTCACGGCGAACTACTCGCACATGAGCTCGGACAACGCGGCGGACTTCGGCGCGGCCGGCAAGGTGTTCAACTCGTCGGATTGGGCCGATGGCAACCTGTTCTGGGATGCGACCCCGGCGGTGCGGTTGGGCCTCGAATTCGCGTGGTTCCAGCAGGGTTACGTCGACGGGGTCACCGCCACCAACTACCGCACGCAGTTCTCGGCGTTCTTCATCTTCTAGCCCCGGCCATTTACCGGGCACTTGATCGTCATCATCCCGTCACCTGGGCCGTGCTAAGGCTGCAGCATGAGCGGATTGGTCCTGGTCATCGAAGACGAGGTCGACCTCGCCACCACCCTCGAGTACAACCTGCGCTCCGAGGGCTTCCAGGTGCGGCTCGCGCACAGCGGGCGTCAGGGCCTGGCGGCGGCGACGAGCGATCCAACGCCCGACGTGATCGTGCTGGATCTGATGCTGCCCGATCTCGCGGGCACCGAGATCTGCCGGCGCTTGCGCGAGACCGATCGCACGCGCGAGACGCCGGTGATCATGTGCACGGCGAAAGGCGAAGAGATCGATCGCGTCGTCGGCTTCGAGGTCGGCGCCGACGATTACGTCGTCAAGCCATTCTCGGTGCGCGAGCTGATCCTGCGGATTCGCGCGCTGATGCGGCGCGTGCAGCGCGGTGAAGGCGAGCCATCGCTGATTCGCTTCGGCCGGCTCAAGATCGATCGCGACGCGCACCGCGCGTGGGTCGACGACACCGAGATCGGCTTGACCGCGCTGGAGTTCCGCTTGCTGCACGCGTTCCTGTCGCGGCGCGGCCGCGTGCAGACGCGCGACGCGTTGCTGTCGGACGTCTGGGGCATCGACGCCGATGTCACCACGCGCACCGTGGACACGCACGTCAAGCGGCTGCGCGAGAAGCTCGGCGACGCCGGCGCGTACATCGAGACGCTGCGCGGCGTCGGCTATCGATTCAAAGGCGAGCCCGAAGAAGCCACGGAGACGAGTGTTTGACACTCGCGATCGCAGCGCTGGCGCTCGTGATCGCGACCGCCGTTGCCACGGCGATCATCGTGCGGCGGCCGATCAAGCGACTCGCGGCGCTGACGCGCGATCTCGTGCGCGATCCCGCGCGGCGCGTGCCGTCGCAATCCGGCGATGACCTGCGCGAGCTCGGCCAGTGGATCAACGCGCTCGCCGAAGACGCGGAGCGCAGCCGCAACGCGCTCCATCACGAGCGCACGCTGCTCGCATCGGTCGCCGACGGCCTCACGCAAGGCGTGATCGCGATCGACGGCGAGCGCAAGATCGAGATGCTCAACGATGCCGCGCGCCGCATGCTCGGCGTGCAGAGCTCGCTCGTCGGCGAGCCGCTGCTCGAGTTCGTGCGCGTGCCGGAGTTGCGCGAGCTCGTCGATCACACGAACGACGCGTCGGCCGAGGTCCAGCTGCCGAACGGGCCGCGCACGCTGATCCGCGCCGCGCGCACGTGGGGTCGCGCCGGCCGCGTGCTCTTGCTCGAAGACGTGACGAAGGTCCGCAGGCTCGAGACGGTGCGGCGCGACTTCGTCGCGAACGTCTCGCACGAGCTGCGCACGCCGGTCGCCGTGATCCGCGCGAACGCCGAGACGTTGCTCGCGGGCGCCAAGAACGATCCGCAGATCGCAGGCAAGCTGATCGACGGCCTGCATCGCAACGCCGAGCGCTTGGCGCGCATCCTCGCCGACCTGCTCGATCTATCGCGGCTCGACGCCGGCCAGTACCGGCTCGACATCGCGTGCGTGCCGGTGCGCTCGCTCACCGAGCAGTCGCTGACCGCGGTCGAGACCCAGGCGCAAAAACGCAACATCGAGATCCACGTCGACATTCCCGACGAGATGCGCGTCAAAGCTGATCCGAAGGCGCTCGATCAGATCCTCGTCAACCTGATCGACAACGGCGTGAAGTACACGCAGGCCGAAGGCCACGTGTGGGTCGAAGCACGCGAGCTCGGCGACGCGGTGCGCATCGAAGTGCGCGACGACGGCCCCGGCATCGCCGACAAGCACCGCGCGCGCGTGTTCGAGCGGTTCTACCGCGCCGATCCGAGCCGCTCGCGCGAAGCCGGCGGCACCGGGCTTGGCTTGTCGATCGTCAAGCACCTGGTCGAGAGCATGGACGGCGAGGTCGGCGTCGAGCCCAACGCGCCGCGCGGCAGCATCTTCTGGCTTCGCCTTCCGAAGGCGGAGTCGTCAGCATCGAAGGCGATGGCATCATGATCAGCTCACATACCAGCAAAGATTTCGAGACCGAGCTCCGCACGTTACGCGAGCGGTTGTGCGCGATGGGCGGACGCTGCGAATCGCAGATCACGCTCGCGATGCAATCGCTCACCGACCGCGACGACGAGCTCGCGCGCAAGGTGATCGACAACGACGTGACGATCGATCGCGACGAGAACGAGATCGACGAGCTCGCGCTGCAGATCCTCGCGACGCGCCAGCCGGTCGCATCGGACCTGCGCTTCATCACGATGTCGCTCAAGTTCGTGACCGACCTCGAGCGCATCGGCGATCTCGCGACGGGCATCGCGAAGCGCGCGCTCGAGCTCAACCACCTGCCGCCGCTCGCGCCGATTCCCGACCTCAATCGGCTGTCGGGCCTCGTGCACAAGAACCTCAAGGCCGCGCTCGATAGCTTCGTCGCGCGCGATGCCGATCGCGCGACCGCGGTGATCGTCGCCGACCGCGAGATCGACAACCTCAACGCGAGCGAGTTCGCGGCGCTGATCGCGCACGTCGCGACCGATCCGGCCACGGTGACGCGCGTGCTGCCGCTGACATCGATCTGCCGTTACCTCGAGCGGATCGGCGACCACGTCAAGAACCTCGCCGAAGAGGTCGTGTACATGGTGCGCGCGCAGGACGTGCGGCACCGGCCGCCTGTACCGCCGGCGAACTAGGACGGCGGTTCGACCGAACCGAGCTCCGGGGTTAGCCCAGCCGCTCGTATGTGAACGTTTGCGTCGGCGATCGAAATCGCCGCCGCGATCTGCAACGCTGCACGGCGATGACGACAAGCCTGATCGAAATTGCGACGCCCGATGGACCGTGCAAGACCGAGGTCGTCGTGCCCGACGGTAACGGACCGTGGCCCGCCGTGCTGGTGTTCTTCGATGCAGGAGGCCTGCGCGCCGCGCAAACGCGGATCGCCGAGCGCATCGCGACGAGCGGCTACGTGGCCGTGCAGCCGGATCTGTTCCATCGCGCGCCGCCGATCTCGACGATGCTCGGCGGTGAAGAGGTCACGCTCAAGGGCATGATGAAGGTGTTCCACGATCCCGACCTGCGGGCGAAGTTCTTCGCCACGTACTACGCACCGGCGACGGACTACGAAAATCTCAGCAAGACGATCGGCGCCGTGCTCGATCACGTCGAGCACCGCAGCGACGTCAAAGGCGGCGTCGGCACGACCGGCTACTGCATGGGCGGCAACGTCAGCTTCCGCGTCGGCACGCTGTTCGGCGATCGGATCAAGGCGACGGCGGCGTTCCATCCGGGCGGACTGGTCACCGATCAGCCCGACAGCCCGCACCTGCGCGCGAAGTCGATCAAGTCGCGCGTCTATTTCGGCCCGGCGATCAACGATCTGCCGGCCGACGCCGAGGCGAAGCTACGCGGCGAGCTCGATGCGGGCCACGTGCGCTATCAGATCGAGCACTACGACGCGAATCACGGCTATGCCGTCGACGATTCCGAGGCGTACAACGAGGCGGCCGCGGAAAAGCACTACGTGGCGCTCGATGCGTTGTTCGGCACCGCGCTGCGTGGCTGATCGTATATTCGTAGGCGCGTGATCTGCGAAACGAACGGAATCGCGATCCACTATCGGCGCACCGGTGGTGACAAGCCGCCGATCGTGCTGCTCCATGGTTTGACCTGCAGCGGCGCGACGTGGACTCCGATCGCGCGCGTGCTCGAGCACGACTTCGACGTCGTGATGCCCGACGCGCGCGGGCACGGCGGCTCGAGTGCGCCGCTCCACGGCTACAGCTACGACGATCACGCAAACGACGTGCTCGGCCTCATCGACGTGCTCGGGCTCGAGCGCCCGGTCGTGGTCGGGCACTCGATGGGCGGCATGATCGCCGCGGTGGTCGCGACCCGCGCGCGGCTCCGCGGCGTCGTGCTGGTCGACCCGACATTCTTGAGCCCCGCGCGCCAACGCGAGGTGCACGACAGCGACGTGGCCGTTCAACATCGCCGCGTGCTCGCGCTATCCAGATCCGAGCTCGTCGCAGAGCTGCGAGCGCGGCACCCGCGGCGCTCCGCCGAGATCATCGAGCTGCTCGCCGAGGCCCGACACGGCACGCGGTTGTGTGCGTTCGACGTGCTCGTGCCGCCCAACCCCGACTATCGCGAGGTGGTCGGCGCGATCGACGTGCCGAGCCTGCTCGTCATCGGCGACAACTCCGTCGTCACGCTCGAGATGGCGACCGAGCTGGGCATGCGCGTCGAGCAGCTCCGCGATGCCGGTCACGGCATGCCGTTCGATCAACCGGAACGGTTGGCAGAGGTCGTCGGGTTGTTCCTCGGCATCGATCGATAGCCGATCGCGGCGATCGCGCCGACCACGAGACAGCCACCCCACATCGCGAGCGGGCTGAACGCGAGCACGCGCGGACCGACGATCGGCGCGAGGCACGACGCCAACCCCCAGCTCATCGCGTAGACGCCTTGATAGCGACCGCGCGCTTCGGGCGGCGCGCGATCCGCGACGAACGCCGATGCGGCGGGCGAGTTGATGATCTCGCCCACCGTCCACACGGCGACCGCGATCGCGTGCACCGCGAGCAGCGAGCTGACGCCGTGCAGCGCGAAGCCGGCGCCCATCAACAGCGCGGACGTCGCGAGCACGTTGCGGCGATCGAACCGCGCGGTCCATTCGGTGAGCGCCGGCTGGAACACGACGATCAACCCGCCGTTGATCGCGAGCACGGCGCCGTACGCGCGCGGCCCGTGACCTTGCTGCGCCATCCAGCCGGTCAGCGTCGTCATCATCTGGAACACGACGAGTCCCTGCAGCGCGGCGAAGATCCAGAACCGCATGAACAGACGATCGCGGGCGATCGTCGCGAGCGTGGTGGTGCTCGGCAGCGACCGCGTCGGATCGGGATGCGTCTCGGGCACGCGCGCGAGCACGACGAGCGCGAAGATCGCGGTGGTCGCGGCGTCGCCCCAGAACAGCGCGCGATACGAATGCGTCGCGATCAAGCCGCCGAGCACCGGCGCGATCGAGAACCCTAGATTGATCGCCCAGTACAGCGCGCCGTACGCGCGCAGGCGATGCTGCGGCTCGATGACGTCGGCGATGAAGGCCGATACCGCCGGCCGATACAGATCGCCGACGAAGCCCAAGCCGAGCGACGCGGCCGCGATCGCGAGCGGCTCGCGCGTCAGTGATAGCGCGAGCATCGCGACCGAGCCGCCGAGCAGCGACGCGAGCATCGTCGCGCGGCGGCCGATGTGATCGGCGAGCACGCCGCCGATGAGCGACGCCACGAAGCTGCCGGCGCCCCACGCCGCGACGATCGCGCCGGCTTCGCCGAGCGACAGGCCGAGCTGCTCGGTGAGATAGAACGTCAAGATCGGCCCGACGAATGCACCGGCGCGATTGACCAACGTGCCGAGCCAAACGGTCCAGTAGACCGGCGGCAGCGTGCGCCGCAGCTCTCGGTACAGCGCTCGCACCGCTACTTCGCGACGGGCTTGTTACGCCGCCAGCGCAACAGCGCGCCGATCACCGGTGTCGCGAGTGCCAGTGCGGTCGCACCGAAGAGCAAGAACGTCACGTCGACGCCGAGGCTCGACGAGTTGGGGTTCATGCCCCACTTGATCGCGAGGATCCGGCCCTGCTTGGAAGACGGCGACCGCGCCATGACGCGAGCTTACTCACCGACGACGCCGTGCTACAAGCGAAGCGATGCGCGTCGCTGGGGTCTTTGTCGCCTTGCTTGTCGCCACGGCATGCCACAAGACGCCGGCCGGCGATGTCGGCGCGCCGAGCTCGACCACCGATCAAGATGCGCTGTGGAAGCTCGCGCCGAGCGACACGATGTTCGGCGCGATCGCGTCGCCGCGCGCGCTGGCGATGCTCGAGCACGCGTGGGGCGACCTGCGCGCGTTGATGGCGTCGACGCCGGAGCTCGAGCCGGCGCTGGTCAAGATCGGCGCGATGGTCGCCACGCCGGATCTCTCGTTCGCGAGCCTCGGCTTGACCGCGACGAAGGGCGCCGCGCTGTTCATGATCGGCCCGAACAAGGGCATCGCGATCTTGCCGGTCGGCGATCGCGACAAGTTCTTGGCGGCGACCCACGGTATGCGCGGCAGCGCGTCCGACAAGCTCGATGCCGAGACAACCTGCATGGAGACGCACGGCGTCTACGCGTGCGCGAGCGATCCGGCGCTGTTCGATCGGCTCGGCAACGGCACGCTGAGCGCGGCACCGGCCGGTGCGCGCGGCGACATCGAATTCGCCGCACGCGGCCTGCCGATCGACGACAAGCCGACGTCGTTCGCGGGCGTCGTGCAGCTCGCGCGCGGCGCGGTCGTGCTGCGCGGCACGATCGCCGGCTTGCCGCCGAAGCTGTTGCTCGCGATGGGCTCGGCCTCGGAGCCGCGCATCGACGGCGATCGCACGACCGGCTTCGCGGTCGGTCACCTCAAGAACATCATCGCGTTGTCGCCGGCCGCGAACGACGACGAGCTGTTCGGCTCCGGCTACACCATCGCCGCGGTCGCGCGCACGATCGATGATCCGCTCACGCTGACGATGGAAGCACAATCGTTCGATGCGCGCGTGCCGCTCACCGATCCGGCGCCGCTCCATGCGCTGCTGATCGCTCGCTGCGAGCAGCTCCACGGCCACCTCGCCGACGGCGCGTGTCGCATCGACATCCCGAACGTGCAGGGCATCGCGGTCGACGTGTGGCTCGATGGCTATACGTTGCGCGCCGGCCAGAAGGGCGTCGCGGCCGGGCCGGTCGTCGAGTTGCCGCCGCTCGGCAAGGAGCTCGCAGCGTCGCCGTGGCAGTTCGCGATGTACGGCCACGGCTCGATCCTCGGCGCCGGCGCGCTGCTCGCGCAGCAAACGCAGCTCGCACAGCTGTCCGCGCAGGCCGACGAAGGCGGCAACATCGCGCGCGTCGCCGTGCGCGTCGCGACGTTCATCAACGAGATCGGCGCGGCCGTGCGGATCGATCACGATCAGCTTCGCATCGTGCTCGGCGTGCGGACGGCCTGGGCGAACTCCGACGAGGTCGTGACCCGGCTGCTCGCGATCCCGGCCAAGGCCGTGCTCGAAGGCAAAGGCGACCAGCTCGTCGCGCCGATCATCGCGGCCGCGCCGAGCTCGCCGCTCGCGAACGACGTCAAGGCCGGGTTCGGCGGCATGCTCGTGCAAACCGCGATGCTCGGCGGCATGGCCGCCGCGTCGATCCCCGCGTTCATGGATTACATGTCTCGCGCGAAGGAATCGGACGTCACGCTGCAGCTCGGCCGGCTCGGCCGCATGCTCGTGCGCACGTACGGCGAAACCCAGGCGTTCCCGGTCGGCGACAGTGCGGTATTGCCGGCCGGGCAATGCTGCGGCCAGGCCGGCAACAAGTGCTTCGCCGACCCGACCGCGTTCGCCAGTGACAAGATCTGGAACCAGATCGGCTTCGTGCTCGAGGAGTCGATCGCATATCAATTTCGCTATCACTCCGACGATGGCAAGAGCGCGACGGTGCAAGCCGTCGGCGACCTCGAGTGCGACGGCAAGCAGGCGATCTACACGCTGCGCGTGACGATCGATCCGAGCACGCGCGGCGCGACGTACACGATCGAGCCGCCGCACGGCGTGTACTGATGCGAGACACGAACGATCGGCCAAGCCTCGCGGGCGCGGCGCCGCGCGAGCGATTCGGCCGCGCGCTCGCATCGCCGACCGGCGTGATGATCCTCGTGCCGATCTTGGTGATCGCCGCCGGGCTGTCGGTGCTATGGCTCGGCCGCCGCGCCACGCGCGACGCGAGCGACTCGATGGCGCGGCGCCAGCTCGCGGCGCAGGCAACCGACGTGCAGCACGATGTCGCGTTCGCGCTCGATCAGGCCGAGCCGCTGCTCGCGAGCATGCGCGCCATCGCCGATCCGGACCTGCCGTTCGATGCCGTGGCGTCGCGGCTACGCGATCTGCAATTCGGCCGGCCGGGCATCGCGAACATCAGCGTTGCATTTCCGACCGGGCTGATGCGCGGGACCTTCATCGATGCCGCCTCGGGCGAGCTGCGCGTGCAGCAGAGCAGCGTCGGCGACACCTCGACGACTCGCACGAACCTCAGTCTCGTCGGCGGGCCGCACGTCGTCGGCACCGAGACGACCAACTACGATCCGCGGACGCGGCCGCACTGGCTCGCGGCGACCAAGACGAAAGCGCGCGTGTGGATGCCGCCGCGCACGTTCTTCACGTCCCACGCGACCGGGCTCACGGTCGCCGAGCCGATCTACGACACCGACGGCGCGCTCCGTGCCGTGACCACGGTCGACTTCGACGTCACCGAGCTGTCGGCGTTCGTCGTGCGCGCGCCGTTCGACGGTGCTCGCACCGTCGTGTTCGCCGGCGACGGCACGATCTTGGCGTATCCCGCGGCGCAGCTGCCGCAGAGCGCGCAGCGCGAGGGGCGCCTCTTGCGCCACGAGGACTTCGCCGATCCGGCGCTCGAGGCGCTGTTCGCCGCGCTCGGCACGTCGCCGACGACCGAGCTGCGCTACCTCGAGCTGCGAGCGCCCGACGGCGAATATCTCGCGTCGGTCGCGCCGGTCGGCGGCAAGCGCGCCGGCATCGCCGCGCCGCTCGATTGGTACCTCGCGACGCTGGTGCCCGAGCGCGTGTTGCTCGGGTCGACACATCGACTCGAGAAGCAAAGTGCGATCGCATCGATCGGTGCGCTCGCGATCGCACTCGGTGTCGCACTGTTGTTCGCGTGGAACTTGGTGCGCATGCGCAAAGCGGTCGGCGCCGCGCGTGCACAGGCGCGAGCCGCCGAAGCGCGTGCGACCGAGCTCGGCAGCTATCGGCTGGTCGGCCGGCTCGGCATCGGCGGCATGGGCGAAGTCTGGCGTGCCGAGCATCGGTTGCTCGCGCGCCAAGCCGCGATCAAGCTGGTGCGGCCGGAGTCGCTGCGCGATCCGGCGCACGCGCCGAAAGTGCGCGAGCGATTCCGCCGCGAAGCGCAAACGCTCGCGTCGATGCGGTCGCAGCACACGATCGCGCTCTACGATTACGGCACGACCGACGACGGCACGTTCTTCTACGTGATGGAGCTGCTCGACGGCATCGACCTCGACATCATGCTGCGCGATCACGGCCCGCAGCCGGCCGCGCGTGTGATCAAGCTCTTGATCCAAGCGTGTCAGTCGCTGGCCGAAGCGCACGAAGCCGGTCTGCTTCACCGCGACATCAAGCCCGCGAACCTGTTCGTGTGCCGCGTCGCCGACGAGGTCGACGTGCTCAAAGTGCTCGACTTCGGGATCGTCCACGCGATGAACGAGGGCAAGCCGCTCGAGGTCGTCACGCTGCCGCTGCCGCCGAAACCCGGCGTCGAGCCCGAGGCGCGGCCCAGCGCGCCTCGGTTGACGGCGGTCGGCTCGCTCGTCGGCACGCCGGGCTACATCGCGCCCGAGCAAGCGTTCGGCGAAATGATCGATGCGCGCGCGGATCTCTACGCGCTCGGCTGCGTCGCGTGGTGGCTGCTCGCCGGCAACGAAGTCTTCCCGCGCGCAGATGACGAAGCCGCGATCCGCTCTCACGCGCAAGAGCCGGTGCCCGACCTGCGCGCGCGCATGCGCGGCTGGTTGCCGATCGAGCTCGAACAGCTCGTGCTCGCGTGCCTCGCGAAGAGCCCGACCAAGCGCCCGCACGATGCCCGCGCGATGATCGCGCTGCTGCGAGCGATCCCGATTCCCGACGAGCACGCGTGGGACGACGACCGCGCGGCCGCGTGGTGGCGCGAGCATCGGCCGGTGCCCGCGGCGGCGGTGTCGACCGATAGCTTGCCGCGTACGATCGTGCCGCAGCTCGCGCTTCGTGACGCTGGTGCCACTTCGGTCGAGAAGTTGTCTGCGCATCGCGACAAAGCCTGACGCTGTTTTGCAACGCCCGCGGCGAGCTCGCGCGTTGGCTCCCTATGCTCAAACCGACCGCTGCGCTCTTACTCGGCGTCTCGTTCCTCACAACCTCGTGTAAGAAGCACGAATCTCGCGACTACGCCCGCGCCGCGATGGAGCGCGGGAGCTCGGCGTCGCCCAGCGGCAACACCGAGGCCTATCACGATTGGGGCAAGAACCCGTGGGTCGACGCGGCGAAGGACCACTTGTCGACGTTCGCCGCCGATGTCGACACCGCGTCGTACACGATCGCGCGGCGCAAGCTGAACGAAGGCGCGCTGCCGCCCAAGGAGAGCGTGCGCGTCGAAGAGTTCGTCAATTACTTCCACTACGGCTTCGGCGCGCCGGCCGGCAACACGCCGTTCTCGGTCGCGATGGACGCCGCCGAGTCACCGCTGCAGCCCGGCCGCACGATCCTGCGCGTCGGCGTCGCGACGCAGCCGGTCACGAACGAGCAACGCCGGCCGGCACACCTCGTGTTCCTCGTGGACGTCTCGGGGTCGATGGACCAGCCCGACAAGCTGCCGCTCGCCAAGCGCGCGCTGCACATCCTGACGAACAACCTCGGGCCGAATGACACCGTCGCGCTCGTGACCTACGCGGGCGAGACGTCGCTGCGCTTGCCGCCGACCGGCATCGAGCACAAAGCCGAGATCCTCGAAGCGATCGATGCCCTCGAGGCCGCCGGATCGACCGGCATGGCATCGGGCATCGACCTCGCGTACGAGCAGGCGATGGCAGATCTTTCGTCGAACGCGATCTCGCGCGTGATCGTGTGCACCGACGGCGACGCCAACGTCGGCGCGCACACGCACGACGAGATCCTCGACATCATCGCGAGCCGGGCCAAGCGCGGCGTCACGCTGTCGACGATCGGCTTCGGCATGGGCAACTACAAAGACGACCTGATGGAGCAGCTCGCCGACAAAGGCAACGGCAACAACTACTACATCGACTCCGAAGCGGCGGCGCAGAAGGTCTTCGGCGAGCAATTGAACGCGACACTCGAGGTCGTCGCCAAAGACGTCAAGCTGCAGGTCGACTTCGATCCCGCGCTGGTCGCGCGCTATCGCCTCGTCGGCTACGAGAACCGCGACATCGCCGATAGCGACTTCCGCAACGATTCGGTGGATGCGGGCCAGGTCGGTCCCGGCCATCAGGTCACCGCGCTCTACGAGCTCGAGCTCACAAAGCCTGGCGCGCAGGCGAACGCGCCGCTCGCGACGCTGCGGATCCGTCACAAAGGCGTGAATGAAGCCAAAGCGATCGAGTCGGCGTTCCCGATGATCGGCGGCGCGCTGCCGGCATTTGCTCAGAGCTCGGCCGATTTTCGCTTCGCGTTCGCGGTCGCCGCGTTCGCCGACGTGCTGCGCGGCGGTCAGGATGCCGAGCATTGGTCACTGTCTCAGATCCGCACGCTCGCACACGACGCCGCGGGCGAAGCGCCCGATCGCGTCGAGCTCGTCGGGTTGATCGACAAAGCAATCGCGCTCAAAGGTCGAACGGCGATGCGCTGACTGCTAGCGTTATCGCGATGCGATTACTCGTCGCGATGATCGTCTGTAGCTCGGCACTTGCCGCCGCCGCGCCGCCGGTGCCGAGCGGTCCGCACCCGCGCATCATCTTGAACGACGTCCGCGCGGCGTGGCGAGCTCGAGCAGGCGAAGAGCACGGACCGGTCAAAGGCGCGATCGCGCTGTGCGACGAAGCGCGCACCTCGCAAGAGCACGACCGCGCGCAGTACCAGGGCTCCGAATGGGCGAAGACGCTGCAGGCATGTCTCGTCGCGTGGGCCGCGACCGATTCGAACGATCACGCGCAGACCGCGATCAAGTTCATGACCGCGCTGTTCGATGATCTCGATCAGATCGGCGACGGCAAAGGCGGCGACGCAGCCGCACGCCGCGACGACGGCTACGCGATCCGCAACCTCGGACCATACACCGCGCTCGCGTACGACTGGCTCTACGACAAGCTCACGCCGCAGCAGCGCGAGCACGCGAAAGGCCGCTGGAAGGCGTGGCTCGACTGGTACGCGGAAAAAGGCTACCGCCACGACACCGCCGGCTCGAACTACCACATGGGCTACGCGCTCACCGCGACGTTCGTCGCGATCGCGACCGAGGATGCGCAGCTGTGGTCGACCGTCGCCGACACGATCTGGGGCAAGCAGTTGATCCCGGCGATGGCCGAAGGCGGCGTGCTCGATGGCGGCGATTGGCCCGAAGGCTGGCAATACGGCCCGCTGTCGGTCGTCGAGTTGTCGCTCGCGTCGCGCGCGATGCGCGGCGCCGGCATGGAAGTGCCGAACGTCGCGAAGTGGCTCGATTCGCTGCTGCGCGTCTACATCTATGGGCTGTCGCCGGCTGATCGCGAATTTCCCGGCGAGGACACCGAATCGGAGACGCCGAACCTCGAGCCGAGCGTGCTCGTGTTCGATGCGATCGCGCTCGGCGACGCATCGCCCGACGACAAGCGGTGGGCGCGCGGCGAGCTGTCGCGGTTGCAGCTCGCCGATAAAGACTACTTGCTGTACGACGCGCTCGCGGGCGTCGGCGAGCGACCGCAGCTCGCGCCGCGCGAAAAGTGGCCGACCTGGTACGTCGCGGCCGGCGACGGCGAGCTGTTCGCGCGCACGCGCTGGGACAACACGGCGATGTGGTTCGTCGCGAAGTGTCACGCGACGATCGATACCGACCATCGCCATCCCGACGCCGGCGACTTCGTGCTGTCGCGCGGCAAGGACGACGTGATCGTCGATCCATCGCCGTACGGCACGCGCTCGACGCTGACCGGCAACGCGCCGACGGTGGTCTCGCCGCAGCTGCCGGCGAGCTACAAGCCGAGCCAAGGCTATTGGGGCGAGAAGAGCGGCTGGGATTTCGCGACGCAGCGCGCGAGCGGCGTGGTCGCGGCGCGGTGCGACTACGCCGATCAATATCGCTTTCAAGAGCGCGCGAGCGACATCCCATTCGCGCGCCGCGACTTCGTGCTCGTGCCGAGCGCCGATGGCACCGCCGCGCAGCTCGTCGTGATCGATCGCGCGCAGGCGAGCGAGATGGACCTGCGCTTTCGCTCGCCCGGCACGCTGGTGTTGGCAGGTGCGGCGGCGAGCGTGACGATCGGCGCGACGAAGCTCGCCATCGATGGCACCGGCGGCGTGCCGAAGATCGCGCCGCCGCCGGCCGACAAGGATTGCTACAAAGACGAAGACCACAAAGGCGCCTGCACGGCGGCGCGGTTTCCGGTCACCGACTATCGCGTGCAGATCGCCGGGCCCGCGCCGCAAGCGGTGCACGTGATCAGCGCGACCGCCGACGGTGGCGCGAAACAGCAGATGCTGGGAGATGGCACCTGGACCGGCGTGCATCTCACCGGCGTCCGCGACGCCGTCGTCGTGTGGCGCGCGACCAACACCGGACCGTTCTCGTACGCGGCGCCGAAATCGCCGGCGACCACGCACGTGATTCTCGATGCGCCCGACCAAGACGGCAAGGCGACCGTCGCGGCGCATGCCGACGGCAACAACTGCGCGGTCACCGTCACGCCCGGCGGCGACACGCCGGCGCGGCCCGTCGTCGTCACGCTCGACGCGAGCTGCAAGGTCACCGCTGATATCGAAGCCCCGGCGAGCCGCGCGATCGTGTCGAGACCATCGCGCGTGAACGAGCCGCGCTCGGCGCGCGGCGGCTGTTGCGGCGCCGAAGCCGCGCCGGGATCGTCGGCCGCGATGGCGTTCGTCGTGGTCGCGTTCGCGACGCGCCGCCGGCGCAAGCGGTGAACCCGGCGTTCGCGGCATTTCGCGCGCGCGTCGACGCGGGCGAGCTCATCGACGTCACCGCGCTGCTCGCCGCGCCCGACGGTTGGCTCAAGCGCGCGTGTCTCGTCTACCTGGCGCGGCAGGACCGCGAGGTCGCGAGCGACGCCGAGCTCGAGCTGATCGCGCGCGCGCTCGGCGGCAAGCTCGCGACGTACATCGCCGGCATCTTGCTGATGCGGCGCGTGCGCCGCGACCCGAGCGACGCAGCCGCGCGGCGCGACGCGGCGAATTTCGCCCAGGCGTGGTTAGCAAAGCGGCTCTAGGTAGCGGTCGATCGCGCCGGCGTCACGCGCGATCGCGCCGATGTAGCCGTCGGGCCGCACGAGCACCCAGTCGCCCGGCGCGAGCGCGTACGCGCGCGCGAAGTGGCCGCGGTCGTCGACGAGATCGCGGCCGAACGCGTGGACGTGCAGATCGGCGCGCGCGCGAATCGGCTCGGCGTGCCAGCCGATCGCGGTCCAGTGCGCGCCGAACAACTCGAACAGGCGCCGCGGTTGGCCACCCGCGCCGCGGATCGGCGCATCGGGCGCGCGCTCGCCGGCGAGCACGCCGTGGTCGCGCGGCAGCTGGTGATAGCCAACATCGAGCTGATGAACCTCGCGACCGCGCCGCCGATCGCCGCGCTTGGCCGCGTCGAGCAGCTTCGTCGCCAGGCCGAGCATCGCGGCGGCGACCGGCCTGCGCTCGGCCTCGTAGCTGTCGACGAGCGCATCGGGCTTGCCGGCGATCACCGCCGCGAGCTTCCAGCCCAGGTTGTAGGCATCTTGCACGCTGGTGTTGAGGCCCTGCCCGCCCGTCGGCGGGTGCACGTGCGCGGCATCGCCGGCGAGTACCACGCGACCGGCGCGATAGCGATCGGCGAGCCGCGCGTTCATGTGAAACGCCGATGCCCAGTGCACGGCACGAACGCGAACGTCTCGACCGCTGCGCGCACGTACGAACGCCTCGAGCGCCGCGCGCGATAGCTCGAAGTCGCCGTCGAGCGCGATCGGCGCCTGGATCTGGAACATGTCGGTGCCCGGCAGCGGGCACAGCGAGAGCTGCGAGCTCATGTCGCCTTCGTGGAAGCGATGCCACGCGTCGCGATCGATGCCGTCGAGCTCGACATCCGCGACGATCGCGCGCACGCCGAGCGTCTTGCCCGGGAACTCGATGCCGAGCGCGTGGCGCACGAAGCTCCGGCCCCCATCGGCGCCGACGAGATATCGCGCGTGGATCGTCTCGCCGCCGGCGAGCTTCGCGATCACGCCGTCGCCGTGCTGCTCGATCGCGACCACTTCGCAGCCAAATTCTGCGGCGCGGCCGAGCTCGGCGAGACGCTCGCGCAACACGCGTTCGGTCTCGAACTGCGGCACGAGCAACCCGAGGTGATACGGCTCATCGGGCGTCGGCGGTCCGGCCTCGACGACGCGCTCGTCGCGGTAGCTGCCGTCGGTGCCATACGTGCGCTGGATCGGATACTCACCTCCCGCGGCGACCACGCGATCGAGCACGCCGAGCGCTTCGAAGATCTCCTGCGTGCGCGGCTGGATGCCTTTGCCACGCGATCCCGCGAACGGCTCGGCGAGCTTGTCGAGCAGCCGAACCGAGACCCCGCGACGCGCGAGCTCGATGGCGAGCACCAAGCCGGTCGCACCCGCGCCGCAGATGACCACGTCGGTTTGACTCATATGTGTATCTTGCACATAATTCGCCAGGACCATGGCGTCAAGCAAAAATGTGCATCATGCACATATCTCCGCGAAGCTCCACGCGTTGCACGATGCGCTGATCGACATCGTGCGCGTGATGAACAATCCCGAGCGCGATGCCGCGATGGTACGGGAAGCCGGCATCGACCTCGACCGCGCGCTGTTTCCGCTGCTCGTCGGGATCGAGCGGCTCGGACCCATCGGCGTGGTCGAGCTCGCGAACGGCGTCGGCCGCGACTACTCGACGGTGAGCCGGCAGGTCGCGAAGCTCGAGAGCCTGGGACTCGTCAAGCGGCAGAGCAGCGCGACCGATGGCCGAGTCACCGAAGCAGTCGCGACCGCAAAGGGCAAGTCGGTCACGGCGTCCGTCGATGCCGCGCGCGATCGCATCGGCAAGAAGACGTTCGCGTCGTGGAGCGAGCGCGATCTCGACGAGCTCGTACGGCTGATGCGTCGCTTCGCCGACGCGATCCGCGACTGAGGTCAGACCGTCGTGCAGACGCAGAGGTTGTTGACGCCTTCGCTCTCGGAGCAAAACCCGGGGTCGACGGCGCCGCACGACGACGCCGCCTGACACCAGATCCCGGGATGGTCGTCGTCGCCGGTGACGCACAGCTCGCCGTTCGGACACGTGCAGGTCGCGGCTCCCGACCCTGGCCACAGCCCCATCGCGTTTGCATGCGTCGCGCAGATGGTGCCGATCCACATGCAGCCCGGCGTCGCGGTCGCTTCGCAGCTGACCTCGTCGATGTTCGTCGCGCACGGATCGTCACTGCCCGCCGCGAGCCTTGGCGTGCTGTCGGTGCACGCGGCGAGCGCGACCGCGATCATCACCATGCGCATCGTCAGACTCTGACACGGCCCGACGGCGCCGGGGATCATCGTGATCGGGGTCACCGACCGATTTCGTGCAAAACCGAGCGCGTCACGTGCACTCGTTAGTATGAAGAAGCTGCTCGTCGCGTTGTCCCTGGTCTTGCCCGCAGTTGCCTTTGCCGACTGGCCGACCGAGCACAAATATTTCGACGGCGGCGGCGGCGACTTCACGAAGACCTACGGCGGCACGCCGAAGCTCGTGCTGCTCGAAAAGGATCTCGACGGCAAGCCGGTCGACCCCGACGAGGTCTCACGCCGGGTCGGCGGTGCCACGATCGGCTCGGTCTGCACGCACGTGCTGCGAGACCTTCAGCCATGGGCGATCAAGAACGGTGAGCCCAACGAACGAATCATGAAGGCGTTCAGCCACGTCGACACGATCACGTGTCAGTACGCGCACTACTTCAAAGGCCGCGACAAGGAGATCAACGCCGGCACCGGCACGCTGCCGGCGGGGAATCCCGACGACAAGAACGAGCCGCCCGAAGATTGCAAGCTCACGTTCGAGAGCGCGAACGGCAAGGTCAAGGCGATCCACATCATGATCAACCGCCATTTCGACGATCCGCATTTGCGCGACGCGGTCATCGGCGCCGCGATGAAGAAGCAGTTTCCGGACTGAACGCCTGCACGACCGGCATCATCAGTTGACGCGCACCGGCGGCGTTCGCGCCATCGTCGTCATCGGCTTGTCGAGGCCGTGCTTGTGCACGATGCCGACGCGCACCCAATACGTCTGACCGCGCTTGAGCGTCCAGCGCTCGTCGGGGGTGCGCATGTCTTGCGCGCCGTAGCTCGCGTGCTCGCCGGGCAGCGTGACGATCGCGGCGACGGGGTTGCCGAGCTCGTCGGCAACCGGCCAGCCATCGCCGTCGAGCACCGGCGCCGGGCCGGCGAGCGTGAAGTACACCGCGGCCCCGTCGTCGGCTTTGCTGATCGGCCGCGCGCCGGCCGGCAGCGCGCCGTTGGCGATCACGTGGCCGGGCGGCGACGGTGCAACGTTCGATCCGGTGTTCGAGCCGGCGGCGATCGCCGGTAGCTCGGTCGAGCTCGTCGCGTGCCAGTACCAGTGATGCGCGTCGTCGACGGCCCAGGCGCCCGCGAGGGCGACGCGATCGCCGGCGTTGCCCGGCCGTGCGAGCTGGGCGCGGATCGCAAGCGAGCCATTGCCTTCGGTATCGTCGACGAGCCAGGTATCGCTGCCGCTGCCCGCGGCGAGCGTGCCGTAGACGACGCCTTTTTGATGGCGCCGCTCGAGGTACTGCGTGCGATCGACGACCGCTTGCCATGCCGGTACCGCGCCGAGCTCCGCGAGCTGTTTGCCGGGATCGACGTGCTCGGGTTCTTCATGCTTCGGCAGCTTGTCGACATCGGGCAGATCGGGCTCGGCGATCGCGCTGCCGATGCTCGCATCGACGACGATCGGCGCGGCGCTGCCGCCGGTCTCCACGCGCGGCGCCGGCGTGTCGTGCGCCTGACACGCGAACGCGAGGAGCACCAGCGCGCGCTTCACCATCGCAGGTTCGCGGCGAGCTCCGCGACCTTGCCGAGCCACACGGCGTCGACGTCGTCGAACGCGGCGAGCTCGTAGCTGTCGACGTCGAGCACGGCGACGACGCGCTCGCGCTGCACGATCGGCACGACGATCTCGCTCTTGCTGCCCGTGTCGCAGGCGATGTGGCCGGGGAAAGCGTCGACATCGCGCACGACGAGCGTGCGGCGCTCGGCGGCCGCTGTGCCGCACACGCCGCGGCCGAACGCGATGCGCACGCAAGCGACGTTGCCTTGAAACGGCCCGAGCACGAGCTCGTCTGCCGAGCGTGCGATGTAGAACCCGACCCAGCTCGCGATCGGCAAGCACGCGCGGATCGCGGCCGCGAGGTTCGCGAGGTTCGCGACGAGATCCGGCTCGCCTTCGGTGAGCGCTGCGAGCTGCGGCAATAGCTCGGCGTAGCGCTCCGCTTTCGTGCCGCCCGCGAACGCGACCGAATCCGCCACGGCTAGCCGGCGGCGAGCTGACGCGCAGCGTTGAGCGCACGCGGCAACCCGAACGGGCTCGCGCGCAGCTGCAGGATCAAGAAATCGCCTTCGGTCGACAGCCCGGAGACCTGCACGACCGGCGTGAGCGTGCCGAGCACGCCGCGCACCTTGTCGTTCGCGGCGAATCGCGGGTTCTGCATCAGATCGATCACGATGATGTCATCGTGCGCCTCGACGAGGACGGCCGGCTTCTTCGGCATGAACTTGGCGAGGTTGCCCGGCTTCGACAGGTCGAGCGCGCCGCTCTTGATCAGGCCGGCGACCGGCGTGAACGACTCGCCGAGCACTTTCATCGTCACGTCGGAGAGCCGCAGCGTGACCTTGAACGAGTGCTCGTTGACTTCGAGCTTGTCGACGCGAATCGACGCGGCGGCGCGCACGGTCGTGCCCATCAGATCGATCGTCGCGCCCAAGCCGATCGCGGGTGGCCTCGGCGTGATCGTGACGTCCTGAGGCGCCTTCTTCGACGGCGGCGTGTTCGCGATGAACCAGCGCAGCGAATCGAGCGGCACTGCGATGCGCATGCCGAGCGCGTGGCGCGCCATGCTCAGCATCGTCGTGGGGTTCTTGACCATGAAGCGGCCGGCGGAACGCAACGCAGCCCGGAGCGGGAGAGCCATCCTCGATCTGTATCACTAAAAGGTCACGACTCGCAGCGGCGCAGCGAGGATCGTGCCGATGACCGGGCGACCGTCGACGATCGTCGAGAATGCAGCGGCCGCGTCCGGGATCTCGACGCGAAATAGCGGATCGCCGTGCAGCGGATCGACCGCGAGCAAACGATGCGCGTGGTCGACGACGACGATCGGAACGGCACCGCGACGCGCTGCGATGTGAACCGGCGGCTCGAGCGCGTAGTCATCTCTCGCACGCACGCCGCCGCCGAGCTCGAACATCGCGAGCTGCCAGCTCGGCGGCATCGGCGGTGGCTTCGGCCATGGCGTCGCGATCGCCGGCGCGGCCTCGAGATCGACGGGCTTGTAGACTTCGGGCACGAGCGGCGGTCGTGGAATCGGCAGCGGATTCGGTGGCACCGGTCCGCCCGCCGTCTCGCCGACGACGAGATCGCCGGCGACCTGCCAGCCGAGGCCGAACCCGGCGACGGCCGTTGGCTTCGCGGTCCGAGCGTCGATGCGGTATGCGTCGCCGTCTTCGAGCGCGACGAGCACGCCGTCGCCGGCCGGCACGAGCGCACGCACGCGACCGCGGACGACGACCGACCATGCCGGCAACATGTACGCGCGCGGCAGCCGCGCGACGACGCGATCGGCCTCGACCGCGATCACCAGCGCCATGCCGGCGATGTCGATCGCCGCGACGTGCGAGCTCGCGAGCTCGCCGAGCGAGTGCCCATCGGTATCATCGAGGACGCGCACGCGATCGCGGTCGCGCGCGACGACGACATCGGCGACGGCATAGAGCTCGTCGGCGGCGACGCTCGCTTGCCACGCGGCAACGCCTTCGAGCGTGGTCGCGCGGATCTCGTGCGGCGAGCCGCACGCGACGATCGAACGCGATGCGGCGAGTGATGTAGCGTCGGCGGGACACGCATCGGCGCGATGCCAGCTCCACACGCGCGTGGCGAGATCGAATCGCGCCACGACGTCGCCGGCCGCCGCGTAGATCGCGGGATCGATCGGATCGAGCGCGATCGCGCGCAGCGCGCCGACGCCGTCGGGCAGCGCGATCGCATGCGACTCGTCGAGCGTCATCGGCGCCGGCAGATCGCGCAGCTCGGCCGGCAGCGCGATACCGGCGGGTGCGGCCGGTAATCGCAGCGGGCGCCGCCACGCACGCGGCAACTTGGCGAGGCGATCGCCGTCGAGCAGCGTGTCGTCGCCGAGCGCGCCGCTTTGCGCTTCGAACGGCACGAACGCGCGAACGCCGTGCTCGTCGAGCACGACCGCCGTCGAGGCCGTCGCGCGGACGAGCCGCCGATCGCCGCGCGCCGCGATCAGCGGGCCGAGCGCCGGCAGCGCGAGCGTCGTGCTCGTCGCGAGATCACGCGAATAGCGAACCACGCCGAACGCGGTGCCGACCTCGATCGAATCGCCATGCATCCACACGCCGCGCACCCCGTCGACGCGGCCGACGAGCTTGCCGGTATCGCGCGCGATCGCGACCAGCGATGGACCGGCCGTGACTGCCAGTAAGGTCGGGCCATCGCACGGATCGATGCCATCGGGGAGCACCGCGTTGCCGATCGCGCTCGCCCACACGAGCTTGCCGGCGATGCGTGCGAGCTTGCCATCGGCGGTGGTCGCGTAGAGCTCGCGATCGCATGCGGCTGCGACCGCCATGCCCTGCGGCAGCGCGACCTGCGCGAGCTCGTCGCCGGACGTGGCGTCGCGCAGGCCGACCGCGTTGTCGCCGGCCGCGATCACCACGCGATCGTTCGTCACCGCGATCGCCGGCGATGGCAGCGTCCACGCGAGCTTGCCATCGAGCGCATATCCGCGTGCACCGCACACGATGCGCGACGATGTGACGGCGATCACCGGCCCGTCGCACGTAGCCTGCCACGCGACGCGCCGTCGATCGAGCTCGACGAGCTCGACGCGATTTCCGGCGGCGAGCACCGCGCGCGCCGAGCCGCCGCCCGGCACCGGCCACGCGACCGCGTTCGCGATCACGTCGCCTTCGATCGCGAGCGAATCGACCAGCTGCGGCGCGACCTCGCGGCCGATCGAACCGGAGCTCGTGCCGAGCGGCCAGTGCACCGGCGCCGCGTCGGGATTCGCGTGCGACGCCGCACCGCGATCCGCGGGGGCTTCGCACGCGCCGCAGAGGGCGACGAGCAGCGCGACGAAGCGGGTCATGAGCCGAGCGCCATCAGTAGATGGCTACTGCGCCTTGTAGAGTGCAGCGCTCGCGCTTGCGAGAGACGCCAGCTTCGGGCTCACACCACCCATCGGGTAGCGCGAGCGCGATTCCGAACATCGCGATGCTGCGCCGGTCGGCTGCCATCCGCCGCGCAACCTAGCAGATCAGACGCGTTCGATGATCGTCGCGATGCCCATGCCGCCGCCGATGCACAGCGTGATCAGCGCGGTGGACTTGTTCGAGCGCTCGAGCTCGTCGATCGCGGTGCCGAGCAGGATCGCGCCGGTCGCGCCGAGTGGGTGGCCGAGCGCGATCGCGCCGCCGTTGACGTTGATGCGGCTCTCGTCGATGCCGAGCTTGCGCGCGGTCTGCAGCGGCACGACCGCGAACGCTTCGTTGATCTCCCAGATGTCGATGTCCTTGACCGACATCCCGGCCTTCTTGAGCGCGCGCTCCGACGCCGGTGCCGGCGCGGTCAGCATGATCACCGGCTCGGCGCCCGCGACCGCGAACGAGCGGATCCTCGCGCGCGGCTTGATGCCGGCTTTCTGGCCCCACGCCTGCGAGCCCATCAGCACGACGGCGGCGCCGTCGACGATGCCCGACGAGTTACCGGCGGTGTGGACGTGATGGATCGCTTTGGTATCGGGATAGACCTTGAGCGCGAGCGCATCGACGGTCTCGCCGTTCGGGCCCATCGCGGTGGCGCCGAGCTGCAAGAACGCCGGCTGCAAGTTGCCGAGCGTCTCGAGCGTGGTGTCGGCGCGCGGGTGCTCGTCGCGGTCGAGCGCGACGGAGCCGTCGTCGTTCTTGACGCCGAACATCGCGTTCGCGAACGCCTTCGCTTCGATCGCGCGCGCGGCTTTTTGCTGGCTCGCGAGCGCGAACTTGTCGACATCGGCGCGCGTGAAGCCTTCGCGGGTCGCGATCAGATCGGCCGAGATGCCCTGCGGCACCATGAACAGCCGCTTGCGCAGCTTCTCGTTGAGGCCGTCGATCATCGCGCCGTCGGAGCCCATCGGCACGCGCGACATCGATTCGACACCGCCGCCGATGCCGCCGTCGATAAAGCCGCCGCCGATCTTCGCCGCGATCGTGTTGATCGCCTCGAGGCCCGAGCCGCAGAAGCGGTTGACGGTGTAGCCCGTCACGTCTTCGGGCCATTCGGCGGCGATCAGCGCGTTGCGCGCGATGTCGGAGCCCTGCTCTTTCACCTGCGTGACGCAGCCCATCGCGACGTCTTCGACGAGCGACTTGTCGAGCTTCTTGCGCGCCGCCATCTGGTTCAGCGTCTGCGCGAGCAGCTCTTGCGGATGAATGTTCGAGAGGCCGCCTTTGCCGGCCTTGCCGCGGCCGCGCGGCGTGCGGAGACTGTCGTAAATGAAAACGTCCGTCATGATGGGCGGAGGATGGCCGGAAACTCCGGCGCGCGCCAGCTAGAACGGTTGTGCCGGCGCGACGACGCCGAGCTTTTCGGCGAGCGCGATCGTCGCTTGCGGCGAGCCGCAGCGCGCCGCGATGTCCGCCGCGACGAGCTTGCCGCGCGCGTGCTTGTAGAACAGCGGCTTTGCAGGATGCGCCGACGGATCGACGACGCTCGGCGCGAGCTCGGCGACGCGCGCGAGAAATGTCTCTGCGAGCGCGCGAAGCTCCGCGCTCCAACGTTCGAGCGAATCGAGATACGCGAGCGCGTTCGGCTCCGACGCGTGCGAGCGTCCGGCGGCGATCGCCTCGGCGAGCTTGGCCTACCCGAGCGTCGCCCACGGCCGCGCGCGCAGTACCGCGAGCTGATGCGTGCATGCGACCGCGTGCCAATGATCGGCGCGCGCCGGCACCGAGTAGATCCGGAAGTCGGGAACGCCGAGCGCGGTCAGCCGCATGCCGTGACATGCGCCGGTGTCGAGGCCGTAGATCTTGCCCTCGCGGACGAGCGGCTCGGGGCCGACGACGTGATGGCCGAACGCGACTGGAATCGCGTCGTCGTAGACATCGTGCCACCACCGTCCCGGAACGAGCTTTTCGAGCGTCGCCGTGCCCGACGTCGTGCCGGCGAGGACCGCTTCGTCTTGTTCGGCGAGCGGCACGCCGGGCAGCAACGCCGCGTGCACGACGCGCAGCTCCGGCGTCTCGAAGAAGTACGGCAGCGTGCCCATCCACGCGACGTCGTCGGCGTAACCCGCGCCGAGCTGCACGCGCGTGATCTCTCGGCTGTACGACATCACGCCGCGGACGTGCTTGCGCTCGTGGTTGCCCATGACCACGACGGCGTTCGCGCGCGCGCGAAACCACGCCACCACTTCGGCGGATTCCGGGCCGCGATCGACGAGATCGCCGACCGAAACGACGACATCGTCGGCGGCGACGGCAGCGACGTCGAGCAGATCGAGTAGCTCGCGATAGCAGCCGTGGATGTCACCGATGACTAACGTGCGCATGATGCGTTGGATATATTCGGGTGGTGACGCGCCCGCCAGGACACGATTCCGGACACGCGTTCGACTGGGGCGCGTACGTCGCGTGGCTCGTCGAATCGGCGGGCTCGCTCGCGGCCGTCGCCGACCGGTTGTGCGCCGCGCGCGGCTACAAAGATGACGTCGCGAGCGCCGAGCGCGCGCTGCGCCGCCTCAAGAAGCGCGGCACGCAACGCGGCGGCACGTGGGGCACACGCGCGATCGCCGTGTTCGGGTTGCCCGATGCCGTGCACGCACGCGTGCGCTGGCTCGGCCAGTATCACGCGCGGTTCACCGATTTACCCGTCGGGATGTGTGCCGATCTCGTGCGCGCGTGGGATCGCCCGCCGACGACGGAATCGCGCATCGGCCGCGCATGGCTCGCCCTCGCGAAGTCATCGCTCGCGCTGCGCGAACGCCGCCACGACGACGCGATCGCCGAGCTCGACCGCGCGCGCGCCGATCTCGCGGCAGCGCCCGCGGCGGCGAAGCTCGAGGCGCTGTACGTACGTACGTACATCTCAAGCAAGCAAGTGTACGTACGTACGTCCTTGTCCGAGGTCGAGCAATCGGCGATTCGAGAGCTTCTACGCCAAGTCGACGATTCCAACGATCGCGCGTGTCTCGCCGCGCGCGACGCCGATCATCGCGCCTACGAGCTCAACCGCGCCGGCGATCACGCCGGTGCCGCGGCGCTCTACCGCGCGCTGCCCGACGGCGACGGTACGCCGTACTTCGCGCGCGCACGTCGCGCCAGCGGGCTCGCGTACGCGCGGTGGAAACAAGGCGAGCGCGACGAGGCCGCCACGCTCGCGGCGCAGGCCGCCGAGCTCGCCGGCGACGGCGGTCACGCGCGCATTCGCGCGATGGCGCTGCAGCTCGTCGCGCGCATCACCGGCGACGCAGACGCCGAGCGCCGTGCGCTCGCGATCGCGAACCAGCTCGAGGACGAGACATTGGTCGCGCGCTTCACGACAGCGCGATCTTCAAGCCCAGCTCGCGCTTGATCGCGAGCAGAGCCTCGGCATTGCCCTTCGCGTCGTCCACGGGATGATGCGTGTGCGTCGTCTTGCGCAAGTGCTTGAACGTCGCGAACGCATCCTTGACGACGCCCTTGTAGAGCGAGCCGAGGTTCTGCGAGCTGTAGCCGAACGGATTGCCGCCGGTGAAGCGGTGGAAGTAGTAGTTGATGAAGCTCCAGTCAAAGCCGTTGTTGTCGGAGATGAAGATCGGCCGCTTGCCGGCGTGCTCGACGATCCACGTCGCGAACGCGCGCATCACGTCCGCGGGCTCGTCGAACGTCTCGTGCTCGCCGCGCGTGTGGCCGCTCACCGCCAGCGCTTCGGGAATGAACGCGTCGGTGATCGGGCGCGTGCGGCCGTAGAACGTCGTGTCGAGCTGCGGCGTCACGACGACCGCGCCGAACGAGACCATCGAGAACAGCCCCGGCGCCGGTCCATCCGATTCGATATCGACCATCACGTAGCTCATACCGTCGATATGCAACGAGTCGCGGCCGAGTAACAGGACGCAATTCCGGACATCGCGATCGGCGAGCTCAATGCCCGCACGGGACGTCGAGCTGTTCGAGCTGCGCGAGCTGCGCGCTGCACGCTTGCGCCATCTGGCGCGCTGCGGATTCGGGCAAGTTCTGCGTCGGCAGCGACCACACGTCGGTGACGTCGCGGCCGAGCTCCGCGCGCGTGCTCGCCGGCAGCGCTTCGCACGCGATGACGCCGCGTACGGCACCGAGAAATTGATCGCACTCGGCGATGTTGACCTTCAACGCGTCGAGCCGCGCTTCGGCGAGCGCGATCTGCGTGCGATCGTCGGTGTCGCCGAGCTCGGCGAACAGCGAGAACAGCGCGTCGCGCGAACGATCGGAGAGCTTCGTCGCGCAGTGGCCGAGATCGCCGGGCTGCATTTCGGTGAAGCACGCGCGCGCGTCGGCGGGCCACGTCTGTGTCGCGCACTGCAGCCGCACGGCTTGCAAGATCGACGAGTCCGGCGAGCGAACATCCATCGTGCCGTGCTCGAGACCGAGCGCGGCCTCGGTGCACGTTCGAGCGGCTGCGACCATGGGCATCACGGTCGGCGCCGCCGGCTTTGGCGACGGCGCTCCACCACACCCGGCCACCATCATCACGACCAACGCGCGCTTCACACCTGAAGGCTACTGAACAACCCGCGAACGTGCACGCACTCGATGATGATGATGAGGGTTCGCCGAATGCGTGCACGCTGCGAGTCGCAGCATGTAGGAGCAAACCACGCGCCGTGCGCAACCGCGCGATCCAGCGCGTGTCGATCATCGCGCCGCGGTGACTCGAGTTCCCGCTGCAACCTACGGTGTGCTCACACGCGCGCTGTGCTCGGTGTTCGCCGGGTCGACGTGCTCGCGCGGAACGATCAGGCGCAAGGCGCGCGTCATCACCTCGACGACGTAGCGATCGCCTGCGGGGATTTCTTCACCGTCGATCTGCGCCGCGGGCAAGACGCCGCCCTCGGTGCGAATGGTCAATTCCAGCCGCGCACCGGCGACCGGCGCTTCGCTCTCGATGCCGACCGA
This sequence comes from Kofleriaceae bacterium, assembly GCA_036271395.1. Classification (GTDB taxonomy): domain Bacteria; phylum Myxococcota_A; class Polyangia; order Haliangiales; family Haliangiaceae; genus JABFXX01. Next base: position 55,367 of record DATBAS010000102.1, read on the forward strand.
CTCGAGCTCGGCGGGGCCGATCGGGCTATGCCGCAAGCCGCCGAGCAGCTTCGCGGTGAAGTCGCGGCGGCCCGTGACCGGCACGAGCTCGAAGCGGCCATCGTCGGATTCGGATTGCGGATCGAAGATCCACTCGCCGCCGAAGATCTTCGTGTTCTTCACGATCACGTCGAGCAGGCTCGGCCAATGTTTGACCGTGCCGTCGATCACCGCATCGAGATCGAACTTGATGTCGACGATGTAGCTCTCGGCGAGGCGCTGGACGAGTGCGCCGACGTAGACGAGCTGGTCGCGATAGATCGCGCCGAGCCCCGGGATGCGTTTGACGCGATCGCGATCGCGGTTGCGGGTGGCCAGGCTCGCGGCGCCCAGGCCGATCGAGAACGAATCGAAGAATAGGTCGCGATGGATTTGCTTGAGGCCGCGCTCGATCACGAGCCGGCCGACGTCGCAGCCGACGGTCGCGCCCGCGGCGATCACCGCGACATTGCGCTCGAGCGCGCCGGCGCCGGGATCGAGGCCGAACGACTTTCCCTGATCGTTCGCCGTGCCGGTCGGTAACATGCCCATCGCGACGGCTTCTGCGTGCTGCGAGCCGAGCACGCCCTTGGCGACCTCGGCGAACGTGCCGTCGCCGCCCATGTACACGACGACGCGTGCGCCATCGTCGTCGATCGCCTCGCGGACGCGATCGATCGTGCGGCCTTCGGGCTCGCTCGCGACGAACCGATGCGCGACGCCCTCGCGATCGAGCAGCGCGCGTGCGATCCGGATCCAATCAGCGGCTTTTCCCGAGTGCGCGGTCGGGTTCGCGACGAGCACCGCAGGCTCGCCCTGTAACCATCGCGTGACGCCGGGCTCCGACATGCGCCGCGTAGGTTACCTGCGGCATCTCTCGTGCGGTAGGCTGCCGGCGTGGAGTCGCAGTCCGAGGAGCATCAGCTTCTACGCCAGACGGTGCGCCAGCTCGTTGCCACGCGTGTCGAGCCGCAGGCGATGGAGCACGATCAATCCGGCACGTTCAACCGCGGCTTGCTCCGCGAAGTCGGCAAGCTCGGCCTGATCGGGATCACGATCCCCGACGGCGACGGCGGCGCCAACTTGGATGCGGTCGCGTCGTGCATCGTCCACGACGAGCTCGCGTACTCCGATCCCGGCTTCGCGCTCGGCTATCTCGCGCACGCGCTGCTCTTCGTCAACAACTTCTACTGGGCCGCGAACCCGGCGCAGCGCCGGCGCATCCTGCCCAACGTTCTCTCCGGCGAGCACGTCGGCGCGATGGGGATGAGCGAGCCCGCGGTCGGCACCGACGTGCTCGGCCTGCAGACCACGGCGCAGCGCACGAGCTCCGGCTACGTGTTGAACGGCCGCAAGACGTTCATCACGAATGGACCGGAAGCCGACGTCGCGCTGATCTACGCGAAGCTCGACGGCCGGATCACCACGTTCCTCGTCGAGAAAGGCTTCGCCGGGTTCTCGGCGAGCGCGAAGATTCCCAAGCTCGGCATGCGCGCGTCGTCGATGAGCGAGCTCATCTTCGAGGACACGCCGGTGCCCGCCGAAAATCTCCTCGGCACCGAAGGCGGCGGCATCACGAACATGATGCGCAACCTCGAGATCGAGCGGCTCGGCCTATCGGCGATGAGCGTGGGCATGGGACGGCGCTGCCTCGACGTGATGGTGAAGTACGCGGCCGAGCGCCACGCGTTCGGCAAGCCGATCGCCGCGCACGGCCAGATCCAGCGCTACATCGGCGACTCGTTCGCCAAGCTCGAGGCGATGCGCGCGCTGGTCTACAACGTCGCCGAAACCGTCGGGCCGCACCACCGCAATCGGCTCGGCACCGACGCGGCGAAGCTATTCGCGGCGACCGCGGCGAAAGAGATCGCAGATGCCGCGGTGCAAGTGCTCGGCGGCTACGGCTACTGCACCGAGTATCGCGTCGAACAGTTCTTGCGCGACGCGAAGCTGATCGAGATCGGCGGCGGCACGCTCGAAGCGCACCAGAAAAACATCACGCGCGATCTCACGCAGGTGAAGTAGTCGCTACGCGTGGTCTTCGACGATCCACGTCCGTCGACGTGGTTCAGTGCGCCGAGCCGGCCGGAGCCGGAGCTGCCGCGCTGCCGGACGGAGCGGGCATCGCCGCGCCGCTGCCCGCCGGTGGCGGCGTCGCCATGTCACCGCTGCCGCCGCCCATGCCCGAGCCGGCGCCCATGCGCATGCCGTGGCCGCGCATGCCGCCCATCGCGCCCATCATCGACGACATCACCTGCATCTCGTCGGCGCGCAGCTTGTCGGCGGCTTCCTTCGGCAGCTTCTCGCGACACGCTTTGAACTCCGGCTGCGACGACGCGGCGCCGTAGCAGTCGATGACGGCCTTCGGCCACTTGTCCTCGGTGCAGTGCTTTACGAGGACGTCCTTGAGCTTGCCGATTCCATCGGTGATCTGCGTGACCTGTTCGGGGGTCGCGCCGGTCGACTCGGCGCGAGCCTTCACGGCGGTGACCATCGTCGCGACGCCTTTCTCGGCCGCGGCAGAGCATTGCGCGGGATCGCCGCCTTTGCTGCCACAGCCGGCTACGAGCGAGAACGCGAGCGATGCACAAATCGTGAGCAGCGTCTTCATGCGCCGGACGCTACCATCCACACGTCGCTTTGGCGCCTTTCAGCACCGAATCTGCACCGCTCTGACAGATCAGGCCGAGCTTCTTCTTGGCGTCGATCGGCAACTGGCCCCAGTTCTTCGACACGTCGGCGTAGACCGACTCGAGCGAGCTGCGCGCGTTGTCGGGAAACGCCGTGCAGCCTTTGAGCTTGTCGAGCGCGGCGCGCCACGTGCCACATGACACGGGCAAGCCATCGCTGCCGAGCGCGACCGGCGGATCCGCCGAGCCGATCGCGGCGTCGCTGACGACCGCGACGACGCTCGCGCTGCCGCTGCCGGTGCTCGAGGTGTCGTCGCGCTGGTTGCCGCACGCCGCGATCATCGAAGTCGCGGTGAGCACGATCGCGAAGCGCTGCATGGACCGAAAATAACAAAGCCCGCGTTGCCGCGGGCCCTGTTCACGCAATTGCGTGTGCTTACTTCGCCGAGCCAGCCGCCGGAGCGGCCGAGCCTTCGGCCGAGCCCGCCATCGCCGGGGCGGCCGAGCCTTCAGCCGAGCCGGCCATCGCCGGAGCAGCCGAGCCCATCGCCGCCGAGCCGGTGTCGCCGGTCATCGTGCCGGCGCCCATCGCCTTCTGCATGCACTTGCCCATCTCCTCGCCGATCTGGGTGGCCTTCTTGGTCTCTTCGTCGGACATCTTGGCCGACTCCTTCTGGTCCTTGGCCTGCTCCTGGCTCCACTTGGCCATTTCGTCAGAGACCTTCTGCGCGCACGCGGTGTCCTTGCACGCGCACATCTTGTCTTTGAACTCGGCCATCTTCGCCATCGCCTCGCCGGCGCCGCCGTGCTTCTTGCAACCAACCGCGGCGAACGACGTCAGGGCCACGAACAGGATCATGATCTTCTTCATCGATATCTCCTCTGTCGCGATGATTGGCGAAGGCCACCGATCGCGCCAGCCAATCACCGCACTTCTTTGTCAGCGATCGCGCGCGAGTGATCTGCGATTGTCGCGAATTGTAACGGACTGTCGCCGCCATTATTCGACGAGGTAACGCTCGTACGCAGTGAAGTCGTACTCCCGTCCCAAGAAGTTGCGGACGAGCTCGGCGGCATCGTGACTCCCGCCCGGCACGAGCACGCGGTCGCGGTACGCGAACGTCACGTCGGTCGCCATCAGGCCGCGCTGCTCGAACGGCGTGAGCAGATCCTTCGCGATCACGAGCGACCATTGATACGTGTAGTACATCGCCGAGTAACCGACGAGGTGACCGAACGACGCGTGGAACTTCGTGCCGGGCACGTAGCGAAACGGCGTGTACAGCTTCTGCAAGCGTTGCACTTCGGCGAGCTGATCGAGCGCGGCCGGATCGGCGCGATGGAACCCGAGCGAGATCGCCGCGTAATAGATCTGCTGCACCGTCGCGGTGCCCAAGCCGAACTTGTCCGCGCGCCGCATCTTGTCGACGAGCGCTTCCGGAATCACCTCGCCGGTCTCGAAGTGGCGCGCGAACCGCCCGAGCGTCGCGTGGCTCCACGCCCACTCTTCGAACATCTGCGATGGCGCCTCGACGAAGTCCCACTCGGTCGCGACGCCGCTCTGCGTGATCCACTTCTGATGACCGCCGAGCACGTGATGCATCAGGTGGCCGAACTCGTGGAACATCGTGACGACGTCGTCGTGCTCCATCAGGCCCGGCGCACCGTCGGCGCCGGCGTCGGGGAAGTTGCAGACCAGCACGCCTTCGGGCAGCTGCTCGCCGGCGACGCCGTCCTTGAGTGGGAACTGCGCCGCGTGCTTGTACTTGCCCTCGCGGGGATGCATGTCGAGGTAGATGCGGCCGAGCTTGGTCGCGCCGCGCACGACGTCGTAGACCAGCACGCTCGCGTGCCAGACGTCGGCATCGGCGACCGCGACGTAGCGCAGGTCGAAGATCTCCGACGTGATCTCGAGCAGGCCGACGAGCACGCGGTCGTACGGGAAGTACTGGCGCACGCGGCTCGCATCGACCTCGTACTGCTCGATCTTGACCAGGTGCTCGAGCCGCGTCTTCTGCCAGTCGTTGACCTCCGTCGCGCTCGGCTCGAGCTTCTTGAGCTGGCGCAGCAATTCGGCGTAGTCGCGCTCGGCGCGCGGCGCCGCGAGCTTCCACACGCGATCGAGAAACGCGGCCGCGTGATCGCCGGAGCCGATCATCTTGTCGGCGGTGATGTAGTCGGCCCAGTTCGAATAGCCGAGCAACTGCGCCTTCTCGCCGCGTAGCGCGAGGATGTCGCGCAGCACGTTCTCGTTCTGCGAATCGCCGCGGCTCCTGAACTTGATGTAGAGGTCGCGGCGCAGCGAGTCGCTGTGCGCGTACGTCATGAACGGGTTGTAGTCGGGATAATCGGTGGTGATGCGAATCGCGCCGGTGCCCTTCGCGGGCTGGTGCGACGCGACGAAATCGGCCGGCAGGCCTTCGAGCCCGCCGAGATCCGGCACTTCGATCGCGCGGACATCTTCGGAAATGTTTTTCGAGAACTGCTGGCCGAGCCGGGTCAGCTCTTCGTCGATCTGTTTCAGCCGGGTGCGAGTCTCGGGCGGTCGGTCGACGCCGGCGCGGCGATAGTCGCGCAGCGTGTGGTCGACGAAGCGCCGCGTATCGGCGTCGGCGTCGCTGATATCGACCGCGGCGAGTGCGTCGTACATCTCGCGATCGAGCGCGAGGTCTGAATAAAACCGCGCCACTTGCTGCTCGCACTCGCGCGCGACGTCGCGGATCGCCTCGTCGGGATGGACCTCCGACATCAGCCCCGCCAGCGCGTTCGTCGCGCTCGCCGCCATCAAGAGCGCGTTGTACGGCTCGAGCGTACCGGCGATCGTGCGTGGCGCATCGCCGCTGACGATCGTCGGGCGCAGTGCCTCGGCGCGCCGGAGTCCCGCGAGGCAATCGGGCGCGAACCGCTCGCTCGTCTTCTTCGTCACCACCTCGGATGGTACATCGACTTTGCATGACACGATCGATCGTCGCGGTTCTCGCGATCGCCGCGTGTGCGGTGCCGCCGCGAGCGGAGCCGCCACTGCTCACCGAACCAACCGCACGGACCGCACCGCCGCAACCCGTCGCCGCGACGCCGCGCACCGACCTCATCCCACGCGCGGTGTTGTTCGGCGAGCCCGATCGCACCGACGTGCAACTCTCGCCCGACGGCAGCAGCTCGCGTGGCGTGCACGCGGCGCGCTGACCGTCGCGCCGATCGTACAGCTCGATCAGGCGAAGCACGTTGCCGAGCACGTCGCGCGCTACGCGTGGGCGGGCAACGAGCTCGTCTTCACCGACGAGGCCGGCATGTTGTCGCGGGCAAGCGGCAAGCAGCTCGCCGAGCATGTCGAGCTGCTTGCGACGTCGCGCAATGCGGCCGCCGTCTCGATCGATCACGCGATCTATCGAATCGAGCTCGCCACCGGCGCGAAGACGCTCGTCGATCGCAACCCGGACGGCTTCACGCGGTTTCTGTTCGACGCCGCGCTGCGCCCGGCGTTCGCCGAAAAGCCGACCGGTGACGGCGGCATGCTGTGGTTCACGCCGAAGCCGCGCGGCTGGGCGCCGTTCGACACGATCGGCGACGTCGACGCGATGGCGACGACCGCGCTCGAAGTCTCGCCCGATGGCCGCACCGTCTACGCGCTCGACAGCCGCGGCCGCGACACCGCGGCGCTCGTCTCGATCGATCTGCGCACGAAGGCGAGCGCGCCGCTCGCGACGAACGTGTTCGCCGACGCGACCAGCACGATCGTCGATCCGGCGACGCGCGTGCCGATCGCCGCATCGTTCACCTACGTGCTCGAGCGCTGGACCGCGCTCGACTTCGAGTATCAAGTCGACATCGATGGCGTGACGTCGCTCGTCGGCGGCGACGACTATCACGTGGTCTCGCAGTCGGCCGACGATCGCACGTGGATCGTGCAGGCGACCTCGCCGCAGCATCCGGCGCGCTACTTCGCGTGGGACCGCGTGAAGCATCACGGCGCGCTGTTGTTCAGCGCGACGCCGGCGCTCGATAAAGCGCCGCTCGTGCCGATGCACGGCGTGAACGTCCCGACGCGCGATGGCCTGCCGATGATCGGTTACCTCTCGCTGCCGAACGCGATCGATCCCGCCGGCACCGGGCGCGCGAGCTCGCCGGTGCCGCTCGTGTTGCTCGTCCACGGCGGCCCGTGGTCGCGCGACCGCTGGGGCTACTCGCCGGTGCATCAGCTGCTCGCGAATCGCGGCTACGCCGTGCTGTCGGTGAACTATCGCGGCTCGACCGGATTCGGCAAGCGGTTCACCGCCGCCGGCGATCGCGAGTGGGGCAAGCGCATGCAAGACGATCTGCTCGACGCCGTGGGCTGGGCCGCCGTGCAAGGCATCGCGCGCGCCGATCGCGTCGCGATCGCCGGTGGCGGCTACGGCGGCTACGCGGCGTTGATGGGGATGGAGCTCGCGCCCGATCGGTTCGCGTGCGGCGTCGATCTCGACGGGTTCGAGAACCTCGCGGCGCTGCCGAAGCAGCTCGCACGCCGCGTCGGCGAGGCGGCCTCGCCGCTCGCACATCTCGCAGCGATCGAGCGCCCGCTCCTCGTCAGCCACCACGGCGACGCAGCTGATGCGAAGCAGCTCGTCGACAACCTGACGTCGCGCCACGTGCCGGTCACCGAAATCGCCGACGCCACCGAGCCGGCGGTCTTCGCCGCCGCCGAGCCGTTCCTTGCAAAGTGCCTCGGAGGCAGCTACGAAGCTGGCCCGTGACCGACGAAGACGTGCCGAGCCTGGGCGACGCGCTGCCGCTGGTAGCGACGGACGCGCGCTGGCTTCCTGTCGCGCTCTGCGATCTCGACGCGATCCACGCCGATCACCTGCACTGCGAGCGCAAAGCCGCCCAGTCGGCGTTGTCGCTGATCCGCAGCTATCCCGAACGCGTCGATCTCGTGCGCGACATGGCCCGGCTCGCACACGACGAGACTCGCCACGTCGTGCAGGTCAGCCAGTTGATGTCGCGCCGCGGCCAGGTCGCCGCGTACGACTTCGGCGACGACTACGCCGCGCAGCTGCGCGAGCACATCCGCAAGCGCGAGCCCGATCGTTTGCTCGATCGCCTGCTCGTGTTCGCGGTGATCGAAGGGCGCAGCGCCGAGCGCTTGGGCCTGCTCGCCGGCGCGTTAGACGACGCGAAATCGCGCGAGCTCTACGCGAGCCTCGCGACTGCCGAGGTTCGCCATCGCGATATCTTCTTGGCGCTCGCGCGTGACACCGCGCCGGGCGAATGGCGCACGCGCGCCGGCGAGCTCGCGGCGATCGAAGCGACGATCTTCGAGGATCGCGCGATCACGGCGCAGATTCACGGCTGATATCCATGGCGTGGTTCGTCTATCTCGCGCGTTGCGCCGACGACACGTTGTATTGCGGCATCACCAACGACGTCGACGCACGGCTCGCCGCGCACAACGCCGGCAAGGGCGCGCGCTACACGCGAGCGCGCCGGCCGATCGAGCTCGTGCTCGCGCAGCGCTGCGTGGGCAAACGGCACGCGATGCGCGTCGAGTATCGCGTCAAGCAACTGACGCGCGCCCAGAAGCAAGCGCTGTTGGCAGCGCCGGCGACGTTTCGCGACGTCACGAAGCCTAGTCGGCGGGCTTCAGCTCGATGAGCGGCGGCATCGCCGCGAGCGCGCGCCACTTTGCCGCGACGATCGCGACGACGATCACGGCGAGGATGCCGCCGCCCGCGATCGCGCCGACGAGCCCGAACAGATCTGCGGCGAGCCCCGACTCGGCGGCGCCGAGCTCGTTGGACATGCCGATGAACACGTAGTGCACGGCGCTGACCCGGCCGCGGATCGCGTCGGGCACGACCATCTGCTCGAGCGTCAGCCGGATCACGACGCTGATGTTGTCGAGCGCGCCCATCGCGACGAGCAGTACGACCGAGAGCACGAAGTTGTGCGACAGCCCGAACGCCGCGGTCGCGAGCCCGAACAGCGCGACGACGTAGAGCAGCACGCGGCCAGGTCGCCGCCACGCCGGCAGCCGGCCGCCGAGGATCGCCATCACCACCGCGCCGGCCGATTGCGCCGCACGCAGCACGCCGTAGCCGAGCGCGCCGACGTGCAGGAGCTGTGTCGACACCATCGGCAACAGCGCGGTTGCGCCCGCGAACAGCACCGCGAACATGTCGAGCGTGAGCGCGGGCAACAGCAGCGGCGAGTTGAAGATGAAGCGCAGCCCGACGCGCCAATCGCGGCGCGCGTTGGGCGCGACCTCGACCGCACGCGGCGGTGGTAACGAGCGGTACAGCACGCCGGCCGCGATGCCGGTCACCGCGACGAACGCATAGATCGCGCCGGCGTCGACGAAGTGCAGCGCGAGGCCGGCCAGCGCCGGTCCGCCGATCTGAGCCATCTCGCTGAAGCTCGCGTTGATGCGATTCGCGCGCTCGAGCGACTCGCGCGGCAGCACGAGCGGCATCAGCGAGCTCGCCGCCGGCGAGTGGATCGCCGTCATGCAGCCCTGTGCGAACAGCAGCGCGAGAAACACCGCGACGTGCGCGTCGGTGAACGACGCGATCGCGAGCCCGATGCCGACGAGCCCGGTGCCGCCCGCGGCGATCGCCGTGAGCGACCTGCGATCGCTGCGGTCGACGAGCGCGCCCGACGGCACGAACAGCGCGAACACCGGGATGACCTGCACCAGCCCGACCGCCGACAGCACGAGCGCCGATTGCGTGCGCTCCCACAGCTCCCACGAGACGGTCGCGGAGATCACCGCGCGGCCGAGCGAGTTGAGCGAGCGCGCGCCGACGAGCCGCAGGATCACATCCAGGACGCCGGACACTTCGAATCAGATGCTACTCGAACGGCGGAACGTTGCGCGGCGTGAACACGTGAAGCGCGATCCCGATCGAGACGAACGCCGCCCGGTCGCTGCCTTGCTCGACGTCCGGCGCGAGCAAGCTCTCGATCGCGCTGCTCTTCAAGCATTGCGCCATCGTCGGCGGCTCGTTGTCACTGCCGAGGCCGTCGAGGATCTCGATCACGCCGGCGTGCGCCGCGGGGTTGTTCGCGATCATCTGCAACAGGCCGATGCACACGGCGTTCGCCGCTGGCACCGGTTCGACGAGCCCTTGCACGCGCACGTCGTAGCCGCCGCTGCCGGTCGGCGCGAGCTGCATTTGGACGTAGTCGAGCACGAGCGGGGTCGGATCGGCGTCGACCAACGCGGGCAACAGCAGCGTCGTCTCGGCGCGCTGGAGCGCGACCGTCGCGAAACCACCATCGACCGGCGAGCCGCGCAGCACCGTGCCGCCGCTGCCCTGCGTCGCGTCGTAACGCACGCCGACGACGTCATCGCTGCCGAAGATCTCGATCGACGATGGAACTTGCCCCGATCCGATCAGCGCGCGAATCGACGTGTCGTCGCGAATATCTGCTTCGGTCGACAGCGCCGAGATCGCCATGCCGATCTCGTTGTCGACAAAGCCGTCGCCGTCGAGATCCGAACCGAGTGCGGTGGCCTCGTCTTCGCTCGTCGGAAACGTGAAGTCGTCGATCACGAAGCGCTGAGTTGCGCCCGAGTCGGGCGTCGCGATTTCGGTATCAGCCGCGGTGCAGGCGGCAAGAATGGGCACGAGGACTAGCAATCGCATCGAGAGCCGACAAAGCATCTGCAATGCCATGGTCGGACCATCGCGCCGGGCACGTGTGCCGCGTGGCAGTCCGAAAATCTGACGCTCGACTGTCGAACTACGACCTAGTTGGCAGATCCGCAGTTCGCGTCGCGCCACGGATTGTCGGGATAGTCGATGAACGTGCCGGTGTACGTCGTGCCCGATCCCGGCAACGCCACGCCGTTGACCGTGACGTAGTAGCCGAGCTGAGTCTGCACGTACATGCCGTCGCTCGTCGGTGTGACCGGCGTTTGCGGGCAATTGTAGTCGCGGAACGGATCGTAGTCGCGCCACGAGAATTTGTAGCGAGCGTTGTTGCCGACGTAGCGATCGAAGCTCACCGGGATCTGTGTCCAGGTCGTCGCGGTGACCTGGATCTGCAGCTCGACGTCGAAGTCCTGCCACAGATTCGGATCCTGCACGTCGGTGTAACCGGGTTGGTAAAACTGAACGCAGCCGTTCGTCAGCGCCGCGCGCTCGCGAACCCAGGTGTCGTATTGAAAGCCGTCTCCGGCCGGCGTGGCGTAGCCCGACGGGCCGCCATCGCACGGATCGGTGCCGTCGTCGGTCGAATCGTCGCGCGTGAACAGGTTCTCCGCGCCGCCGATCCACTGCGGCGCCCGCATCATCTGAAAGACGTAGTTCGCGGCGTAGTTCGAATCCCATTGATGACAGCCATCGACGTTCGTGGCTTCGAACCACACCGCGACGCTCTGCGCGTCGCTCGGCACGGCCATCGTCGCGGGCGCGTCGGTCACGATCGCATCTTGCTGTTCGTTGCCGGGCGAGAACGCCACGTGCGCGGTCACGGCCCACTGATCGATGCCGCTCTGCACTTCCCGGCAGCCGCCGAGCCGCGATGAATCGTAGACGACCGAGACGTCGCTGCCGGCTTGCAACAAGCCCGTCCGCGTTTGCGTGAAGTCGGCGTCGAACACGAGATCCGCGGTGGCGGTCGGCGCGCACACCGTCTCGGCGCTCCAGATCGCGAAGTCGGGCGCATCGAGCACGTAGTTGTCGCTGTCGCCCGCGTTGCGATTGTGGTCGAACAGGCGGCCGCCTTGCGCGAGCGCGAGATACGGCACGACCTGGATCGACGTGACGCCCGTGCCCGCATCGATCGAGACGTCGTAGCGCGCGTAGCCCGGCGTCGGCGCGAGCTGCGACGGCGTTGCCGCCGCGACGTACCACGCGGGATCGCCGGAAACTTGATACAGCGCGCTCGGCACGAGGCCCTCGCCTTGCGCTGCGCTCGAGATCTCGATCGAGCCGGCCCACACGTAATCGCCGTCCGAGGTCACGTAGCCGATGCCGTCGCTGTCGCGGATCAGGGAGCGCAGCACCACGTTGCACGCGTGATCCGCCGCATCCGCGCTGCCATCGACGCCGCTGAGCGGCTGCGGCGCCGTCTCGCTCTCGGGAACGCTCGTAGCAGAACACCCGACGAGCAACGCGAGTAGCCAGTAACGAAGCATACGCGCGCGGATCGCAGCTCTCGTGCCACCCGCCGCGCCAACGCATGCGCGGACTTGCGACGCGATCGAATTCGCTACGCTGCCGAACGCAACGTCACATCGAAACGAGCACGCGACCCGAGCGCGGTCCGACCGTGACGTCGACCGTGCCGTCGCCGGCCACCGTGAACGTCTTGCCATCGCTGTTCGGCATCACGTCTTTGAGCACGGTGCCGGGTGCGAAGCTCGATTTCATGCAACCGCCGCCGTCGGCGGCATCGGCGCACGACTCGCTCGACTGATCGCTCGAGTTGAGCACGACCTCGACGGTCTCCGTGGGCGCCGCGCGCTCGAACGCGAAGATGCCGGCGTCGCGCGCCGTGCCCGCCACGGTCGTCGACCACAACGGCGCGACCGTGCCCTGACGAAGCGCGATGTGATCCTTGCGCATCTGGATCAGGCCCTGCGCCATCTTGAACGTCGGGTTCGTGGTGTCCCACGCCGGGTAACCCCAATCGGTGTTACCGGCGAACATGTCCTCGCGATTCGCGGGATCGACGCCGCCGTGGAAGCCCTGCTCGGTGCCGTAGTACATGCACGGCACGCCATCCCACGTGTAGATGTACATCATCGCGCCGTAGAGGTCCTGCGGGTTGGTCTTGTCGAACATGAAGCGCGCGACATCGTGGTTGTCGAGGAAGTTGACGAGCAGCTGCTGCGGCGCGAGGCCGACGCCGCCGTCGGCGGGCGACGCGGCGGGCGTGTCGCCGAAATCGGGACCCTGCCAGAAGCCGTTTTGCTGGCACCACGCGTCCGTCGGGTTGCGGCCGATCCGCGAGTTGTAGAGACACTCGAGGTTCTTCGTCGGTGGCGCGACGCCGCTGGTGTCGCCGAACACCGTGTTGATGCCTTCGTAGTACTGCGAGAAGTAGAACATCGAGTCGAAGCGGTTGAAGTGGCCGGCGGCGTCGTTGCCGCCGAACGTGTACGCGCCGAGCAGCGGGTCGTTGCCGTCGAAGCCTTCGCCGAAGATGAAGAAGTTCTGCTTGCCGACTTTCTTGGCCTCGGCGCGCATCGCGTCGTCGAACTGGCCCCAGAAGCCGCGGATGTTCTCGTCGACCTCGGGCCGATCGATGTGCTTGACGGTGTCGATGCGGAAGCCGTCGAAGTCGGCCGCGTCGATCCAGTACTGGAACGATTTGATCAGCGCGTCGGTGACGTCTTGGTTTTCAGTGTTCAGATCTTTGAGGCCACCCGGGAAGTCCCCGGTGGTCTCCTGCTCGCGCACGAAGTCTTCGGTGTAGTCCTGCTGATGCCACCACACGTAGACGCGGCCCTTGCGGTGGAACCACGTGGGATCGTCGAACCACGACTTGTCGTCGGGCCAGCCGAACCAGTCGGGCGGCCGCGACGGCGGCGTGACGTTGTCGACCGGATCGTTCGGGAAGATGATCGGCGACGGACCGTAGAAGCCATCCGACGTCCAGCCCTGCACGCCGCGATCGTCGTAGTCGGGATCCCACTCGAGGATCTGCTCGAGCTGCGTGCCGCCTTCTTTGCAGTACGTCAGCTCGTCGGGCGTGCACAGCTGTGGGTTCGGCGTGCAGATCTGCAAGCACGTGTGCGAGTAGCCGCCGCCGCTGATCGTGTCGTCGGGTTGGCCGTTGCCGTTGATGTCGTAATAGAACAGCTGGCCCATGTGGTTCGTGACCACGTCGAGAATCACGAGCATGCCGCGCGAGTGCGCGTCGTCGATCATCTCGCGCAGCTTGCTGAGGTCGCCGAAATGCTCGTTGGGCCGCAAGAAATCCTGCGTCCAGTAGCCGTGGTAGCCGTCGAAGCCGGCGTTGTCCTCGACGTTCTTGACGACCGGCGAGATCCACAGCGCGGTGACGCCGAGGTTCTGCAAGTAGTCGAGGTGATCGATCACACCCTGCCAGTCGCCGCCGTGAAACCGGCCCGGGATGTTGGGCTCGACGTTCTGGTCGTTGTTGACGTCGCCGTCGTCGAAGCGGTCGACCACGATCTGGTAGATGAACTGGTCGCGCCAATCGATGTTGGCGTTCGCCTGATGCGGCATGTTCGTCGGTTGGTCGACGTCGGTCGCACCGCCGCACGCGGCGCATAGGGCAACTAACATGGCGCACGTTTGGATCCGCATCGAAGCCTGCATCGCGAGCACGATTCGTGCCCCGAGCGTGCCCGGAGGATCAACCATTTAATGCATCGTCCACCGACGACAACGTTGTGTTTAGCAACGGCGAGGTCGTGCCCCGGTGTTTGTGCAACGTTCACACAGAGGCACGCAGCCTCGCCCTCGGTTACGATGCGGCCGTGGCATCCAGCGAGACCCTGCGCTCGGTGATCGATGCGGGCCGCACCTCCAAGCGGCTCGACGAGCTGAGCACCGCGCGCGTGATCGGGAAAATTGCCGAGCAGCTGCACGCAGCTCAGCACAAGGCGGGCGCGGGCAAGGCGATCGGCCCGATCACTCCAGCCGGCATCTCGATCGATGCCAGTGGAGCGGCAAAGCTCGGGCTCGCCGAGCCGGCCGCGGTCACGTACAGCTCTCCCGAGCAGATCACCGACGACGTCGGCGACCGCAGGAGCGATGTGTTCTCGCTCGGCGTGGTGATGTGGGAAGCCTTGACCCACGAGCCGCTGTTCGCCGATGCGCTCGAGGTCAAGACCAAGCCGATCGCGCCGCCTTCGGAATTCAACGCGAACATCCCGGCGGAGCTCGGGGCGATCTGCATGAAGGCGCTCGCCCGCACCTCGACCGATCGCTACCAGAGCGCGAAGATCATGGCCGCCGAGATCGAAGCCGTCCTCGAAGAGGCCGGCTACGCCGACAACGACGAGCGGATCGCGGAGTACATGGCCGAGCTCGGCAAGCCGGCGAGCCTGCCGAAAGTCACGTTGATCACGCCACCACACGGCGTCGCGCCCGCTCCCGCGCCGGCACCGAGCGACGCGCCGAGGCCGATCACCACGACGAAGCCGCCCAAGCTCAACGACACGTTGCCATCGCTCGGTGCGCCGCTGCCGCCGATCTTGCCGGCCAAGCGATCGCCGACCGAGCCGCCGCCGATCGTCGACACCAAGACCGACGCGCCGATCGATTCGCTCGTCGCCAAGCCGATCGAGCCAAAGCCAGCCGTGTTGCCGAGCGTGCTCGACAACGCGAAGACCGTCCCGTTCGAGCGCGCGGAGCTGCCAAAGGCGCAGTCGTCGTCGACCGTGCTCGGGTTCGCGCCGCTCGCCCACGCCGAACCGCCGGAGCCGATCGAGCCCGCGATCCTCGTGACGCCGAGCGCCGCGCAGTCCGATCCGATCTTGCTCGCGACGCCCAAGCAGCACGTCGATCCCGAGCCGCTGCGGCCCAAGCCATCGGCATCGCCGTCGCCGCCGACCGGCGACGATCCACATCGCGTCACGCAGATCGCGGCACCGGCGCCGAGAAAAGACCTCACGCCACCGCCGGCGAATAACACGGCGAAGGCGACGGCGGTCGTCGCGTTGCCCAAAGGCCGCGACTCGGTCGAAGTGCTCGGCGGCTGGGGTTGGGGCACCGACTCGCACGAGGCGATCGCCGAGCCCGAGTACGAGGATGCCCCCGTCCCGTCGAGCCGCAAGACGCTGCTCTACGTGATCGGCGGCGGCGTCGGGCTCGCCGCGATCGTCACGGTGATCGCCGTCGGGTTCGGCGGCGGCTCGTCGACGAAGAAGCCGGCGACGCAGCCGACCGCGGCCGTGCAAGAAGGCAGCGCGGTCGGATCCGACAACATCGCGACCGGATCCGACATCGTCGTGGTCGCGACCGGCACGCCGACCGCCGAGGCCGCCGGCTCGGCCGGCTCCGGCGTCATTGCCGCCGCGGTGATCCCGGATGCCGCCGTTGCCGAGGTCGTCGCGGTCGATGCCGCGGTTGCCGTTGCGCCGCCACCGGCGCCCGATGCGGCGGTCGTCGCCGTGGCGCCACCACCGCCACCACCACCGCCACCGGTCGTGAAGCACGACGAGCCCAAGCCGAAAGAGCATCGCGCCGAGCCGCCGCGCGTCGCGCACGTCGATCCCAAACCGCAGGATCCGTACAAGGCGCAGGCGAAGCCGAGAGGCGACGCGCAAACGACGTACAAGCAGGGATTGCAAGCGTACCTGCGCGGCGACACCTCGACTGCATTGACGCAGCTGAAGGCATCGGTCGATACCGACCCGAACTACGCGCCGACGTGGCGCGGGCTCGGGCTCGTCTACGAAAAGCTCAACGACAAGGACAAGGCGCGGGCGGCGTATCATCGATACCTGCAGCTCGCGCCCAACGCCGGTGACGCGGACAACATCCGCAACCGACTGGAGCGGCTGTTCTAATGCGATGCGCGAACTATGCTGCGCTTGCAGCCACGCTGTATGCCTCGCTCGCGAGCGCCGAGACGCACAAAGTCCTCGTGCTCAAAGCCGACGGCAACGCCGACGCGGCGACCAAGGCCAAGGTCGACGCCGAGGTGCAAAAGCTCGCGCGCTCGTTGCCCGGCGCGACCATCGAGACCGGCGAGGTCACGTTTACCGACGCCGCGGTCGCGGTCGGCTGCAGCGGCGGCGAAGCGCAGTGCCGCGACGAGGTCTTGGGCACGATGGGCGTCGACGAGGTCGTCGCGATCACCGTCACCGCGATGCCGAGCGGCGATACGCGCGTGCTCGTCGATCGCATCCCGAAATCGACCGGGATCAAGAACGCCACGTCGACCGTGACGGCCGGCCAGGTGCTCGAAGCCAAGCTCGAATCCGACATCGGTCCCACGTTCGGAGCCAAAGCGCCCGAGCCGCCGCCGGTGACCACGCCACCGCCGCCGACCACCACGACGCCACCGCCGTCGACCGGGGTGGTCACGCCGGCCTTCGGCGAGCCCGGCGGGACGACGACCGAGCCCACGACCACGCCGATTCCCAACGAGACGCCGACTTCGCCACCCACCGCCGAGGGAACCAGCTCGCGCGGCCCCGTGATCGGTTTCGCAGTCGGCGGCGGCCTGGTCGTGCTGTCATTGATCATGTGGGGAGAGGCGAGCTCGACGCAAAGCGATATCAACAGCGCGCCGACCAAGACGACCACCGACTTCCAAAATCTGCAGAACCTGGAGAGCAAGGGCGAGACGTACGCCGCGCTCGGCAACGTGTTCTTCATCGGTGGGCTCGTCGTGGCGGGTGTGAGCGGCTACTTCTTCTGGCGCGATCACAGGAAGCACGCATCGACGAGCGCGATGATCGCGCCCACGCTGTTCGATCACGGCGCCGGCATCGCGCTCGGCGGAGTGCTGCCGTGATCCGCATCGCTGCGCTAGGTCTCGCCTGCCTGGCGCTCGCGGCGTGCTCGATCGACAAGCGGTCGAGCGCGTTCTCGTGCACGACGACGTCGCAGTGCGATACCGGCCGCCAGTGCGTCGACGGCTTTTGCGTGCTGTCCGGATCCGCGGGCTCGCCCGACGCGCCGATCGCGCGCATGGATGGCTCGGTGATCCACGACGACGCGCCCGAACAACAATGTCCGCCGCAATGCGCGACCTGCAGCGTCGCCGAGCAGACGTGCAACATCGACTGCACGACGACGAACTGCGATTCGGCGGTGGTGCAGTGCCCTGTCGGTTACACCTGCACGATCGCGTGCGGGATGAATCAGTCGTGCCGCAAGGGAATCGACTGCACGATGGCGAAGGCGTGCAGCATCGAGTGCAGCGGCCAGCAGTCGTGCTCGAACATCGAATGCGGCAGCGGCGCGTGCGACGTGATGTGCATCGGGCCGAAGTCGTGCACCGGCACGCTCGATTGCGGCGACTCGTGCGCGTGCGACATCGCATGCAGCGGCAACCAGGCATGCCTGGACGCACAGTCGACGTGCGGCCAGATGGGCGCGTGCATCGGCGATCAGGCCAACAGCTGTTCCTCGACGCTCGATCCTACGCTCTGCGACACCTGTCCATAACGAAAGGCTCGATATGAAGCTCGTCGTCGCCATCGCCGTTTGCTTCACGTTCACGCTGAGCTGTTCGATCGACAAGCGCAGCGGTGCCTTCTCGTGCACGACGAGCGCGCAATGCGATAGCGGTCGCGTGTGCGTCGACGGATTTTGCGTCGTCAGCGGCTCGGGCACCCAGATCGACGCGCCGCAATCGACCGGCGGCTCCGACGGCGGTGGCGTGAAGCCGCAAGATGCATCGACCGGCGAGATGTGCCCGCCGCAATGCACGACGTGCAGCGTCGCCGGCAAGACCTGCAACATCGATTGCACGAACGACGCGTGCAACGACAACGGGCCGCTGCAATGCCCCGACGGCTACGCGTGCACGATCGACTGCGGCGCGCTGAACGCGTGCAACGATATCGATTGCACGAAAGCGCAGGCGTGCACGGTGTCGTGCAGCGGCCATAGCTCCTGCCAGGAGGTCGATTGCGGCCCCGGCGAGTGCGACATCATGTGCACCGGCCACGACGCGTGCAACGGCACGATCGATTGCAGCGAGTCGTGCGCGTGCGACGTGACGTGTGGCTCGGGCTCGACGGCGACCAACGGTCCCTGCCAAGGCGACATCAGCTGCCAGGGCACGTTGTGCAACCTGCTCGACGGCACCGGCTGCTCGTCGCAGCTGCCCGGCTGCAACACGTGTCAGTGATGTCGTTAGCGGATCTCCGCGCCGTACGAGGCGTTGCCGCGAAGAGACGCGCGCCCCGTTCACGTCACGGCGACCGAGAACGAGCTCGAGGCGCCCGCTTCCGCGACTAGCTCGAGCCGAGCGATCTGTTGTTGCGCGACCTTCGCTCGCTTCGCGAGCTCGGCCTGCGTCAAACCTTCGTCATCGCGTAGCCAACGGATGCGTGAAATGACAATGCGAGCCTTTCGTCGGCGACCTATCGGCTGTAGCTCGACGAGTTGAACCACCATTCGGCCTGAACGCCGAGGTAGTACTCCCACGGCCGCACGTTGCGAACATCGCCGGGCACGTAGTCGTCGAGCGCGCCTTGGTTCAAGTTCGCCGCGCTGTACACGAACCTGATCTGCGGCCGGTCGTAGCCCGATGGGCCCATCGGCGAGAACACGACCATCGGCGCGATCTGGAAGATCGCCGGATCTTCGGCGCGCAGCGTGATCGGGTTGAGCCCTTGGGGGAAGCGCGCTTGATACGACACGTCGGCGCCGATGTACCAATCGCGCGCGAATCGCGCGAGCGGTCGCGCGTCGATGACGTATTGCCAGCCGTCGTTCGGATCCAAGTCGTCGCCGGTCGCGTCGATCACGCGATGCGACAGCACGCCGAGCATGAGGTTTCCGTAGCTCTCGTCCCAGTTGCCCGACACGCCGAACGACAGATCGCTCGCGTTCGTGGTCTTGCGATCCGGGCCGAAGCTCGTCGGCGCTTGCAACAGATCGAACGCCGCGAGCGCCTTCGCGTAGCGCATGTAGAGGTTCAGGTGGCGACGAAATTTGCTGCCGACCGGCTGCATGCCGAAGATGCTGAGCTCGGCGCCGAGCAGGTAGCCGTTGTCGGCGGGCAGCGCTTCGTACGCGCTCATGTCGGCGAGCTGCTCGGTGCCCGGGCCGATGTGATGGAGCTCGCCGTAGAGCTTGGCTTTCGCGCTGAGCTTGCCGGGGCCGCCGTCGAAGATGTACGAGATGCCGAGGCTCCCGACGAGGCGCTGGCGGTTGAGCTGCACGATCGTCGTGTCGCCCTGCGCGGGATTCGGCACGTCGACGGTCTGGTACTGGTAGGTGTTGTCGAGGCGATTCACGCCGCCGTGCAGCGCGACCTCGACCGCATCGTGGCGCTCGCCGCGCGGGATCTCGGTTCGATATTGCACGCCCGCGCCGACGGTGTTGAGGTTGTCGAGCGGCCAGTAGTCGAGCAAGTAGATATCGTCGCCGCGGTACATGCGCGAGCCGACCCAGCCGGTGAAGTGATCGCTGAACCGCGCCTCGAGATAGAGGTTCCGGATCGCCGGCGACGAATCGAAGATGCCGTTCTGGTGAAACAGATCGCCTTCGATCGCGAGCGTGAACACGGGCCGCACGACGATCTCGGTCTCGCCCGCGCGAAAGCGCTCGAAGCCGTACGAAAACTCGAGCTCGACGTAGCTGTCCTCGACCACACGTGGCCCGACGCTGCCGACCAAGAACGGCTGCGTCTGGCCGCCGCGTAGATCCGTATCGGCGAGCACGCGGCCGTACGAGCCGAAGCGAAAGCCGCGCTCCGATGTATCGGTCGTCGCGTTACCGACGGGCGGCGGCGGGATCTGCTGGAGCGCGTCGGCTTTTTGCTGCGCGTCGGTCGGCGCGGGTTGTTGTTGCGGCGGCGTGAGCTGAGTCGGCGTCGTCGCCGGCTGCGGCGGCCGATCCGGAGTCTGCTCCGGGGTCAGCGGCGCCGCGCTGCCATCGCTGCCGTCGGCAGGCGCCATCTGCGCCCAGGCCGGGGACGCGACCAGGACAAACAACAGAGCTAGCCGGCGCATTGCGCGCGCACCCGAGCACGAAGCGTGCCCGAGCCACAAGGCATCATGTCGAACATCTGCCTCGCTCGCGTGATCCGGCCGTTGCCGATCGCAACGCGATGGCGACTTCGTCTACTTCGTCTTGGCCGCGTGCGTGTGCGACTTGTGATGGTGAGCCGAGCGCGCCTTGTGCGACTTCGCTTTGTGCGACTTCGCCTTGTGCGCGGCGACCGGCTTCTTCGACGGAATCTCGGCCAGAGCCGGTCCGGTCATCAACGCCACGACGATCACAGAACGAAGCACCCCGCGGATCATGATCACGTCGATACAGGATCCGGGATCGGTGGGCAAGTCATCGGCCGTGCGTTGCCGATCGCAACGACGCCGCCGAACGATGTCCATAAGTGGCCGAGCTGCCGACGCGTTTACTGGCACGAGCCTTGATGACGGCTCAGCCACCATGCGCCTCGCCGTCGCCGTTGCGTGCCTGACTCTCGCCGCATGCCCGGCCGTGCAGAACCCGGGCACGACCGGCGATGACGACGGCAGCGGCTCCGGCAGCGGGTCCGGAAGCGGGTCGGATTGCCCGCCGGTGCCGACGTGCACGCAGACGTTCACGTTCATGGGCTCGGGCACGAACGTCGTGCTGCAAGGCGACTTCTCGGCCGACGGCTGGACGACCGGGATGCCGATGACGGCGATCCCCGGCGGCTTCTCGGTCAGCGTGCCCGTGACCGACCAGCAGATCGTGCTCTACAAGTTCAACGTCGACGGCAACTGGATCGCCGATCCGGCGAACATGCGGCAGTCGCCCGATGGCTACGGCGCGTTCAACTCGGTCATCAAAGCCGATTGCAGCAAGTGCGCGGCGCGCGCGCCGATGGATTGGCACGACGCGATGATGTACTTCATCGTGATCGATCGGTTCTCCGACGGCGATACGACGAACGATCAGCAAGTGCCCGGCGCCGACTATCCCGGCCAATATCAGGGCGGCGACTTCAAGGGCATCGAGAACAAGATCGAAGCCGGCTACTTCGACGACCTCGGCATCAACACGATCTGGATCACCTCACCGCTCGAGAACACCTGGCTCGCCGAGCCAGGCGGCGACGGTCACATGTACTCGGGCTATCACGGCTACTGGCCGAAGGACGAGACCGTCATCGACGCGCACTACGGCACGCAGGCCGATCTGCAGGCGATGATCGACAGCGCGCACGCGCATGGCATCCAGATCCTGCTCGACTACGTGATGAACCACGTCACGACCGACGCGCCGCTCTACCAGCAGAACAACGACTGGTTCTGGCCCGACGACAACGGTACCGGCGGCAACTGCGTGTGCGGCCAAGGCTGTCCCGATTTCAACACCGTGTGCTGGTTCGACACGTTCCTGCCGACGTTCAACATGCTCGACGCCGACGCGCGCCGATGGTCGGTCAACAACGCGATCACGTGGGCCAAGACGCTCGGCATCGATGGCTTCCGGCTCGACGCGGTCAAGCAAGTCGAGGACGTGTGGTTCACCGACACGCGTGCGCGCGCGACCGGCGAGCTCGCGTGGAACCAGCCGTTCTACATGGTCGGCGAAACGTTCGACGGCGATCGCGATCTGATCAAGTCGTACGTCGATCCACAGACGCAGCTCGACGGCCAGTTCGACTTCCCGCTGCGCGCTCAAGTCCTGTCGACGCTGCTCCACCGCGATGGCCAGATGAGCGACCTCGTCGGCTTCTTGGATTCCAACGACGGCTACTACGGGGCGACCGCGGTGATGTCGACGTTCCTCGGCAATCACGACGTGCCGCGCGCGATCGAGCACGCGCTCGACACGCCGATGTACGACCCGTGGGACGGTGGCAAGGAAAACAACTGGACCAACCAGCCGCTGTTGCCGACGACGCCGAACCCGTTCCAGCGCCTGTCGGTCGCGTACGCGCTGACGTTCACGACGGTCGGCCTGCCGATGCTCTATTACGGCGACGAATACGGCATGAACGGCGCCGGCGATCCCGACAATCGCCACTTCATGCAGTGGGACCAGTACACCGACAACCAGACCTGGCTGCGCGGCCAGATCAAAGCGCTCACGCACATTCGCGCGACGCATCCGGCGACGCGTCACGGCACGCGCGCGACGCTCGGCACGACCACCGATACGTACGTCTACTCGATGACGATGCCGAACGACCAGATCTTCGTCGCGCTCAACCGCGGCGACGCGACGAACCCCGCGGTCGGCTTGCCGGCCGGCACGTACACCGAGCTGATCAGCGGCCAGACGATGTCGACGCCGATCCAGATGCCGGCGCGCAGCGCGTACGTATTCACGCAAGTCACGACCAACTGATCGAGTACGCTCGCTCGATGCGAGCCGGCGTGGTCGCGGTGATCGTGGTGGCGTGTGCAGCGCCGCCGCCGAAGCCTGTCGGATCAGCGCAGCGGAGCATCACGACGCGGAAGACCGCGCTCGAGCCGTTCACCGACGGGCTGCTGCAACGCACGGTCTATCAACACGAGATAACCGAGTGGTGCGATCTCGACCGCGAGTCGATCGAGATCGTTCGCGGCAACGAGGTCGTGTGCAGCGTTCCGAAGTACGAGAGCGGCGGATGCGAAAATCACCCGTCTTCCAGCGGCACGTCGATCGACGTGACGTCGCACGATCCGCTTCGCCTCGTGCTCAGCCACCGTGACGCGGAAGCGACCATCGGTGCGCCGAAGAGCTATCTCTGCACGACCGTCGAGGTTCCCGCGGCGGGCTCGTGCACGACCGTGAGCGAGCGCAGCTGCCAGTTCAGGTGTCGGGTGGCCGGCGAACCGAGCATTCACTACGTCGCCGGGCACGGTCACGTCGAGCTCGAGCTCAGCCTCGACGACAAGCCATACGCCGGCGCCATCTTGGTTGCGGGCAGCGCTACCGTCGCGCACGCCGACGGTAGCGGCCGCGTCGAGCTCGCGCCGCCGCTGCCGATCGCGGAAGTGTCGATCCTCAGCGACACCCCGCCGATTCGAATTCCGCTTTCGCTCGACGATCGTCACGACGCGCAGATCGTCGCGGCGATCACGTGCCGATCGTGCTGCCTATCCGAATAGCTATTGCCCGTCGACGTCGAGCCGCTCGACACCGCCGCCAGGCACTTGCCGGTAGTAGCCCGCACCGTCGGGGCCCGTCGCGCTCCATGCGTTCCACGGCACCGTGTACGTCTCGCCCGACGACGGCGATTTCGCGTGGTCCTGCTGCAGCGTCGTGTCCTCGTAGCCCTGGCTCTGGCGATCTTCCATCTTCGACCAACCCGACCAGATGCCGGTGCGATCGGGCTGGCTCGTCGGTTTGATCGGCGGATAGCTCGCGAGCTGCTGGCGCACTTCGGCTCGGACTTGCGCGAGCGCCGCGGGCTGGATCTGCACGCTGCCAGCCATCGCGACGAGCGTCGGCTCGAGCGCGTCCCACTTCTCGGCGGCGATGAGCCAGGTGGTTTCGGTCGCGACGCCGTTGCCGACCGCGACGCGTACGTAGCCGTGCGTCGGATAGCCGGCGTTCGCGGTGAACTCGACGGTGGCGACCTGCCAGCCGGCCGGCGCCGGCTGCAAGCCCGCGCTGATGATCTGCGCGCCCTGATATTTCTGCATCTCGCGACGCGCGTAGACATCGGCCGTGCCGTGCGGCTGGATCACGTACGTGAAGTCGAACGCGGCGTTGCGGTTCTGCATGATCATGTCGATGCCGTGATCGGTCTCGGCGGTGACCTGCCAGCCGGCCGGGCGCTGAACCACCATGAAGCGGCCGCGATAGAGCTCCATCGCGAGGGCGTGCTCGGGTTTGGCCTGCGCGGCCGACGGCGCGGTCACGCCGTAGCGCGTCTGCGGTCCGCCCGGCGGCGCGACCGGCTCGCGGCGCGTGATCACGGTCTTGCGCGCGAAGCAGGATACGATCTGGCGCAGCGTCGGCTCGTCGGCGGTGAGCTCGGTTTCGGGCGCCCAGTAGAACTTCAGCGTCGCGAAGCCCGGTGCGGTCATCACCTGCATCTGACCGCGCAGCTTCACGCCGCCGAGCGTCGCGGTCGCGAGCGCGGTCGCGACGTGGCCGTCGGTGACCTTGTCGGCGAGCTGATACGCCCCGCCCGCGTTGCGCACGCTGCGCGCGAGCGTGTTCGAGAAGTTTTGCAACAGTTGCTCGGGCGGCAGGTCGCCGTGGCGCATGCGCGCCGGGTAAACCAGCGCGGCGACCAGATCCGACTCGTCGCGTGACACGACGATCGTGCCGGTCGAGTAGTCGACGCGCCACCCTTGGGGTCTCCCTACGCTGAAGCCGTAGTAATCGTCGTCGTGGAGCGACGTGCTGCACGGATCGGCCATGTGGTCGACCGGCGGGCCCGACGCCGGCATGTGCTGCCAGTCCGGCTCGGATGTGATGTATTTCGCCTTGAGGCTCTCGTACTGCTGGCAGGCCGCGAGACCGAGCAGAAGGAGCAAAGCGCGCATACTTCCGCCCACGATACGCGAATTTTCGTGCTACGGAAACGAGCCATGCGGTTCGTGCTCGTGCTCGCCTTGGCCCTCGCTGCCTGCGGAGGCAGCAATCCGCCCCCGCCGGCCAACCCGGCCGATATGCCGCCGTTGCCGCCGGCCTCCGGAACACCGATCGGCTACCTGATCGACAACTCGAGCGACCTCAAGCTCGACGACAACCAGCTGACCCAGCTCAAGGACCTCGATTCGAGCCTGGCCGCGCAAGACGCCGACATCGACGTCCAGCTCCGCCAGATCGAGAAACCCGAGGAAGAAGAACAGCAAACGCCGCAGGAGCAAAAGGCTCACGTCAAGAAGGAGCGCTACAACATGGCGCCCGGTCAGAACGTGAAGACCAACGCCGACGCCGGCAAGCTGCACGCGATACGCGATCAGAACGATCGCATCGCGCTGAACAAGGCGTGGACGATCCTCGACAAGACTCAGCAGCTCGGCGCCAAGAAAATCCTCGACGACCACGGCATCGAAGTGCCCGGCGAGAAGAAATCAGCGCCGAAAGCCAGCGAAGACGGCACGCCCGTGCCCGGGATGGAGCCATGAAGAGCTTGTTCGCAGTCGCGGCGGCGGCCGCGCTCGTCGTCGCGATCGTGTCGTGCAACCACCAGCGCGATCCCAAGCACGACAAGGGCGCCGGCAGCGGTTCCAGCGCGATCGCGATCATGGAACAGGGCTCGGCGATGTTCGAGCAAGCCGAGCAAGATCACGATGCCGCGTTGATCGCCGATGCGCAGCAGTTCGTCAAAGACCTCGATCCGAAGCTGCGCCAGCTGCTCGTCGACGCCTCGGTCGCCGAGTGGGCCAACGAGACCGACATCACGAAGGATCACGAGGCGGCCGCGGCGAAGGCGAACGAGGCGATGAGCGTCGGGATCACCAAGATGGTCAAGGACGCACGCCGGTTCGAGCCGATCGTGGCCAAGCTCGATCCCGACACGCGGCGGCAGCTGATGCTGCTGAAGTTTCAAGCGAACCCGTCGCCCGACGACGCGAAGCAGGCGACCGAGCTCGCGCAGATCGGCGAAGAGATGACGTCGATCTACGGCAAGGGCGTCTGCACGACCCCGAGCGACGGCGGCAAGGAGACCTGCAAGAACGTCGATCCGTTCTCGGAGACGCTGCAGACGTCGCGCGACCCTGCGACGCTCGAGAAGGCGTGGCAGACGTGGCACGACGGCGTCGGCCACGCGCTCAAGGACAAGTTCGTGCGGTTTGTCGAGCTGTCGAACATCGGCGCAAAGGCGATCGGCTTCACCGACGTCGCACAGCTGTGGAAGGCGAACTACGACATGCCGGAGGAGCAGTTCGGCGCCGACGTCGATCGGCTGTGGAACCAGGTCAAGCCGCTCTACCAACAGCTGCATTGCTACACGCGCCGCGTGCTCAACCAGAAATACGGCGACAAGGTCGCGCCGAAATCAGGCCCGATCCCGTCGCACCTGCTCGGCAACATGTGGGCGCAGACGTGGGACTACCTCTATCCCGAGCTCGAGCCGTTCAAAGGCGTCGCGCCGATCGACGTCACGCCCGTGCTCAAGAAGAGCTATGACCCGATCAAGATGGTGAAGATGGGCGAGGCGTTCTACACGTCGCTCGGCTTCGATCCGCTGCCCGAGACGTTCTGGGAGCGCTCGCAATTCACCAAGCCGAAGGGCAAGGACGTCGTGTGCCACGCGAGCGCGTGGGACGTGACGTACTCCGACGATCTGCGCATCAAGATGTGCATCAACACGAACCAAGAAGATCTGTGGACGATCCATCACGAGCTCGGCCACGACTTCTACTTCCAGCACTACTACACGCTGCCGGTGATCTATCAGGCCGGCGCGAACGACGGTTTCCACGAAGCGATCGGCGACACGATCCAGCTGTCGATGACGCCGGCCTACTTGAAGACCAAGGGCCTGCTCGCGAAAGTCGTCAAGAACGACAAGGCGACGATCAACCAGCAGATGCGCGTCGCGCTCGAGAAGATCGCGTTCCTGCCGTTCGGCTTGATGGTCGACAAGTGGCGCTGGGACGTGTTCTCCGGCGCGGTCAAGCCGGATCAGTACAACCAACACTGGTGGGACTTGAAGAAGCAGTACCAGGGCGTGGCGCCGCCGGTCGATCGCAGCGCGAATGACTTCGATCCCGGCGCGAAGTTCCACGTCGCATCGAACACGCCGTACATGCGCTACTTCCTGGCGGACATCCTGCAGTTTCAGTTTCACCGCGCGCTGTGCAAGCGGGCCGGCTTCACCGGCCCGCTCAACGAGTGCTCGATCTACGACAACAAGGATGCGGGCTCGGCGTACGCCAAGATGCTCCGGCTCGGCGCGAGCAAGCCGTGGCAGGACGCGCTGTACGAGCTGACCGGCCAGCGCGAGATGGACGCGAGCGCGATCCTCGAGTACTTCGCGCCGCTGCAGAAGTGGCTCGAACAGCAGAACGCCAACCAGCAGTGCGGCTGGGACTAGCGTGAGCTACGAGGCGCACCACGCCCTCGATCCGTTCTTCGAGATCATCCTGCGCGGCCTCGACGGGCTCGTCACCGGCGAGCACTTTTACGACACGATCGCCGACGCCGCCGTGTTCGAGTTCCGCTACGAGTTTCCGGGCTTCGCGCGCGTCGTGCGCGGTCGCGCGGCGCTGATCGAAGCGTTCTCGGGCTACGGCGACAACATCGTGCTGCACTCCGCCGACGAGCTCGTCGTGCATCGCGCGGAGCACGTCGTGACGCTCGAGTACGACGTGCACGGCACGATCGTCGCGACCGGCGGCGCCTACGACAATCGATTCGCCTCGATCATCACGATCGATGCAAGGCAGATCGTGCGCTGGCGCGATTACATGGATTCGCTCGCCGCTTGGAAGGCGCTAACGCACCGCGCGCCCGATCGCTCGCGCAGCTAACGCCGCGCAGCCGCGTCGCGAACGCACGTCGTGCACGCCGGCAAACGCGCGAAGCTCGGCGATGTCGAGATCGCAGTGACCATCGGTGACGATGGTGCCGTTGGTGAGCACGCCGAACAGCGCCGCGAGATCGGCGCGCGCTGCTCGCATCGTGCGTATACGCACGGACGAGCGCGTCGATCACGCTGTGCGGCACGAGCGCGGTCGGCGCGGTGTCGAGACGCGAGCGGGTGGCCGTTCGCGTTCTGATCTAGCGCCGGGAAATCGGCGCGGCATGCTGCGAGGTCGCGCACGTCGGCTAGACTTGAAGGGCGTGCGCCACGATCTCGACGACGTGCTCGCTCAAGCGGCTGCGTGGCACGCCGGCGGCCACGGCGTCGCGATCGCGACGGTGGTCACGACGTGGGGAAGCTCGCCGAGGCCGCCCGGCAGCAAGCTCGCCGTCGACGATCGCGGCGAATTCGTCGGCTCGGTTTCGGGCGGCTGCATCGAAGCGGCGGTCGTCGATGCCGCGGTGGATCTGATCGCCGGCCGCGGCGAGCCGCGCGTGCTCGAATTCGGCGTCGCCGACGAGACCGCGTGGTCGGTCGGGCTCGCGTGCGGCGGCACGATCGCGGTGTACGTCGGTCGCATCACACCCGCGTTGCTCGAAGCCGCGCATGCGCCGCGACCGATCGCGCTCGCGACGAGCTTGTACGGCGGCGCGCAGGACCTGATCGCGGCAGCGGACCCGCGCGCGCGACGCGCATTCGCGAACGACCGCGCCGAAGTGATCGACGGCGCCTTGATCGAGCCGATCGCGTTGCCGCTGAGGCTGATCATCGTCGGCGCCGTGCACGTCGCGTCGCCGCTCGCGGCGATGGCGCGGCTCGCAGGTTTCGCGGTGACGATCGTCGAGCCGCGTCGAGCATGGGCGAGCGCGGTCCGGTTCCCGGACGAATCGATCGTGAGTGCGTGGCCCGATGTCGCCGTCCGCGAGCTCGCGCCCGACGCGCGCACGGCGATCGTCACGCTCACGCACGATCCGAAGCTCGATGATCCGGCACTGATCGCCGCGCTCGCATCGCCGGCGTTTTACATCGGCTGCCTCGGCTCCACGCGGACGCACGCGGCGCGGCTCGAGCGGCTGGCGGCCGTCGGCGATGTCGCGCGCTTGCACGGCCCGGTTGGCTTGCCGATCGGCGCGCGTTCGCCAGCGGAGATCGCGATCTCGATCTTGGGCGAGATCGTGCGCGATCTAAGGAAGCGCGCGTGATCTTCGGCCGCGTACCCACCGCCGAGGCGGCCGGCGCGACGCTCGCGCACGCGTTGCACGCCGGCGATCGCGCGCTCAAGAAGGGCCGCATCCTCGACGCCGATGACGTCGCAGAGCTGCTCGCCGCCGGGATCGCAGACGTCGTCGCCGCGCGACTCGAGCCCGGCGAGCTCGACGAAGATGCGGCCGCCGCGGCCGTCGCGAGCGCGCTCGCCGGCGAGCACGTGCGCGCCGCTGATTCGACGACCGGCCGCGCCAACTTGTTCGCGGAAGCCGGCGGGCTCGTCGCGATCGACGCAGCCGCGATCCACGCGGTCAACGCACACGACGATGCGATCACGTGCGCGACGCTCGCACCACTCGCGCCGGTTCGCCGCGGCGACATGCTCGCCACGATCAAGATCATCCCGTTCGCGACCGGTCGCGCGGTCGTCGCCGCGGCGGCAGCGGCAGGTCGCGGCGCGATCGCGATCCGGCCGTGGCGCGGAATTCGCGCCGCTCTGCTGATGACGCGCGGCGCACATGACCTCGCGCGCGTCGCCGAGGTCCAGCGCGCGCGGGTCGCGAGCGTGGGCGGCGCGCTCGTCGCGGAGCGCGTGACCGAACACGAGGCCGCGGCGGTCGCCGCCGCGTTGCGCGAGCTGCTCGATCACGAGCTCGGTCTCGACCTCGTGTTGATGCTCGGCGCGTCGGCCGTGATGGACGACGGCGACGTGATCCCGGCGGCGATCCGCGCGGTCGGTGGCGAGATCGAGCGAATCGGCATGCCGGTGGATCCCGGCAACCTGCTCGTGCTCGGCCACGCCGACGCCACGTCGATCATCGGCGTGCCCGGCTGCGCGCGCTCGCCGAAGCGCTCGGGCTTCGACTTCGTGCTCGAGCGCATCGCCGCCGGCGTGCCGGTCGGCCGCGCCGAGCTCGCGCACATGGGCGTCGGCGGCTTGCTCGACGACATCGCCGACCGGCCGGCGCCGCGCGCCTCGAAGTTCGCGGCGATCGTGCTCGCCGCCGGCCGATCGACGCGCATGGGCGACAACAAATTGCTCGCGCTGCTGGACGGCCGGCCGCTGGTTCGCCACGCGGTCGAAGCCGCGCTCGGCTCGGCCGCGCGCCCGGTCGTCGTCGTGACCGGCAACGACGCCGATGCCGTACGCGCCGCGCTGAACGGGCTCGATGTCCGCTTCGTCCACAACGCCGACTTCGCGGCCGGCATGGCGACGTCGCTCGCCGCCGGCATCGCGAACCTGGATTCCGAAATCGACGGCGCGTTGATCTGCCTCGGCGACATGCCGCGCGTGCGCGCGGTGCACCTCGACGCGATCGTCGCGGCCGCCGCGGATGGCGTTCACATCGTCGTGCCCACGCACGAGCGCAAGCGCGGCAACCCGGTGTTGCTGCACCGCGCCGTGTTCGCGGACGTGCTCGCGCTGCGCGGCGATGTCGGTGCCCGCTCGCTGATCGAGCGCCACGCCGATCGCGTTCGCGCGGTCGCGATCGACGATCCGGCCGTGCTGCTCGACGTCGACACCGGCGCGCAGCTGGCGGCGCTCAGGCCATCAGACTCCACGAACCACGCTTGACCTGACTGGCCGAGTTGCCGTCCCGGTCGCAAGTGACGGATCAAGCGTCGTGCGCTTCGTGGCACATGCGCTGCACAAGGGGTCTGCATCCAATGAAGACCATCGCCAAGCACCTCGGTTTCGCTTCGTTTCTCGCCCTAGGCAGCCTGGTCACCGGTTGCGCGTCGTCGCCGTCCACGCCGGCCGGCGACGATGGCGGCGATAACGGCGGCAGCGACAACGGCGGCGGCGGCGACACCGGCGGCAGCGACGGCGGTGGTGGTGGCGGCACGTCGCCGCAGCTCGATGCGAGCGGCACGTACGCGCTGACCAGCACGTACGACGTCGCGACGAACATGCCGGGCACGGTCGGCACGATCGTCAATGACTTCATCGCCGCGACGGACGACCCGAACGACCCGACCCAATGGGTCCTCCAGCTGCTGATCAACCAGCTGCCGTCGGGCACGATCCAGACCATCGCGAACGACGCGCTGCCGTTCGTCTCGGGCTACCTCAACGATCAGCTGCTCAACTGGGCGCCGACGTTCGTCACCGACATCAAGAACGTCGGCACCGACTTCGGCGACATCGCGAGGAAGTTCGGCGTCAACGAGACGTACGTCGTGACGAAGGGCGCGTCGGGCTACACCGCGGTCGACACCGCGACCGGCGTGCACTTCACCATCGGCACCGTGCAAGAGGACTTCGCGTTCAGCGACTACAGCATCAGCAACGTCGTCGTGAACAACGTGCCGCTGCAGATGGACCAGACCGCGAAGATCACGATCGGTGAGCACCAGCTGCCGCTCGCGTACGGCAAGATCCTCCGCATCGCGCTCGACGCCGCGGTCATCCCGCTCATCGATCCCAACGCGACCGACCTCGGCTCGTTCTTCGCGGACGAGATCGACTGCAACTCGGTCGGCACGTACGTCGAGCAGGCCGTCGACCAGTACACCGGCATCGACCTCGGCTCCGGCGTGTTCGTGACCGCGTGCCAGGACGGGCTCAAAGCCGGCGCCAATCTCATCTACTCGCAGCTCGACGGCATCAGCTCGACCGCGCTCCAGTTCGACCTCGCGAACGGCACCGCGAAGGGCGTCGACACCAACGGCGACGGCTCGATCGATCAGCTCAACACCGGCGCGTGGAGCGGCACGTTGACGTACTCGGGCGCCGCCTCGGCGCCGCTCGCGACCGCGACGTTCACCGGCAAGCGCATGTAATTTCGATTCCGTTCGTCGATGGCTGCCGGCCGAGGGAATGGTCCCTCGGCCGGTTATTTTTTCGGCTCGGCGACGCGTGCGGGCTTGCCCAAGAATCGGCCGTACGCGCTCGCCGCAGTCCCGAGCCCGTTCGGGGCCGCTCCCCACAGCAACGGCTCGACGACGATCTCCTTGGCCTTCACGCTGCGCTTCCACGTGCCGACCACGCGACCGCCGGCGACGATCGTCGCTTTGAACACGCCGTTGCCGCCGGGCACGATGTTCGACTCGCGCGCCTTGTCGAGCGTCGCGGTGCGATCTTCGTAGCCGAGCACGAGCTCGTCGAAGCCGGGCAGCAGCAAGCACGGCGGCGACTTCGCGGCCGCGAGCTCGGGCGCCATGTACATGCCGTCGCGTTCGGCGAGCGATCGTTTCGCGAGCTCGAGTCCGAGCTTGAGCTCGCGCTGCGGCAGCTTGATCCAGCGCGCCAGGTCGGCGAGCGTCGCCGGGCCGTGACCGATGAAGTAGCGGCGCACGAGCTCCCCGAGCGCCTCGTCGCGGTCGTACGTGTTGTGCTTCGCGATCCACTCGTCGACGAGCACGAACTCTTCGTCGGGGCCTTGGCAGATCACCGCGTGATGCGCGAGGTGCCAGATCGCGTGGTACGCGCGATGCGGCTCGGCGTCGAGCTTCGCGCGGTTCCACGCGTCGATCAGCGCGTCGCGCGACAGCCGCTTGCCGGCGAGCACGCGCTCGGCGACGTCGCGGATCTTGCGCAGCGCCTTGTCGTCGAGCCCGAGCTCGAGCCGGCGCTTGCCGGCGGCGCCGACCGTCTTGTCGGCGTGCAGCGCGAGCAGCCACTTGAGATCCTCGGCGGCGACGAGATGCAGCGTGCCACGCAGCGGCCACGACCGCACGATCTCGCGCGCGTGCAGCGCGGCATCGACATCGGCGAGCGTGGTCGCGGGCGCGCGCACGCCGATTGCCCACTTCGCGCCGGGCAGATCTTGGCCCTGCATCGCGAACATGTGCCGCACGATCGCGACCGGCGTCGCGGTCGCGGCGTTCGGCGCGAGCTGTTGCGCCGCCAACCGCAGCTTCGCGACGTCCATCAGTACATGTGCCGATCCGGCTCGGGCGCTCCCGCGCCGCGCTCGAGCTCCGCGTTGATGAAACCGCCGACGATCAGCGCGATCGTCGACAGGTAGAACCACAGGATCAAGATGATCACGCTGCCGAACGCGCCGTAGAACACTTCGTACGTCGCGACGTGATCGACCCACAGCGACAGCACCCACGACACGACGACGAGCAGCACCGTCGCGATGCCGGCGCCGGGCCAGATGTGGCGCTTGACGACGGGCCGCGGCGACGGCGCGAACCGATACATCAGGCCCAGCGACGCGAGCACGAGCCCGAGCATCAACGGCCAGCGCAGGAGCCGCACGAGGCCGTAGCCCTTCAGGCCCGCCGCGGCGATCACCGCCGGCAGCGCGACGATGATCGCGAACATCACCATCAACCCGACGATCGTCACGAGCGCCATCAAGATCGTGAACGCGAACTTCACGAGCTTGCCGCGCGCCTCTTTGATCCGATACGCGCGGTTGAGCGAGTCGATCAGCGCGCGCGCCGAGCTGCGCGCCGAGATCGTCGCGGCGACGAGCCCGATGACCAGCTGGAAGCTGAGCTCGCCGCTCGTGCGCTGCGCCTGGCGCTCCAATTGCGCGCCGAGAAACCCGACGACTTGCTCGGGCATCACCGTCGCGAGTCCCTGCAGGTGGCTCTGGATATCGGCGGCGTTGGCGACGATGCCGAACACCGAAACGGCCGCGGCGAGCGCGGGCACCGTCGCGATGATCGCGTAGAGCGCGGTGCCGGCCGCCAAGATCGGCATCTCGCCCAGCAACGCCGCGCGGGCGGCGCGCAGCCAGATCGCGATCCTGCGATCGCTGGTCTGAAACCATCTCTCCAGTTGCCGCCAGAACGACACCCATCCATCCTACACGCGCCGGCGAGCAGGAATGATCGACACGCACTGCCACCTCGACGTTGCCGCGTTCGATCGCGATCGAGCCGACGTGCTCGCGCGCGCCGTCGCCGCCGGCGTGACCGGCATCGTCGTGCCGGCGATCCGCTATCGGCCGCACGCGATCGAACATCCGCTGA
Organism: Kofleriaceae bacterium; assembly: GCA_036271395.1. Lineage (GTDB taxonomy): Bacteria > Myxococcota_A > Polyangia > Haliangiales > Haliangiaceae > JABFXX01. The sequence continues at coordinate 89,212 of DATBAS010000102.1, forward strand.
TTCGCATCGCGCTCGGAATTCATCCGCAGATCGTGCCGGAGCTGAACAGCGACGAGCGCGCGCTCGACGCCGACCAGCTCGCCGCCGACGCGATCGCCGCCGGCGCGTGCGCGATCGGCGAGTGCGGCCTCGATGGCGCGACCGGCGACCGCGAGCTCCAGGAGCAGCTGTTTCGCGCGCAGATCCGCGCCGCGCGCATCGCGAAGCTGCCGCTCGTCGTTCATGTCTTGCGCGCACACGATGCCGCGCCGCGGATCTTGCGCGACGAGCGCGCGCGCGAAATCGGCGGCGTGTTGCACAGCTACTCCGGCGGCGCCGAGCTGATCGCGACCTACGCGAGCTTGGGCTTCGCGTTCTCGTTCGCCGGGCCGATCACGTATCCGAACGCGCGCAAGCCGATCGAAGCGGCACGCGCGGTCCCCGCCGAGCTCTTGCTCGCTGAAACCGACGCGCCGGATCAGGCGCCGGCTGGCCATCGCGGCGGCCGTAGCGAGCCGGCGTTCATCGCCGACGTGATCGCCGGGCTCGCCGCCGCCCGCGGTGACGACGCGGCTTCGCTGTGCGACGCAAACGCAAAGCGAATATTCGGTTCGTGGGTATAGTGGCGGCGATGCCGTTGCACCGCCGATTCGACCGCGCCGCACGCCTGCTGGGCGACGCCGGTATCGCGCGGCTGGCGAATTCGACCGTCACCGTGTTTGGAGTCGGCGGCGTCGGCTCGTTCGCCGCCGAGGCGCTCGTGCGCACCGGCGTCGGCCGCGTGATCCTCGTCGACTTCGATCGCATCTGCGTGACGAACGTCAACCGCCAGCTCCACGCGATGAAGGGCACGCTCGGCAAGCCGAAGGTCGAAGTGATGGCCGAGCGCCTGCGCCTCGTGAATCCCGACGCGACGATCGAAGCGCGCGCCGAGTTCTACGGGCCCGAGACTTCGGCGAAGCTGCTCGTGCCGGAGCCCGATGTCGCGATCGATGCGATCGACAACATCGCGGCCAAGATGCACCTGATCGCGACGTGCATGCGCGACAAGCTGCGGCTCGTCTCGGCGATGGGCGCGGCGGCGCGCATGGATCCGACGAAGGTTCGCGTCGCCGATCTCAGCCGCACCAAGGTCGATCCGTTCGCGCGCGCGCTGCGCCACAACTTGCGCAAGAAATACGGCATCGACTTCACGAAGCCGGTCGGCGTGCACGCGGTGTACTCGGAAGAGCCGCCGATCGAGCCGCGGTCGCTGGACTACGACAACGGTGCGTTTCGCTGTGTCTGCCCGGGCGGCGAGAACGGCAAGAACGACTGCGAGCACAAGCACCGCGTCGAAGGCTCGAGCGCGTTCGTGCCTTCCGTCTTCGGCATGACGCTCGCGTCGGTCGCGGTGAAGCTGCTCGCGTGAGGGCCTGGCTCGCGCTGGCGCTCGCCGCGTGCAATGCGCCGCCGGCGACGCCGAAACCCGGCAGCGCCGACGAGCTCGCGCAATATCTCAAGACGATCGCCGGCGAAGACGGCCCGACGCGTGCGCGCGCGGTCTCGACGTGGCGCATTCCCGAAGCCAGCTGGGATCGCACGATCGTGTCGCCGTGGAAGTCGCTCTACGGCGAATACATAGCAGGCTATGCAGTTGCAGAGCATCCTATCCAAGACGCGCTCGCATCGTTGGATCCGGTCGCGGTGCGCCGTCACTACGCGGGCGATCCCGCGTTGACGATCGGCGAGGCGCGATTGCGCTGGGCCCTGCCCGTGCAGTATCCGAGCATGGTCGCGACGATCGGCGGTCGCGAGCTCGACGCCGTGTTCGTCTACGATGGGCAGTGGCGCGCGTTGCTCGGGCTCGATGCGCTCGTGATGGCACGCGTCCGCGCGCTCGATGCAAGCTGCGCGACGAACCTCGACCGCATCGGTCCGCTCGGCCACTGCAACGAGATCGGGTTCGTCGTCGCCGCGGCGGCGCTGCGCGGCGGCGGTCCGGAGCTTGTCCGCGCGTGTCACATGGCCGCATCGATGTGTGGTAACCCAGCCCCATGATTTCCGTCGGCCAGAAAATTCCATCGGTCACCATCAAGCAAGCCACGCCCGAAGGCGGCGCGGATGTCGATCCGGCCGTGCTGTTTGCCGGCAAGAAGGTCGTGATGTTCTCGCTGCCCGGCGCGTTCACGCCGACGTGCTCGCAGAAGCACCTGCCCGGCTACGTCAAAGAGCTGCCGGCGCTCAAGGCCAAGGGCATCGACATGGTCGCGTGCCTGTCGGTCAACGACGCGTGGGTGATGAAGGCGTGGGCGGAGCAGCACGACGCGCTCGGCAAGATCGTGATGCTCGCCGATGGCAGCGCGCTGTTCTCGAAGGCGCTCGGCATCGAGCTCGACCTCACGAAGGCGTCGATGGGGATGCGCTGCAACCGCGGCGTGTTCGTGATCGAGGATGGCGCGGTGAAGTCGGTCGACATGGAAGCGGCCGGCAAGTTCGAGGTTTCGAACGTCGAGTCGTGCATGATCAAGTTGGGCTGATGTTTCATCGCCTGTTGATCGCGAATCGCGGCGACGTCGCCGCCCGCGTCGCGCGCGCGTGCGACGCCCTCGAGATCGTGCCGGTGTTCGCGGTCAGCGAAGCCGATCGCGACGCGCCCTACACGAAAGATCGCGAGACGATCGTGCTCGGCCCCGGCCGCGCGGCGCAGAGCTACCTCGACGTCGAGCGCGTCGTGCAAGCGGCGGTTCAAACCCGCTGCTCGGCGCTGCATCCGGGTTGGGGGTTTCTCTCCGAGAACCCGTTGCTCGCGACGCTGTGCGAGCAACACGGCGTCACGTTCGTCGGGCCACCCGCGCACGTCACCGCGATGATGGGCAGCAAGACGCGCGCGAAGGCGGCGATGCGCGCCGCCGGGTTGCAGACGATTCCGGGCAGCCTCGGCGTGCTCGCCGGTGCCGACGACGCGCGCAAGGTCGCCGGCGAGATCGGCTATCCCGTGCTGTTCAAAGCCGAGAACGGCGGCGGTGGACGCGGCATGCGCATCGCGCGCAGCGACGCCGAGGTCGACACCGCCTACGGCGAGGCGCAAGCCGAAGCGCGCGCGGCGTTCGGCGGCGATCGCGTGTTCGTCGAGAAGCTGATCGAAGGCGGCCGCCACGTCGAGATTCAAGTGTTCGCCGATCGCTACGGCCACGCCGTGCACCTCGGCGAACGCGATTGCACCGTGCAGCGCAATCACCAGAAGCTGCTCGAGGAGAGCCCATCGCCGGCGGTGAGCGCGGACCTGCGCGCGGCGACGTGCGACGCGGCTGCACGCGCCGCCGCATCGATCGGCTACGTCGGCGCCGGCACGATGGAGATGCTGCTCGACCCCACGGGCCAGGCTGCGCCCGGCCCGTTCCATCTCGGGCCGACCGGCGTGCTGCGCTTCATGGAGATGAACTGCCGGCTGCAGGTCGAGCACACCGTGAGCGAGGAGCGCACCGGCAAGGATCTCGTGATCGCGCAGCTGCAGATCGCGGCGGGCGCCAAGTTGCCGTGGACGCAGGCCGACATCGTGTTCGGCGGCCACGTGATCGAGTGCCGGATCAACGCCGAGGATCCGGCGAATCATTTCCAGCCGGCGCCGGGCACGATCACCGCGTGGCAACCGCCGAGCGGCGACGGGATTCGCGTCGACACGCACGTCGTCGCCGGCTACGTCGTGCCGCCGTTCTACGATTCGCTGCTCGCGAAGCTGATCGTCAAAGCTCCGGATCGTCCAGCGGCGATCGCGAAGATGCTCGCGGCGCTCGCCGCGTTTCGCGTCGACGGGGTGCCGACGACGATCGCGATGCATCGCCAGATCCTCGCCAGCGAGGCGTTCGCGCGCGGTGACTACGACACGCGCCACATCCCGGGCTGGCCGCAATAACGTCGCCCGGCGCCGCTCGACGATCTATTGGCACGTACCGCCGCCGCAAAAACCGCTGCAGCAATCGGAGTTGCTCGAGCAGCCGTCGTTGCCCGACGGAATGCAGCCGCAGTAGCCATCGCTCGCGCAGAACGTGCAACACGCCTCGGTCGTCGAGCACGAGTTGTTGTCGGCGATACACGCGCCGGTGTTGCTGCCGCTGCCGCCGATGTTGCAGAACGTCTGATTGCACTGCGTCGCGCACGTGCCGCACGTGCAGCTCGACCAGTTGTTCCACTCGGCGATCGCGTTCGCCGATGCCGCGTCGCCGCAGCTCGAGATGCACGCGGCATTGATGTTCGCGCAGTTGTTGATGCACTTGTCGAGCGCGACGCACTCGGAGTCGGCGCCGCAAATGGTGCCCTGGCTGTCGCACTCGTTGGTCGACGAGGTCGCGAGGCACGTCTGGCACGTCTGCGGCACGCTCGCGTTGTCGCCCAGCGCGAGGCTGGTCTTGGTTCCCGAGCCGCTGCCACCGCGGCCGCCGCCGTCGGCACCCGAGCTGTTGTCGCCGCCACCGCATGCCGCGATCGCCAGAATCACCATTGCTAAAATCCGGTTCATAAACACGCCTCTTGTTTGGTGCCCGTGTGAGGGGCGCCAGCCCAGCGCGTTGCGTGGTTTCGGCGGTAACATCTGTATCTCGTGCTCGCCGACGAGGTTTTCGACGCCTTCGCCGCGGCCGTGGCGACGCCGCCGTGGATCCGGCGACGCGGCTCGAGGTCGATCGGTTGCGCGACGAGCTGGCGGGCGCACTCGGCGAGAACATCGCGGGCAAGTTCGTCGCCGCGGGCGCGTGGTTCGACGCGATCGCCGCGCGCGCGCAGCTCGTCGGCTTCAAGCCGCTGATCGCCGAGGCCGAGTACGAGCGCGCGATGAACATGCGCGGGCTCCCGATCAAGCCGGAGCAGCGCATCGCGGCGATGCGCGACGCCGCGGCGCAAGCCGAAGCGAGCGGTGACGAGCCGCTCGCGGTGAAGGCGTGGACCGGCCTCGCCTCGGACGTCGGCGAGCTCTCGGGCGACTTCGCCCGCGGCCACGAGTACGCCAGCTACGCGCGCGCCGCGCTCGAGCGGCTCGGCGGCAACGTGCGGGCCGAGACGCAGCTCGCGATCGTCGAGGGCAAGTTGTTCTGGCACGAGCACAAGCTCGTCGACGCGCGCCGCGAGCTCGACCGTGCCGTGGCGCTCGCGAAGGTCGACCCCGCGCTCTACATCGAAGCGCTCAACGGCCTCGCGCTCGTCGACACCGCCGGCGGGCGCTATGCCGAGGCGCTCGGCGAGCAACTGCACACGCTCGAGCTGCGCCGCAAGCTGTACGGCGACGTTCATCCCGCGATCGCGTCGTCGTACACGAACCTCGGCGACACGACCGACCGCATGGGGCGCCTCCAGGAATCGCTCGGCTACTACAAGCAAGCCGACGCGATCGCGCAGCAAGTGTACGGACCGGAGCATCCGCTCGTGCAGATGACCGCGCACAACCTCGGCGGCATCTACGGCGAGCTCGAAGACCTCGACAATGCCGAGCGCGAGTTTCGCCGGGCCGTGAGGATCGGCCGAGCCGCGCTCGGGCCCGACCATCCGTACACCGTGAAGTCCGAGGTTAGCCTCGGCATGGCGCTGCTCGACCGCAAGCAATACGCCGAGGCGATCGGGCTGATGCGCCACGCGTTGAAGATCGACCTCGCGACGTACGGCGACCAGGGCGTCGAGACCGTGACCGCCGAGGACGATCTCGCGATCGCGCTACGCGTCGATGACAAGCTCGACGACGCACTCGGCTACGCCGACAAGGCGATCGCCGGCTACACCGCGCTCGATGGCGGCGAAACCAACCCCGACGTCGCTCAGGCGTACGACGTCAAAGGCCGCACGCTCGCGCTCATGCATCGCGCGCGCGACGCCGCCGCCGCGCTCGACAAATCGGCCGACATCTACGCGCACACACAAGCGCCGGCGACGAAGGCCGCCGCCGAGCGCAAAGCCGCCGCGATCGCACGCACCGGTAAGTCGATCCCGGATTAGCTAGAACACGAGCGCCGCCATCGGCGCGTGCTCGTAGTGGAACCCGCGCTCCGATTTGATCGCCGGATCGCCGGCCTCGAATGCGCACACGGCGGCTTCGTCTTCGGCGGCGACGAAGCCGATGCCGTAGGCGCCGCTCGGATCGGCGACGGGACCGAACGCGACGACCGCGCCCGCCGCGAGCTTGTCGCGCCAATAATCGCTGTGCGCCTTCATCACGACGCGTTCGTCCGCGGTCATGTCGGCCATGATGCTCGGCCGCGGCGGGATCAGGCGACACACGTAGTAGCGCGCCTTCGGCGATGCGTAGCCGGCGAGCCATTCGAGCACGTGCGTCCAACCTTCGCCGTGGCTCTCGCACGACGCCGGATCGGTGAAGTGACATCCACGACCGACGTTGCACTCCGCTTCGTCATGTATCCTCCAAGTAACGCTTCAGCGAGTCCAGGTTGCGCTGCCAGAACGCGCGATAGCCCTCGAGCCACGCCATCGCTTTTTGCAGTGGCGCCGGCCGGAGCGCGTAGAGTCGCTCGCGCCCGACGCGTTCTTCGGTGACCAGCTTCGAGTCGAGCAGGATGCGTAGGTGCTTCGAGATCGCCGGGCGCGTCTGTTCGAAGTCGGCCGCGAGCTCGTTGACCGGCGCCGGTCCACCGCGCAAGCGATCGAGGATCGCGCGCCGTGTCGGATCGGCGATCACGCGAAATACGTCGGGTTGCGCCTTCACGATAGGTAACTATCTAGTCACCTATTTTTAGAGCGACGTCAAGCTCACAATTCGATCGGCCACGCGAGGTGCCGTTCGAACATGCGCGCGCGCAACGCGGCGAGCGCGGCCGGTACGAGCGCGCCGAATTCCTCGGCCGCCGCCGCGAAACCTTGTCGAACCATCGGCAGTATGCGCGGGCAATCGGCTTCGCCGAGCGCGAACAGCGGCGTCAAGAACGTCGCGGCATAGATGTCGACCGCGTTCGGTCGCTCGCCGCCGAAGTAGTCGCGCCCGGCGAGCCGCGCTTCGAGATGCGCGAGCTGCGCCGCGACGCGCGCGCGCACGTGATTTCTCGCAGCAACGTCGCTTCGCTCCGCGGGATCGTAGCCGTAGCGCTTCGCGAGGTAGCCGGCGACCGGCTGGCCGAATCCGCGCGCGCCATCCGACACGATGCCGGCGTGGATCATCGCGAGCCGGCCGTTCCAGCCCAGGCCGTCTTCACCGGCGAACAGCTCGACGAGGCCCATGACGTCGGCGCGCTCGCCCGGATCGTGCGGCACGAGCCCGGCATCCGGTGCGAGCCGCGCGACGAGCGCGACGATCGCCACGGCGCTCGTGCGTGCGGGCTCCTTGCCGTGCAACACGACGGGCACGTTGTCGACGCCGGTCCACGCGGCCGGCTCGCGATCGCCCGGCATCTTGCGCACGACGACGGCCGGCAGCTTCGCGATCCGGAACATCCCCTTCGTCGCCTGCGACCACGGGCTCGGCACGGCGCCGGCGACGACGATGCGCGTTCCGGTGGCTTCCTTCGCAGCGGCGAGATCGACGTATTCGAGCATGCCGCGAACGTATCAAGGTTGCGCCGGCACGTACGCGCCTCCGCCGATGTTGACGATCGGCTGGAGCCGGCCGGCGATGTCGACGAGCGCGTCGGGCGTCGCCGGCCAGACCGGCAGCTGCTGCTCGCTCGGCGCCGTCAGATCGGGGATCATCGTCGCGATCATCGTCGATGGATCGGCGACCGCGACGCCGAGCGTGGTGCCGACGTAGTGGTACTGCGCGAACGTCGGCGTGGCGAGGATGTCGCTCGGCAGCGCGACGGCGCTCCACGTGCCCGGCGCGGTGCGCTGCGCGACCGGCACGTACGACTCCTGACCGGTGCCGTTGTCCCTGGTGAACGCGACCACGACCATGTGCACGCCGTCGTCGGCGAGCACGATGTGCGCTTGCGAGATCACATCGTCGTAGCTGTTCGGATCGGCGAGCTCGACCGCCGAGAGCTGCGTGTCGTCGGACCCGAGCGACTGCAGCGCGACATAGCCTTCGATGTCGAGCGGGTCGAGGTTGGGCTTATTCATCGAGATCCACAGCGTGCCGTCGGCGGCAACGGCGCCATCGAGCGGCTGGAACGCCGGCTGGAACGGTCCGCGATCGGTGGTCCACGGCGCGCCGGGTCGCGCGCGAACCATGCCGCCCGAGTCGATCCACGCGAACACGCCGGTCGCGTCGCGGTCGGCGGCCCACACCTGGCCGGTGATGCCCGTCGGGGTGGTCACGAGCGCGCCGCCGCTGATCGTGATCGCGACGACCGTGCCGTCGCGCTGGGTCGCGATCAGTTCGGGCGAGTGATCGTCGGCCTCGACGATCCGCACGTTCATGTCGGGATCCTGCGCGGTCGGATCGATCACGTTGTCGAGCTCGTACGCGGTCGCCGAGCCGCCGCCGAACACCGCGAGCGCCGCGCCTTCGCTGTTGTCGAGCTGGCTGTAGATCGCGGCGATCGTGCCGGTCGACAGCACGCGCGAGGTCACGAGCGTCGACACGCCGAGCCCCGGTCCCGGCAGCCACGGCATGTCGGAGGTGAACGTGCCGACCGACGCCATGCCCCCGCCGGTGTGCATCGTCATCGCGCCGCTCGACGGAAACGCGACGCGCCCGACGACTTCGGTGTTGCTCCACTGATCGATGTACAGCTCCGAGCCGGTGCCCGGCAGGACCGACGGCGTGTCGTCGAAATCGACGAAGCTCTGCGTCGCGCCGAAGTCATTGCCGGCGATCGTGATCGACGTGCCGAACGGCCCGAGGTCGGCGTCACCGACGTGATGACCGGCGGCGGTGCCGTCGGTGAGGTCGCCGTGCTCGTCGTCGCCGCGGTGCAGCCGCCGAGCACGATCGCGAATCCGAGCTTCATCCCACCATCGTAGGCACAACCGACGAGCCGGCGCGAACGCTCACCCCGGGCTCACGGTGGTGGTAATTTGCGGCGCATACATGTCGTTCGTTCCACTCGTGCCGATCGGCGATGCTCTCGCGACGCTCGTCGACGAGCGCACCGCCGCCGATCAACGCGCCGCGCTCGCAACGCTCGAGGATGCGCTGCGCGTTCGCCGCACTGAAGTGCACGCCGGCTGGGGCCCGAGCTACGTCGACCGCGTCCACAAGAAGGGCAAGCTGACGGCGCGCGAGCGGCTGGCCAAGCTCGTCGATCCGGGCACGCGGCCATTCGAGGTCGGCACGTTCGTCAACTACGGCGAAGTGTTCCCGGGCGACCAGAAATCGCCGGCCGCGGGCGTCGTCACCGCGTTCGCGCGCGTCGAAGGCCGCTGGTGCATGGTGATCGCGAACGACAACACCGTCGCATCAGGCGCGTGGTGGCCGCGCACGCCCGAGAAGATCGAGCGCGCGCAGATGATGGCGCTGCGCCTCCGCGTGCCGACGCTGTACCTCGTCGATTGCAGCGGGCTGTTCCTGCCGGAGCAGAGCAAGAGCTTTCCGGGTGCGACCGGCGCCGGCCACATCTTCAAGATGAACTCGCTGCTCTCCGCGAACGGCGTGCCGCAGATCGCCGGCGTGTTCGGCGATTGCATCGCCGGCGGTGGCTACATGCCGATCATTTCGGATCGGGTGTACATGACCGAGCAGGCGTACATGGTGATCGCCGGCGCGGCGCTGATCAAAGGCGCGAAGAGCCAGAAGCTGACGTCGCTCGACATCGGCGGCCCCGAAGTGCACGTGCATCAATCGGGCTGCGCCGACGTCCGCGTTCCGGACGACGATGCGTTGCTCGCCTGCATCCGCCGCGATGTCGCGCGGCTGCCGTCGAGCGGCGCCGACTTTTATCGGGGCGGCCTCGGCACCATCGATCCGCGCTTCGCCACCGCCGAGCTCGCGGCGATCTTGCCGAGCGATCACCGCGAGTCCTACGACGCGAATCAAGTGCTCGCGCGGCTCGTCGATCAATCGCTGTTCTGGGAAGTGATGGAGTCGGTCGGCGATGAAATGATCTGCGGCATCGGCCGTCTCGCCGGCTTGTACGCGGGCTTCGTGATCAACCGCCAAGGTCTCGTCGGCGATCCGGATCAGCCCGGCCGCCGCCGTCCGTCGGGCATCTTGTATCGCGACGGCATCGCGAAGATCAGCGCGTTCTCGCGCGCGTGCAACGACGACGGCATCCCGCTGATCTGGCTACAAGACATCTCGGGCTTCGATATCGGCACCGAGGCCGAAGCACACGGCCTGCTCGCGTACGGCTCTTCGCTGATCTACACGAACTCGACGAACACGACGCCGATGTTCACCGTGCTGCTGCGCAAGGCGTCGGGCGCGGGCTACTACGCGATGAGCGGCCTGCCCTACGATCCAGTCGTGCAGCTGTCGACGAGCTACGCGCGGCTCTCCGTGATGGAGGGCCGCACGCTCGCGATCGCCGCGTTCAACACCAAGCTCGACGACGATTTTCAGATCATGGCAACCGATCCGGCCGAGCGCGCCAAGATCGCGGCCGGCATGCGCGAGACCGAAGCTCGCATCGAGCGCGACATGGATCCGTTCGTCGCCGCGCGACAGCTGGACACCGACGAGATCGTCGAGCTCGGCGAGCTGCGCGCGTACCTCGGGGCGCTGGTCGAGATGGCGTACCAAAACACCGGCTATCGCCGCGTCAAGAACTCGCGGATCTGGTCGCTGCACGATCTCGCCGCGCTGACGCGAGGTGCGCGATGACGAAGGAGCTGCTCGTCCATCGCGACGGCGCGCGCACCACGTTGCTCGCACCCGAGCCCGGCGTGTTTCGGCCTGCAGTGAAATCCAACGCCTGGCTCGGCGCCGGCGACACGCTCGGCACGCTGGAGGTGCTCGGCCGCCGCATCGCGCTGATCGTGCCGCGCGCGCACGCCGGCTCGCTGGAAGTTGCTCCGCACACACGAGCGGTCGGCTACGGCGATGCGCTGGCAACGCTCGACGCGGCCGCGCGATCCGGCCGCGCCGACGACGAGACCGCGCCGGTCGATACCGCAAAGGCGATCGGTGGCCTGGTGTTTCGCGCGCCGACCAGTGGCCGTTACTACGGGCGACCGACGCCCGACAAGCCGGCGTTCGTCTCGGTCGGCAGCGCGCTGCAACCCGGCACGACGGTGTGCTTGCTCGAGGTGATGAAGACGTTCAACCGCGTCGCGTATTCCGGTGCGCCCGCGCGCGTGCGCGAGCTGCTCGTCGCCGATGGCGCCGACGTCAACGCCGGCGATCCGATCCTCGCGATCGAGCTCGCGCCTTAGTACGTGATGTACGGGCCGCTCGAGGCCGCGCCGACCACTTCGTCGTCGCCTTCGGGCTCGTCGTCGATCACCTGCGCGCCGACCGCGCCGCCCTGCAACACGAAGATCTTCACCGCCGAGGCCGGAATTCGCGCGTTCGGCGCGACGCGGCGAAGGATCGACAAGACGTTGCGTTGAATGTCGTCGACCTCGGTGACCGCCGGACCGGGCTTGATCACTTTGCCGATCCAGCGCTCCTTGTCCTTCTCGTCACCGATTTCCATGACGCGCAGAAACTCTTCCGAGGTTCCGTCGAAGTACTTCTTGTCCCCGGGCTTCGACAACGCGAGCCCTTCGCGAAGCTTGCTGTCGATCTTCGTGGCGAAAAACAGAGAGCAGGCTTTGTCGAGTTTCATCTTTATCCTCGCGCATCGCGCTCGGGGCTTCGTTCGGGGACAAGGATTCGAACCTTGATCAGAAGCTCCAAAGGCTCCTGTCCTACCATTGGACGATCCCCGAGTACGTGCCCGACGATAGCGCCGAATCTCCGATCACGCTATGTTCACCCTTGCCATGTCAGCGCAAAGGCTTTAGTTTCTCGGCCCATTCGGCGGGGTAGCTCAGGGGTAGAGCAGGGGTCTCATAAGCCCTTGGTCGGCAGTTCAAATCTGCCCTCCGCCACAACCATCACGTCGCTGCGAGGAATGGCTCGATCGCGGCGATGAAGCGCTCCGGCGCATCGACGTGCGCGAAGTGCGACGCATCGACGAGCTCGATGAACTCGGCCGCCGGCACGAGCTCGCGCAGCCGCTGTCCGACGATCGGCGGCACGACCGGATCGCGTCGCGCGTAGACCAACAGCAGCGGGATCGGAAACGGCGTCACGCGCAGCGCACGAACGAATCGGCGCATCTCGCTCGCATCGAGCGCGTCGCGAAGATGGCGATAGAACCCGCGGCGACCGCTGCGTGTCTTGAGCGGCGCCGCATACTCGCGATGCTCCTCGCGCGACTTCAACGACTCGTCGTAGTAGTGGACGTTGCGATGGACCCAGCGCTCGGGATCGCGACGCACCATGCGATCGAGCAGCGGCCACGCCGGCAGCACGCGCATCGCCCAGCGCAGCGCGGTCATCCGCGCCGTCGGCACGCCGGGCGAGTGCAAATTCACGAGCCGGCCGATCGCGCTCGGATCGATCATCGCCGCGCGCATGCACAAGTAGCCGCCCATCGAGTTGCCGATCACGGCCGCACCACGCGCGCCAACGGCATCGAGCGTCGCGATGATCGCGCGCGCGAGCACGTCGGGACCGAGATAAACGTCGGGATGATCCGATGCGCCCGAGCCGGGCAGATCCGGAATGATCAGGCGATGGCGAAGGCTGAGTGCGTCGAGCACGTAGCGAAAGCTGTAGCTCGCGGTCATCAAGCCGTGGATCAAGACGAGCGGCGGGCCAGCGCCGAGCTCGTGGACGGCGATGCGACACGCCCCGAGCTCGTCGGTGCGGATCTCGACATCGCGCCGAGCGACGTCCGCCCAGCGATGCGCGACGGCCGGCAACTCGGGCACGCTCGCGAACGGCAGGCGGCGAAACGGCGTCATTGTTGATCGCGGTAGCGCTCGGGATCGAGCTCGAGTCGGCGAAGCGCGTCGTAGATCTCTTTGCGCGTTTTCTGGCCGAGCTTCGCGGCGAGCGAGACGTTGCCGCCGGCCGTGCGCATCAGCTGCGAGTAATAGTCGAGCTCGAAGCGCGCTTTCGCGTCGCGATATGCGACCGGCATCGCGACCGGCTCGGCGGTCGTCGCGCTGGTGGCCCCGGTGAACGAGACGTGCTCGGCATCGACGATGCTGCCGGGCGCGAACAACACCGCGCGCTCGAGCAAGTTGACGAGCTCGCGGACGTTGCCCGGCCACGGATAGCCGATCAACTTCTCGAGCGCGGCGACGGTGAGCCGCAGCGACGGCCGATTCTCGCGGCGACCGATCGTCGACAGCTGATGCGCGACGATCGGCGGGATGTCCTCGGGCCGCTCGCGCAGCGGCGCGATGTGCACCGGATAAACGACGATGCGGTAGTACAGATCCTCGCGAAACCGACCGGACTCGACGTCTTTGTCGAGCTCGCGGTTCGTCGCCGAGACCAGACGCACGCGGACGAGCCGCGGCTCGGTCGCGCCGATGCGCTGGACCTCACCGGTCTCGAGCACGCGCAAGAGCTTTGCCTGCAGCGCGAGCGGCAGCTCGCCGATCTCGTCGAGGAACAACGTGCCCTGATGCGCGGCTTCGACCGCGCCGGGCTTCGCGTTGACCGCGCCGGTGAACGCACCGCGCTGATAGCCGAATAGCTCGGCCTCGAACAGCGTCTCCGGAATCGCCGCGCAATTGATCGCGACGAACGGCTCGGCTGCACGCGGCCCGCAGAAGTGCAGCGAGCGCGCGACGAGCTCTTTGCCGACGCCGCTCTCGCCGGAGATCAATACCGGTGTGGTCGACGGCGCGAGCTGATCTAAGGTGTGCAGCAGCTGGCGGAGCTGCGGGCTGTTGCCGATGATCATGTCGCTCTTGCGGCGCCAGATCGGTGCGGTGCTGTCGAGCGTCTCGGCGCGATGAGAATCGAGGAAGTGCTCCAGCACCGGCGCCAGCAGCGTCACCGCCGGTGTCGCGCGCAGCCACACGCTCGGCACGAGCTCGTCGAGCGGGGTCTCGCCGATCGCGATCACCGCGATGCCATCGCGGCCGCGCAACTGCATCGCGAGCTCGCTGCACGCGTGATCGCTATCGATCACGAACACACGGGTCTGTTGCGCGGCGTCCCACGCGATCGGGTTCGGCCAGTGAATCGGCACGACACCCCATTGCCCGGCATTGCTAACGGTTGCCGCAAGCGCGTCTAACGCCTCGGGATCTGTCCCACAAACGGCGATGCTGACCGATTCGCGCTCCATGCCTCGCCGTGTATCAAAAATAATACATCAGGCAGAAACGAGCCCCAATAAATTTGGGGTGTTAGTGGGCCATGGATGCGATTCGGAACAGCCTGCCGCACCCTCGGTTCGGCCCTTTTCTAAAAGTATCAAGGCCCTCACGCATGAGAAAAGGTTGGACCTAACTGTGCACTAACAGCCCCTGCCATGAAACTAACGGCTTTGGGTGGTGCGCTGCTTTTGGTCGGTGCGTGTACGACTTCGGACTCCGCGGTCGACTACACCGGCACCCCGTTCGAAGCACTGCAGACGAACCAGGACCTCGTGGTGCCGAACAACATCCCGGTCCTCGATCCGACCGGATTCGGCACGACGTTCAGCACGACGGGCGGAGTCGACTTCTCGGGTGACTTCTTCCAGAGCCTCGGCACGAACGGTCGGCGCTGCGTGTCGTGTCACGTCCCGACCTCGGGATGGTCGATCACGCCGCCGCAACTGCAATTGCTGTTCGATCTGACGGGTGGTGGCGAGATCCAAGATGGCCTCGGCCTCAGCGCGATTTTCCGCACCAACGACGGCACGAACTCGCCGAACGCGGATGTGTCGACGCTGCAGAAACGCCGCAAGGCCTACAGCATGCTGCTCAGCAAGGGCGTCATCCGCATCGGCTTGCCGATGCCCGCCGGCGCGGAGTTCACGCTGATCGACGTCCAGGATCCGTACGGCTTTGCGAGCGCGAGCCAGTTGTCGCTATTCCGCCGCCCGCCGTCGACGGCGAACATCGCCGTGCTGACAACCGTGATGTGGGACGGCCGCGAGAATCACGTCGGCGAGCCGCTGACGTTCGACCTCGACAGCCAGGCCGAGGACGCGACCACGACACACGCGCAAGGCAGTGGGCTCTCGCAGGGTCAGGAAGACAACATCGTCGACTTCGCGACCAGCACGTACTTCGCGCAGGAGTACGACTTCCACGCGGGCGACCTGACGACGGCCGGCGCGATCGGCGGCGCCGACGAGCTCCCGAACATCCCGTTCCACATCGGCATCAACGACAACTTCGGCGACTGCGACGATCCCGCGTGCGAGATCATCGGTGCGCCACTCGGCACCGGCTTCCGCGATGCTCCGTTCAACCCGATCGTGATGACGCTGTATCAGACGTGGGCGAACCTCAGCGGCCGCAACTACAACGCGAACCGCGCGGCCGTCGCGCGCGGCGAGACGCTGTTCAACACGTTCCCGATCAACATCTCGGGCGTCGGTGGCCTCAACGACAACCCGGCGTTCGGCAGCCCGGCGAACCTCGTCGGCGGCTGCGTGACGTGCCACGACACGCCGAACATGGGCAACCACTCGGTCGCGGCGCCGCTCAACATTGGCCTCGCCGATGACCCGCGCTTCCAGACGCCTGACCTGCCGCTCTATACGTTCCGCAACAACACGACCGGCGAGATCAAAGTCGTGACCGACCCGGGCCGCGGCCTCATCACCGGCAAGTGGATCAACCTCGGCGAATTCAAAGGTCCGATCTTGCGCGGTCTCGCGGCGCGCGCGCCGTACTTCCACAACGGCTTCGCGGCAGACCTCGATGCAGTCGTCACGTTCTACAACACGCGCTTCAACATGAATCTGACGACGCAGCAGCACAACGACCTCGTCGCGTTCTTGCGCACGCTGTAAGCGCCGTTCTGGTTTCCCAACCGCTTCTTCAGTTAGAGCTGAAGAAGCGGTTTGTCGTTTCGGCTATCGCATCTTCGCGAGCGCCGCGGCGAACGCGCGATTGTCGGCGCAAGCGGCCATCGCCGGCGCGACGGCTGGACCGAACCGCTTTGCCATCTCCGCCTGTTCCGCCGCGAAACGCTCCCGTACCTCCGGGTGCGCGTCTTCGTAGTGCGTGGACGCCGACCAGATCGGATCTTCCGATAGCTTCGAGACGTCGGCGGCGAGCTTCTCGCAGTCCTGACCGTCGGCGGTGAAGATCGCGACGAGCCGGCCGACGATCTCGCGGCCGTTCGCAATGAACTCGTCGTCGGAGCTCAGCGTCAGGCTACCGGCGCCCGGCGCCACGTTCCGCGGCGGGGCCGTGGTGCGCTTCGCGCTCGGAGTCGGTCCGCCGCAGCCGACCGAGGCGATTCCCAGCGCGAGCCCGAGCAGCGTCGACCGCATCTCGAATCAACGCGCGAGCCCCGCCGATCCATCCGGGGCGTTACTTGCCGGTGTCGCGCGAGTCGCCGAACTTGTCGGGGCTGACGCGCTGACCGCCGGACTTGAGATCGAAGGCCGTCGTGTTCTCGCCGGGCTTGATCTCGACCTCGGTCTCGAGCGGATCGCTGCTGCGCTCGTTCCAGGCCTGCACCTTGTAGACGCCGGGCGCGAGGCTGCGGAACGAGAAGCTGCCGTCCGGCTCGGTCGAGACGTACGCCGGCGCATCGACGACGATCAGGTAGGCCGACATCGACGCGTGGAGGTTGCAGCCGAGCCGGATGATGCCGGCCTTGTCGACCTTGATCTCGCGGCTCTCGCCGTTCTTGTACATGCCGAGGTCGAACGCCTTCGCCTTCGACAGCGAGAACACGTTGTGGAAGATGTCGTCGTAGTTCGGGAACGCGACCGTCGAGCCGACCGGCACGGCCGTGACGTGCGGCGCGAACTCTTTGCCGCGCTGCTCGACGACGCGGTGCTTCGCGACGCGGTGCGCGTAGCCACCCTTCTTCGGCCACATCATGACCACGCCGAAGCCATCCGGCGCTTTGCCATCGACGGTCATCGTGCCCTTGAGCGAGGCGGCGAGCGGCTTGGCGGTCGGGTTGTCCGTATCCGAGCTACCGACGACCTTCGGCTGCGGCGCTTCGTCGGGCAGCTTCTTCGGCGCCGTGGTGATGCGCGTCGGCGCGCCCGCGCGGAACACGTTGTTGACCGACGCGAGCGAGCCCGGCGCCGCCTTCATCTCGGCGCGCGAGAACAGCTGCTCGGCGTAGCTGCGCTGGCCGCGCTTGCCGGCCGTGACCGCATCATTGAGCAGCTCGGCGACGGCCGGATCCTTGACCGTGCCGGCGAGCTTGGTGACCTGCGCGAGCTTCGCGTCGTCGATCGGGTGCAACTTGTCGGCGCTGACGACCATCGTCGGTTTCAGCGGGCCGAGCGCACCGAGCACTTCGCCCTTCTCTTTCGCCGGGACGTTGAACTTGTCCATCGCGGCGACGAGATCCTCGACGAGCGCATTGAACTCGTCGTCGACGAGATCCATGCCCGCGTGCGTCTCTTCCATCGAGCGGCCTTCGTACTTGCACGGGCCACCGGCCGCGACGCAGACGAACTCGACGAGCAGCTTCTTGAGGTTTTCCGCGTCGGTGTTGAAGAACCGCTCTTTGATCCGCGGATCGGTCGTGGTTCGACCGACGAATTCTGCGACGACCGCCGTGATCGCCGGCTGACCGCCGAGGCGGTCGTACAGCGACTTCGGCGCCGGCGCCGGCATCGGCGCAGCTCCAGCTCCGCCGCCAGCGACGGGCTCCGCCGCGCCGCCGCCCGACGGTGCGGGCTCGGCTGGTTGTTTGGACGATCCTCCGCACGCCGCGACCAGGGCGCACACCAACAATGCACGTAAGCTCATGACCAGCGAGTTAGCCCTGAGGCTGCGCCCGGAGCAAGTTCGCGAGATACGCGATTGCCAACAACCCGCTCAAAATCCAACAAGCCAGCCGGACGTAGACCAGGGTACGAGCCGGCTTCGGCTTGTCGGGCAGCGTCGCGCGGAGGGTCGCCGTGACGTTGAGCTCCTTGGCGAACGGCACCGGGATGGTCGCGGCCGAGCCGGGCCCGCCCGCCGGTGCGCCGACGAGCGCCAGCGGCGATTCGAGCCCTTGCATCGTCGCGGAGGTCGCGTGCGCGGCGATCTGGCTCGACGTCGCCGTCAGATCGATCGGCACCTCGAGCACGATCGCGCCGCCGGCCGTCCCGCGTTGGGTCGTCACCGGCGTGGTCACGAGCGCGGCGAGGCCGTGCTTACCGACGTGAAGGTGCGGCGCGTGATCGGCGGGCGCCATCAGCGGCGGCCCCTCTGGCACGCGGACCATCGGCACCATCTCGCCGCCCCGCGCCTGCACCAGCTCGAACACCTCACCCGGGTTGAGCTCGAGCTTGAAGTCGTCTTTGAGCATGTCGCGGACGGTGCGCTCGTCGGTCTCGATGCCGGCGCGCAGCATCGGCGCTTGGGCGAGGCCGTCGATCCGCAGCTGCGCGGCGCGGATGGTCGAGTCGACCGCCGCGGCGATCTTGTCGGCATCGCCATGCAACACGAACGTCGCATCGTCGGTGGCGGCTTTTCCAGGCTCGGCGGTGAGCAGCGCGAAGCCGGCGGCCGCCGCCATGACCGCGGCCACCAGCCAGCCGAAGCTCGCGCGCTTGCGGGCCGCCGGCAGCGCGACGAGATTTGTCGCGGCCGTGGTGGTCGTGACCTCGGTCGAGCTGAACGGCGCCGACGCGATCGGGATCGGTGCGCTGTCGCGGCCGGCCGGTCGCACGACGCCCGCGAACGCCGCGAGCGCGCCTTCGACGTCGCGCATCGACTCGAAGCGATCTTCAGCGCGCTTCGCGAGAAACCGCTCCATCAGCATCATCTCGAGGCCCGGCGGCAGATCGCCGACGCCGAGCGCCGGCGGCGCCTCGTCGACGATCCGGCGAAACACGACGTCCGGATCGGGATCGGCCGGGAACGGCCGGCGCGCGGCCAGCATCTCGTAGAGGATCACGCCGAGCGCATAGATGTCGGCGCGGCCATCGACGCTCTCCGGATCGGTGATCTGCTCCGGCGCCATGAATTCGGGTGTGCCGATCACCATCGCGCGGTTGCGCGCGTCGTCTTCGGCCGCGATGAAGCGCGAGATCCCGAAGTCGATCACCTTGACGTGATCGGCGGCATCGTCGCGATCGGTCAGGAAGACGTTGTCCGACTTGAGATCGCGATGAATGATCCCGGCCGAGTGAGCGGCGTGCAGCGCCGATGCGATCTGGCGTGCGATCCGCAGCGCGCGCCGGACCGGCAGCCCGTGCACGCGATAGATCTCGCTCGACAGCAGCGAGCCCTCGAGAAACTCGAACACGATGTACGGCACGCCCTCGCGCGTGAACCCCATGTCGGTCGACTCGACGATGTTCGGGTGACCGAGCGTGCCGGCGGCGCGCGCTTCGTTCATGAACCGATCCAACACGCCGGAATCTTCAGCGAGGTCGGCGCGAAGCAGCTTGAGCGCCACGCGCCGCTTGATCAGCTGGTGCTCGGCAAGAAACACCGTTCCCATGCCGCCGCGATCGATTTCGCGGATGATCTTGTAGCGACCCTCGACAGTGTCGCCGGCGTTTAGCGTGGTCATGCAGAGCTATTTGCGGAACAAGCTAACCGCGAACATGATCAGGAACAGCGTGGCCAACGCGGCGCACGCATAACCGGCTTTATCGAGTATGTCGGCGCCGCTCTCGGCAGGTAAGGCGGCCGCGACCGTCGCCGCGATCGCGAGGGCCGGACCCTTCGCGAACGTGGTCGAGATCGGCGCGGTGATCATCTTGCCGCCGGGCGCCGGCGCGCCACCGCCGAGATCGATCGGGGTGCCCCCGCCGGTCAACGCGATCGCGGTGAGCTTGCCGGAACGGCCTTGCAACGAGTGGAGATCGATCGGCGCGGCGAGCGCGATCTCGCCGCCGCTGGTGCCCGTGGTCGTCGCGATCGCCGCGCCGACCACGACCTCGACCGCCCCGCCGTGGACGCGCAGCTGGGCGGTCCCAGTCGGCGGCATGACGAGCTCGGCCTTCGCCGGCAGCGAGAGCATCGCGACGTGATTCGCGCCGGTGCCCTGAAACACCTCCATCGACTCGCCGGCGTTGAGCGGGAACACGAGGTCCTTGTCGCTCGCCATGTTCTGCAACGTCTTCGGGTCGGTCTGGATCGCCGCGCGCAGCATCGATGACGTCGCGATCGCATCCGCGCGTGCTTTTGTGGCGCGAGCTTCACCATCGAACAGCGTGCCGGCGAGTTGCGCGAGCGCGTCGGCTTCGGGCGAGCTCGTGATCGCGGTCGGCCGGACCGGCGCTGGATGCGCGGCGCGCAGCGCGATCGCGGCGAGCACCGGCGCGACCGCCGCGACGAGCCATACGATCGGCGGGATCTTTTTCGATCGCGTGACGACGATCGGCGGCGTGAACGTGCGGGTTTGAACGGGCTCGGTCGCGTCGTCGCGATCGATCGCGATCTGGCGTGAGGATGTTCTGACCACCGTCGACCGCGGAGCGATCTCGCCGCTTTGAATGACGTCGTCGACCGCCGGGTTCTGCGCGCGCGGCTTGCGCGGCGGCGCCGCTGCCACGACGACCTCATAGTCCTCGTTAGGATTTGGCGTCTGGCTCACCACGTCACCCGCGGAAATTGTGCCATAGGCGACGATTTCAGGTGGTCGAAATCCCGTACGTAGCGCGCTGATGGTGTGTTCAGCCCTGACAACAGTTAGAGTTGCGCGTGGCCGAGTGGACCTCGTCGCACAAGCGGGCGACATCGACCTTCGATTCTGACCTCGCGCTCGTCGCCAGGCCTTACCGCTGCTGCATCATCTTGCCGATCTCGTCGGCGGTTAGATCTCGATCGAAGATCTTGATCTCGTCGAGCCGGCCGGTCATCGGCACGTCGATGTTGCCGTTGGTGAGCGAGTCGGCGCCGACCGTCAGCGGCCCGGTCGCATCGAACTGCAACGGGCTGATCACCTTGCCGACGCCGAGCGCGCCATCGACGTAGAGCGAGCACTGGTTCGGCGTCCACACGATCGCGACGTAGCTCCACTGCCCGGCCGCGATCGCAGACGGAAAGTCGATCTCCGTGATGTTGGTGCTGCTGGCGGTCGTGTGCAGGTACACCGACCACTCGGTCTGATTGCGGCACAGCTGCCAGGTGTCGTTGTTCGCGGGTGTGTCGTAGACCACGCCGAACGGGCACGCGTAGCCGGTCGGCAGCGCGTCGAAGACCACCCACGCGGCCACGGTGCCGCTGCCGGTTTGGAACGCGGGCACGCTCGGCACGTCGACGCGATCGCCTGCGAACGCATACGCGCTGCCGATCACGCCGGAGCCGAGCTTCGGGCACGCGCTGCACGAGCCGTCGTGACCGTGCCCGGTCGCGTCGGTCATCGGCAGCGAGTCCATCGGGTAGTACGCGACCAAGTCATCGGGCAGCCCGTCCGGCGGCGCGTCGATCTGCGCGCTCACGAACGCGTCGGCCGGCGCATCGTTCGGCACCGCCTGATCTTTCGTCGGCTTGAACGCGCAACCGACGGCGAGGCAAACGACGGCGATCCTCACGCTGTAAGCGTACCGTAACGTTTCGCTCAGCTGTTACAGTCGGAGCTGACTGTTTCTTGCAGACGCGCTATACGTCGCAGATGGACTTCGGACTCGATCAGGAACAACAGCTGATCGTCGAGACCGTTCGCCGCTTCGCCGACCGCGATCTGCGCGGCTGGGCCGCCGACGCCGACCGCGCCGGCGCGCCGCCGGATCGACTCGCACACGTCGCCGGCGAGCTCGGTTTCTTCAGCGACGCCGTTCCCGCCGATGCAGGCGGCTTGCTCGACGGCGCTTACTCGCACGTCACGCGCGCGCTGCGCGGCTTCGAGCTCGGTCGTGGCTGCGCCGGCATGGCGGCGATCCTCGAAGCGAGCGTCGAGCCGGCACTCGCGGTCGCGACGTGGGGCAGCGCCGCGGCGAAGTCGGCGCTGTTCGAAGCGTTGACCGACGGCGGCTCGGCGACATTCGTTCACGACAGCCGCGGCGCGCTGACGATCGACGGCGATCGCATCACCGGCAAGCTCGGGCCGATTCCGGCGCTCGCCGGCGCGTCGCACGTGCTCGTCGCGAGCGGCCAGACGCTCGCGCTCATCGCGACGAAAACCGCGAAGGTCACGGCGGTCACGCCTTCGGGCTGGCGCGCCGGCAAATGGGCGACGCTGACGCTCGAAGCACACCGCATCGATCCCGACTTCGCGTTGCCGGCATCGGCGATCGCCGACGTGCTCGCGTGGGCGCGCACGAGCCTCGCCGCGCGCGCGTGCGGTGTCGCGTTCGCCGCGATGGAGTACGCGCAGGCATACGCCGCCGATCGCGTGCAATTCGGCCAACCGATCGGCGCGTTCGAGTCGCTGATCCGGCTGCGCGACGACGCGATCACGACCGCGAGCGCCGCGAAGCTGCTCGCGCTCCACGCCGCGTGGCAGCTCGACACCAAGCACGCGCAAGCGCACGACACCGCGAGCCGCGCGCGCGTGATCGCCGGCGATGCAGTGACGCGCGCGACCATCGATGCCGTGCAGATCTTCGGCGGCTACGGCTTCGTCAACGATTATCCCGTCGAGAAGCTCATGCGCGACGCGCGCGCGTTCGAGGCGCTGCTCGGCGACGAGCGGTTCGGCCGCGTGCTCGCACAGAAAGTGGCGTGACATGGACATCTTTCACGACAGCCCGCTGTTCTCCGGCATCCGCCAGATGCTCAACGCGTTCGCGAGGCAGGCGATCCGGCCGATCGCGATCGAGCACGATCGCAGCGAGACGATGCCGTGGGCGTTGATGAAGCAAGCCGCGGTGATGGGCATGTCGCAATCGGCGCTGATCGAGGGCCGTAAGAAGCTCACCGGCGTCGACGAGGATCCCGATCCGAAGAAGCCGAAGAGCCAGGCGCGCATCGCGGTCGCCGGCGCCGAAGAGCTCGCGTGGGGTTGCGCCGGCGTTTGCCTCGCGATCGGCGGCTCCGGCCTCGCCGCGTCGCCGGTCGCGCGCATGGGCACCGAGGAGCAAAAGCAAGAGTTCAAGCGACTGCTCACCGGCGAAGACGAGCACGGCCACATCAAGGTCGCGGCGATGGCGCTGTCGGAGCCCGGCACCGGCTCGGATATTTCAGGTCTCAAGACCAGCGCGCGCAAAGACGGCTCGCACTGGATCATCCGCGGCAGCAAGCAGTGGATCACGAACGGCAAGAGCGCGGCGGTGTACGTCGTGTGGGCGCAGACCGATGCGGCCGCGGGTCGCGCGGGCGTGCGCGGCTTTCTCGTCGCGCGCGGCACGCCGGGCCTCGTGCCGGGCAAAAAAGAGACGAAGCTCGGCATCCGTGCGTCGGAGACCGCGCAAGTTCACTTCGAAGACGTGCGCGTGCACGAGGCGATGATGCTCGGCGTCGCGAGTGAATCGTCGGGGCTCGCCGATACGAAGAAGATGCTCGATTCGACGCGGCCCGTCGTCGCGGCGCAGGCCGTCGGCATCGCGCGCGCCGCGTACGAATTCTTGCTCGACCGCGTGAAGGCCACGTCGCTGCACGGCACGCCGATGGCGAGCCACCAGCACATCATGTTCGAGCTGTCGGAGATGCTGATGGAGATCACCGCGTCGCGCATGCTCGCGCACCGCGCGGCGTGGCTGGCCGACCATCACCTCGACAATGTCGCCGAAGCGTCGATGGCAAAGGCACACTCGGCGCGCACGGCCCAAGCCGTGACGTCGCGCGCGATGGTGCTGCTCGGCGAAGAAGCGCTCGAGCCGGGCCATCCGGTCGAGAAGTGGTACCGCGACGCGAAGATCTACGACATCTTCGAGGGCACCGGTCAGATCCAGCGCCGCATCATCGCGAAGACGCTCGTCGGCCAAAATCCGACGTAGCTCAGCCGCAGATGCTCTGACACTCGGCCTCGACGCACATCATCATCACGCCGAACGTCATCTGACACGATGCGGAGTCGCAGCCCGTCTCGCACGCGCACGGGTTCGTCGAGTCCTGGCACGTCGAGCCGCACGTCGTGCACGCGCTGTACGCCGAGCCTTCCGATGCACACGTGCCGGTCTGCGCCGACTCGACGCACTCGAAGCAGTTCGCCGGCGGGTTCGCGATCCAGCCGTAGACCGTCGTGCACGCGGCGCTCGGCTCGCTGATCGCCGGCATCGCGACGGTCGCGGTGTCGCCTTGCTGGTCGTTGTAGCCGAGCGTCTTGAGCGTCGCGGCGCTCGGCACTTGAAACGCGAGCGAGCACGACATCGTGCCGCCGCTGGCGACCGACACCGATGAATCGCACGCGTTCGGCGGCTCGACCGGCGCCGCGTTGTAAACCAGCGCCTGATCGCTCGTGACGGTGAACAGCACCGGATTCGTCGACAGCGCAGCCTTCGCGCCGGAGTTCGCGAGCGTGATATCGACGATGATGAACACGTCGCCGGCCTGTGGCATCACGCTGCTGATCTCGTCGGTCGAGCTCGCGGAGCCGATCGTCAGCTCGACGCCCGCCGACGACGATCCACTACCGCCGCCGCTGCCGCTACCGCTGCCGCTGCCGCTACCGCCGCCGTTACCGCCGCCGTTGTCCGTGCACGCGACCACGAGCGCGAGCGCCACCACGAGCTGTCGAATCATGCCGCCGCGTATAAGCGAAATGGCCGAGCCTGTCACTCTAAAGCCGGAGCTCGCCGATGTTGACCTCGCGTTTGTCGTAGTCGTGCACGTGGCACGTGTCACGTGCGTGCCGAGCTCTGGGTTATCTCAGTTTCCGTTATTGCAGCTGTCGCTGCAGTCGTTGGCGACGCATTGCTCGAACGTCTGGAAGCGCTCCTGACAATCGCTCGGATCGCAGACCGCCTCGAACGCGCACGTATCGTTCGACGTGTCTCCCGGCGACCAACACCCGCACGACTCCGAGTAGGTCTCGACTTGCTCGTAGCAATCGCCGTCGAGCGCCTGCGACGCGCATTGCGCGCAGCTCGGATTCGCGCTGTCGATCCAGCCGTACAGCTGCGTGCACGCGTTCATCAGCGGTTTTGCCGCCGGCATCGGGCCGGTCGCGCTGCCGTACGCGAGCTCGGTCGGCGCCGCGCCCGGCGGAATCTCGAACACGACGACGCACGTGGCATCGCTACCGCTGGTCACTTGTTGCGGGCTGCACGGCTCGGGCCCCGTGAACGGCGACGGTTCGAACGTGCCGTGCGTGGTGTCGAGCGTGAATTCGGTGTCCTGGGTATCGAGCGGGCTCGAATCGAAGTTCGCGATCACCGCCGTGACCCAGATGTCGGCCCCGCCATCGTTCGTCGCGACGCTCGTCGCAGCGCTCACCTCGACGCGGACCGGCGCTCCTTTGGTCGTACAGCCCGCAGCCAAGCACATCGCCAACGCGAATTTTGTCCTCACCCACTCGACGTAGGACCGCGGCGCGGCTCGTGCAACAGCCGTTCACGTTCGTTCACGCTAGGCTTGCCCCGTGTGGCTCGCCCACGCGTTAACGCTTCTACGCATCCCGATCGCGGTCGCCGTCGCGCTCGAGTACGGCCAGACCTGGCCGGTCGTCGCGTTGATCGCGCTCGCCGCCGCGACCGACGTCGCCGACGGCAACGTCGCGCGCTTCATGCAGCGCCGCGGCCACACGAAGCCCGCCATCGGCGGCTGGCTCGATCCGCTCGCCGACAAGATCTTCGTCGCGGTCGTGCTCGCCGCGATCGTGGTTCACACGCGCGAGATCTGGATCGTCGCGCTGATCGGCGCGCGCGAGCTCTTGCTGCTGCCGCTGCTCGCGATCTACCTCGCCGTGCGGCGCGATCGCACCAAGCTCGAGGCCGACGCGATCGGCAAGCTCGCGACGATCGCGCAGTTCGTCGCGCTCGCGGTCGCGGTCGCCCTGCCCCGCCACGCATTGCCCGGCGCGATCGTCGCCGCGGTGCTCGGCGTCGCGTCGGTCGTGCACTACGTGCGGGCACGACGGATGCAGCCTCGCTAGTCATGCAACATCTCATCGAACGCATGGCCAAGGCGCATCCCGCGCCGGAATCGGAGCTCGGACCGGACGTCGTCGAGCACGCCCGCGTGCTGTTCGACTGCGCGCAGGTGTGCGGCGCGTGCGCCGATGCATGTCTCGCCGAGCATCGCGTCGACATGCTCGTTCACTGCATCCGGCTCGACCTCGACTGCGCCGACATCTGTGGCACCACCGCACGCGTATTGTCCCGTCAGACCGCGCCCGATCTCGGCGTGATCGCGATGCAGCTCGAAGTCTGCGCACGCACCGCGCAGGCGTGCGCGGAAGAATGCGAGCACCACGCCGCCGAGCACGCGCATTGTCAGATCTGCGCGATCGCGTGCAACGCGGCGATCGATGCGTGCCGCAAGCTGCTCGACGCCGGCCGCCCTGAAATGCATCATTGACGCGCCTTGGGCCAGCGCGTCGTCATCCATCAGCTCGCCGCCGATCCGATCGACGCGATCGAGCGCGCAACGCTCGAGCCAATGGCGATGCCCGATCCGCGCGAGCTCGGTCCGCGCGACGTCGTCGTCGAAGTGCAGAGCGCGGCCGCCGGTTGGGTCGATCTGATCATGGCGAGCGGCCAGTACCAGCACGTGCCGGTGCCTCCGTATACGCCCGGGCTCGAGTACGCCGGCACGGTCGCGTGGGCGGGCCCCGAAGTGGACGTCGCGATCGACGCGCGCGTGCTCGTCGATCCGTTCCTGGCCGGCCCGCGCTCGAGCGGCGCGTATCGCAGCTACGGCGGCTTCGCGTCGTATGCCGTCGCGCCGGCGGAGGCCGTGCACGCGATTCCGGGCGCGCTGACGTTCGATCAGGCGTGCAACCTGCTCGGCAACTACGAGACCGCGTATCACTGCCTCATCGCGCGCGGCCGCTTGCGCGCCGGCGAGACCGTGCTCGTCCACGGCGCATCCGGCTCGGTCGGGCTCGCCGCGGTCCACGTCGCCAAGCTCGTCGGCGCGATCGTGATCGCGACCGGGCGATCGCCGGACAAGCTCGCGATCGTCAAAGCGCAAGGCGCCGATCACGTGATCGGCACGAGCAACCTCAAGACCGACGTCAAAGCGCTGACCGGTGGCCGCGGTGTCGACGTGGTCTACGACGGCGTCGGCGGCGACATCTCGATCGAGTCGCTGCGCGCGGTGACGTTCGGCGCGCGCTACCTGATCGTCGGCTGGGCCTCGACGCCGACCGCGCGCGGCAAGCCGAACCAGCTGCCGACGAACCTCATCATGATGAAGGGGCTCGACGTGCTCGGCTGCCCGACGGTGATCTCGACCGTGCACGATCCGTCGATCCGCGCCGACCGGCTCGCGCGCGTGCTCGCGTGGGCCGAAGCCGGCCAGATCGCGCCGTACGTTTCGCGTGCGTTCCCGCTCGCCGAGTTTCGCGCGGCGCTCGCGGCGAAGTGGCGCGGCGAGGTCGTCGGCGGCTGTGTCGTGCATCCGTGAGCTAGGGAGTCGTCGTGAACGTCGTCGTGCGCGTCTGCACGCCGTTCGCGTTGCCGCCGTGACCGAAGCCGTGATCGAGCGTGCCGGGCTCGATCCGGCTCACCGTCAGCGTCGCGTCGCAGCTGGTCTGCGTCGAGCCGTTTGCGAGCACGACGGTCGCCGCGGGGATCGTCGCCGCGCCGCTGTCGCTCGTGATCTGACCGTTCGCGGTCTCGATGCACGCGCCTTCGATCTGCCACGACATCGCATCGTCGCTCGTCGGCGACCACGATAGCGACATCGCGGCCGCGCGCGACGCCGTCGCCGGCGCCGGATCGAGGTCGAAGCTGGTCGGCAACGTCATCGTCGAATTCGGCGCGCCGCCGTCGAGCGTGCGGTCAAACGCGACCGAGAACGAGTCGCCGTCGTGCGTGTCGTCGAACGTCGCGACATACGCGATGATCGTCAGCAGCTGCTGCTGCTCCATCACGTTCGCGTCGGCGTTGTAGTGCGCGACGAGCTGATCGCCCGAGCCGAGGTCGACGTAGATCAATTGCAGCGAGTCCCCGGCGAACAGCTCGGCGGTGACGTTCGTCGTCGTGCCGTCGCTCTCGGCGGTGATCTCGGCCGACATGCCGCTCGTCAGCAGCGAGCTCGAGCTCTCGTCGCCGCACGCGGCGAGCGCTAGTCCAATCCATAGGCAATGCTTCATGCGTCGACGATACCGCCGGCTCGGCGCGACGATGGCTGGCAAACACGTGGCGCATCAGTCAGGCGAACGTGAGCCCGACGGCGAGGTGGGAGCGCTAGCCACATCGCGTTCGCGCGCGCAGGCACGTACGATCGCGGCATGCGCCAGACGTTCGCGTTGCTCGCGGCGCTCGCGATCGCAGCGTGCGGAGGCAGTCACGGCTCGACGTCCGACGACGGCGGTGGCGACGGCGGCGTGCCCAACGACGCGCCGGTCACACCACCCGGCACGACGTGCGGCGCACCGGTGCAAGCCGTCGACACGTCGCATCCCGATCACGTCGTCGGCACCGGCACGGCTACATCGTGCACCGAAGCCGCGCTCGCGGCCGCACTCGGCTCGGGCGGCATCGTCACGTTCGCGTGCGGCTCGGCGGCGGCGACGATCGCGGTCACCCAGACGATCGAGCTGCGCACCGACGTCGACACGACGATCGACGGCGGCAGCGACGTCACGATCGACGGCGGCGACGCCGTCCGCATCCTCGACTTCGATCACGACAACTATCGCGTCAACACGGTCACGCTCACGCTGCAGAACCTCACGCTCGCGCATGCACACGCGCACGGCACGATGCTGTACGCGCCCGCGCCGGCGCCGTGCTCGCAGGGTTACTACGATGGCTTCGGCGGCGCGTTACAGCTGCGCGATGGCAAGCTCGTCGTGATCGCCTGCGATTTCGAGAGCGATCAAGCCGAAGCGCTCGGCCCCGACGTCGGCGGCGGCGCGATCTCGTTGCTCGGCTCGCTCGGCGCGATCGTCGCGAATTCGACATTCCACGCGAACAAGGCGAGCAACGGCGGTGCGCTCTACAGCCTCAACTCGCAGCTCGATGTCTACGACTCGGTCTTCGACTCCAACGTCGCCGAAGGCAACGGCGCCAACAGCGACGACATGACGATGTGCAGCGTGCTCGCGATGACGAACCAGTATCAGGTCGGCTCGGGCGGCAACGCCGGCGCGATCGGCATGGACGGCGGCGACGACACGATGCACACGTTCTGCGGCGTCAAATTCACGAACAACCAGGGCGGCGTGAACGCCCTCGCCGGCGCGATCGCGCGCACGCCCGACAAGGCGATGCAGACCACCGTGATCGATCGCTGCACGTTCGATGGCAACCACGCCGACAGCGCGGGCGCCGGCTACTTTCACAACAGCACGCTGAACGTCACCGCCTCGACGTTCTCGAACAACGTCGCGGTCCACGGCAGCGGCGCGCTGCAAGCCGACGGCACGACGCTCAACTTCCTCAACGACACGTTCGCGGCCAACAACGCGATGGCCGGCCTCGGCGGCGCGGTCTCGCTGTTCGGCAACGGCGGCATGATCGAGTTCACGACGTTCGCGAACAACATGGCGAACGGCGGCGATCCATATTTCGGCGCGGCGATCGGCGGCAACCCGACGCTCACGCTCGTCAGCGACCTGTTCGACAACAACACCGCGCAAAATCCAGGCGCACCGATGCAGTGCCAGGTCACCGGCACCGGCGACGGCAATCTGCAGTGGCCGATGAACCACGTGATGGGCAACGCCGCCGACGCGAAATGCACGCCGACGACGACGTTCAGTGATCCGATGCTCGGCATGCTCGGCAGCAACGGCGGCGCGTCGCCGACGATCTTGCCCGCTGCGGGCAGTCCCGCGATCGGCGCCGGCGTGATGTGCCCGCCGACCGATCAGCGCGGCACGACGAGGCCGACCACGATGTGCACGTCGGGCAGCGTCGAGGGATCGCAGTAGCTGAACTTCGGAGCCTCATGTCGGAAACAAATCGGTTCGGTCTTGCACGCTCTGACGTATCCGCCGCTACAAAGAGAGACGTTAGGCAACGATGCTTCTTCGCCTGCGTGCTCTGCGGCCAAATTCCGTACGACTACGAGCACTACGCTCCGGAATTTAAGGACGCAAAGCATCACGACGCCGACGGAATCGTTCTGCTCTGCACCAAGCACCATCGAGAAAAAACCGCCGGGCTCCTCAGCAGCGCAGCTGTCAAGCGCGCACACGAACGCCCTTTCAGCGCATCGACCGATCCCGTGTGGACTCACACGCTCGGTCCTGAGGACATCACGCTCAGGTTCGGTGGCAACACTCTTTCGGGCTCGAGCGTTGCCGTCACGCTGGATGGTCGCGACATAATCCGGCTGTATCGCGATGGTCAAAGCGGACGATGGCTACTGACCGGATCGTTCCAGGACGTTCGCGGTCAGACGTCTTTGTATTTTCAGAATGACGAAGTGCGTGTGTTCAGCGGTTCATGGGATGTGCGGTTTGAAGGTACTCGGCTCACGGTCAACGCAGGGCCCGGTGACATCGTGGCGCAGATCTCCTTTCATGCGGCGGATAGAACAGTTTCAGTCGAGCGGTTGAAGATGTCTTCCAATGGCTGTCGGTTCGATGGGGATGCCGAGCAAATCGAGATCAATACGCCGACCGTGCGGAGCTTGATCTTGTCTGGAAACATGATTGCCAGCGCATCTGGAGCAACGATATCGATCGCGAGCGGCAGCATCCGCATCGGCTGAGGTCGACGACGGAGCTAGTGGCTCAAGCCCCAGCACAACGCGAGCAAACGATCGAGCGTCGCGCGAACATTCGCGTCGTCGATCGCATAGCCCCACGCGAACGCGCAGTCGAGGCAGCCGAGCATCTCGCGTGCTTCGCCATGCGCGTTTTCGTAGGCGCGTCGTTTGTTGCCGGCCTTGCGTCTCTGCCCTTCTGCGAGGTTCGCAACCGTGTTGGTGGCCGCGCGCCGTAGTTGATCGGCGAGGTGAGCGTCGTGCTGTTTGATCTTCACGACGATCGGACGGAGCTGCGTGATGACTTCCAATGCGACTTGATATGCGACGAGCATGAGTGTCCCTTCTGCCCCCAGCTCCTCGGGACCTCCGAGGTCGGGGTGCGCTCTCGCCCTCCAGCGCGCCAAGCGCACGCGCCGTGACGAGCGGCTCGGCAGAAAGCTCGTGTTCACTCGAGCGTGCGCGCGTTGCGGCGGCCATCGGCACACGTCGGCCGTCGTGGCGCTCGGCAAGGCGCGATGCGCGACGGCGCGCGAGGGCGAGCGCACCCCGACCGAGGTCCGGGCACCGTCACCCGTTTCCGTTTCCGTTGCCGTTGCCGTTGCCGCTGCCGCTGCTGGCCGCCGACGAGCCGTGCTACATTTTGCCCCGCATGGCCCGCTACGCGTGCCCTCGGTGCGGCACGATCTCCGACACGCAGCCGTGCGTCGCGTGCGGCGGGCCCGCGTTCGACCTCGACAACGACACCGAGCGCGAGGAGCTCCGCTTCACGCTGTCGCGCCAGCGCCGGATGCGCGCCGTCATGCCCGCGTTGATCGGAGCTGGCGTCGGCATCGCGGTCGCTGTCTTGCTCGGTGCGCGATATCTGGTGAGCGAGCCGCTGCCGTGGTTGTTCGCCCTCGCGTTCGTCGCGATCGCCGGCTTCAGAGAACCTGCCAAGCGTGCGGCGCTCGACGCCGAGCTGGCAGCGCGTAGCGGTCGCGTCGTGAATCGGTTTCGCGCCAACGCCACGGTGCTCGCGATCGTGGGGCTGCTCATCGCCGTTCGGATCGGCGTGTCCGTGCACGGCCAAACCTCGACGATGCCGCGCGCCGACGCCGAGGGCATCGCGTCGACGCGCGTGTGCGAGATCGCGAAGCGATGTGACAGCAAGGCCCCGCTGTTGTGCGACATCACCAACCAGATCACGGTCATGTTGGCGAGCCC
>DATBAS010000103.1:0-4749 GCA_036271395.1 Kofleriaceae bacterium
CGACGTTCACGATCCGCTGATCGCGGCGACGAGCGTCTCGACCAGCGCGTCGGGCGGATCCGGCTCGGGCAGGTTGCCGTAGATCGCGGCGATGTCGCGCATCGGCACATCTTCATTGCCGAGCCCGGTGCCGTAGCGACCGTATGGCTCGGGTTTGCGCAGCGAGACCTCGCGACGTTCGGGTCCGGCCGGGCCGACCGACGACGTCTTCGCTCGGATGAAGCCCTTCGCGAGCGCGGTGCCGACGCGCGCCGGGCAGCGGCATGGGTTCATCGGGTTGACGTGCTCGCAGCGCGGCGCCAAGTAATCGCCGATCTTCTTGCGCGCGCGCGACAGCCGAACTTTGTACGCGCTCTCGGTGATGCCGAGGCTGTGCGCCGCTTGGTCGTCGGGCAGCTTGATCACGTGGCAGACGACGAACGCGGCGCGCTCGCCCGGCGGCAAGCAGTTGACGACCGCCGTCATGCAGCCTTGCTTGAGCTCCCACAGCAAGAAGTCGCGCTGCGGATCGCTGAGCGATCGCACCACATCCGTGCGCGTCGCCTCGCTGCGCAGCGTCTCGTCGAGCGTGTCGAAGTTGATCTCGGGTTGGCGCGGCAAGCGCTCTTCGAGCACGCCGTTGGCGAGCCCGATCAGCCACGCGAGCCCAGCGGCGGCGTCGGCCGGGCGAGTCGCGAGCTTGTCCGCGGCGAGCGCGAAGATGTCGACGAGGTAACGCTCCGCGCGATCGCGATCGAGCGTGAGCCGGAACACGAAGTTGTAGAGCGGCCGCCAGTGCGGCTCGACGAGCCCCCTGGCTTGATCGCGATCCAACTTGCCCGGCATTGGACTTAGGGATGGTACACCACGTGCTACCGTCGCGCAGACATGCGGCGGATCCTGGGCGCGTTAAGCGTGTGCGCTGGACTCGCATTCGCCGTCGCGGTCGGAATCAGCTGTTTTGCGACGCCCGAGCCGAATTGCGGCTTCGTTTGTGGCAGCGGCGGCGCCTGTCCCGATGACTATGCGTGCGCTAGTGACTCGATCTGCCATCGCCTGGGCTCCCCACCGAGCACCGTGTGCACAGGTGATGGCGGTCTAGCGGACGCCGCGATCATCTCGCCGAACGTGACGGCGACGATGCCGATCAACGGCGCGACCGGCGTGTCGCGCACCGCCCCGATCAGCGCGACGTTCGATCAACCGATCGTCGATTCGACGGTCGTCAGCGAGTCGTTCGTCGTCGAGGATGCGAACGGCGTGCTGCAGAACGGCGGCTTCATCTTCGACGACAGCACGATGACCGCGACGTTCCAGCCGACAATGCTGCCACCCGGCGCGGTGATCACCGTGATGATCACCGGCAACATCACGAGCTCGCAGGGCGCACCGGTCAACCCGCTGATGTTCTCGTTCACCACGATCGACGATCAGCCGCCGACGCTCGTGACCTCGAATCCGTTCGACGGCGCGACTGCCGTGGCCGACACCTCGCCGATCACGATCACGTTCAGCGAGGCGGTGACCGGCGTCGATGCGACGAGCTTTTCGCCGGCGAGCACGATGGGTGCGATCGCCGGCACGATCAGCGGCAGCGGCGCGACCTATCAGTTCACACCGACCGCGGGGCTTCCCGCCGCGTCGGCGATCACGGTCACGCTATCGGCCGCGATCCAAGACTTGGCCGGCAACGCGCTGCAGCCGGTCTCGTTCGGCTTCACGACGCAGTGACGAGCGGAAAGCTCGCGAGCTCGCGCGTGATCTCGGCGACCAGATCCGCCTTCTCGCGATACGGCATGAACGCGCTCTTGAAGCCGGAGATCACGATGTCCTTGATCGTGTCGAGCGACCAGCCGAAGTGGCGGTGGCACAGGTGCAGCTCCTTGCTCACCGTGGTGTCGGACATCAGCCGATTGTCGGTGTTGATCGTGATGCGCAGGCCGTAGTCGACGTAGAAGTCGACCGGGTGCGCTTCCCACGACGCGGCCGCACGTGTCTGCACGTTCGACGACGGGCAGACCTCGAGCGGGATGCGATGATCGTTGACGAAGTTCAACAGGTCGCCGTTCTCGACGAGCCGCGTGCCGTGGCCGATGCGATGCGCGCCGCACTTGTGAATCGCCTGATGCACCGAATCGGGACCGAACGATTCGCCGGCGTGCGCGGTGCAGTTGATGTTGTTGTCGATGACGAGCTGGAACGCGGCGCGATGAATCTTCGCGGGGTTGTTGATCTCGCTGCCCGCGAGATCGAACGCGACGACGCCGCGATTCTTGAACGCGACGCACAGCTCGGCAATGCGCAGCGATTGCTCCTGCGGCTGCGAGCGAATCGCACACAAGATCACGCCGTAGCGAATGCCGAGCTCGCGCTTCGCGCTGCGAAGCCCGCGCAACACGGCCTCGACCACCTGCGCCGGCCGCAATCCCTCGCGCACGTGTAGCAGCGGGCAGTAACGAACTTCGAGGTAGCGCACGTGCTCGCGATGCGCGTCTTCGGCGAGCTCGTAGGCGATGCGCTCGAGCGCGTCTTCGCGCTGCATTACCGAGAGTGTGATGTCGAACGCGCGCAGATAGTCGTCGAGCGACGTGACGTGCTCGCCGGCGTAGAGCATGTCGAACAGACCCGCGCGATCGAACGTCGGCAGCTTCACGCCCTGTTGGCGCGCGAGGTCGAGCACGGTGTCGAGACGAAGCGAGCCGTCGAGGTGGCAATGCAGATCGGTTTTCGGCAGCCGCTTGATCAGCTCGAGCGATAGCGATTCGCTCATGGTGCCTCGGGACGCGGCGGCGCCACGCGCTCGAGCTCGGCGCGCAGGATCGCAACCTCGCGTGTCATGTCGGTGAGCTTGCGCTGCAGCTCGACGAACTTCGAATAATAGTGAATGAGGATGAACGACATCGACACGACCGACAGATACAGCACCAAATCGGTGCCGCGGCCGACACCGACGAGCTCGGCCGCGCGCTGCGTCAGATCGGGCGACACGACGGCGACCGCCGCGACCGCGAGTAGCGCGAACACGGTCACGATGTGCAGCGGCAGCCGGTTGCGCCGCAGAAAGACGAACCAGCCGATCGCGGCGAGCCCGATAAGCAGTAGGACGCGGATGATCATGAGTGAAAGAAGTAGTCGAACAAGATGCGCACCGCCTGCATGCCGCCCTGCCCCTTCGACATCGAGTGCTCGGTGTAGCGCACTGTCACCGGAACCTCGACGACGCGCAACCCGCTCGTCTTGATCTTGCGCAGCAGCTCGGATGCATGCGCCATCCGATCCTTCGTGATGCGCAGCGCCGGTGCGGCCTCGGCGCGAAACGCGCGCAGGCCGCAGTGCGCGTCGGTGAGCTTCATGCCCGACAACCCGTTCGAGACCAGCGTCGCGGTGCGCAGCAACACGCGCCGCGAGCTCGATGCGCCTTCGATCTGCTTGCCCAAAAAGCGCGACCCGAGCGCGATGTCGGCGTCGCCGAGCGCTTCGATCAACGCCGGAACGTCTTCGATCGCGTGCTGGCCATCTGCATCGAACGTGACGATGTGCTTGGCGCCGCGCCGAAGTGCGTAGTCGATCCCGGTCTGCAGCGCAGCGCCTTGGCCGAGGTTGATCCCGTGACGGACGACGTCGGCGCCCGGAATGCGCGCTTGCTCGGCGGTGTCGTCACGCGAGCCGTCGTCCACCACGACGACCGGCCAGCCGGCCGCGACCACTCCGCTGATGACTTCGCAGATGACCTTGGCCTCGTTGAACGCCGCGATGACCACACACGTATCCGCCTGACCCGTTGCCACGCGACCGTTTAATCACGCGCGGGGCACGACGGCAAGTGTGCGTCTAGTTCTGATGCAGCTCGATCTCTGCGAATTGCATCACATAGTCGCCGTTCGCGTCCGGTCCGAGGGTCGTGGCGTCGATCCGGATCTTGTTCGTCGTATCCGAGAACCCCCAGCTGAATACCTGCGGCTGATTTCCAGGACGCGGGTAGCTCGTCTCGGTGACACGCGTCAACCAAGTGAGACCGTTCCAAACCTGGATCGTAAAGTTGATCGGAAACCCAACGCCGACCTGGCCGGTGTCGTTCCGTGGGAACAGCGTCACCTCGTTGAAGGTCTGCGAGCCAGCGAGATCGATCTCGATGTACTCGTGGTGGCTGACCTTGACCCCCACTTGGCTCGAGTAGCCGTAGTCGGTCCCGCCGGAGTCCTTCCACTGATCGGTGGCGTAGGCGTGGTTCCAGGGCGAACCATCGTACGTACTGCTGTAGCTCACTGCTGCGCCCGCCGCCAGATCGCGCGTGGTGTATGCGCCGATGAATGGCGTTGCCGGGTAGGCGCCGAATGTATCGCCCCAGAAATCAGACGTACCGACGTAGCTGGTGTTCGTTCCCGCCGATATTGCTGGTGATGAATTCTGCAGCTTCAAACCAGTTGTTGTCGACAGCCCGATCCCAAGCGTCGTGGGGCTCACAAATTTCGGATCGCCGGTAAATTTGTGCAGATCGCTCGGTTCGTGCGTCAGATGCGCCGCTGCATAAAGGTTGTAGTCGAAAACGACTGACGCATCATTCGTGGGCCAGCTCCCGGAAGCAGAGCCACCTTCGAAAATGTTGTTGTAAATATACGCGACGTTAGTACTCGCGGCTGCAAAACTCATTATCGAGGTCTGCGAACCCGGCGACAAATATATGACGTTGTTCATCATGTCCATCGGATCGACACCACTTGGGACACTAGGAATAAGAACAAACACAGAGTGAGTGGCGTCACCGTCGTT
>DATBAS010000104.1:0-36844 GCA_036271395.1 Kofleriaceae bacterium
TTCGCGCGCTGCATCGAGCTCGCCGCCGCCGCGGCGTCGTTGTCGCTCTCGGGGCTCGGCCCGTGGCAGGCGATGCCGACGCGCGACGACGTGCTCGCGCTCGTGCGCACGCGGCGCTGACACAGATCGCAACCCCGCGCGCAAGCCCGTGCGATAGTGCGCGGCATGCGAACGGTCCTGCTCCTCGCGCTGGTCGCGTGCGTCTCGCCCACGGCCGCCGCCGACCCCGCGCCTGCGCAAAACCGCATGCGGCCCGCGTGCGCCGAAGCCAAAGGGCCCGTGCTCGTCGCGGTTGATCGAATCAAGACCGGCGCGCAAGGTTCGCCCGATCAGAAGCAGACCGCGACGCTGTTCGACGACGGCGCGTGGTCGATGACCGACACCGCGGGCGGTAAGCCGGAGTCCGGCTGCGTCCCCGACGCCGACTTCAAGCGCGTCAAGGCCGAGCTGGCGCAGGCGACGTGGCAGATCGCGCACGCGAAGTTCCGCTGCATGCTGATGTCGCTGGTGCGGACCGAGTACTCGGTGGAGGGCAAGCTGGTGTGGACCGCGAAGGTCTGCTCGGGCGAGACGCTCGACAAGGCCAGCGCCACGGCGATCAGCGATGTCGATGCGGTCGTTCAGAAGCTCGATCCGAACCGGCAGAAGTTGAACTAACGCGAACTAACGCGAACTAACGCCGTTTCGGCTTGATACCGACGTCGCTGCCCTCGAGCCGGAAGTGCGCCTCGGCGGCCGCCATCTGCTCGGCCTCTTTCTTCGACTTGCCGACCGCGCGCGCCCATTCCTCGTCGCCGATCGCGACTGATACGACGAAGCGCTTGTCGTGGTCGGGGCCGAGCTCCTGCACGACGTGATACTTCGGCGTCGCCTTGAGCCGCGCCTGCGAGGTTTCTTGCAAGCGCGTCTTGAAGTCGTAGAACCCTTTGAACTCGACGGTCTCGATCCGCTGCGCGAGCAGGCGGTTGACCATCTGCTCCGCGGCGTCGTAGCCGCCATCGAGAAATACCGCGGCGACGACCGCCTCGAACGCGTCGGCGAGGATCGATGGCTTCGCGCGGCCACCGGATTTTTCTTCGCCCTTGCCGAGCATGACCCAGCGGCCGAGCCCGAGCGTGGTCGCGACGTCGGAGAGCCCGGCCTCGCTGACGACCTGCGAGCGCGTGATGCTGAGCTGGCCCTCGCGCAGCTGCGGATATCGGATCATCAAGAGATGCCCGACGACCAGATCGAGCACGGCGTCGCCCAGAAACTCGAGGCGCTCGTTGTCCTCGCGGTCTTCGTTCGGCGGCTCCGCCGTACTTTGCTCGTTGACCCAGCTAGCGTGGCGGAGCGCCCGCGCGAGCAGCGCGCCATCCCGAAATGTATAGCCGAGGACGCCCTCGAGCTCGGAGTAGTCGGCCACGAGGCATGATACCCTCGACGAGCCGTGGAAGCGCTGCGCGAGCGTTTCGGGAAATATCACGTCCTCGAAAAGATCGCGCAGGGCGGTATGGCCGAGGTCTACAAGGTCAAGACCGTCGGGATCGCCGGGTTCGAGAAGGTCCAGGCGCTCAAGCGAATCTTGCCGGCGTCGGCGCGCGAGGGCCGGTTCATCCGCAGCTTTATCGACGAGGCGCGGATCGCGGTCGAGCTGACGCATCGAAACATCGTGCAGGTCTTCGACTTCGGTAAAGCCGACGGCGAGCTATTCCTGGCGATGGAATTGATCGAGGGCCGCGATCTGCGCACCGCGGTCGCGCAGGCGACGGCCGCCTCGCTGCCCTGCCCGATTCCGGTCGCCGCGTACATCTTGGGCGAGGTCGCGGCGGGGCTCGACTACGCCCATCGCAAGACCGATCTCTACGGCAGCGAGCTCAACATCGTGCACTGCGACGTGTCGCCGTCGAACGTGATGTTGTCGGCGGACGGCTACGTCAAGATCCTCGACTTCGGCATCGCGCGCGCGACGTTCGCGTCGGCGCTCGAGCGGCGCCGCCTGCGCGGCAAGCCGCGTTACATGGCGCCCGAGCAAACGTACGGCGAGCCGCCGACCGCCGCCGCCGACGTGTTCGCGCTCGGCATCATCGGCTGGGAGCTGTTCACCGGATTGGCGCTGTATCGCGGCGCCGATCTCAAGGCGATCCTCGAGGCCGTCCGCACGCAGAATCCGCCGCGCGTCGATCGACTCGATCCGAAAGTGCCCGAAGAGATCGCGAACGCGATCGAGCGCGCGCTGAACCGCGAACAGAGCGCGCGCGGCACGGCGGCCGATCTCGTCGCCGCCTGCGCGCGCACCGCGTTGCTCGGCGGCGCGCACACGCTCGCCGGCTGGCTCGACGAGATCGCGGTCGTCGTGCCCGCGCAACCCGAAGCGGCGAAGCCTGCCGCCGCGCCGGTGCGCGCACCGACGACGCCGCCACGCGCGCCGAGCACGAGGCCGACGGAGCCGCCCGTGCGGCCGTCGCAGACGATGTCGCTCAACCACGCGGTGCCGCGGCCACAGGCGGTCGGCGAAGGCACGCCCGGGTTCGAGCCGGCGCTCAAGCGAGCCGCGTCGGGGTTCGAGCGCGAGCGCACGACCACGGCCACCGCCGACCAGCGCAAGAGCGCGCCGTTGATCCAGCGTTTCGGCGACCGCGATCCGACCGTCACCGCCGCGACGCCGATGGCGCTGCCGATCGGCATGCTCGGCGAGCCGACCGTGACGACGCCGGCGCACGCGCGACAAACCTGGGGCCACGAGTCGACGTCGGCGGGCGTCGGCCGGCTCGCCGACGCGTTGCGCGAGCCGACGCAGTCGATCGTCGTGCCGGTCCCCGAACCGGAGCTCCCCGCGATCAAGACGACGTACGGTGCGTTCGTGCCGGCGCCGGGCTTCGCGCCGTCGGCGACGCGGTTCGACGACGACGATGCGACCCAGCACGCGGCCGTCGCGACGAGCTTCGACGATCTCGTCGTCGAACCGGAGCCGCCGGCGGGCGACGCGCCCGCGGTCGACGAGGTCATCGACGACGACCTGGCCGCGCTCGAGACGCCCGGCGTGGTCGAGCGGCGCCGCACCGTGGTCGTCGCGGGCGTGCTCGACGGCGCGCCGAGCAACGCGTTGCGGCCGATCGCGCGTGCGCTCGCGGAGCTCGCATATCAGCGCGGCGGTGTCGCGCTCGCGCTCGAGGCCGATGCGCTCGTCGTCGCGTTCGGCCTCGAGGTCGCCGGCGAAGACGACGTCGCGATCGCGATGGGCTGGGCGCTCGACGCCGCGCAGCTCGTGCGCGATGGCACCGCGGCGAGCGGCGCGCGGCTGCGCATCGGTGCGAAGGCCGGCGTCGCAGCGACGACGAACGCCGAAGGCGGCGCGCGCATCCCGCCCGACGCGATCGATGAAGCGCGCGCGCTCGCCCGCGACGCGCAAGCCGAGCGGCCGTTGTTCATCGGCGGCGCCGGCCGGCTGACCAGCGACCTGTTCGAGCTGCGCGAGGTCGCGCATCGCCTGCGCCGCGGCCGGGTGCTCGAGCTGATCGGCCCGCGCGGGTTCGAAGAGCGCGATCGCGCGCGCGGCCAGCGCCGTGGCGCGTTCGTCGGGCGCGGCGCGCAGCTCGCCGAGCTCGATCGCTGGTACGAGCGCGTCGTCGCCGACACCAAGCGCGCGACCGTGTTGGTCAGCGGCGCCGCCGGCACCGGCAAGAGCCGTTTGATCGGCGAATTTGCGTTGCGCGCGCGCGACCGCGAGCCCGAGCTGCGGATCGTCTCGATCGCGGCAAACCCGGCGAGCCGGCTCTCGCCGTTCTCGATGGTGATCGAGCTGTATCAAGCCGCACTCGGCCAACCGCCGTCGCGCGGCCGGACGGCGCGCACGCAGCTATCGCAGCGGCTGAACCACGTGCTCAAGAGCGCGGGCGTCGCCGACGAGCTCGCGCGCGCGGTCGCGACCGATCTCGATCGCGCGATGGAGCTGCAAGGCGGCGTCGGCACCGGCGCGCCCGAGGTCTCCGACTTGCGGCCGCGGCTGTCGGCGGGTCTGGCGACGTTCCGCGCCGCGATGCGAGCGCGCGAGCGCCGTCGCTTGACCGTGATCGAGGATATTCACCTCGCGGACGGCCCGAGCTTGGAAGTGCTGCGTCACTCGCTCGGCGCGCCGGCCGAAGGCGCCGAGCTCGTGATCTTGTCGTCGCGGCCCGAAGCCGGCGAGGACGCGCTGCATGTCGATGCCAAGGTCGCGGTCGAAGATCTCGTCGGCGCCGAGCTGCGCGCGCTGATCGCGGACCGGCTCGGACCCGCGGCAACGCCCGAGCACATCGCCGCCGTGATCGCGCGCGGCGGCGGCAACCCGCTCTTCGTCGACGTGCTCGCCGGCGCGGTGCGCGAGGCCGCCGAGCGCGGCGATGGCGCGAGCGGCTCCGAGATCCCGGCGAGTGCGCGCGATGTCGCCCTCGCGCGCATCGATCGGCTGAGCCCACGCGCACGCGCGGCCGTGCGCTTCGCCGCCGCGATGAACGGCGTCGTGCGCGTGCGCATCGTCGAGGAATTGCTCGGCGACGATGGCGTCGAGGACACCGGCGGCGGCGACGCGTTCGGCGAGCTCGTCACCGCCGGCGTGCTCGTACGCGCGAGCGGCGATGACGGCGAGCTCGAGTTCGCGCGCGGCCTCGTCCGCGAGGTCGTCTACGACGCGATGCCGCTGCGCGCACAACGCGACAGCCACGCGCGGATCGGCCGCTTGCTCGCCGCGCGCTTCTTCGCCGGGCGCGAAGAGCCACCGGCCGTCATCGCGTCGCACCTCGAGCGCGGCGGCGATCTCGCGGCGGCCGCGGCGTTCTGGCTGCGCGCCGGCCGGCTCGCGATGACCGCCTCGGATGCCGACGATGCCGTCGCGTGCTTCACGCGCACGCTCGAGCTCGAGCACGAGCTCGGCGAGGCGCCGGTGACCGCCGCCGGCAAGACGCGGCGCCGCGAAGCGTATGCCGGTCGCGAGCTCGCGAATCGGCT
Organism: Kofleriaceae bacterium; assembly: GCA_036271395.1. Taxonomy (GTDB): domain Bacteria; phylum Myxococcota_A; class Polyangia; order Haliangiales; family Haliangiaceae; genus JABFXX01. The sequence continues at coordinate 4,966 of DATBAS010000104.1, forward strand.
GCGCGGCGACCTCGCGAGCCACGCCGACGACGTCGATCAACTCCAGCTGCTTTGCGATGACGACGCGCATCGGCTCGCCGACGTCGCGATCCGCCGCGCGCATCGCCTGCTGCGCACCGGTGAGTTCTCGGGCGCGATGGTCGCGACGGTCGTCGCCGAAGATCTCGCGGCCGGTGCGAGCGACTCGGGCCGCTTGGCCGGCGAAGCGCTGCGCGTGCGCGCCGAGCTACTCGAGCGGCTCGGCAGGTTCGACGAAGCGCTCGATGTGGTCGAGCGCTCGCGCGCGCTATTTGCCGAGGCCGGCGCGGTCGTCGAGGAAATGCAGGCGATGGTCGGCCGCGGCCGGATCTTGCTGATGCGCGCGAGCTACGCGGCCGCGCGTGCGGTGTACCAGCCGATCATCGCGCGGCTCGAGCAAGCCGGCGATCCGTGGCTCGAGCGCGTCGTGCAGAACCACCTCGCGATCGTCGAGATGTGCCTCGGCAACTACGCGCTCGCGATGCAATCGGCGCAGCGCTCGCTCGAGCTGTGCCGGCGCTACGGCGATCGCGCGCGCGAAGGCGATGCGCTCAGCGTCGCCGGCATCATCCAGCTCGAGGTCGGGCTCTACGACCAAGCGACGGCGACGTTCGACGAAGCGCTCGCCGTGCTCGCGCGCTCGGGCACGCGATGGAGCCGCGCCGATTGTTTGATCTACGCCGGCGCGTGCGCGAACAAGCGCGGCAACCACGACGCCGCGCTCGCGTTGCTCGATGAAGCGCTCGACGAGGCGCAGGCGATCGGCGCCCGCTACCTCGAAGCGAACGCGCTCGTCACGCGCGCGGGCACACATCTGGCGCGCGGCTCGATCGCGCAGGCGATCGTCGACGCGACCAACGGTGCGTCGGTCGCGCGCGCCGCCGGGCTCGCCGGCTACGAGCTCCAAGGCCTGGCGCGCCACGCGGCGGCGCTCGTGCGCACGAGCGGCGATCACCTGCGCGAAGCCGGCGCGCTGATCGATCGCGCGCTCGCGCTGTTCGACAAGCAGGAGCACCTCGAAGGCTCGGAAGAAGATGTCTACATGCACTGCGTCGCGGTGCTGCGCGCGCTCGGCGATGGCGAACGTGCGAACCGCGTGAAGGCGCGCGCCAAAGCCGAGGTGATCCGAAAGTCGAACGGGCTCGCCGACCCGACGTGGCGGGCCGCGTATCTCGCGCGCGTCGAGTGCCGGGCGCTGCTGAGTTAACGCAACCAGCCGCCGGCGATCACGCGATCGCCGTCGTAGATCACCGCGGCTTGGCCGGGCGCTGCGACGGTGGCCTCGGCGAGCGTCACGTGCGCGCACGAACCATCGACGCGAATCGTCGCCGGAATCGGCGCGCCGCGATGGCGGACCTGCACGGCGGCGTCGAGCTCGGCGCGCGGCGGCGCGAGCCAGCGCAGGTCGCGCACGACGAGGTCGTGATGCTCCGCGGCATCGCGCGGACCGACGCGCACCGTGCCCGTCGATGGCTCGATCGCGGTCACGTACTTGCGATCGCGCGTCGCGAGATTGCCGAGCCCTTTGTGCTGGCCGACGGTGAACCGATGGGTGCCGTCGTGCGTGCCGACGGTCGCGCCGCGCTCGTCGACGATCGCGCCTGCGATCGGCAGCGACTTGCCGCGGCGCAGCGCGCTCGCCGCGACGAAGCCGGCGTAGTCGCCGTCGGGCACGAAGCAGATTTCTTGCGACTCGTCCTTGCCCGCGTTCGGCAGGCCGAGCCGCCGCGCTTGCGCGCGAACCTCGTCCTTCGTGAATGCGCCGAGCGGAAACCGCACCGAGCCGAGCTCGTGCCCCGGCATCGAGAACAAGAAATACGACTGGTCCTTGCTCGCGTCCGCGCCGCGCCGCAACGACGTGCCATCGAGCTGCGCGTAGTGGCCGGTCGCGAGCACGTCGGCGCCGACCGCACGCGCGCGCTCGAGCAGCGGGGTGAACTTGATGTGCTGGTTGCACTTCACGCAAGGGTTCGGCGTCTCGCCGGCGAGATACGCTTCGACGAACTCGTCGACGACCGCGGCGCTGAACTCGGCGCTCAGATCGATCACGTAGTGCGGGATGCCGAGGTGCGCGCACACCGCGCGCGCGTCCTCGATGTCGCGCGGACCACAGCAGCGCCCGGATGCGGCCGGCGTGCCCTTCGCGTCGTAGAGCCGCATCGTCATGCCGACGACCCGCTCGCCGGCTTCGACGAGCAGCGCCGCGGCGACGGCGCTATCGACGCCGCCCGATAGTGCAGCGACGATCATCGCGCGCTCAGCTCGGCCATGGCGCGGCAGATCTAGCACAACCTGCTACGCTGGCCCACTCGTGAAGCACGACGTCACCGCGACCGAGCTCGACGAAGCCGGCGCCGGTGTCGGTGTCGCCGACGGCGCGCACGTCCACGTCGCCGATCTGCTTCCGGGCGAGCGCGCCGAGGTCGTGGTCGATCACACCAGCCCGCATCGTGCCGAAGCCTGGGCTCACATCGCGCGCCGCGTCGGCCCGGCGAGCGCCGATCGCGTGCCGCCGGCGTGCCCGGCGTTCGGTCGCTGCGGCGGCTGCGTCTGGCAGCACCTCGCCTATCCCGCGCAGCTCGCTGCCAAACGCGCGCGCGTGATCGCCGCGCTCGCGAATGTGCCCGGCGTTCCCGAGGTCGCCGAGGTCCGACCGTCGCCGGCGTTGCTCGGCTATCGCAACAAGGGCAAGTACGTCGCCGCGACGACGGGCCACGGCGAGCTCGTGCTGGGCGCGTACGCGCCGCGCAGCCACCACGTCGTCGACACGCTCGGTTGCCGCGTCGTCGCGCCGATCATCGACGAGGTCGCGAGCTGGATCCGCGGCGCCGCGACGCAAGCCGAGCTCGCCGCCTACGACGAGGCCAAGCGGACCGGCGAGCTGCGCTACGCGATCGTGCGCGAAGCCGGCGGCGACGTCATGGTCGTGCTCGTCGTCGCGACCGCGACGCCGCGCGGCAAGCTCGAGCGCATCGCCAACGCGCTCGCGAAGCACACGGCCGTGCGCGGCATCGTCGCGATCACGAACGATCGCCGCGACGGTGCCATCGTGCCGTCGGGCTCGACCGCGCGCGTGTTGCTCGGCCACGGCCACCTCGTCGAGCAGCTCGCCGGCGTGCCGGTCGAGGTCGGCGCCGCCGAGTTCGTGCAGGTCAACCGCGAGCAAGCCGCCGCGATGTACCGACGGGTCGCCGAGCTCGCCGCACCCGCGACCACCGCCCTCGAGCTGTTCGCTGGATTGGGCGGCATCGGGCTCCATCTCGCGCGCGCCGGCACCCGCGTCGTCGCGGTCGAGGTCGATCGCGACGCGGTCGCACAGCTGCGCCGCGCCGCCGACCACGCGAAGCTCCCGATCACGGCGATCGCCGGCGACGCCGCCGACGTGACGCTCGATCACGCGCCCGACGTCGTCGTCGTCAACCCGCCGCGCAAAGGGCTCGCCGGCGCACTGCCGATCGTCCGAGACCTCGCGGCGCCGGCGATCATCTACGTCAGCTGCGGGCCCGAGTCGCTCGGCCGCGACCTCGTCGAGCTCGCGCGCGCCGGCTATCGCGCCGACGCGATCGAGCCGTTCGATCTGATGCCGGGCACGGCGCAGGTCGAGACCGTCGTGCGGCTGCGCAAGGTTTAGTCGAACACGCAGTTCGGCGGCGTCAGCGACGTGTTGCCCATGATCCCGGCGAGCTGGTCGAGCTCGCGGTGCCAGTAGCACAGCGTATCGGCGTTGTGGAGATAGCCATACGGATACTCGGTGACGTTGTTGGTCGTCGCGGTGAGTCGCGTGCCGTGATCATCGTGGAGATCGCCGTCGCGCGCGCCGACCACCGCCTGTGCCTGGTCGAGTAGATCGCTCGCGTGCTGGTAGTCCGCGGTGGTGTCGGCGCCCTGGATGAAGTCGATCACCGTCTGGTAGGTCGCGATCGCGAACCGCGCGCGCAGCCGATCGATCGCGAGGCCCTGCTCGAGCTCGCGCGCCCACCGCGAATCGGCGAGATGCAGCGCATCGAGCTCGGTCTGGCGACCGTCGAGCACGTCGGCGTACGCGCCGAGCGGCGTCAGCACCGTGGTCGTGAAGTCGGCGACGTCGCCGCTCGCGACGAGCTGGTCGAACGTGATCTTGTCGGGCTGCGAGATGATGTCGAGCTGGCGGCCGGCGTCGATCGCGGCGTCGCGACCGGCGATGTACGCGGCGAGCTGTGCGCCCATCAGCGCGTCGTGCTGATCGCTCGCGATCTCGTCGACGATCTTGCCCGCCGCGGTGCCGAGATCCGGCGCGAGCTGCTGTTCGATCAAGACCGACGGATCGACCGGCAGCTCGTAGCTCGCGCGCAGCGACGTCACGTCGTGCAGCCAGTAATCCCACTCGAAGCCGCTCGAGAACAACAGATGCTCGTCGAGCGGTCCGCAGCCTGATTCGGCGAGGTCGTGGAGATCGAGCCAGCGGCTGTGGATGTAGAGCGGCTCGAGCTGCGGGATCGAGTCGTCGAACGCGACCCAATACGCATCCTCGGGGTAGTACGCGGCCTTCTGGCCCGCGCACATCCGATTCTCGAGATACTCGCGATGCGGCGAGAAGTCGGTCATCTGATACGCACCGTCGGCCGGCTCGAACAGGTCGAAGAAGAACGTGGTGTGAATGTCGGGGACGATCGACGCCGCGCAGTACTCGACGAGGAAGTAGTAGATGAACGTGCGGCCGGCGTACGTCACGAGCTGCGTGCCGCCATCGTGGACGTCCGCGTGCATCTCGGCGTTCGGCGCGACCTGCGCGAGCTGCGCGGCGACCTCGTCGACCGCATCGATGAACACCTGCGGATCGCTGTCGAAGAACTCGCCGAAGCTAAGCGCGTAGACATCGAACGGCAGCATGTCGCCGGTGACCAGCGCGAGCCGCTCTGCGATCTGCGGGCCCGCCGGCGACGTGTTGTCGTCGACGAGATCGAAGCCCTGCTGGAGATCGCCGGTGCCGAACAGCTCGAACCCGAAGCCGACGCGAATCCCGCGCAGGTGCGCGTACGCGATCAGCTCCTGCGTGAACGGCAGCCACGCGGCGTAGCGACCCTGATCGTGGATGATGTCGTTGAGGCCGACCCACTGCAGGAAGTTGCCGCGGTTGTCGACGACCCAGTCGATGATGCGGCGCGCATCGAACGTGCCGAGCGATGGTTCCCAGAACGCGAAGTAGCTCTCGATCGGGTGCAGCGTGTGGACTTGCAGCCCGCGCACGCGCACTTGTGGCGCGTGCAGCGCGCCGTCGATCGTGCCCGCGACCGGCGCGAACGGCACGTACGGATCGAACGGATGGCGAAAGCGAAAGCCGAGATTCTCGAGCGCGGCCGCGGTGCCGTATTGCGCGCCGAGCACGTCGTGCGCGTGGACCGTCCAGCTCGTCGAGCCCGTCGTCTCGACCCGATAGCCTTCGAGCGGCACCGCCGAATCGTCGACCACGGCGATCGCGTAGTAGCCGCCGGAGCCGATCGTGAGCGCGCGATACGTCGACAGCGCGACTTGCTCGCCGATCGCGTCGCCCCACGGACCCGGATCGATCGAGATGTTGCCGTGCAGGTTGTCCCCGCACGCGCACGCGAGCACCACCGCCACTACGACGAGCTTCACTGCAGATCGCGCTCGAGCGGAATCGTCACGGTCGCGCCGTCGTCGGCGTGAAACGGTCGCACGATGTGGCGCACGCCGGTGGGCAGTGACACATCGATGCGCACTTCACCGTCGGCATCGGGCAGCGCGGCGATGAAGCGCGTCGGGCCGATCGTCGCTCCGGCCAGCGCGTCGCGATGAAAGTGCGACAAGAAATCGCCGTGGTCGTACAACTCGACGTCGATCGACTGCACGCGCGTCGCGGCGCTACCGAAGTCGAACGCGAACGTCGCGTCGGCGTGCTCGCGCTTGTTGCACGACTCGCGGGCGAGCAGCGCGATCGCGACGCCGAACGCGATCGGCGCGATCCGGCGGCGAAACAGGTCGTAGCGCGTCACGCTCGACTTCTAGCACGAAGCGAGCTAGTGAGAGATCGGCGCGCGTGGGTGGCGCAACTGGTAGACGCGGGAGTCTTAAAAATTCCTGCCCGAGAGGGCTTGCGGGTTCGACCCCCGTCCCACGCACGAGGATTCGGCACGCGCCGCGTGCCCTGCCATCGCCCGCACGATCACCGGCCACATCGGCGCCGGCAGGTCGTGCGCCATGCCTTGGATCGGCAGCCACGTGCCGTTCGGGATGCCGAACGCGACCGCGCGCCCCGCGGCGAGCGGGAACATCGGATCGCGCGTGCCGTGGATCACCAGCCCCGGCACCGAGGTTCGCGCGAGCTCGGGCCGGCGATCGCCCGACGCCAGCACGGCCGCGAACTGGCGCAAGAACCCGCGCGGGTTCGAGCCACGCTCGAACGCGGCGATGCCGATCCGGCGCATGCGCGCTTCATCGAGCGGCCACGCCGGGCTGCCGAGCACGCGGAACATCTTCACGAGCGTCGCGCCGGATTCTTCGGCGTTCCGCGGCGGCGGCGAGAACAGCGCGCGCAGCGCACGGGGCTCGGGCAGGAATCGGCGCGCGCCCGGCGTCGACATGATCGACGTGAAGCTGCGGATCCGCGGCGCGTGCTCGATCGCGAGGTGCTGCGCGACCATCCCGCCGAGCGACGCGCCGACGACGTGCACCGCGGCGAAGCCGAGCGCGTCGCACAACCCGATCACGTCGCGCGCCATATCCGACAGCGTGTACGGCGCGTGGATCGGCAGGTTGGCGAGCCGGCGCGCGAGCAGCGGGAACGGCCGCGGCACGTCGGCGTCGAGGTGCGTCGATTCGCCGACGTCGCGCGCGTCGAAGCGCACGACCTGAAAGCCGGCGGCGACGAGCGCGTCGCACATCGGCTCGTCCCAGAAGATGCGCTGCGCGCCGATGCCCATGATCGCGACGAGCGGCAGCCCGCGCTCGCCGAACACGTCGTACGCGAGCTCGATCGGCGCGACCCGGCCATCGCGCGTGCGATACGTGTTGACCGCGACGCGCACTACGAGCCGCTGCCGAAACCCTTGAGCGTCGGCGTGACGTCTTCGCCCGCGGGCTTCACCGGCGGCGCCGGCACGTCGTCGCTGCCCTTCGCCGGCGGCGTCGCCGCTTGCTCGGGATGCGTGACCGGCGCTTCGTCGGGATGCGTGACCGGGCTGCCCTTGATCTTGACGTCGTCGTTGGTCGCCGGCCTCACGACGACCGGCGGCGACGATGCCGCGCCCTTCGCGAGCGGCTGCGTGTACGTCGTCAGCGTGCCGTCGATCGGCAGCTCGACGCTCGCGTCGCCATATCCCTTCAAGTGGAACGAGAACGGGTGCGTGCCGTGCGCGCCCGGCGCCGCGAACGTGAACGGCGTCTTGCCGACGATGCGGTTGTTCGCGACGTCGGTGATCGCCGCGCCTTCCGGCGTCGAGTGCAGCTCGAGCGAGATCATGCCGAGCGGTTTGTCGACGGTCGCTGCCGAGCCATGCGGCGCTGGCACCGGGGGCGGCGCCGGCGCGACTTGCGGCGCGGGAGCCGGAGCCGGCGCGTCGTGCTTGCCGCCGAGCGCGAACACCGCCGCGATCGCACCCGCCGCGACGATCACGCCACCGCCGACGATCAGCGGCAACTTCGATCTCGACTTCGGCGGCGGATCGACCGCTTCTTCGGGCACGGAGATGTTGCCGGTCCACTGCGTGCGGACGCGCGTCGATTTTTCGCCGGTGATCGCGCCACTCGGGGCCGCAACCTGCGCGGTCACCGCCGGCGTCACCGCGCGGCGCGTCGTGGTCTGCGCCGGCGAGGGCACGCTGGCCGGCAGCGGAGTCGCCGTGCGATCGGCGGCGAGCGGCGGATCGCCCGAGACCACGCGCACCGCATTCGCGAGCTCTTCGATCGTCTGGTAGCGCGCGTTGCGATCTTTATCGAGCGCGCGATCGATCACGCCGGCGAGCGCGCGCGGCGCGCCGATCTGGTCGAACACCTCGGGCGGGATCGACGGCGGCGGCTCCGTCAGGTGCATCGACAGCACGCCCATGAAGTTCTCGGCCTCGAACGGCACGCGGTTGGTCACGAGCTGGAACAGGATGCAGCCCATCGCGTAGATGTCGACGCGGTGATCGACGTGCTCGCCGCGCGCCTGCTCGGGCGACATGTACTCGGGCGTGCCGAACAGCATGCCGGTCTTGGTCAGCTTGCGGCCGCCCTCGCCTTCGCCGGTCTCGGTCAGCTTCGCGATGCCGAAGTCGAGCAGCTTGACGAAGTCGGGATCGCCGAGGAACTCGACGAGGTAGATGTTCTCGGGCTTGAGGTCGCGGTGCACGACGCCCTTGGCATGCGCGGCCGACAGCGCGGCGCAGATCTGCAGGAAGATCTTCTTGGTGCGCAGCCACGGCAACAGGTGACCGCTCACGCGCGCGCGCGCGATCTCGTCGTGCAGGTCGTGGCCCTTGAGCAGCTCCATCGCGAAGAACACCAGGCCCTCCGGCGTGGCGCCGAAATCGCTGATGTCGATCACGTTCTCGTGGCGGATGCGCGACGCCGACTTCGCTTCCTGCATGAAGCGCTCGACGAGGTCGGGCTTGCGCGCGAACTCGCCGTGCAAGATCTTCAACGCGACGTGCTTCTCGAGCAGGTTGTGCGTGGCGAGATAGACGGCGCCCATGCCGCCCTCGCCGAGCTTGCGATCGATGAGGTAACGATCCGCGAGCGTGCTGCCGACGAGCGGATCGACGTTCGACGCCGCCGGCAAGTACGACGTCTTGGCTTTGGAGTCGACCGCAGCGCCACCAGGCGCACCGAGCTGCGTCTTCTTGTCGTCCGCCACGGAGCGTTAATTTACCACGTCGCTCACTCCGCCACGTCGATCCATTCCGATGCCCGGATCATCGCCGAGCACACGTGCTGCACGTAGTCGATCCGCACGCTGCGCTCGACCGGGCTCGATGGGATTCCACCATCGGCGCTGCCGATCGCCGCGAAATCGTCGTCGGGGCGGAGCTGCTGGCCGAGCGCGTATTGCAGCGCCGCGGCGATCTGCGCGCGGATCTGCGGATCGGCGTCGCCGTGGTGCTTGCCGAGCAAGTACGCCGAGACCATCGCTTCGGTGCGCGAGCCGGCCGGCGTGTTGTACGGCACGAGGAACGGCGTGAGGTTGTACGAGCCGGCGAAGTCGTCTTCGTCGGAGAGCTCGCCGGGTGCGGCTTGTTGCTCGCGCAAGAACGCGCCGTAGCCGCGGCAGAAGTCATCGTACTTTTGCTTCTGCACCGCCGGCCAGATCGCTTCGGCCGCGATGCAGGTCCAGTGCTCCTCGCCGTAGAAAAAGCCGCCGAGGAAGAAGTCGTACCAATCGACGAGCCAGTCGATGCCGCGCTCGGCGGCGTCGGCGTACTTGTGATCTTGCGTGATGACGTACATCCGCGCGAGCGCGAGTGATGCCTCACCGGAGTAATAGAGCTGCTGGTTGTGCTCGTCGGGCTGATGCGTCTTGGGATTGTAGAGGTGGCGAAACGAGCCGTCCGGCCGCTGCATGAACAAGATGAACGCGGCGAGCTTGGTCGCGAGCGGCAGATACCGCGCGTCGCCGGTCGCGCGCTGGTACTCGACGAGCGCGACCACGACGAGCGCGGTCGCGCCGAGCTGCGCGGTGCGCTCGGTCTTGTCCATCACGCACGCGAACTCGCCGCCGTCGGCCGACGTGCCGCCGCACGGGTTGTCGCCGAGCAACTGCGCGAGGTGCGCGAACGCGCGCTCGATCGGCTCGCGCAACCACTCCTGCTTCGTGATGCGATACGTCTCGGCGAGAAAGTACGTGGTGCCGCCGTGCCGCGGCATCGAATATTCGCCGGAGACGTGCATCGCGTCGGTCTTGCGCCCGGTCGAGAGATCGTGCTCGTAGATGTAGCGGCCGTTCGCCGCCAAGTGATCGACGAGATAGTGCGCGCCGGCGAGCGCCGCATCGCGCAGGGCTTGCGCGGTGAGCCGGGGTGCGGGGGTCGTGCCGCGATAGAGCGGCAGCGGCGGACCGCCATGCACATCCTCGACGAACGCGTCGGTGCGAAACCGCCACATGTGCTCGAGCGGCACCGGCTCGTGCGAGCCCGCCCGTGTCGCGAGCGAATTTGCGATGCGCTTGAGATCGACGCCCATCGCGAAGTCGGGCATGTCGTCGCTCGGCCGCTTCGTCGCGAGCAGCTTGGCTTCGATCAATTCGTGCGGCAGCAGCATGACGGTCGTGTGGTTGACGTCGGCGCCGATGCCGTCGAGCCCGGAATCGACGGCGAGCATGTCCTCGGTGCCCGGCACGGCGAGCATGCGAAATAGCCAGTAACCGTCGCCGAGCGGCGCGCGGCCGTGGACGACGTCGACTTCGATCCGCGCCTGCGCGAGCGCGTCGGCGCTGAGGTTGCGGAGCTGCGGGACGGACTTCAGCACGGTCGCGGCCGCGTTGGTCGCGTCGCCGACGGTGTCGCCTTCGCCATCGACGCGCGCGATCGGCCGGCCTTGCGACCACACGGTCACGCCGACGCCGTTCGCCGGCGCCGCGAGCTGGCAGCGCGTCTCGCGATCGTCGACCGCGGCCCTGAGCGCGGTCATCACGCACGCGCGCCCGCCCGCATCGAGCCGATCGGGCGGCGTGATCCGATACGCGTGGAATACGAGCAACGTGATGGCGACGAACACGACGCTCGGCAGCGTCCACACGGCTGCGACGACGATCGCGCGCTGACTAGCCACCGTACGCCCGCTTGCCGGCGCGCGACAGCAAGTACTTCACCTGCACGATCGGCAGCAGCGCGACGAGCTCGACGACCAGCGCGACGGCGACCAGCGCGAAGCTCGCCGCGGCCTTGCCGAACGCGCCGTAGACGCCGGCGAGGAACGCGGCCGAAACCAAAACGCGCACGATCAGCAAGATCGTCGATGCGAGCATCAACGTCGCGCCTGCGATCGCGAGCTTGCGGCCGCGCGCGCGCAGCTTCGCGGCGAAGATGCTCGCGGTGCCGAGCGCCATGATGATCGTGCATAGCGGCAGCGACCACAGCTGCAGCGCGGTCGAGCGGATGCGCGTCGGGATCACGGTCACGATGATCACGGCGTAGAGCGCGGTGAATGCGATGTCGAGCCCGGCGTAGATGTACGGGCGCCGATCGCGCCGGTCAGCGGGAGAGCGCGGCATGATCCTCGCCGAGCGCGAACGAGATGAGCCCTTGCGCGGTCGGATCGGCGAGCGATGCGGCGACGTCGCCGCCGCGCGCCAGGATCTGCAGGCCGGCGAGCAACGACCCCGACGCGACCAAGCCGGCGCGCAAGCCGGCGACGCGCAAGTCGCGCGCGAGCCACTCGTGCCGGAAGTGCGGCGCATCGACCGCGAGCGCGAACGGCTTGAGCTCGTTCATCAAGCCCGACGGGATCAGACGGCGGAGCTTTTGCGCCTGCGCCGCGATCGCCGTCTCTTCGAGGCCCTCCTGCGGAAAATCGCTCTGGAACAGCCGCAGCAGCGCGACGACGAGCACGCCGAGGTCGGTCTCGGCGAGCCGCGCGGGAATCGCGAGCGACGCGCGCGCGAGCTTGAGTGCCGCGCCCGCAGCAAAGCGGATGGTCTGCGTGTCGGCCTGGCCGATCGACTGACCGAGCACGAGTGAAATCGGCGATGTCGGCTCGGCGACCATCGCCCAGCTCTGCCGCGTCGACACGTAGACGTCGATGTCGCCGAAGCCAAGGCCGCTCGCGACGTCTTGCGCATGCGCGGCGACCTTGGAGTCTTTGGCTCTCAGGCGATCGCCGCGACCGACGCCGTAGCTGCGCAGATCGACTCCGACGTGCTTCGCGAGCCGATCGCCAAGCAGCGTGAACAACTGGCGGAGCTCGGTCTGCACCGTGCGCGGGAACAACAGATCGTCGGAATCGGGCCGCACGAGCGGCGCGAGATCGACGCGGATCGGCTCGGAGAGCAACAGTCGCTCGGGCTCGCCGGCGGCACCGAGCAACGTCGCGAGCTCGGCCGCGGCACGCGCGACCGGGAGCGAGCCGTCGACGCCGGCCGCCGAGCGCGCCGCCATCGCGCGCGCGATCACGCGATACGCGACAGCGTCGTTCGGATCATTCGCGACGCGCACGCGCATCGTGCCGGCGACGCGGTTCAAGTGCACGCGCACCGACGTCATGTCGCCGGCCTCGCGATAGAACTCGACGAGCCGGGTGAGCGCCTCGTCGTTGGTCGGCGCACCGTCGAGCGCGAGGTTGAGCGCACGCTCGGCGCGCTTGGTGTCGTTGAAGCCCGTCTTGAAGATCCGCGCGACGCGATGCAGGTGCGCCGCGCGCTTGTCGGGGTCTTGCTCGGCCTTGACGAGCCGCTCGCACGCGCCGAGCGCGAGCTTCCACTCGCCCGTTTGCGTCGCGAGATCGGCGAGCCGGATCAGCGTGTTCTCGTCGTCGGGCACGTACGTCAGCGCGCGCTGGAACGCCTTGAGCGCCGACGTGGGCTCGTTCAACCGATCGGCGTAGATCAAGCCGAGCCGGTAGCACAACGTGGTCAGCACGTTGCGGTCGTGCTCGAGCCGCGCGCGCGAGACGAGCGCCTCGGCGGCCTCTTGCCAGTTGCCCTGCTCCCACGCGATGTCGGCGATCGCGGCGTGCGCGCGCAGATCGTTCGGATCGGCTTCGAGGATCTGCCGGTAGTGCAGCTTCGCGATGTCGCGGCTGTCGAGGAAGTTGCGGTGCAGCTCGGCGATCGCGCGGTGCAGCTCGATGCGCGCGCGCTCGTCGGACTCGAACTCGAGCCGGTTCGCGAGCGTGATCGCGAGCTCGTCGTGCGCGGCGTCTTCGTCGAGCAAGATCCGCAGCCGCAGGAACGAATCCTTGTGGCCGGGCTCGGCCACGAGCGCGTGCTTGAACGCGATGGTCGCCTGGCCGCCTTCGAGCGCCTTGTCCATCAGCGCGACGCCCGCGAAGTGATAGAGGGTGGCGCGCGTCGCCAGATCGGCCGCGGCTTTGGCCTGGCGCGATGCCGCTTGCGCGACGTCGATCCACAATTGGCCCTTGAGCGCAGCCGCGCGCCAACCTTCGAGCGCGGGGACGTGACCGGGCTGGATCTCGTCGGCGGTGCCGAATTTCTGCACGGCCGCGTCGATCTGGCCGATCTCGGCGAGCGTCTCGCCGGCGCGCGTATAGAACGCGGCCTGCGCGCGCGGATCGCCTTCGAAGTACGCGGCGATCTGATCTTCGAGTCCGGCGAGCTCGGGCGATGCGCCCGCGCGGCGGACGATCGATTCGAGTCCGAGCAACGCGAGCCGGTGTTTGGGATCGGCGGCAAGCGCGGCGCGATACAGCTCGGTGAGCTCGGCGTCGGGGCGTTGATCGCGCTCGGCCAGCCCGGCGGCGTCCATGACCAGCGCAGCGCGATCGTTCGCGAGGTCGAGCGGCAGCTGCTCGGACTCGGCGCGGCGCAAGCGCAACAGCTCGGCGAGCTGATCGGTCGCCGCGTACTCGCGCTCGAGCCGGTGCATCAGATCGACGCGTGATGGATCGGCCTGCGCGGCGCTCTCCAGCGCGATCTGCGCCGACGCGCGATCGTCGCGCAGATCTTGATCGACGAACGCGAGCAGCTCGTAGGCGTTCGCCTTGGCCGCGCTGTCGCCGGCGGTCTCGGCGCCACGCAGCTGGCCGAGCGCCAGCGCGATGACCGGACCGGGCTCGCGCAACTGCGTCGCCGTGCGCTGCAGCGGCACGGCGGCGAGCGGATCGCCCGGCCGCAGCTCGAGCGCGCGCTGGTAGAGCGCGACCGCCGCGACGCCGTCGCCTTGCGCGGCCGCGAGATCGCCGTCGCGCACGATGCGACCGAACGCGTCGGGGTTGATGCTCGCCGTCGCGGGCGCGGCGGCGCGAGACACCGGTGGGCGATCGCCCGAGCGGCGACGCGCGGCCGCGAGCAGGTCGGGCACGATCGCGAGCGCGGGCAGATCGGTCTCGACGCGGGCGAGCAACGCGGTCGCGCGCGCCGCATCGCCGGCATCGAGCGCGAGCTGCGCGGCGCGCAGACGAAGTGCACCGGCCTCGCTGCCGCCATCGAGCTGGGCCGCGCGCTCGTCGAGCGCGGTGGCGGCGTCGCCGAGCTCTTCGGCGCGCGCCGCGGCGAGCACGCGCCACGCGGTGCGCCGTGGATCGTCGATCGCTTCGCGCCGCTGCGCAGCTTGCAGATCGCGCAACACGGCTTCGCCGCGCGCGATGTCGCCGCCGCCGGCTTCGCTCGCGACCAACCGCGCGCGCCGCAGCGCGAGCGTCGCCGCAGCCCACGGCGTGGTCTCGGCCGCTTGTGCGCGTGCGAGCACTTCGCCGAGCACTTCCGCGTCGCCGAGCCGCGTCGCGAGCGCGATCGCGGCGGCATGCGCGGCGGGCGCCGGACCGCGAATGCCCTCGAGCATCCGGTCCCACGCGCCGAGCGCGGCGACCGTCGTGCGCTGCACGTCGTCGGCATCGGCAGACTCGAGCGCGGCGACCGCCCCGACCGCTTCTTCCCACGCGAGCGCGCTGCGCAGCTGCGCGACGTCTTTATCGAGCTGCTCGCCGGGATCTTTGGCGAGCTCGTCGAGCAGCTTCGCGCGATCGCCCCAGCGACCGGCCGCGGCGAGCGCTTCGGCGTAGGCCTCGGTCAGCGCGAGCGAGCTCGGGTGCTCGGCGTGGCCTTTGTCGAGCAGCTCGATCGCGGCGTCGAGCTGACCCTGCGCGATCAAGCCGAATGCCGCACGCAGGCGAGCGCGCTCGCGATCGGCGTCGCCGGCGACCGCGAGATCGACATCGATCGCGAGCTGCGTCGCTTCCGAGGCGACGTACGCGGTGCGCAGCTGCGCCGCCGCATAGTCATCGCCGGGATCGTGGAGCAACGCCGCGCTCCACAGCTCGGCGCCGCGCGCGGGATCGAGCTCGGCCGCGCGACCGGCGGCGTACGCACGCTCGGCAGCCGACGTTTCGGCAGCTGCCCACGCGCCCATCGCCATGCCGGCCGCGACCGGATCGGCGCCGGTGAGCGACGCTTCGGCCGCCGTGCGCGCGACGAGCGGATCGTCGGGCAGCGCGGTTTGTGCGAGCTGCGCCGCCGCGGTCGCGAGCTCACCGCGCACGCCGGCGTCGGCGATGCGCGCCGCCCAGACTTCGGCGCGCAGCGCGACCGCACCCGCGGTCAGCGGATCGGCGGGATCGATCTGTTGCGCGAGCTCGAGCAGCGCGCGCGTCGCGGCTTCGGCATCGGCGACCTTCGCGAGCTCGCGGATCACGCCGAGCCGCGCGCCGAGCGACGTCGGATCGGATTCGGCCGCGGCGCGATACCAGGTCGCGGCATCGCTCACCGGCGCCTGCGCCCCGAGCACGCCACGCGCGGCTTGCACCGCGCCGCGGAGCTCGGGATCGGTGATGGCGTGCGCGAGCTGCTCGAGCGCGCGGCCGAACTCGTCGGCGCGACCGTCGAGGAACGCGAGCTCGAGCTGGGCGAGCAACGCGCGCACGTCCGACGGCGCGCTGTCGAGGATCTCGCCGGCGGCGACGCGCGCCAGATCTTGCTCGCCCGACGCGAGCAGCAGATCGATGCGGTAGTGACCGAGCGGACGGCGCTCGAGCGCGCCCGCGACCTGGAGCTCGGCGTCGAGCTGGCGCACGGCCTCGACGAGATCGCTCGAGCTGCGCGCGAGCCGGCGCAGACCACGCAGCGCGGTCGTCGCGCGCGGATCGGCGAGCAACGCGGCGTCGTAGTGCGAGCGCGCGCGCTCGAGCTCGCCCAAGCGCTCGCACAGCCGGCCCGCCTCGATGCGCAGCGCCGCCGATGCGTGGCTCTCGTCGACGGTCGCGAGCTCGCGCTCGTAGACCTCGAGCGAGCGCGCGAACTCCTCGTCGAGCTGCGAGCTCGGCAGCGGCTGGACTTGCTCGGGCAGCTGCAGCGCCTCGAGATCGAGCGCCGGTTCCTGCTCGGCGTGGTCTTCCCCCGGCCCGATCGGCAGCGGCGTCGCCATCCGGCGCACGCGGGACGGTGCGGCCCGCACGCCGGCAAGCGTGTGACCGGCACCGGCGTCGAGGTCGACGTCGACCAGCTCGGGAGCGTGCGACAGCACCGGCACGGCCGAGGGCCGATGCGGCCGCTGCAGCACGTCGAGCACGCCGGGCGGTCGCCCGCCGCGCACGTCGACGCGCGTTTGCGAGATCCGTTCGGGCGGCTCCGCCGGCTCGGGCGGCTCGATTTCGACCTCGAACTGCGATGCCGCGCGCTCGCCGCGCTCGTCGGCGATCTCCGGAATCTCGTCGCGCGCCGCGGCGAACGCCGGCATGTCGTCGAGCTCGCCGATCGGTACGTCGTGCGTGTATTCGTCGTCGACACCGACGTCGGCTTCGGACTCGACCGAGCCTTCATCGATCTCTTCGTCATCCGGAGCGTTGCTTCGCGCCGCGTACGGAATCGCGAGATCGTCGTCGTCGTCGAGCGCGTGGTCGAGCGCGTGGTCGAGCGCGTGGTCGAGATCGAGCGGCCGCGACGTCATGACCGGCTCGTCTTCCGGAGCCGACGGCGCACGCGGCCGGATCGGCTCGCCGAGCTCGTCGCGCGTGCCTAGCGCGGCCGCGACGTCGGAGAAATCGTCTTCGCCGCTCGGCGGCGCCGCGCCGTCGGGCTCGTGCGAGACCTCGATCACCGGATCCGATTCGCGCTTGATCTCGGGCGGTTTCGGCCTGTTGTCCGGACGGCGGACGACGTGCACGGCGGTGCGGCGCGGCGCGGGTCCTGCCGGCGCGTCGGCAGATCCGGCGTCGGGCGCCGAAGCACTCGCGCCGATCTCGATGTCGGCGTAATCGTCCTCGTCCTCGATCGACAGACCGTGCGCCGACGATGCCGGCGAGAACGACAGCGGCGGCGGCGCGGTCGGCGCTTTCGAGCGCGCCGCGCGCTCGGCATGCTTGGCGAGCAGCTCGGGATCGCCGACGTGCGTCGCTTCGTCGTCGTTCGGCCGCGTGACCGTGGGAATCTTGAGCGGCACCGCGACCGGCGTGGCGCGGCGAATGATCGCGGGGCCGGTTCGTTTCGTCGACGGCGGCGCGACCGGCGGCAGCCTGCGCGGCGCAGGCGGTGCCGCGATCGGATCGTCGGGCAGCGAGAAGTCGTCGGGGGCTTGCGAGCCCGGCCGCGACGCCGAGGTGTAGACACCATCGTCCTCCGCGTCCATCGGCATCGGCGCGGGCAACGGCGTGTCCTGCGGCGAGCCGAGCATGTTGCCGAGCGCGCTCGGCGCGCCCCCGAGCTCGGAGAAGTCGGTTTCCGCCGGATCCTCGTCGAACGCGAACGTCGGCGTGGGGGCGCGGGTGCGATCCGACGGTGCGACCGCGGCGACGTGATCGATCGACGTGCGCTCGTCGCTCAGGCCGCGATCGAGCGTCAGCTGCGCGTCGAGCTCCGGGTCGTCGAGGTGCAGCGGCGCCCGCTCGACCGGCACCGGCGTCGGCCGCGAGGCGGGCGCGATCTCGACAGGCGCCGGCCATTTCATCGGCTCCGCCGCGGCGGCCTCGCCACCTTCGGGGCCGGTGTGCAGCGCGTCGAACGTCGCGTCCCACGCGTCGAGCTCGTTCGAGAGATCGACGTTGTCGAGGAATGGCTTGGCGCCCTTCGGCGGCGGCTTGTCGGGCGGGCTCATCGCATCACCGGATTCCTGGGAGCGCGATGCCGAGCTTCGCGCGCAGCTTCAAGTGTTCTTCCGAGACCGACCACGCGACGAGATCGAGCGCGCTCGGGCTATCGATCAGCGTGCGGCCGCCTTTGCCGACGTCGAGCACCGACAGCGCGATCGCGAGATCGCCGGACCACAACAAGCCCGCGCGCTGGCCCGCGGCGAGCGCGGCGGTGCGGATCTCGTCGACGGCGAACAGCTCGTTCGGCTTGGTCGCGATCTGCTGCACGGTCGCGCGCGCTTTGCGCGACAGCTGCTTGCGCAGGACTTTGGCACGCTCCGCGATCGCCGCGTCTTGATCGGGTGCGAGCTCGATCAGCGCGGGCGGGACCTTCGCTTCGGCAGCTTGCAGCGCGGCGATCAGTGTCCACACGAGCTCGCCATCGTGCAGCTCCGGCATCGGCGCGACGCCCTCGGCGATGTGCGCGACGGCGCGGCCGAGCGAGAACCGCTGGGTCGGCGACTTCGCTCCGGCGACGTCGGCGCCGAGGCACAAGATCGGAGTATCTCCGGCGAGCCCGCGCGCGAAGCCGGTGCGGCCGGCGCTGATGTAGATCTCGACGTCGTCGATCGCGAACGCGCCGAGCACGGTGGCGAGCGCGTCGTACGGCGCGCCGAGCTTCTTCTGCGCGATCCGATCGCCGCGGGTAAAGCCGAGCTTGACCGGATCGACGCCGGTCGCGACCTGCACGGCCGGCGCGATCGCGCGCCACAGCTCGGCGAGCGGGCCGCCGAACGAGCCGCGCAGCACCGCGCGCGCCGCGTCGTCGAGCTTGCCCTTGCTGGGCGTGCCGAGCGCTTGCCTGCCCTGCACGAGCACTTGGCGTTGATCGGCCGTCGGCGTGCCGAGCGCTTCGACCGCCACGAGCGCGATCCAGCGCGCGTCGACATCGGCTTGCCACGCGTTGATCTGCGCGAGCCGCTCGTACAGCGCGGCCTGTTTCGGCGCCTGCATGACCGCAAGCCGAAGGCTCTGCGCGGTCATGCCGAGCATCGCGCCGCGCGGCGCCGGGTCGAGCAGATCGGCGAGCTCGCGCGTGACGTCGAGGTTGAGCGTGTCGAACGCACGTGCGCGCTCGAACGCCATGCGCGCACCGGCGCGATCGTTCACGCGATCGCGCAGCAAGTGGCCGATGCGGAGCTCCTCGCGCGCCTTGTCCTGCGCGGTCGGCCGCATCCGCACGAGCTGGCGCAGCTCGCGCAACGCGCGCTCCCAATCACTCGCGCGCATGCACAGGCCGAGCAAGCGCTCGCGCAGGTGCGCGTCGTCGGGATTCGCGTGCACGACGCGCTCGAGCTGCTCGATCGCGCCCGCGAGATCGCCGGTATTCTCGGCGAGGACTTGCGACAGCTGGAGCTCGATCTCGGCTTTCTTCTGCGGCCGCGTCTCGTGCTGCAAGTAGCGCCGCCACAGCGAGACCGCGAGCTCGGCATCGCCGGCGGTAAGCGCGAGCTCGGCGCGGAACCGCAGCGCCTCGAGGTGATTCGGCGCGCGCTCGAGCAACACGTCGAGATCCTGCATCGCCGCTTGCTGATCGCCGAGCCCGTGCAGCACGGTCGCGCGCTCGAGCAGGAGCGGCGCGATCGATTCGTCGACTTCGTCGCGCCCGCCTTCGTCGTCGAGCCAGGTCAGCCGATCGGTGAGCGCCGCGATCAGCGAGCGCACGTCGGCACGCTCGCGCGACAGCTCGAGCAAGCGCTCGAGCTCCGGCGCACCCGGCTCGATCGTCAGGATGCGCTTGTACGTCGACACCGCGTAGTCGACGTTGCGCGCGATGCCGGGCGGACCGTCGAACGTCGCGACCGCCGAGCGCAGCAGCTCGAGCTTGGCTCGGTTGTCGCCGAGCACGCGGGCGAGCGCGTAGGCAGCCTGTGCGGCGATCGCCTTGTCGCCGGCGCGGTTCGCCATCCGGCGCAGCGCCGACAGCGCCCGCAGATCGTCCGGCCGCTGCTTGAGCACCGCGGCGACGACCGTGCCTGCCTCGCGCAATCTGCCGGCGAGCTCGAGCGCCTCGGCGCGGTCGAGCTCCCACGTCGCGCGCGAATTCGGATCGTCGGCGAGCGCGGCGCGCATCTCGAGCACTTCGGCGCGGCCGAGCAGCGGATCGACCGCGGCGAACGCGTCGCCCGCCTCGACCTGCGGCAGCGGCGCGGTCTCGGCGAGCACGAGGAGCGCGCTCGTATCGTCGGGCGCCGCGTTGCGCGCGTTCGCGATCCGCACGTTCGAGCTCTCGAGCTCGCCTTCGGCGGCCGCCATCGCCGCCGCGCGCAGCAGCAGCGCCGCAGCGGCTTCGGGCATCTGAACCGATGCGGCGAGTCCCTCGTACGCTTCGGCGAGCGAAGCCGGATCGCTGCGCCGCGCGGCGACGAGCGCAGCGCCGAGCAAGGCGCCGCGGCGACCGTCGAGCTCGATCGCGGCGCGAAACGATTGCGCCGCGCGATCGAAGTCTTCGAGCACGAGCGCGTACATCCAGCCGCTGTCCTCGGCGAGCGCGGCGCCGAGGCGCCGATCGGCCGTCTTCGCGGCGAGCGCGGCGGTCGCTTCGACTCGCATCACGGTATCGCCGCGCGCCGCGGCCAGATCGCCGAGCGCGAACGCCGAGGCGACGCTCGCGATGCTGGGCCGATCACCACCGTCGCCGTTGATCAGCGCGCGATATTGGTCGGCCGCGTCGTCGATCTGATCGGCGCGCTCGAGCGTCTTGCCGAGCAGCCACTGCGTATCCGGGTTCGGATCGCTCTGCGCGATCGTGCGGCGTGCATCGGCTTCGCCGCGGTGATCGCCGGCGGCGGCGCGCGTGCGGGCGAGCCCTTCGAGCGCCATCCGATCATCGTGATGGCGGATCGCCCACTCGGCGTAAACCTCGGCGGCGCCGGCGGCATCGCCGAGCCGGACCTCGAGCACCCACGCGGCCTCGCGCAGCGCGCGGCGTGCGGCGGGGCCATCGGCGCGCGCCTTTGCCTCGGAGCGGCGCTCGGCGACGAGCTCGATCCAGCGCTCCTGCGCGCGCAGCAGATCGATCAGCGATTCGCGCGCGAACGTGTCGTCGGGCCAGATCGCGAGCACGCGGCGATACAGCTCGGTCGCTTCTTCGACGGCGCCCGCGCGCTCGCGCAGCCGTGCCGCGGCGAACAGCGCGGTGCCTTTGCGCGTCGGATCCGATTCGCGATCGGCGATCTGCACCAGCAGCGCGGCGCGCTCGTCGTCTTTGCCGAGCTGCGCGAGGGTCGCCTCCAATCGCCACGCGAGGTTCGTATCCTCGGGCACGAGCGCCGCGAGCTCGCGCTCGAAGCCGAGCACGGCGTCGAGATCGCCGTGGCTTCGCGCGATGCGGATGGCGCGCTCGATCGGCGCGCGTTTGGCGCTGCCCTGCGCCAGCTGCGCGGCGTCGCGCAACCGAGCGAGCGCGTCTTCGACGTGGCCGAACGAGTCGTCGAGCTCGATCAGCGCCTCGATCGCGCCGGCGTGATGCGGCACGGCTTCGAGCGCCTTGCCGAGGGCCGAGCGCGCATCGGCGTACGCATCGCCGATCGGCGCGGGCCCGCTGACTTCGTATGCGAGCAACTCGGCACCCTGAATGTAGAGCGCGGCGGCCGCCGCCGGATCCGGCTGCGGCGCGTGACCGGGTCCGAGCCACGTGCCGAGCAGCGCCGCGTGCGCCGCACTCAAGTAGGTCTTCGCGAGGTCGCCCGCGTCTTTGCGCGCGAGCGCGTCGCGCTCGGCAGCCGACGACAACACGATGAAGCCCGGCGCGGTCGCTTCGAGCGACGCGAGCAGCGCGCGCGCTTGATCGCGCTGGCCACCGCGCAGCAGCGCATCGGCGCGCCGGATCGACAGCACCATCGCGCGCGCCGGATCGCCTTCGACCGCCTGCCAGCTCTGCACGAGCTCGGCGAGATCGTCGTAGCGGCCGAGCTCCTCGGCGAGCTCGGTGAGATCGCTCAGCACGATCGATTCGCCCGGCGCGAGCGCGCTCGCCTGCTGGAGCAGCTCCCACGCGCGATCGGGCGCGTTCGCGTCGCCGGAGCTACGCACGAGCTGCGCCTGCCGCCGGCGCAACGCGACGAGCTCGAGCCGCAGCGCCGCCGCGCGATCCGGGCGATCGCCGGGCTGACTCGCCGTCGAAGACGCGACGGAATCGGCGGCCGGGCCCGCCGGGCCGAACGCCGCGAGCAGCACGGTGGCGAGCGCTTCGATCGCCGCGATGATGTCCGCCGGCGCGCCGACGTCGGCGTGCTCGACCACGCGCAAGCGCTCGCGCGCGACACGCTCGGCTTCGCCGCCGGTCGCCACCGCGGCCGCGTGATCGAACGCTTCCTGCGCGCGGCCGACGTCGCGCGCCGCGCCGGCCGCACGGCCGACCTCGAGCCAATAGGCGACCTTGCGCGACGGCTGCTCGACGGCCTCGGCGAGCAGCTCCCAGACTTCGAGCAGCGCGGCCGCATCGTGCTGCTTCGCGACGACGCGCTCGAGCTCGAGCAACGCGCCTTGATGTTTCGGCGCGATCCGCACGGCCTCGTCGAGCGAGGCGCGCGCGTCGGCGAGCTGGTTCATGCGATGCGCGCTGATCCGCGCCTTCTCGAGCAGCAGATCGGCGCGCTCGACATCGTCGCGCGCATACGCGACCTCGGCGTCGACGAGCTTGACCAGGTTCGGCCACAGCCCGCGGCGATAGAACACGCGGCGGATCGCCCACAGGTTCGGGCGTAGCGACGGATCCAAGTTGAGCGCGCGGCCGAACGCTTTGACCGCGCGCGCCTCGTCGGCGAGCCGGCGCTCGTAGAGCTCGCCGAGCTCGTACGCGAGCGTCGCCGCGGCCGCCGGATCGGAGAGCACGAGCGCGTCGAGCTCGAGCGTCATCGCGTCGGCGCGCGGCTCGCCGCCGACGTCGCCGAGCGCTTCGATCGCCCTGTCGACGACGGTCGGGTGCTCGACTTGCGCGTCGAGCGGCTGCGAGATGACGATGTTCGGCGTCGCGGTGCTGACCTCGACACCGCCGTCGAGCGACGCGAGATCGGGCACGCCGGAAAGCACGTCGTCGTCGCCGCCGAGCGGCGTGATCAGCGGCGAGCCCGGAATCGGTGGCGGCTGCGAGATCCGGCGCGCGCGGCCGTTATCGCTGTCGCCCGGCATCGGCGGCGGCTGCGAGATCCGGCGCGGGCGCTCGGGCCCGTCGTTCGGTCCCGTCTGCGTGCGCGCGACCACCGGCGGCGATTCGGTCGGCGGCACGAGCGGCGGCACCGAAACCACGGGCATCGTCACCGCGGGCTGCGGCATCGGCGGCGTCAGCTTCGGAATCTGCAGCGACGGCGACTTGTGCGCGCCCGACGATCCCGGCTGGCTCGGCCGCGGCGGCGGAATCGCGATCACGCCGCGCGGCGGTGGTGGCGGTGGCCGCATCGGCGGCACGCGCGCCGGCGGTGGAATCGCGCCCATCGTGCGCGCCGTCGTCGTGATCGGCGCCGACACCGACATCTCTTCGAGCATCTCGACATCGATCGAGACGCCGCTGTCTTCGTTGTCATCCACGGGCTCGGCCGCGCCATCGTCCGCCATCGCAGCGTCGATCCGCGCGGCCAGCGCGTTCGCACGTTGACTCTTATCCTCGACCGGTACGGCTCCGCTTTCGGCGGCCCCGCCCGCCTCATCTTCGGGTGGCGTACCCAACGCGATCCAAGATCATCATTTGCGCCACGACGTGTCAACGCGAACGGTCGGCCAATTCGGAGCCAAGGCCTCGGAATGACCGGGCATCGTGATAGACATAGCGCCGTGACAACCGCGCCGTTTCGGCTTGGAGAAGACGTCTTGACCCTCGAAGCCCTCGCCGAGGTCGCGCGCGGCGGCCGGCGGGTCGAGATCGCTGCGAGCGCGTACGCGGCGATGACGCGCGCGCGTGCCGTGGTCGACGCGGTCGTCGCGGGGGGTGACGCCGCGCCCGCGGTGTACGGCGTCAATACCGGGTTCGGCGCGCTCGCCGAAGTCCGGATCTCCGCGGCCCAGGTCGCGCGGCTGCAGCAAAACCTGGTGCGCTCGCACGCGGCGGGCGTCGGCTCGCCGCTGCCGCGCGATGCCGTGCGCGGCATGATGTTGCTCCGCGCCGCCGTGCTCGCGACCGGTCGCAGCGGCGCGCGCGCCATGTGCTGCGAGCGGCTGTGCGAGCTGCTCGCGGCCGGCGTGCATCCGATCATTCCGACGCGCGGCTCGGTCGGCGCCTCCGGCGATCTCGCGCCGCTCGCACATCTCGCACTCGGCATGATCGGCGAAGGCGACGCCGAATACCGCGGCGATGTCATGCCCGCCGCGCAGGCGCTCGCGAAGGCGGGCATCGCACCGCTCGTGCTCGAGGCCAAAGAAGGGCTGACGCTGCTCAACGGCACGCAGCACATGACCGCGGTCGGCGGCCTCGCGATCTTCGACGCCGATCACACCGCGCTCGTCGCCGATCTCGCCGGCGCGCTGTCGCTGGAAGCGCTCAAAGGCACCGTCCGCGCGTTCGACGAGCGCGTCATCGCGGCGCGCCCGCATCCCGGCCAGATCGCGGTCGGCGCCGTGCTGCGCCAGCTGCTCGCCGACTCGCCGATCGCCGAGTCGCACAAAGACTGCGGCAAGGTCCAGGATCCGTACTCGCTGCGCTGCATGCCGCAGGTCCACGGCGCGAGCCGCGACGTGCTCGCGTTCGCGCGCACGGTGCTCGAGCGCGAAGCCGCGAGCTCGACCGACAACCCGCTCGTATTTGTAGATACGGGCGAGATGATCAGCGGCGGCAATTTCCACGGCCAGCCGGTCGCGCTCGCGCTCGACGCCGCCGCGATGGCCGTCGCCGAGCTCGCGAACATCAGCGAGCGCCGCGTCGAGCAGCTCGTCAATCCACATCTGTCGAGCGGGCTGCCGCCGTTCTTGGCGCCCGACTCGGGGCTCAACAGCGGCTTCATGATCGCGCAGGTGGCAGCCGCGGCGTTGGTCAGCGAGAACAAGATCCTCGCGCACCCCGCGAGCGTCGATTCGATCCCGTCGTCGGCGGGCCGCGAAGATCACGTGTCGATGGGCGCGACCGCGGCGCTCAAGCTCGCGCAGATCCAGGACCACGTTCGCCACGTGCTGGCGATCGAGCTGTTGTGCGCGGCGCAGGGCATGGATCTACGCCGTCCGCTGCGCTCGACGAAGCCGCTCGAAGCGGTCCACGCCGTGATCCGCGCTCGCGTGCCGGCCATGCACGTCGATCGGCCGCTCTCGCCCGACATTGCCGCGGTGCGCGCGATGATCGACGACGGATCGCTGGTCGCCGCCGCACGCGGCGCCGGCGTGGTGATGTGATCACGCCTTTTTCTTCGGCGCCCGGCCCGCTCGCGCGAGCGCGTCGCGCAGCACGAACTCGATCTGCGCGTTGACCGAGCGGAGATCGTCGGCGGCCCAACGCTCGAGCGACTCGAGCACCGCCGGATCGATCCGGAGCAAGAACGGCTTGCGCTCGGCCATCAGCGCGCTCGCTAGTAGAGCGTGCCCGCGTTGACGACGGGTTGCGTGCCGCGCTCGCCGCACAGCACGATCAGGAGATTCGACACCATCGCCGCCTTGCGCTCGTGATCGAGCTCGACGATGCCGCGCTTCGCGAGCTGGTCGAGCGCCATCTCGACCATCGACACCGCACCTTCGACGATCCGCGTGCGCGCCGCGATGATCGCACCGGCTGGCTGGCGTTGCAGCATCGCCTGCGCGATCTCCGGCGAATACGCGAGGTGCGCGATGCGAGCGTCGACGACCTCGACCCCGGCCTGCGAGATCTTGTCATTCACTTCCTTGCGCAGCAGCGCCGAGACTTCGTCGGAGTGGCCACGCAGGCTGACCATGTTCTCGTCGTGGCCATCGTACGGGTGATGCATCGCCAGGTTGCGCAGCGCGGTCTCGGCCTGGATCTGCACGAAGCTCGCGAACGCCTCGACGTCGAACATCGCCTGCGCGGTATCGAGCACGCGCCACACGATGACCGCGCCGATCTCGATCGGATTGCCCTCGATGTCGTTGACCTTGATCTTCGCGGTCTCGAAGTTGCGCGCGCGCAGCGAGATCGGCCGCTTGGTCGTGAACGGGTTCGCGAAGCGCAGGCCGGCGTCTCGCACGGTGCCGACGTACTTGCCGACGAACGTCAGCACGCGCGCCTCGTTCGGGCCGATCACGAAGCAGCCCTTGAACAACAGGATCGCGCCGATGATCAGCGCGATCGCGCCGATCGCGAACGGCGCCGGGTTGTCTTGATGAACCTGAATGAGGCCGAACAAACTGATCGCGCCGACCAGCGCGGCCAACGCGACGATGATCGCCAACCAGCCCGAGCTCGAGATCGCGACACGCTCTTTCATTGCCATGACAGACCCTCCGAATGGGTTGATGGCAATATGATATCACTTTGCTATGGTGTCAAGACGCGGCCGACGAGCGACGTACCGTAGCGATAACACACGTCGATCGGCGAGTCGGTCGTCCAGATCACCAGCTCGGCCGGCGCTCCCGGCGCCAACATGCCGACGTGCGTCGCTTCGAGGCCAAGTGCCCGTGCGGCGTGTCGAGTCACACCGAGCCACGCCTCTTCGATCGTCATCTGAAAGTGCGTCGTCGCGAGCCACATCTGCACCGCCAGCGACTCGCAGTACGACGAGCCGGGATTGAGATCGGTCGCGATCGCGAGCGGCACGCCGGCCGCGCGCAGCTCGGCGATCGGCGGCACCGGCAAGCGCAGCTGCACGCACGCGCCCGGCAACATGACGGCGACGGTGCCCGCCCGGGCGAGCGCCGCGATGCCCGCACTCGACACGAGCTCGAGGTGATCGACCGACAGCGCGCGAAAACGAGCGAGCACGTCGGCGCCGCCGATGTCGTGAAGCTGGCCGACGTGGCCGCGTACGCGCTTGCCCGCGCGCGTCGCCGAATCGCAGATCGCGACGGTCTCGTCGAGCGTGAACGCGCTCTGTTCACACCACACGTCGACCGAGGTCGCGGCGTGCGCGCGCGGAATCCACTGCTCGCAGATCTCCGCAACAAACGCGGCGCGATCGGCCGTGCGCTCGGGCGGCACCAGGTGTGCGAGCAGCGTCGGTATGCGGCGCAGCGGCGCGCGCGATCGCACGATCGCATCGAGCAGCGCGAGCTCGCCCTCCGTGGTGAGCGCGTAGCCGGTCTTGACCTCGCACGTCGTGGTGCCCGCGGCGCGCAATGCGACGAGCCGGTCGTGCAAGATCGAATCGATCGAGCCGTCGGCGATCGCCGCGCGCGTGGGGCCGAGCGTCGCGTTGATGCCGCCGCCGGCCGCCGCGACCGCCTCGTAGCTCTCGCCCGCGGCGCGCATCGCGAACTCGTTTGCGCGATCGCCGGCGAACGCCGCGTGCGTGTGGCAATCGATCAGGCCGGGCGTGACGAGCGCACCCTTGGCATCGATCACATCGCCGGTCGCAGTCACGTCACCGATCGCGACGATCCGTGAATTGTCGATCGCGATCGACGCATGCTCGACGATGCCCAACCCGGGCCGCGACGGATCGCAGGTCATCACGCGCGCGTTGCGGATCAGCACCGCGCGAGCATGTCACGAATGTTCGAGCGCGGCGTGGCTCCAGCGATAGCGCGCGACGTTGCCGGCAGCGTCGGCGACGACGATCTCGCTGCGCATCGTCTTCGGCGACGCCGTGCCCCGGTGATCATCGAGGTGCCAGCGCGCGCCCGCGGCGAGCTCGACGCTGTCGCCGTGCTTGCCGTCGATCGATTGCACGCCGACCGCGCGTGCGTTGCTCGCGTCTCGCGTCGTGATCACGAGCTCGTCGGCGCCATCGCCGTCGAGATCGGCGGCCGTCACGTCGACGATCGCGCCTCCGCCGACACCGCAACACGTCCACGCGACCGTGCCGCTCGGCGATACCACCGCGATCAGCAGGCCGGTCGCGCCGGTATCGAGCTCGAGCAGCCAGCGCGTGCCGGCGTGGGAACGCACGGCCATGCACGTGACCGAATCGAGCTTGGCATCGCCGCGCATCTCGGCGGGAAATGCCGCGCCGGCGACACCGGCGAGCGCTTGGCCGGTCGGGCACGCCGCGCGTGCGGCCGTTGCGACTGCGAGGATGACGAGGATGACGAAGATGACGCTCGAGCGCACGCCGATCGAACGTGCGCGCAGCGCGCGCTATTTCGCGCGCAGCGGGATGGTCACGCCGCGCTCGTCGGCGGCGCGGATCGCTTCGTCGTACCCGGCGTCGGCATGTCGGATGATGCCCATACCCGGATCGCACGTCAGCACGCGCTC
Source organism: Kofleriaceae bacterium (assembly GCA_036271395.1). GTDB lineage: Bacteria > Myxococcota_A > Polyangia > Haliangiales > Haliangiaceae > JABFXX01. The sequence goes on from DATBAS010000104.1 coordinate 32,981, forward strand.
GAGGCAGCGCGCGGCGCGATCGGTGCCGTCGGCGACGACGACCATGCCGGCGTGGAGCGAGTAGCCGATGCCCACGCCGCCGCCGTGGTGGAACGACACCCACGTCGCGCCCGACGCCGTGTTGACCAGCGCGTTCAAGATCGCCCAGTCGGCGACGGCGTCGCTGCCGTCTTTCATGGCCTCGGTCTCGCGGTACGGCGACGCGACCGAGCCGCAATCGAGGTGATCGCGGCCGATCACGATCGGCGCCTTGACCTTGCCGGTGCGGACGAGCTCGTTGAAGCGCAGGCCGACGCGGTGGCGCTGGCCGTAGCCGAGCCAGCAGATGCGCGCGGGCAAGCCCTGAAACGCGATCCGCTCGCGCGCGAGCTTCATCCAGCGATGCAGCATCGGATCGTCTTTGATCTCGTCGAGCACGGCTTCGTCGGTGACGCGAATGTCGTCGGGATCGCCCGACAACGCGGCCCAGCGGAACGGCCCTTTGCCCTCGCAGAACAGCGGCCGGATGTACGCCGGCACGAAGCCGGGAAACGCGTACGCGACTTCTTTCGGGCAGCCGCCGAGCTCGGCCTGCGCGCGCAGGTTGTTGCCGTAGTCGAACACGTGCGCGCCGGCCTTCTGCATCGCGACCATCGCCATCACTTGCACGGCCATCGATTCTCGCGCGCGCTTGACGTAGGTCTCGGGATCCTGCGTGCGCAGCTCGGCGGCCTGCGCGAGCGTGAAGCCCTGCGGGATGTAGCCGACGAGCGGATCGTGGGCGCTGGTCTGATCGGTGACGAGATCCGGCGTGACGCCGCGCTTGACCAGCTCGGCATACACATCGGCCGCGTTACCGACCAATGCGATCGAGCGCGGCTGCTTGGCCTTCACGCATTCGTCGACGCGGCGCAGTGCCGAATCGAGATCGGGCGCGAGCTCGTCGAGATAACGCGTCTCGAGCCGGCGCTGGACGCGCGCGGGATCGATCTCGATGCCCAAGAACACGCCGCCGGCCATCGTGGCTGCGAGCGGCTGCGCGCCGCCCATGCCGCCCAACCCGCCCGACAGCACGAAACGGCCGTGCAGATCGCCGCCGAAGTGCGTCTTGCCGGCCGCCGCGAACGTCTCGAACGTGCCCTGCACGATGCCCTGCGAGCCGATGTAGATCCACGAGCCGGCCGTCATCTGGCCGTACATCATCAAGCCTTTGCGCTCGAGCTCGCGAAAGTGCTCCCACGTCGCCCACTTGCCGACGAGGTTCGAGTTCGCGATGAGCACGCGGGGCGCTTCGTCGTGCGTGCGAAATACGCCGACCGGGCGTCCCGACTGCACGAGCAGCGTTTGATCGTGCTCGAGCCGGCGCAGCTCTTTCACGATCGCGTGGTAGTCGGGCCAGCTGCGCGCCGCCTTGCCGGTGCCGCCGTAGACCACCAGATCCTGCGGCCGCTCGGCGACGTCCGGATCCAGGTTGTTCATCAACATCCGCAGCGCAGCTTCTTGCGGCCAGCCTTTACACGACAGCTGCGTGCCGTGCGGCGCGCGAATTGTTTCGGCCATGCGTCGTCGTACCGCAAAGTCGCGCGCCGGACGAGCCCGCTGCCGATTTGTCGCGCGTGCCCCGCGCCGGCGACGACGACTCGCGACGTTAGCGCTCGGCGCGGCCGATGCAACCTCGACTCGCCATGTTGCACCGTCAAGCGATTTTGCCGCGCATGCGGCTCCTCTGGATCGCGCTCGCCGCGGCGACCGCGATCACGGTCGCGGCCGTCGGCGGGCTCGTGATCGGCCCGCGCCTGCTTCGCCACCACCACCACGCCAACGCGACCGCGATCGCGCAGCGCGACATCGCGCGGATCGATCTGGCGACCTACTGGCGCGCGCACCACCACAGCCACATCCGCGCGACGCGCGTGCTCGATCCGTGGGGCACGCCGTATCGCATGACGCCGAGCGGACAAGGCTTCGCGATCAGCTCGGCCGGGCCCGACCGTATCTTCGGCACCGCCGACGACGTGCGCTGAAAAACGAAAGGGCCGGTCCGAAGACCAGCCCTTTGCGGTTCGCAACGACTCCGAGCTACGCCGACGCGGCGACCTTCTCGTCGTCGCCGCCCGGCGTCGGGGTCGGCGGCGTGGCCGCCTTGCGCAGGCTCTCGGCCGTGACCTCGGTACCGATCCGCATGCCGTAGAACGACCGCCACGCGAAGAACATCGAGATCAGGATCGCGATGCCCGCGATCGTGAACTTGATCTGGTCCATCCCCTTCGCGTGGAGCTCGACCGCGAGGCCGACCGCGAGCACGCCGAACAGCGTGGTGAACTTGATCACCGGATTGAGCGCGACCGACGACGTATCCTTGAACGGGTCGCCGACGGTGTCACCGACGATGCTCGCCGCGTGGAGCTCGGTGCCCTTCGCGTGCAGCTCGGTCTCGACGATCTTCTTCGCGTTGTCCCAAGCGCCGCCGGCGTTCGCCATGAAGATCGCTTGGTAGAGGCCGAACAGCGCCATCGAGATCAGGTAGCCGATGAAGAAGTACGGGTCGACGCACGCGAAGCCCAGCGTGCTGAAGAACACGACGAGGAAGATGTTGTACATGCCCTTCTGCGCGTACAGCGTGCAGATCTGGACGACCTTGTTCGAGTCCTCGACCGACGCCTTCGCGGTCGCCGACGTATCGAGCTTGATGTTCTGCTTGATGAACTCGACCGCGCGGTACGCGCCCGTCGACACCGCTTGCGTCGACGCGCCGGTGAACCAGTAGATGATCGAGCCGCCGATCACGAGGCCGAGCAGGAACGGCGGGTGGATCATCGACAGCTGGTTGACGAACTCGGGCTGCAGGCCGTGCGTGATCAGCACGATCAGCGCGAAGATCATCGTCGTCGCACCGACGACCGCGGTGCCGATGAGCACCGGCTTCGCGGTCGCCTTGAACGTGTTGCCCGCGCCGTCGTTCTCTTCGAGGTAGCTCTTCGCCTTCGAGAAGTCCGGCTTGAACTTGAACTCCTTCTCGATCTCTTCTTCGATGTTCGGCAGCACTTCGATCAGCGACAGCTCGTAGACCGACTGCGCGTTGTCGGTGACCGGACCGTACGAGTCGACCGCGATCGTCACCGGGCCCATGCCGAGGAAGCCGAACGCGACGAGGCCGAACGCGAACACGGTCGCCGCCGCGTTGCACGCGAACGGCGTCATGTGCAGGCCGACGGAATCGTTGGTCTGGTAGAGCAGCGCCGCGAGTGCGCCGAGGTTCGTGCCATCGGGCGCGGTCATCACGGTGATCGACGACACCGCGTACGCGATGCCCATCAGTGCCGTGATGGTGAGCCCCATCCAATACGCCGAGAAATTACCCGCGGTGAGGCCGGCGAGGATGTTGAGCGACGGGCCGCCTTCTTTCGACGCGGTCACGACCTCGCGGACGTGGCCCGAGTGGACCGACGTGAAGACTTTGACCAGCTCGGGGATGATCGCGCCGGCGAGCGTGCCGCACGAGATGATCGTCGACAGCTTCCACCACAAGCCGTTGTTGAGCGCTGCGCTGCCTTGGCCGATCAGCGCGTACGACAGGGCGTACGTCAGGGCGACCGAAACGAACGACGTCAGCCAGACGAGCTGGGTGAGCGGCGCCTCGTAGTCCATGTGATCGGCGTTCTTGAAGCGCGCCGACGTGATGACCTCGTTGACCAGGTAGCTGCCGACCGACGCGATGATCATGACGATGCGCATCGCGAAGATCCACACCAGCAGGATCGTCTGTAGCCAGGCGCCTTCGTCGAGGATGTGGCCGCTCGCGTCGAGCGCCTTGCCCGACAGCGTCGGCAGCGCGACGAGGATGAACGTGATGAGCGCGACGCCGGTGACGCCGTAGGTCTCGAA
>DATBAS010000105.1:0-83276 GCA_036271395.1 Kofleriaceae bacterium
GTCTTTGCAACGGACGATTTCGAACTCTATCGAATCAAGCGAGAGGCCTTTCTTCGCGTACTAGCCGCGCACCTCATCTCCACATCATTCCTGTTCATCGGCATCAGCTTCACTGACCCAAACCTGAGCCACCTGCTTGCCGGGATCCGCGAGATGTACATGAGGTATGCGCCCGAGGCGCCAGGCGGCAAGCCACACTACGCGATCATTACGCGTCCTCAGGAAGGGGATTTTCGAGGCAAGGACAACGCCGACGCAAAGTTCAAGACCGCCGGCATTCGCCACGCACTCTTTCTCGATGACTTGAAGCGATACAACATCCATTGCGTCGAAGTCGATGAACACGCCGAGATCGAAAGCATCCTTGGCGAGGTCGAGCAGCGAATCGCGCGAGGCTCCGTTTTTGTCTCCGGGGCGGTTCCTGATGGCGCGCTCGACGCGGCGGAGGTCGCTCGTATCCGTGCGGTTGGCGTTGAGGTTGGTCGTGCAATCGCTGCGAGCGGAAAACGCCTTGTCTCCGGATATGGTCTGGGTCTCGGCGATCACGTGCTTTCGGGAATGCTGAGCGCAGCCTGGGTCGCGAACACATCGAGGCTGGACCGTCGACTGACGATTCGACCTTTTCCGCAACAGTTGCCGACTGGAACAGACGTCGAGGCCTTCAAGGCCCGCTATCGCGAGGACATGATCGCGCCAACCGGAGCGTGCATCGTGGTGTGTGGGATTCGCGCGAAGGAAGGTGGCGGATTCGAGCCCGCCGTCGGAGTCCGCAACGAAGTCGAGATCGCGAGACGACTGGGTCGCCTCGTCGTCCCGATCGGGGTTACGAATGGTGTCGCGGCAGAGCTCTGGCAGGAGATGAACAGCAAGATCGATAGCCTCGACTCCCGAATTCCGCGAAACGCGTTCGCGACGCTCGGTGATCCCCACGCGGACCTATCGGCCGTCAGCGCCGCAATCGCAACGATCCTTGGCGCGGTCTAATCGATACATCTAGCCTGCCGCCTGCTCAGTAACTACGCCCCAGCTTCTGTAAAATGAGGCGCGATAGCGCCTCCGGAGACTTCGTCCGGGCATCGGCGAAGCCGACCGTTGCGGGAAGGCCCGGGACCTCCGTGTCGTCAAAGCGGACTGGCAAGATGTACTCGGCTCGTTGCTCGACAGATCTCGCCATCGCCGACTTCCGCTCGTGCGAAGTCCACATCTTGTCGGCGTAGTGGCGAGACACGAACATCACGCAGTACCGACCACGCGTCCGGTAGATCAGGTCGAGGTGTGCAACCAGATCTTTTCCCCATAGCGATGCTTCCTCGTTCCGGTCGTAGAACGCGCTCACGTTCGCCGCTTCGAGCAGCGTTGCGACGCTCTCCACATACTCTCGATCCTCACCCGCGAACGAGAGGACGACGTCATACCGCCTTGGCGTCTCCACCATCTCAGCCAGAAGATCTTGCGGCAGCTCTCCATCCTTGACGGCCCAGTGACTGCGAGAAAACTCCCAATCAGAAAGCTGAAAGCGATGACACTCGTCTTTCACGCGAGCTCGTGTGAGCCGACCCGTCTCGACGAAGCGGAAATTCAGATTCCCTTCTTGAAGCCGAATATCGCGAAGCTGACCCACGCGCACGATCTCACCGGGAGGATTGGCGACGCCGATCTCGTACATCAAGAGCGTGCTCGCTCATTCGAGAGCCTTGAGCGTCGCGGGATCTTCGGCTGACAAAGCCTCGGCTTCGTCGCCGCTGTATTCGAGGAAACGAGAAGCGTCCATCTTCATCCGCTGCTCCGACTCCCACGCGATATCGCTCGCGGAAACGAGCACGCTAAACATCGCGCCCCAGTATGCAGGGAACACGTACTCCCAATCGCGCGTCGTCATGGATGACGTTAGGCACCGGAGGCGTACTGTTCGTTGACGCTCGGCGGCGGAGCTCTGCGGAGTTCCACCTCCGAGATGATGTCTTCAAGGCAGGGCGGCTACCGCAGCCGCAAGAGAAAACGCGATGTCGGAGCGATCCAGTAGGCTGCTCGACGACAGCGACATGAAACGATGCGAATCCACGACCGCAACCGGAAAGCGCTGCCTGAATTACGCCAGCGATGGAAGTCGCTTCTGCGGAATGCACAGCGCGAGGTTGGATACTAAGCGGACCGTATGGGTGGCGGGAGGCACAGTGCTCGGGCATGCGCTCCTCCCCGGGTTTGGGGGTGCGATCGGCGGAGCGCTGACTGGCCTGGTCGTGAACAAGCTGAGATTGGAGGCGCAGATGGGCAAGAAACGTGTCTTCGTGAGTTTTGACTTCGACAACGACAGAGCGTTGAAGACCTTCATCATCGGCCAGGCAGAGCTGCCTGATTCGCCCTTCGCGGTCGTCGACTGCTCGTTGAAGGAAGCGGCCCCGATGAAGACGTGGGAAGAAAAAGCTCGAAAAGCGATCGAAAGCGCCGACCTCGTGATCGTAATGGTAGGGCCACAAACCTACCGAGCGAGCGGAGTCCTCAAGGAGGTTCGTATGGCTCGGGCCGCTGCGATCAAGCTGGTCCAAGTCATTGGGTACAAGGACGGTGACTACACTCCTGTTCCCGACGCTGGCCGATTGTATGCGTGGAATTGGCCGAATCTGAAGAAGCTCCTCGCCTGAGGTTGAAGTATCGCTTGGTTTCGCGTTGTTCATGCTCGCAATCGTACTCAGATGCGAGGATCGGTGAACTGACAACAATCGAGAAAGGGAGTGTGATGCGGTCACGATCTCGACGTCTCCGCCCTACCGAGTGAAATGGCTGCTGCCGTGAGCGCGTCCTGTAACTGCATCGTGTTGCGACGAAGCTCGGCTGAGTGCGTGCGCCACCAAGCAGCGTATTGCTCCTGCACAGCTCGAAGGCGGGCTTCAAGTTCGGACTCTGCCTCCGCTCGAACGGCCCCGAACAGTGATTCACCCGCATGAAACGCCGATGATCCGACCGACAAGATCGACGATATTCGCTTCTGCAAGTCGCCTTTTGACATCACCACGCTCTCCGGATACGGAAACTCATCGACAGCACGCTTCGTCGCTCGCGCCAGTAAGTCGAAGTGATTCTTGACGCCGACAATCTCGGCGTCGGGCGCCCAGCTCTCATACAACCGATCAATCTTCGCGGCGCCCGCTGCCTTGACACTCTCGAACTTCTTGCGGTCACCGAGGGCGGCGAGCGCCTCGGTTGGCAACTCGACGAGCAGATCTCGAAGCTGGACGATCACGTCTTGAAGTCGTCCCATCGCCGTAACACGTGCTGATGCTCGGAGCTTGCGTTGCCTGTCTTCCTCTCTTGCCTGCACACACTGGTCGTCGATCGCGTTGCGTAGGTCGCCTGCGACCCGTTGAACAACGAGCAACGTCTGTCGTTCGTCGGTTCCAACAGCTTGTGGCTCGTATTTCACGAAGCTCAGGCCATCGAGATCTGTTGGAAGATTCAGATCAACATCAGCCGGGATGACGAGGAATGTTCGACGGCGACCGAGTACCCCGACGAACATGCCGAACTCGAAAACAAGATTGTCTCGCACGGCCGCCGTCGTCTCTTCGCGCTTCGTAAGAACATCGTCGGCCTTTCCTACGATCACTGCAAAGTCGCACTTCCGCAGTTCCTCTTCGAACGTCTCCAATGTGTACGTACCTGGCTTGAAAACGCCTTCGCCCTTCCATAGACGTGCGTCAAACACATCGCGAAGAATCTCGGCAAGTGGCATGGCCAAGGACAGTCCCTCGGTCGACGAACCAACGAAGACACGAGGTCGATCCATGATCAATCATCCGCAATCGCGCGGAGGAGCCTGGCGAGTTGAGCTGCGGACGCCATGTGTTCCTCCGGACTATCCTAGCTCGTCCATCTGTCGGCTCAAGCCTCGCGACAACCGGTCGCCCACTCTCATCGCGTGATCGCCGTATCTGGCTGGTGTTGCCGTCTGGGACCTCGCGGCGCGGCGAGCACGATGCCGCAGAGCGCGCCACGGAACAGGAGTCCGCCACCGGCAACATCGCGCGCAGCTATTATAGGCTCGACCCGGTAGCTATGGCAGATCCGATCGTAGTCGCGATCGATACGTGCGGATGAGCTCGATCAGTTTCTCAAGAGCCTCTCGACGGCGTGGCACGACGGCGAGGTGCGCCCCACTCATCGCAAGGAACTCACGCCCCGTCGGGACTGGCGCACTCGCAAGGATCCGTTCGAAGCAGTGTGGCCTCGCGTCGTGGGATGGTTGGACAGCGAGCCCGATCGAACTGCGAGCGAGCTGCTCGTGCGGCTCCAGGCGGAAGAACCGGCGGACTACCAGACGGCGCTGCTCCGCACCCTTCAGCGCCGCGTCAAGGTCTGGCGCCGAGCTGCGGCCATGAAGCTCGTGTTCACCGCCGACATCGCCGCAACGGTATCGACGGCCGGCGCCGCCGCGACGACGATCTGAGCATCAGACGGGTGCGATCCCGTTGACGCAACGTGGTAGCAACGGCTGGTGAGGCAACACGTCCGGAAGATCTAATTGACGTCGATCAGCCGAGTAGCTGCACGCGGATTTCGCGTCCAAGCACCTCGCCAAGCAGCGACGGCACAGCGTTGCCAACTTGCTTCTGCACAGAGAACCGGCTGCCCACGATGCGAATGTCATCCGGGAATGTTTGAAGCCTGCAGAGTTCTTTCATCGAAAGGCGGCGGTTGTCCCAATGGAACGGGCCGCTTGCCGGCCCGTACTCGGCTGCACCTCGCTGGCTCGCTCGTGTTCTTTCTCGCCCAGCGCGGGAGACCATGGAGCCGAGCTAGTTCGCGCGTCGCGCGATCGCAGCCTCGACCGCATAGGGGCTATTGTGAGGTGCGATAGACTGAATCGTATGAGCGATCCTGAGGCTGGACGAGGAGAGCTTGCTGCGTTGCAGGAGAGGGCGAAGCTCATCCCCGCCGAATGTGCTGCAACCGTAAAGGAAGTCGCTCAGCGTGAAGCCGAAGTAGAGGCGCGCGCCCATGACGGTCTACTTGTGCGCGGGAACACTCTCTTGGCAGCGTCTGGCGTTGCGCTGAGTTTGTTGCTGGGACTATCGAAAGACATCGGCACAAAGACGGGGTGCCAGAAGCTTTTCTTAGTGGGGGCCTTGGCTTTGACGGTGCTCGCTGGACTTCTGGTGCTGATCGGAACGCGTCTTGTAAAAACAGAGGTGTCCATGAAAAACGCAACCATCATGGGCGCCCACATCCCAGAGGACACAACTGCGAAAGACTGGCCGCGCGCCTACGCCTTGTCGCTCGCACTCGCTTACTGCGAACACAGAATGAACTTGAAGGATCGGCACAACAAACGCGGCAACTTGCTCCGTGTCGCGCAATGGAGCTATTTCGGCTTCCTTCTCTTCGCTAGTCTTTTTGGTTTTTCCGTGATCTTGTAAAGGAGACATGACGACCGAGAACGACAAGCCTGCGGCTCCGCCTCCACCTGAGCCCGCACCAAACCCACCACCTCACGCCAAAGACGTTCCGATGCCTGCGCGTCCCGACGGACGGCTAGACCACAAAGACACGCCGCTCAAGACACGGAAGTAGCTCGCCACGGTTGCTCGGAAGGCGCGATAGCGTAACGGGGTACGGTTACGGTTGTGTGCTCCCGATCGCGTTGATGTCGGGGCAATGAGGCAGTCTCGTGCGCCAATAGCCCACACGGGATTCGTGCGGTCTCCGTCGGCAGTCGGCCCGTTCGCCGAAGGCGCGATCAGGATGAGGGTCAGTCCGAGACCCGATCAGATACCCAATCGCGGGCGTCTTTCGGGCGACTGTGATGATCGATGATGCGAACCCGCCGCTCGGGACTGTGGCGCAACGCACGTGCCAAGAATGTTCGTCGCGTTCGTCCTTGAAGCCTCGCGGTTAGTGATCGACGCGATCGATTTCGTTGCTGCTCCGTCGGTTTCGGTGACGCCGACCGAGGAGATCATTTCACGCTGCGAGAACTCGCCTCCAGCTCGCCCATATCTCTCGAAGGGAGAGAGATGAAATGTCCGAGCTAGCGTTCAACATCAACGGCGAGGCGTTCGAGGTGCCTGCCAACGCGACGGGTTGGCGGGTGCGGAAGATGCGGGCCAAGGGCTCGCCCGAGGTGGTGTACGCCCGCGAGGGCCAGCCGCTCGTGCTGCCGATCAGCGCCGAGATCGATGATCTGCGGGCCAAGGTCGACACGACCGGTCGCTACCACTGAACCACTCGGCCGGAAGTGCGCCGAGCACGGCATTGGGTGCGGTGAACGCGAGCTTGTCGACGTCGAACATCACGACGTCGTACTGCTTCCACAGCGTGTAGCGGCCTGGACCGAGTGCCTTCACGGCCAGACCGTCGCGCACGAGGACTGCGCGCTGATTGAGGTTGATCTTGATCTGCTTCACGACACTGACTTCTTTGCTGGAGAAAACGAACAAGGGTGGCCGGCGGCGATGCACGCCAGCGCGCCGTGGCACGCCGCACGAAAGCGACGAACGGTTGCGCGTGGGCTCCGCGATCGAACGGGCGAGCACGCGCGTTTCGCGGCAGTCGAGCGCGCGGGCAAATGCTGGCGCGCAGACGATCGCGAACGCTTCGCAGCTCGAGACGAACGAGGCGTGGAGAGCGAGCTCTCCGGGCGAGCATCGCCGACGACCTGCTCAGGTTTTTTTCGGTTTATCGGACCGATTGGGAAGTTGGGATGAGCAAGCCCAATGCGTCACCGTTTCGCATTCGCTCCATAGATGGAGCAGGAAGGAGTCGAACCTTCTTATCCCTTTGGGTTACTCGCGAGCGCTGGCGCCACCGGAACGTGAGTCGCGAACGCGCGTAGATAACGGCTTGAAGGAACCGACCTAGCGCGCGCACCGACGCCGGCTTGGCGAAGGGCGCTTCCTGCTGGCGAGGCGCAGATAACTACGCGTTCGATCCATTCGCGTCACGCTCGAAAAAGTTTCACGAAGTAAATCGCCGAAACTGCAGCGCCAACGATCATCACGATCGATCGCAACGCCTTCGCCGACACGCGATTCGCGATCGCGCCGCCGATGACGCCGCCGATCAGCGACGTCGCGGCCATCACGAGCACGACCGTCCAATCGAGCGGAGCGATGATCACGAACGCGATCGCCGCCGTCAGGTTGACGACGAGCGTGGTGAACTGCTTGAACGCGTTGAGCCGCTTGAAGTCATCGTCGACGACAACGCCGAGCACGCCGAGCACGATGATGCCCAAGCCGGCGCCGAAGTAACCGCCGTAGATCGACGCGAGCGCGACGAGCACCGTCGCGGTGATGATCGATTGGCCGTGTGGCGAGCGCTTCGCCAGGTACATGCGCAACCGATCTTGCACGCCGAGCAGGATCACGGCGGCGAGCAAGAGGAACGGCACGACAACGTCGAACGCCTTCGCCGACGTGTGCATGAGCAAGTACGCGCCGACCACGCCGCCGACCGCCGCCGCCGGCAAGATGCGAAGCGCGCGCGATTTCTGGCCGGCCATGTCGCGCTGTTGCGCGAGGGCGGCGCCGAGGTATCCCGGGCACAACGCGACGGTGTTGATCGCGCTCGCCGCGATCGGATCGATGCCACACGCGACGAGCGTCGGAAACGTGATCAAGCTGCCGCCGCCGGCGACCGCGTTGACCGTGCCGCCGGCGAGCGTCGCGGCACCGATCAGCGCGAGCCGCGTGACATCCACGCGCGAACTCTAGCGCGTTATGCTGCGCGGTCCACGTGACGCTGCACCGCGATGCCGAACCGCTGCTGGTGTCGCGCGACTTTCATTGGGTGCAAGAGCAGCCGTTCAAGCGCTAGCTGCGGCAACTGCACGGCGCCTAGCGCGTCGTCGCGACCACGTCGACGAGCGTCGCTCGCCCGTGCGGCTGGATGTTCTCGGCCTGGCCGAGATCGGGCCGCGAGCGGCGCTCCAGCGGCTCGATCGGCACCGCGCGTCCGAATCGCGCCGACGACATGATCGCCTGGATGATGCGCACGTCGGCGAGCCCTTCGTAGCCGCCGGGCTCGGGCGCCTTGTCCTCGCGGATGCAGCGCGCGAAGTATTCGACCTCGCCGGCGATCTGATCGCGCTGCTCGAACGTGCGCAGCCGCGGCCCGTGCACGCCTTCGACGTGCATCTGGATCGACGAGCCGTACTCGTACGCGTGATCGAGCTCCAAGAAACCGTCGGTGCCGATCACCTCATAATGTGCGCGCGCGTGCGCGCCGAAGCTGCACGTGAACTGGGCGACGCGTTCGTTCGGGAACCGCATCGTCACCGAGATCGCTTCGTCGATCGCGCGGAATCGCGGATCGCGGCTGGCGAACCGCATCGCGCTGACCTCGACCGGCTCGGCGCGGAAGATGTAGCGCGCGGCGTTGATGCAGTACACGCCGACGTCGTAGACCGGGCCCGAGCCTCGGCGCGGCTGGGTGCGAACGTTGTCCTCGCGCACTTGCTGCGTGAACGTCGAGCTGAAGATGCGCGGCTCGCCGATGTCGCCGGAACGCGCGAGCTCGACCGCGACCAAATTCGCCGACTCGAAGTGCAGTCGATACGCGATCATCAGCTTGACGTTCGATTGCTCGCACGCGCGGATCATCTCGAAGCACTCGGCGTCGGTCGGCGCCATCGGCTTCTCGCACAGCACGTGGATCTTGCGCTTCGCGGCGAGCACGGCGAGCCGCGCGTGCAGATCGTTCGGCACCGCGATGTAGACCGCATCGATGCGACCGCTCGCGAGCAAGCCGTCGAGCTGATCGTAGTCGCACAGCGTTCGCACGTTGTAGCGCTCGCCGAGCTCGTCCAACTTGTGACGCGAGCCGGAGATGAGCGCCGTCAGCTCGACGTCGGGGAGTTGTTCGATCGCCGGCAAGATCGCCGCCTGCGCGAAGTAGCCCTGCCCGATCACCGCCATTCGCAATTTTTCTCCGCGTGTCATGCGTGGATTGAAAGCATCGGGCATGCCGGCTGCACCACCGCGCGCATGACTCACGTGTGCGAGACCTGTGGCAATACCTATGACAAGACGTTCGAGGTGCACATCGGCGGCACCGCGCACGTGTTCGATTCGTTTCAGTGCGCGATCCAGGCGCTGGCACCGCGTTGCGTGCATTGCAAGGTCGCGATCATCGGCCAAGGCATCGAAGCGCGCGGCCAGTACTTTTGCTGCGCGCATTGCGCGCGTGAGGCGGGTGTTGCCGACGTCAGCGATCGCGCCGCCGAGCAAGGCTCCGCCGCGACATAGCGCACGGCGTGCGTTATCGCCACGCCGGCGGGACGAGCCGGCGCTTGCCGTCGGCGGCGAGCTCGACGTCGGGCTCGTCGAGCTCGAGCCGATCCCACAGCTTGCAGGTGACCTGCTTGTGCTGCTGATCGAGCGCTTCGCAATAGTTGGTGAACTCGCAGCGCCGGATCGCATCGCCGCGGCCGCGCCGTAGCTTCTCCCACCAATCGGGATCGGCGAGCGTCTGGCGCGCCGACGCGACGAAGTCGGCCTCGTCGCGCGCGAGGATCGCTTCGGCTTGATCGAACTCGCAGATTCCGCCGGCGGTGACGATCGGCGCCGACAAGCCGGCGCTGCGAACCGCCGCGCGAATGTGTTGCGCGAGCGTCACGTTGCGCGCGAACGGACCGCGTTCGTCGGAGTAAATCGTCGGCATGCACTCGTAACCGGACTCGCCGGTATACGGATACGACGCCCAACCGACTTTCGGCTGCTTCGCATCTTCGAACTTGCCGCCCTTCGAGATCGACAAAAACTCGAGCCCGGCGCGGGCGAGCTCGACGCCAAACCAGGTCGCGTCGTCGAGCTTGTTGCCGCCTTCGATCACGTCATCGCCGAGGAAGCGGCAGCCGACGACGCCGCGGCCGTCGACCCGCGCGCGCACCGCAGCGATCACTTCGCGCGGCAGCCGGATGCGATGCTCGCGCGGGCCGCCGTAACCGTCGTCTCGCGTGTTGAGCGCCGATAGGAACGACGCCATCGTGTATGCGTGTGCGAAGTGCAGCTCGACACCGTCGAACCCGGCCGTCATCGCGCGCTCGGCGGCGTCGGCGAACAGGCCGGGAAGCACGCGCGGTAGCTCCGCGATGTGCGGCAAGTGCGTGTCGGTCACCCGCTCGCGGTATCCGTGCAACAGGTCGTCGCGCTCGCGTGCATCGAGCACGTGCACCAAGTTGTCGTCGGACAGCGCCGCGAGCCGCACGCGCAGCTCGTCATCGCTCACCGATTCGCCGCTCATGCGGGCGTAGCGCTCGTGATGACGCGGCCGGATCGCCAAGAATCGCGCGAAGAACTTCTCGCGCTCGGGGCGCCGGCGAATCGCGAGAAAATCGATCAGCTGGATGAAGATCAGCGTCTCGCCGTTCGACGCGGCTTTGACGGCGCGGACCAGCTCGGTGAGCCCTTCGACAAAGCGATCGTGGCCGATGCGCAACAGCGGGCCCGACGCGACGTCGCGAATGCCGGTCGCCTCGACGACGAGCACGCCCGGCTTGCCCTGCGCGAACCGGCTGTACCACGCGATCACGTCGGGCGAGACGAAGCCGTCGTCGGTCGCGCGCCACGGCACCATCGCCGGCACCCACGTCCGCGTCCTCGCGGTCCGCGGCCCGACCGCGAGCGGCTGGAACAATTTGGCCCGAGCAGCCTCGTCGACGGTCGGCAGCGCCTTCGCGGGTCGCTCGTGCTTGATGCGCTCGCTCGGCTGCCACATCGCGAACCAGTCGTACCATAATACGCCGATGCTGAACGTGGGTGACTCGATGCCGGACGTCACGCTGACCGGCGACAACGGGCCGGTGAAGCTGCGCGACAAGCTCGGCAAACCGCTCGTCGTGTACTTCTATCCGAAGGATGAAACCTACGGCTGCACCAAAGAGGCGTGCTCGTTCCGCGATTCGTACGAGGACTTCGTCGGTGCCGGGGCCGACGTGATCGGAATTTCGCGCGACGACGCCGAGTCGCACGCGAAGTTCAAATCGAACCATCGGCTGCCGTTCTCGCTGCTCTCCGATGACGGCTCGGCCGCAAAGGCGTTCGGCGTCAAAGGCGCGATGTTCGGGCTCGTGCCCGGCCGCGTCACGTTCGTGTTCGACAAGGACGGCAAGACGCGCCATCGGTTCGAGTCGAACATCCAGTTCGGCAAGCACGTCGACGAAGCACTCGCGGTCGTCAAACAACTCAGGGACGGCCTACACTAACGAAACTTTCGCGCCGCAACGTCGCGAGATTGTTCGACCGTACGCGCGACTCGCTTTCGTGCGTCGTCAGTGTAGGCCGTCCCCCATGCAGTCGGCGAGCGCCTTGCGCGCACGATGCAACAGCACGGCGACGTGACCGGGCGTGAGCCCGAGCGCCTTCGCAGCTTCGTCGCCGGATAGCTCTTCAAGCACGCGCAGCGTGACGACGTTGCGGTGGAGCTCCGCGAGCCCCGCCAAGCAGCCGGCGAGCTGCGCGTGGGTTTCGGCGGCTTCGAGCACGGCATCCGGCGCGGCGTCGCCACTCGCGAGCTCGACGTCGACATGCGGCTTGGCGCGATGATGGCGGCGACGTGCGTTGCGCGCCGCGTTCTTGACGATCGCGACGAGGACGCGCGCGGCATCGTCGGGCCGGTCGCGTAAATGCGGTGCGTCGTCACGCGCGATCAGCGCGTGCAGCGCGTCTTGCACGGCGTCGAGTGCATCCGCCGGCGCGAGCCCTTCGCGGCGCGCGACCGCGGCCAACCGCGTCGCGTGATCGCGCGCGAGGCCTGCGACCCAATCGGCACAACAGCAGCTCGGGACGTCCATCACGCGGTCAGGTTTCCAACCGAGCGCGGATTACACGCATTCCGGGAACTTTCCGGGCGCCCGCGCGTCTCATTCGATATGCGCGTGATTTGCTTGCTCGCCGTGGCCGCATGCGGCGGTGCTCCGCCGCTCGCGAGACCTAGTTCACCGCCGCAGAACGCAGCTGCTCCAGCGCCGGTGCCGGCATCGAACGATGCCGACAAGCTCGTCCATGGCCATCCGACGACCGCGGACTTCGATGCGCTGGTCCGGCAGTTTCCAGCGCTGTCGGCGGCGCGGCGCAGCGCGATCGCCGCGCTCGGCACCACGCGCGATGCGCCGATCCACGTCCCCTCGATCGAATACGAATACACGTGGGTCGCGAAGATCGCGTGTAATGGCGGTGAAGGCAAAGTCAGCATGCAAGCGCTGACCAGCGGGCCGACCGGCGAGCTCGACCTGCTCAGCTTCACGTGCCCCGACGATGCCAGCGAGCACACGGCGTACTTCGACTTTTCCGACGATCCGCAGGAGAAACAGATGCAAAAGGAGCTCGGCAGCGGCAACTAACGGCGGCGGCCGAGCTTGATCTTGGTTTCCGGATCTTGCACCGGCGGCGCGACCGCGAGGCGTGCGCCGGCGACGCTGGTGTCCTTGCACTCGCTGCCTTTGTCCTTCGTGATCTGCGAGCGCAGCGCCTCGGTGTGCTCGATCCACACGCGTTGGACCTCGGGGTCGATGTCGTGATCGCGCAGTGTCTCGCGCAAGATCTGCAGGCGCCGCTCGAAATGACCGCCGAAGATCGGCGATTGCGCGTGCGCGACGCGCATCGGCCGGCCGGTGTACGTCACGTCGCTCGCGCCGAGCATGCGCGACGCGAGCTCCGACTCGAGCTGGATCAAACGCGCCTTATCTTTGCCCTGGAAGAGAAAACCGATCATCACGTCGGCGAACACGCGGTCGTAAAAGTCGGCCAGCACGGCGCGCAGCGTTTCGGCGCCGATCTGATCGAACGCGGTCATGCGGGATGGACCTCGACCGGCTGGCCGGTCAGTGCGGCCGTTCCGGATAGCTCGTCGGCGATCGCGGGATCGAGCACGTCGTTGATGCTCGCGCCCGCGACGCTCGACGCGACGGCCAAACGCGAGCCTTTGCGCGTGTGCCCCCAGCCGTGCGGCACGCTGACCACGCCGGGCATCATCGAATCGGTGATCTCGACCGGCAGCTCGATCGAGCCGCGCGCGGTCGCGACGCGAGCGCGTGAACCATCGGCGATCCCGCGCGCGGCGGCGTCGTCGGGATGGATGAGCAGCGTGCAGCGCGGCGGCCCTTTGACCAGGCGCTCGCTGTTGTGCAGCCACGAATTGTTCGAGCGCAGCTGGCGGCGGCCGATGATCACGAGCCCCTCCGGTGCGCGGCGCTGCTCGAGCCGCCGAATATCCGCGACGTAGATCGACGGCGCGAGGTCGACCTTGCGATTGCGCGAGCCGAGCCGCTTGGGCAGCCGTCGCACGAGCGGCCCGAGATCGAGGCCGTGCGGGTTCGCGCGCAGCTTCGCGAGTGACAAGCCGCCGCGCCCGATCCCGTGCGGGCCGAAGCGAAGCCCGGCGTCGAGGATCGGTTCCGGCCCCATCGCGCCGATCACACGCTCGGCGACGTTCGCCAGCGGCCCCGGAATTCGCAGCTTCGACCACAGCGCGGCCAAGATCTCCCAATCGTGGCGCTGATCGTCGCGGCGCTCGAACACCGGCGGCGAATATTTCGCGACGTTGCGCACCGCGAACACGTTGAGCGCGGCATCGTAATGCGAGCGCTCGAGCAGCGACGCCGGCGGCAAGATCACGTGCGCGAGCCGCGTGGTCTCGTTCAAGTACGGATCGATCGACACCATGAAGTCGAGCGTGCGGATCGCGCTCTCGAGCCGCGGCCCGCCCGGCGACGACAACACGGGATTGCCCGCGCTCGTGATCAGCGCGCGGATCTGACCTTTGCCGGGCGTCTCGATCTCTTCGGCGAGCACCGACATCGGCAGCTCGCCGCCGAACTCGGGCTTCTGCGACACGCGGCTCGTCCACCGCGCGAACCCGCCGCTCTCGCCGAGCATGCTCAGCATCGGCACCGGATCGAGCGCGGGCGTGGTGAACATCAGCCCGCCCGGCTCGTCGAGATGACCGGCGAGCGCGTTGACGGCGTAGCAAAGGTAGGCGGCGAGCCCGCCGAACTCCTGCGTGCACACGCCGACGCGGCCGTAGAGCACGGCGCGCGGCGTCTCCGCGAATTCGCGGGCGAGCGCGCGGATCTCGGCGGCGGCGATGCCGGTGATCGAGGCCACGCGCTCCGCCGTCCACGCGTGCGCGGCCATCCGCAGCTCGGGCTCGCCGATCGCGTAGCTCGCGAGCCGGCCGAGCTTGACGAGGCCTTGCGCGAACAGCTCGTTGATGATCGCGAGCAACAAGCACGCATCCGTGCCCGGCCGGATGAACACGTGCTTGTCGGCGCGGTCGGCGGTCTCGGTGCGGCGCGGATCGAGCACGATCACGCGGCCGCCGCGCGCTTGGATCGCCTTGAGCCGGCCGCGCATGTCGGGCGCGGTCATCAAGCTGCCGTTCGATGCGAGCGGGTTCGCGCCGATGCAGATGAACAAGTCGGCGCGATCGACATCGGGCACCGGCA
This sequence comes from Kofleriaceae bacterium, assembly GCA_036271395.1. Taxonomy (GTDB): domain Bacteria; phylum Myxococcota_A; class Polyangia; order Haliangiales; family Haliangiaceae; genus JABFXX01. The sequence continues at coordinate 14,441 of DATBAS010000105.1, forward strand.
TCAGCAGCTGGCTGCCGAACATCTGCAGCGCCGCGAGCATGTGCGGCAGCTGATCGAGCGATGTCGCCGAGTACATGTTCCTCGTGCCCAGCGTGCGCAGCGCGAGCTGACCGATCGTGAGCAGGCCCAAGTTGTGCGCCGTCGGGTTGCCTTGATAGACGGCGACCGAATCGGCGCCGTGCGCGCTACGAATCTCGCGGAGCTTGGTCGCGACCAGGTCGATCGCCTGATCCCAGTCGAGCTCGCGCCACTGATCGCCATCGCGTGCCATCGGGTGGCGCAGGCGATCGGGATCGTGGTGCAAATCGCCCAGCGCCGTGCCTTTCGGGCAGATGTAGCCGCGGCTGAACGGGTCGGCGTGATCGCCGCGCACCGACTTGACGAACTCGCCCTCGACCTCGACCGCGACCCCGCACGTCGCCTCACACAGCGGACAGCTCGTATAGCGCGTCGCCACGGCGAGAACGTAGCACCTGCGCTATCCTCCCGACTCGTGGATTCCGTGCTCTCCGTCGCGCAGCTGTTGGAGCTGCATCCGCTGCCAACCGAGATCGCGAACGAGAAGCGAATCGAACGGTTATGGGTGTTCGATCTGCCGGGCACGCCGCAGGCGCTGTGGCCGTTCATCTCGGATACGTCGCGGCTCAACCGCGCGCTCGGCACCGCCGAGATGACGTTCGTCGAGAAAGCGGGCAAGCGCTACGGCACCGCGAAGCCCGCCGGGGTTCAGCACGAGTGGCTCGAGGTGCCGTGGAACTGGGTCGCCGAGCAATGGCTGAGCTCGCTGCGGCTCTACGACCGCGGCTTCATGAAGGCGATGTACGCGATCCATCGCCTCGAAGCGACGAAGGACGGCACGCGCGTCTACCTCTATTACGGCGCCGTGCCGCGCAATTTCATGTGGGCGACCTTGATCCGGCTCGGCTTTCCGACGCTCGAGCGCGCCTACAAGCGCGTGCTGCCGGCGCTCGCCGCGCAGCTCGATCGGATTCGGCCCGACATCTTGCAGCTGCCGCCGCCGGAGCTCGATGTCGACGCGACGTCGCGGCTGAAGACCATCCGCGATCAGCTGGCCGCGGAAAAGCTCGACCATGTCGACCTGCTGATCGATTGGATCCGCACCGGCGACGACGCCGATCTGCATCGCATCCAGATCCGCGAGCGCGCGCGCGTGTGGAAAGTTCCCGAGCTCGAGCTGCTCCGCACTGCACTGCACGCGACTCGCGCCGGCCTGCTCGATCTATCGTGGGACACGATCTGCCCGCACTGCCGCGGCCTGCGCGAAGAGACCGGCAAGCTCGCCGAGGTCTCCGCCGATGGCCATTGCGAGGTTTGCGCCGTCGACTTCACGACCGATTCGCGCGAAGCCGTCGAGGTCACGTTTCGCGTGCACCCTTCGGTCCGCGACGTGCCCGAGCGCTTGTACTGCAGCGCCGAGCCCGCGACGAAAGATCACATCCGCGTGCAAACGCTCGTGGCACCCGGCGCGACGAAGATCGCGTCGCCATCGCTCGCGCCGGGCCGCTACGTCGTGTGGGCAGACCACGACGGCGGTTGGTACCTCGATGCCTCCGACGATGGTCCCGCCGCGATCAAGTGGCAAAACCATCCAGCCGGTCACGTCGTGAAGTGCGGCACGAAGCCGGCGATCACGTTTCGCAACGGCGGCAAAGACCCCGTGCTGTTCTCGATCGAGCGCGCGACGTGGAGCGACGACGCGCTGCGGCCCGGCACCCTGCTGTCGTTTCAGGATTTTCGCGACCTGTTCAGCGAGGACTACATCGGCGCCGACGTCAAGCTCGCGGTCGGCGAGCAGACGCTGCTGTTCACCGACGTGGTCGGCTCGACGGCGTTCTACGCCGAGCGCGGCGATCCCGGCGCGTTCATCGAGATCAAGCGCCACTTCGATGAGGTCTTCGCGATCGTCGTGCAACATCGCGGCGCGATCGTCAAGACGATCGGCGATGCGGTCATGGCGACGTTCGGCTCGCCGCTCGACGCGGTTCGCGCGGCACAGAAGATCCACGACACGTTCCATCCCGAGCGCGGCGACACGCCGATCCGGCTGCGGATCTCGCTCAATACCGGCCCGTGCATCGCGGTGCGGCTCAACTCCAACGCCGACTTCTTCGGCGGCACCGTCAACGTCGCCGCCAAGCTGCAGGCGCTCGCCGAGAGCTACCAGATCGCGATCAGCGATGCGACGTATCGCGCGGCCGGCGTCGCTGATTTTCTCGCCGAGCAGCACGCGAAGCTCGACGCGCTCGAGTACACGTCGAAGGCGCTGCCGGCTCCGGTCGCGGTCAAGCGCTGGACCGTCTACGACGATTAATAGCCGCTCTTCACGTTGCGCTTGTCGTCGGCGTAGTTGTTGAACGCGCGGCGCGCGTAGACGATCACGACGTACGTCCGCCCCGCGTACGCACCGTCGCGCGGCGCTTGCACCACCGCGATGCCCGCTGTATCGGCGCGCCGATCCGGCGTGCCAAAATCGACGCGATCGATCGAGTCGTCGAGAAGCAGCGTCATGTAGCGTTGGACGTGCGCGAACCCCTCGGGGACCTCGGCGGTCGCGCGCTCGAACACGTCGGCGTCGCGCCAGCCGTGTGCGTGGCCGCGGGCGATGATCTCGGCGACGTGATCGAGCGTCTGCAGCTTGTCGAGCCTGATTCTCGCCGCGACGTCGCGACGCAGCCGCACGACGTCGACCGGCGGGACGATCTGAACGAGCTCGACCGCGACGTAGAGCTCGCCGTGGTCATCGCGCGCGATGCCGATGCCGGCGTGGTTGATGTCGCGCGCCAAGATCGCGTCGCGATAGCCGGGCTCGTTCATGAGCAGCTCGGCGGCGGTCGCGAGATCGGGCGCGTGCAGCGTCGCTTCGCGCGCGACCGGCGGGATCACGCCGGCATCGAGCAACCGCGAGCTCATCGTCGAGCCGGCCTGTGCGTGCGCCACGCGCCCGGTCGCGCGCATCTGGTTCGCCGCGGCGCGCGCGGCATCGGCGGCACGCAGATCGATCGCCAGCGGCGGTAGCTGCGCGGCGGCGCGCTCGCGATCGATGATCTCGACCAGCCGTTGCTCGGGATCGCGCGCGTCGATCGTGTTCGCGCGCGGCTCGACGTAATACGTCGTCCGCGGCGGCGCGCCGCAGTCGATCGAGAACACGAGCACGATCGTCGAGACCGGCGGATCGCCGGTCAGCTCTCCCGAATCGACGGCGACCCATTGCGTGCCCTTATGGCCGCCGCAGCGAAATCGCGTGTCGGTGAGGTGCTCGAGGCTGCCATCGTCGTGCGTGACCGTGATCTTCGGCGCGTGCGCCTCGAGCTTGACGTCGATCGCGACTTCGCCGTGCACCGGTAACGAGCGTGGCAGCGGCGCGAGCGTCGCGAGCGAGGCGTGCGTGACGACGAGGACCATCGGCGACATGCCGCCGATCCCGACGCGCGCGTTCGCGGGCCGCAGCGCATCGCCGAGCTCGGGCCGGAGCTCGTCGACGATCGCCGCCGGCTCGGTCGCCTTCGCGGCGAGCACGAGTGTCGCCATGTCGGCCACGCCGTGCTGGCCGAGCGCGAACTCGACGAGGCCGCCGTCGAGCGCGGCGCCCTTGCTCGCCATCACCGAGAGCTCGGTCGCGACGGCGTCGAGCTGCGGATCGCGCTCGAGCTCGCTGTTGTCGGAGCCGACGAGCTCGATCAAGCCCGAAAACACCGCGTCGGTCTCGTGCGATGGGGTCGCGGCCGTCGCCGGATCGACCGGCTCGTTCCAACGCGCCGCCGGCTGCGATGCGGTGTATGCGATCGCCGGCGCGAGCGGATCGGCCGCCGGCGCGAGCTCTTCGCTGCGATGCACGACCGGCGGGAAGTGGTCGACGCATGCGGCCGCGAGCACGGCCAGCACGAGGGCTTTTATGGCACCAGCTCCTGCAAGAACGCGATGCCGTCGGCTTGGTTCGCGACCAACCCGGCGACGAGCTTCGCCGTGAATCGCGCCATCGGCGGCGCGTCGATCTTCTTGAGCACGGCTTCGGCTGCCGCGCGGCCGGCATCGGTCTTCGCGAGCGTGACGAACGCGGCGGCCGCGACGAGCCGGCGCATCGCGTTGGTCTCCGAGCTGGTCAAGATGTCGGCGACTTTCTCCGGCGTGTTCGTCTTCGCGTAGGCGGCGGCGAGCGCCGGCAGCATCGCGACGCGCACGTCGTGCGACGGATCGTCGAGCAGTGGCTCGAGCAACTCCACCGACAGCCCGGCGTCGCGATCGACGAGGCCGATCGCGGCGGCGGCCGCTTGCGCGCGCTCGCGCTCGAGTCGCGATGCGAGCGAGCGATGCAGCCGCGCGGCGACGGCTTCCTTCGGTGCGACACGCGCGATCGTCGTGAGCGCGAGCTGCGACAATTCGGGATCCGGATCGCGCACGGCAAGCGCCAGCGCGCGGTCGAGCACCGCGGGCTCGACCTTGTCTTTTTGCGCGGCGAGCCGCTCGAGCGCGGCCTTGCGAACCTGTGGATCAGCGTCGGCGAGCGCCGCCGACAACGTGGCCGATGCGCGCAACCCGGCGCCGAGCGCGGCATCGACGGCAGCGACGCGCACGAGCGCGGAGCTATCGGCGACCGCGAGCCCGACGAGATCGGCGGCGCCGACTTGCTTCGCGGTGCGCAGCAGCGCGAGCTTCTCGCCTTCGTCGCCGCGCTCGAACAGCTTCGCGAGCGCGGCGTCTGCCGGCTTCGGCGCGTCGGTGCCGAGCGAGCCGACCGCGCGAATCGCGATCACGCGAACCTCGCGATCCGGATCGTCGAGCAGCTGGACGAGCGCATCGGCGATGCCGGGCGATGCCTTGCCTTTGACGACGCCTTGCGCGAGCACGCGCGCGGCATCGGCGCGGATCTCGTTGTCGGGATCTTTGACCAGCTTCGCGGCGATCGCGGCGCCGTTCTTCGCCGGATCGGGGCCGTCGGCGACGCACGACATCACCGCGCGGCGTACCTCGACCGACGGATCGTCGATCGACCGCGCGAGCGCGTGGCGCGCATCGACGCTGCCGGCGAGCGCCGCGTTGCACAAACCATCGACCGCGATCGGATGCAGCGCCGGATCTTCGACCAGCTTGGCCGCGCTCGCGAGGTACTCGACGACGTTCGGATACGGCTTCTTGCGCGCGAGGTGCGCCCAGATCTTCGTCGCGTCGCGGCGCGGCCTGCCCTTTTCGCGCCACAGCTGCGCGATGCCGTCGATGCCGACGCCGACGTTACCGCCGGTGAGCGTGGTCGATGCGAGGCCTTCGGCGGCGCCGATCCGCACGTTGTAGTTCTCGGCCTTCGCCATCTTGACGAGTCGATCTTGATACGTGCGGCCGAGCTTGCCGGACGCTTCGGCGGCGGCGGCTCGGATGTCGCCGTCGTCGTCTTTGATCATGCCGTCGAGCGCTTTCTCGGCCGCGCCGTGATTGGCGGTCGCGACCTCGCCCCACGCGAGGGCCGCCGCGATCTTCATCGGCTTGTCGAGCTTCTTGTCGTCGAGCATCGGCGTGAGATCGCCGCCGGCACGCTCGGGATCGACCTTCGCGTAGAGCGGCAGTGCGGCGAGCTTCACCGCGGCGGACTTCGAGTTGAACGCGGCGTGCGCGGCATCGACGAGGCCCGCGACCTTCGGCAGCGGATCCAGATCGCGCAGCGTCTCGATCGCGTACGTGCGCGACTCGATCGGCGCTTTTTCGTTGCCGATGAGGCCGGTCAGCGCGGTCGCCGCCGCGCTCGGATCGGAATCGAGCGCGATCTTGAGCTGCGCCTTCGCCTTGTCGCGCTGCACCGCCGACGCATCCGCGTTCGCGAGCACGGAAGCGGCCGTTGCCGCCGATGGCGCCTCGTCGGTCGTCGCCTGCGCGACCTCGACGAGCAGCTCGCGCCGCGTGTCGGCCTCGGGCTCTTTCGCGAGCGCCTGCTCGAACAACGAGTGGCCGCGTTCGCCCAAGTTGCGCACGGATGAAAATGCGATGCGGCGCAGCTCGGGATCTTTCGAGGTCAGCGCTTGCAGCAGCGTGTCCTGATAGACGTTGTGGCGCTGCGCGGCCGAGCCCGCCGTCGCGACGGCCGCGCGCTGCACCGCCGGCTGCGGCATCGCGATCGCCGCTTCGACCATCTGGACCTCGGCGGGGGTGCCTTTCGCGATCGGCTTCATCGCGATCAGCAGCTCGGCGAGGTCTTCCGGATCTTTGGCGGCTTTGCGCAGCTCGGCGAGCGCGCCGTCGCTGCCGGTGCGCGCGTAATCGACCAGCTCGGTGAGCTGCGGCGCCATCATGCCGCTCAGTTGAGCATCCCAATCGCTCCGCGCGCCGCCGAGCTCGCGGCCGTCGATCTTCTTCCAAACTTCGGGCGCGACCATCGCGCGCGTGAAGCCCGTATCGGCGAGCAGCTTGCCCGACCACAAGCTCGCGCGACCGCCGCGCACGACCACGCGCTCGCCGCCGGGCGCCGGCTGCAGCTCGAAGAACGCGTGGCGGTGCACCGACACGATCAGCGCGATCAAGATGATGACCGGCACCGCGGCGATTCCGCCGGCGAGCATCCAGTAGTAGCGCTTGCTGCTCTCGACGACCGCGATCTCCGCCGGCGTGACCGCCGCGATGCCCTCGTGCTTCAACGCGCGCAGCTCGCGCAGCTTGAGCCGGCCTTTGTTCGCCGTCTTCGAGCCGAGCAAGTCGTATGCGCGGCGCGCGGCGGCGCGTGCCGGCGCGGTGAGCTCGCGAACGCGCGCCACGAGCACTTCGTGACGCAGGATCCACGTGGTACCGGTCGCGTCTCCGCGAATGATCACGCCGCGCTGCTCGAGCACGCCGACTGCATGATTCGCGAAGTCGCCGTCGAGGTTGATCTCGCGCACGATCGCGTCGGTCGCTTTCGGTGTCGCGCCGAGGCCGACCGCGAGCTCGGCGCACAGCCGCAGCGCCGATCGCTCGTTGCCGGTCGCGCGGCACGCGGCGTGTAGCCACGCGCTCTCGAGCTCGCTCGTGCCGCCGAGCTTCTGCAGACCTGCCAGCGAGCTGATCTTGAGATCGCGAAGCGCCATCGCCGAGATCTGCATGTCGGCGGGCAGCACGCCGGCCGAGTTCGCGAGGCCGTTCGCGACCGCTTCGGCGAGCGCCGGGTCGGCCGCCGCGCCCGACAGCGACAGCACCCGGTCGAGGATCTCGGTGGCGGCGGGGATCGCGAGCCTGGTCAGCTCGAACCGATTCGACGGCGGGAACAGCGAGCCGGTGCGACGCTCGAGCGCGCCGAGCGCGTGAAAGCGCTCGCTCGCCGCGACGAACAAGAAGCGCGCGCGACCGGCCGACCGGCTCACGACCTTGGCGAACATCTCGGCGAGCTCGGAGATCACCCGCTCGTCGTTGCAGGCGAGCCCGATGTCATCGACGACGAACACGAACTGCTGGCCCTGCACGGCGTTCGACACCGCGCGGGTCATGAACGCGATCGACGCCTCGCCGGTGTTCGGCTGGATGCCGAATGCGGACAACCCCTGCGCGAAGCTGTTCGCGGGCTGGGTCAGGTCCTCGCACGTGAGCGCGACGATGCCGTGGTCGCGCAAGTGCGGGATCAGCCCGGCGCGGACGAGCGAGGTCTTGCCAACGCCCGGCTCTCCATAGAGCAGGCCGGCGCGAAAGCCGTCGGCGCTGACCATGCGCGCGAGCTCTTCACGCTCGGACTCACGCCCTTGCCACACGTCGCGCTCTGCCTCGCCAAACGCATCGAGACCTCGCAACGGCGACACCATTCCTGGATAGGTCGCGACCGCCACGAGGCAAATCATACAGGTGGAAGCGGCGCACGGGCATCTACGCGACCGCCTGTTATGCTCGATGCATGGGCCGCATCCCGTGGGTCGTTGCAGGCGCGGCGCTCGCGGCAAGCGCCTACGCGGCTGCGCCGGTTGCCAAGACCGCGATCACGATCTTCACGGCCGCGCCCGATCCGAACGCGGCGAACGCACCGGCCGCGTTCGGCGGCGCGAGCTACGGCGAGACGATCGCACCGCCGACCGGCGCGCTGATCACCGAGCGGCGCGACGTCGACATCGGCGACAACGGCGACGTCCATCTCGCCGGCGTGCCCGACACGATCGATCCGGCGTCGGTCCAGCTGCGCGGGCTCGGCGATCCGCTGTCGGTCGTCGAGCAGCGGTTCATGCCCGGCGCGGCGACGCCCGACGACGTCCTGCAGCACCACATCGGCGAACCGATCACGGTCGTCACGGCGAAAGGCGAGGTCGCGGGCACGCTGCGCGCCGCCGACCCGCAGGCGATCGTCGTCGAGACCGGTGGTTCGATGCGCGTGTTGCGCCGCGACGGCTACGTGCTCGACGTCAAGCTCGGCGGCGCGGCAACCGGCGCGCAGCCGACGCTCGTGTGGCGGCTATCGGCGAAGCACGGCGGCAAGCAGCCGGTCGAGATCTCGTATCGCGCCGAAGGCATGGCGTGGAGCGCCGACTACGTCGCGGTGTTCGACGCCGGCGCGAAGACGCTCGACTTCTCGGCGTGGGCGACGATCAAGAACGCGACCACCGCGACGTTCGACGCCGCCGAGCTCACGCTCGTCGACACGACCCAGCCGCCGCTCGTGGCCGCGCCGAGCAAGAGCTCGACCGCGATCGTGCGCGCGCCGGGTGCGCCGCCATCGCGGTTCAGCGTGCCCGGCCTCGTGCGGCTCGGCGCCGGCGAGACCGTGCAGGTCGAGCTGATGGCGCCGCGCGTCGGCGCCAAGGTCCGGCCCGTGGTCACGTTCGAGGCGATGCCGGACCCGTCGGCGAACTTCCAGCAGTTCCAGGCGGTCGATTGCAATCAGCTCAGCACGCAGGTCGCCGGCGCGGGCCGCGCCGAGGTCGCGCTCGAGCTCGACACGCCGAGCCAGTTACCCGACGGCAAGGTGCGGCTGTTCCAGCGCGACGGCGCGCGGCTCGACGTGCTCAGCGAAGACGCGCTGCACGCGACGCCGACCGTCGCGCGCGTCCGGCTCGCGTCGGATACCGAGATCGTCGGCGAGCGCCACGCGACCAGCTGCAACTACGACGAGCACGCGCGCACGATCCACGAAAAGATCGAGCTGTCGCTCGAGAACCACGGCAAGCAAAAGGCGATCGTGATCGCGCGCGAGTTCTTGTGGCGTTGGCCGATGTGGCACCTCGAAGGCGAGAGCGCGAAGGGCACGCGCGGCGGCACGCAGACGCAGGAATATCGCGTCGAGCTGGCCGGCGGCGCGAAGCAAACGATCACGTACACCGCCGTCTACGCGTGGTGATGCGCTACATCGCACTCGCCGCGCTGCTCGCGTGCCACGTCGCGGCGCCGCGCCCGCCGTCGCCGCCGGTCACCGACGTCGTGTTGTTTCGCGACGCCGCGGTGATCACGCAGCGACTCGACGTCGAGCTCGGCACGAGCACGCAGGCGATCGACCTCGAGCTGCCCGCCGGCGCGACCGACATCGCCGCGGTCGACATCGCGGGGATCGCGGTCGCGCAGCTTCGCGTGCCGATCGGCAGCGACGGCGGCGACGATGCCGATGCAGGCTCCGCGCTCGCGACATCGCCGCGGCCGATGCACGCGCACCTCGATGTCGCGGCGCCGCATGCCGGTCGCTACGCGCTCGCGGTGTCGTACGTCACCGACAAGCTGACGTGGACGGCGTCGTACACGATCGCGACGAATCACGCGCGCGATCGCGCGACGCTGTTCGGTGCGCTCGCGGTCACCAACGCGAGCGGCTTGGCGCTGCCATTCTCGCGCGTGACGCTCGTCGACGCGCCGGTGGCCGGATGGCGCGCGCGCCAGCGCGAGAACCTCGCCGCGTCGCTCGTCGGCGAAGCGGCGGCGACCACGCCGTTCGCGAAGCCGCGCCTGCTCGGCGATGTCGCGCTGCCGCTCGGCGACACGCGCGTCGAGCTGCCCGGGATCTCGGCCCCGCGCGCGATGAAGTCGGTGCTCGTCTACGATCCGATCGGCACGTCGCACGATAGCCCGGGCTCGATGCCGGTTCGCGACGCGAACCTCGGCGTGGTCCCGAGTGCTCCAACGCAAGTCAGCGAGAGCTTCGAGATCGCGCGCGACCCGATCGTGACCGACGGGCTTCCGGCCGGCGCGGCGAAGCTCTACGAGCGCGCCGGCGACGGCTCGCTCGCGCTGCTCGGCGAGGCGCGACTGTTCGACGAAGCGACGCGTGTCGCTGCCGTCGATACGATCCCGGTCGGCACGGCGCTCGGCGTGACCGGGCATCGCGAGCGCCGCGACCTCGAAGTCCAAGACGACGAGCTCGGTCATCGATTGACCGAGGAGTTCGTGATCACCGTCGACAACGCGCGCGAGCGGCCCGTCGAAGTGCTCGTGCGCGAGCACTTGTATCGCGGCGAGACCTGGCTCATCGCGTACGAGTCGACGAACCGCCCGGCCAAGGAAGGCGCGCAGCAGATCGCGCTGCGCACCGAGGTTCCGGCCAAGGCGAAGACCGAGGTGACGTACGTCGTGGTGTACTCCTGGAAACCGTGATCGCGACCCTGAGTCAGCTCACGATCCAATACGGCTCGCGCGTCGCGGTCGACGCCCTCGATCTCGAGCTCGCGGCGGGCGAGATCGCGCTCTTGCTCGGCCCGAACGGTGCCGGCAAGTCGACCACGCTCGCCGCGATCGCGGGCGCGGTGTTGCCGAGCGCCGGCACGATCACCGTCGACGGCAGCGACGCGGCCAGCGTGCGCAAGCACGTCGGTTTCTGCGATCAGCCGCCGCAGCTGTACGAGTTCTTCACCGCGCACGAGCACGTCGAGTTCGTCGCGCAAGCGCGCGGCGCGACCGGGGCCGATGCGGCGCGCGTGCTCGATACGCTCGGGCTCGCGAAGATCGCACAGCGGCCGTGCCGCGAGCTGTCGTTCGGTATGCGGCAGCGGGTCGGGCTCGCGGCCGCGCTCGTCGGCCCGATCAAGCTCGCGTTGCTCGACGAGACGCTCAACGGCTTGGATCCGCACGCGGCTCGCCATGCGCGCGCGGCGCTGCGCGCGGTCGCCGAGGCCGGCACCGCCGTGTTGATGTCGACGCACTTGCTCGGCGTCGCCGAGTTCTTGTGCGATCGCGTGCTCGTGATGAACAAGGGCAAGCTGGTCGCCGATCGGCGCGGCGACGAGCTGCGCAGCAGCACCGCGATCGAAGAGCTCTACATCTCGCTGGTCGCCGACGAAGGCGCACAGTGAAGCTCGTCGCGTGGGAGGCATTGCGCGAGCGGCGGGAAGCTCACTGGTGGAGCTCGCGCTGGCTGATCGCGATCGTCGCCGGCGGCGCGTTTGCGGCGTTGACGGTCGCGTTCGGCCCGAATGCCCATCTCGCGTGCGTGCTCGGCGCATACGCGTTCGCGTTCATGCGCGTGCCGTTTCACATCTACTGGCGCGCCGACGCCGCGTTGCTCGCGCAATTGCCGATCGAAGGCACCGAGCTCTTCGCCGCGGCACTCCGGCGCTGCGTGCGTGCCGCGATCGCGACGACGCTCGCCTGCGCGATCGGCGCGCTGCCGATCGTCACGCCGGAGCTGCTCGCGCTGATCGGCGCGCTCGGCGTCGCCGCGGCGTGTCTGTTGCCGGCGGTTGCGACGTTCGCGGCGATGATCGTCGCGGTCGCGCCGCGCGATCAACGCGGCAACGCGAGCGCGATCTTGGGCGCGCTGCCCGGCTTTGCATCGGCGGCCGTCGTGGTCGCGGTGATCCTGGCGCGCGCCTACGCCAGCGTCGAGATCCTCGGCGCGCTCGCCGCCGTGTCGATCGCCGCGCTTGCCGGCGCGCGCGCGCGCGCTCCCGCGCTGATGGCGACGATCCTACGCGACGTTTCCGCGCTCGATCGCCAGCGCTTGGCGAAGCTCGAGATCCACCCGCCGACCGCGCTCGAGCGGCTCGTCGCGAGCGCACTCGGCAGCGCCGCGCTCGCCTACTCCAAAGATGCGCGGCTGATGCGCCGTCGCTATCCGATGGCGTTCGCGCTCGGTTCGTTCGCGTTCGTCGCGCTCGTCGTCGTCGGGCTGGCGCGGCCCGACGATCCCGAGCCATGGCTTGTCGCGTTTGCCGGCGGCGGTGCGCTGTACGGCGCTGCGCTCGCCGAGCGGTTGCGGCGGCCACCGATCGAATTGCCGCGGCTCTCGGCGACGCTGCCGATCGCGCCGCGCGCACGTCGCGTCGCGAAGCTCGCATGGACGGTCGCGTGGGCGGTCGTCTACCTCGCGGTGCCGGGCGCGTTCGCCCTCATCCGGCTGCGCTAGGAGCCGAAAACGTGCAGCGAGCGCACGCCGGACTCGACCGCGCGGCGCGCCGGCGGCGCGAGATCGAACAGGCAGACGACCTCGGTGCGCGAGCCCGGATCGACGTTGACGATCAGCGACGCGACGTTCGCGAGCACGAGATAAAGGCCCAGGCCGGCGCCGTGCTCGTCGGTTTCGGGCCGGCCACGCTCGTCGCGTGCGCGCCGCACGTGACCTATCACATCGCGCTGGCGAAGCGCGCCGAACGTATCGGTCACCGAGATCGCGAGCGTGCGCTCGTCGCGGCCCCAGCGCAGCACGGCGCGTTGCTGCACGCCCTCGCCGATCGACGGGCGCGATTCGCGCGGCGCATCGTGCAATGCGTTCATCAACAGCTCGTCGGCGACGCTGGCGAGCCGGTGCACGATCGGCGTGCGCGCGCCGATCGCCTCGGCCCACGCACAGACTTCGGCGATCGCGGCGCGCTTCTCGGCATCGGTCGCGATCACGCGCTCGCCGATGCCGGCGTCGGCCGCCAGATACTTTTCGAGGCCGAACAAGTCGCCGGAGATCAGCTTCTCCGACGTGATGAAGAGGTCGCGATCGCTGGGATCGCCGACGTGGTGGCTGATCGGCGCGTCGAGCATCAGCGCGATGAGCCCATCGTCGTCGAGGTCGTCGCCGACCACCACGACCGGCGCCCGCGCAGCCTGCAGCGCCGAGCCGGCGCCGACCCGCGCGCCGCGATCCGCGACGATGAGCGCGGCATCGAGATCGCCCGGCAGGTCGCGAAAGTGGTCGACGGCCATGCCCGCCGCGACGAGCGCGTCGTCGACAACCCGGCAGATCAGCGGGTCGCTGCAGACGCAAACCGCACGTGGCGAGCTACCCACGTTGCGAGGGTAGCGGCGTTGTTAGCAGTGCGTCAAACGGCAAATCTACGTACCCGCTGCTCGCAATTGGCGTGAACCGGCATGATCGCGCGCTCGTCGCGACGGCGCCGATCTTCGGCGAAACCGCACGCGGATCGACGTGGTGCGACCGCAAGGCCGCCCCGAAGTCATATCGAACCGAATGGAGCGACCGAATTCAGCGGTCGGGCCGGTGCTGGCGCTGCCTTTCGACACCCGGTACGATCGCGCTTCATGGCGGAACCGCCACCGGTCCGACGCCCGCCGGCGCCCCAGCCGCCGCCGATTCCCGGCATTCCGCGGATCGTGGCGGCGATCGCGCCGCAGCCGGCCGCGACCGAGCTGACCCCGACGGGCTCGACGAGCGATCAAACGGGCGACGACCACACGGGCGAAGCCAGCATCGACGCGTTCGAGGAGAACACGCGCAGCCTCGTCGTGCCCGACGCCGGCCAGCTGGTCGAGCGCGTGCTCGAGCTCGTCGCGAGCGAGGCGGCCGCACTCCTGAGCGCGGATGATTCCGACGGGCGGCTCGCCGATCTCAACGTCCGGATCGCGCTCGCCGCCGCCGACGGCTTGCATCAGCCCGACGAAGCGATGCGTCACCTCGAGCTCGCCGAGCAGCATCCACTCGCGCCGCGGCTGCGCGCGATCGCGACGCTCGCCGACGCGGCCGCGCTCGCATCGACGCAGGCCAAGCTCGGCTACCCAGCCGCCGAGACGCCGCGCACGTCACTCACGCAGCCGGCCGCGGCGATCGCGATCGAGGTCGCCGAGGCGTGGCTGTTCCGTCACGACCGGCCGCAGCTCGCCGCCGCGATCATCGATCGCGTGCTCGCCGGCGAGATCCCATCCGCGTGGCGCGCGCACGCGATCGAGGTCGGCGTGCTCGCACACGCTCGAGCGAATTCGTGGAAGCGCGTCGCCGAGCTGCGCAAATCGGCGCTCGATGCGAGCTCGCCGCCCGAAGAGATCGCCGCCGCCGCCGCGCTCGTGCTCGATCGCGCGAACGACCCGCCCGGCGCGCTCGCGATGTGCTGGGACGCGATCACCGGCGCCGACGACGCGACCGCCGGCAAGTCGGGCGGCGCGATGCGCGGTGCCGGCTGGTTGCGCGTGCTCGATGTCGCGTGCGATGCGGCGTCGCGCGCCGGCGATCAGCGCCGCCTCGAGCTGCTCGATCGCCGCGCCGATCTCGTCGCACATCTCACGGGCGCTGCGATCGAGCTGTACGCGACGCGCCACGTCGTCGCGGGCGAGCTCGTGCGCGACGGCCAGCTCGGCGACGCGACCAAGCTCTACGCCGAGCTCGCGATCGATCCGGTCGCGTCGCATCCGCTCGCCGCACGCCGCATCGCGAACTTCGCGGCCACGTCGATCGCGTACGCCGCCGACGACACCGCCGCAGCCTTGCTCGCGCATCACAACTTGCTCGACTCCGATTCGCACGAGGTCACCGCAGCGCACGCGTGGCGCGCGCTCGAGCTCGCATCACTGCGCGGCGATCGGATCGACGAGCTGGTAAAGCGCCTGGCCGCGGTCGACGCGAGCACGGTCGCGGCGCGCTGGCTCGATCTCGTCGAGCTCGCCGATCCCACGCCGGCGGGCATCGAGCGCTTGGTCGCGCGCAAGCGGCTGCGCTGGGCCGCGCAGCTCGCCGAGCGCGTCGGGACCACGGCACGCGCGCTCGAGCTATGGCGTAGCGCCGCCGAAGACGTGCCGCGGCTCGGCACCGAGCGCGATCACGTCGTGCGGATCTTGCGCGGTATTCCGCGCGATCTCGATGGCACCGAATCCGGCGACGACGACGCGCTCGCCGAGGCGTACTCGCTGTGGGCCAACCGCGAGCTCGACCCGCGCGCGGCGGCCGCGCTGCATTGCGCGCGCGGGATCGTCACGCTCGTGCGCGGCGACTTCGTCGAAGCCGAAAACTCGCTGCGCCGCGCCGCCGACCTCGACCCGCGCGATCCGTTCTGCCGCACCGCGCTCGCCGCGGTCTATCGCGCGAACCGCAACTACGATCAGCTCGCGCGCCTGCTCGCGGACCTGTCGAAGTCGCTGATCAGCCGCGAGGGCCGCGCATCGGCCGCGCGCGAGCACGCCGAGCTGCTCGCCGAGCACTTGGACGACAAAGCCGGCGCGAAGGGCGCGCTCGAGCACATGCTGACCGAGCGGCCCGACGACGACGAAGCGATGATGACGCTCGCGCGGCTCTACGACGACGACGGCGAGATGACCAAGTCGATCGACCTGCGCCAGCGCGCCGTCGCCGCCGCACCGTCGGCCGAGCGCCGCACCGAGATCTTTCTCGAGATCGCGCAACGCGAAGAGCGCCGCGGCCGATTCGACGCCGCGCTCGCCGCGCTCGACAAAGCCGGCACCAGCCCGGAAGTCATGCGCGAGCAAGCGCGCGTGTATCGCGCCGCCGGTCAGCCCGATCGCGCGCTCGAGACCGTGCGTGCCGAGCTCGCGACCGATCCGAAATCGCAGCGCAGGCTCGAGCTGCGCCTCGAAGAAGCCGAGCTGCTCGCACAGCTGCGTCGCGAGCCCGAGGCCGTGGTCGCCGCGTATCTCGACGTGCTCGAGATCGAGCCCGATCATCCAACCGCGCTCGCCGGCCTCGATCCACCCGCGCGCGAGCTCAGGATGTGGGACGAGCTCGCCCGCGCGTTCCGCGGCGCACGGCAGACGCCGCGCAACCTCGAGGTGCTCGCCGACGCGCTCGAGCACATCGCCGAGTGGTCCGAGCTCGTCGAGGTGCGCCGCAAGCAGCTCGAAGCCGCGACCGCACCGCCCGAAAAGGCGCAGCTCGCCGGCGAGCTCGCGCGGATCTACGACAAGGAGCTCGGCGATCCCGGCGGCGCCGTGCGCATGCTGATGATCGCGCAGCAGCACGTGCCCGACGACGCGCGCCAGCAACAGCTCGTGCGATTGCTGCGCGGCGCCGAGCGCTGGGCCGACCTCGCCACCGCGCTCGAGCGCGAGCTGCCGACGGTACCGACGACCGATCATGCGCGCCAGCTATCGATCTTGCTCGAGCTCGGCGAGGTGCGCATCGCCAAGCTCGATCGCAAGGCCGATGCGGTCGCCGCGTTCGAGAGCGCGCTCGAGCTCGAGCCCAAGCACGCGGGCGCGATCGAACAGCTCGAGACGCTGTACGAGCAGCTCGGCCGCGAGCGCGAGCTCGCCCGCTTGCTCGAGTCGCGCGCCGAAACGATCACCGAGCCCAGCGCACGCGCGCAGCTGTTCGATCGCGTCGCGGGCTTGCGTGCGAACCGCGGCGACATCGACGGCGCGATCGCCGCGTACACCAGCGCGTTCCGGGCCGAGCCGAGCAGCCGCGAGGTGTTCACGGCGATGGAGCGCGTCTGCTACAAGGCCGAGCGCTGGGCCGCGGCGATGCAGCTCTACGAGCTCGCGATCGAGTTCGTCGAAGCCGGTAACACTCGCGCGTATCGGCTCGGCGATCTCTACACGCGGCGCGGCAACGTCCAGCTCAACTTCCTCGGCCAGACCGATGCCGCGATCGCGTCGTATCAAAAGGTGATCGAGGTCGACTCCAAGCCCGAAGCCGCGGTCGCGGTGCTCGACGGCTTGTGCCGCACGCGTGGCGATTGGGCGCCGCTGATCGACGCTTGGGAAAAGCGCGCCGAGACGCAACGCGATCACGTGCGTCGCGCCGAGGCGCTGCGCAACGCGGCGCACCTCGCGAGCGCCCGCGGCGACGATCCGCGCGCGTCGGTGCGGCTCAACCGCAAGCTACTGGCGATCGATCCGAGCGATTCGGTCGCAGGCGCCGAGCTCGAGCGCTACTACGAGGACAACCAAGATCGCACCGGGCTCGTCGATCTGCTCAAGCAGCGGCTGCAGCACGCGCAGCCGCACGACCACGTCGACATCCTCAAGAAGATCGCGCGCACGTCGGAAGAAGGCGCGCGCGACGTCGATACCGCGACCGAGCACTACCTCAAGATCCTCGAGCTCCAGCCCGAGAATCGCGAGGCGCTCGAGGCGTTGTCCCGCATCTACGAATCGACCGAGCAGTGGGCCGAGTTACTCGACATCACGCGCAAGCAGATCCGAGTCGTCACCGATCGCTCGTACAAGGCGCTGCTCTACTTCAAGTGCGGCTCGGTGATGGAGGCGAAGTTCAGCCGCGAACAAGATGCGATTCGCTACTACGACGCCGCGATCAAGACCTCGGCCGCCTGCTTGCCCGCGGTACACGGCCTGCGCGATCTGTACCGCCGGCGCGAGGAGTGGGCGAAGGTCATCGAGACGCTCGAGCTCGAGGTCAAGCTGTGGACCGACGACAAAGAGCGCGCCGGCGTGTTCGCGCAGATCGGCGGCATCTACGAGAAGCAGCTCGGCGATCCCGAGCGCGCGATGCAATTCTACGATAGCGCGCTCGCGATCGATCCCGATTCGCTGCCCGCGAACCAGGCGCTATTCGAGCACTACTTCGACCGCGGCGAGTGGGACAAGGCCGGCCCGCTGGCAGCCGCGCTCGCGCAAAAACAGATGCGCGACGGCGATCCGTCGACGCGCAGCGAGTTCTATCGCAAGCGCGGCGTGGTCGCGCGCATGATGTTCGACGGCAAAGGCGCCGCCGACAGCTTCGTGGTCGCGCTCGAGATCAAGCCGACCAACGCGGCCGCGCTCGACGATCTCGGCACGCTCGCGCGCGATCAGCCCGACGCGTGGGACTTCGAGGCGACGTATCGCGAGCTCGAAAAAGTCTACAAGAAGCGCGATGACGCCAACGCGCTGCTCGCCCGCGTCCACGTCGGCCGCGCCGCGATCGTCGAGCGCGACGGCGAGCTCGACGGTGCCGCGACGCTGTACCAACAAGCGCTCGAGCTCGCGCCGACCGATTTCACGGTGCTGTCCGCGCTGGTCGGATTTCACAGCGACATGCGGCATTGGGGGCAGGCGATCACCGCGATCCAGTTGTTCGTCAAGAACGGCGCGACGCCGGTCGATCGACTTGCGGCCCTGATGCGGCAAGCGGCGATCCACGGCGACGGCGAGATGGATGCGAACCGCGCGATCGCGGTGCTGCGCAACGTGATCCAGCTCGAGCCGGCGCACCAAGACGCGTACTACCAGCTCGCGCAGCAGTACTTTCTCGTCCAGCGCTACAACGACGCGCGCGTCGCGATCGAGCGCGTGGTCGAGCTCGCGACGGCGCCCGGCCAGCCGCTGATCCCCGAGGCGCTCGCGCGCTACTACTACTACCGCGGCCGGATCCTCGATGCCGCCGGCGATGCGCGTGCTGCCGCGCCGCAGTACCGCCGCGCGATCGAGTACGACCCGGGCTACGCGCCGCCCGCACTCGTGCTCGCCCGCCGCGCCGCCGACGGCGGCGATCAACGCCAAGCCGAGACGCTGCTCATCGAGGCCGCGCACTCCGCGATGGCGCAGGGCGGGCCGCGCGCCGCGGTGCCGCTGCAACGCGGGCTCGCGCGCATCTTGTTGTCATCGGGCGATCGCCCGGCGGCGATCGAGGCGTATCGCGGCATCTTGAACGTCGAGCCCGACGGTGCGAGCGATCGCGTCGCGCTCGCCGAGATCTACGCGGTCGACGATCCGCAACGCGCGATCGGCGAGCTACGTAAAGTTCTCGATCGCGACATTCATCACGCGCCGGCGTATCGCCTGCTCGCGTCGTTCTACAACCGCACCGGCGACACGGAGCGCGCGACCCGCGTGCTCACCGCGCTCGATCTGCTCGGCTTCGCCGAGGAGACCGATCGCCAGACGATGCAGCGGCTCAAGGCGGCGCGGCAATCGCAGCCGCTGCGCCGTTCGCTCGACGACACGAACCGCGATCGCCTGCTCGTGACGAGCGCCGCACGCGAGCCGCTCGGCGAAGTGTGGAGCGCGCTCGCCGAAGAGATCACCGCGTTCGTCGCGCAGCCGTCGCTCGGCGAGAACTTGGTGCCGGCCGAGAGCGTCGGCGACGCGCGGTTGCTCCAGATCTCCGGCGAGATCGGCGGCCTGTTCGAGACCGAAGCCGACGTGTTCATCGGCGACAAAGTGCCGGGCATGGTTGCGGTCACCGCGTTCCCGCGCGGCCTCATCGTCGTCGATCGCACGTTGACGACCGAGACCGAGCTACCGCTCCGCTTCTTGTTCGGCTACGCGCACGAAGCGATCCGCGGCGGTTACGCGGCGCTGCTGCAGCTCGGCGCGAGCCAGCGCCGCGAGCTCGCGCATCTGCTGCGCGCGCTCGTCACCGATGTCGAGTCGTCGGGCGAGGCTGCCGAGATCGTCGCGAACGCGAGCCCGCGCGCCGCCAAGATGCTCGAACGCCACGCCGGCACGCGCGATCTCGATCCGGGAGCGTGGATGGACAACATGGTGGCGTGCGCCAAGCGCGCCGGCCTCGTTGCCTGCGATGATTTCGCGGCCGCGATCTGGATGGTCGCGCGCCAGGCCGGCGAAACCGTCGATACTCACGACGATACGGTCGCGCTGGGCGCCGTGCTCGGCGGTTCCGATCTGGTGCGGTTCTATCTCTCCGACCAGTACCAGATGATCCGCGACCTGCTGTCGCTGCCGTGACGACAAGTCACGTGGCATCCCACACTGGACCGATGAGTTCGTGCGCGCTACATTCGCCGCGGTTTAGCGGGTGTGCTGTAATCAGCAATACCGCCATTACGGGGCCGTTCCTGGCGAGTCTGAGCATGAGCCAAAAGTTTCAGCACAACGTGCAGCAGCGTGGCGATGTCAGCTTCGTCAAGCTCGGCGGCGTTATCGACGAGGATAACGAGCTCGGCGAGCTCGTCGACAAGATCCCCAACGGGACGGCCGTCATCGATCTCGGCGAGGTCGAGCGCATCAACTCGTGCGGCGTGCGCGATTGGGTGAACTGGCTGTCGAAGCTCGAATCGAACGGCACGCGCTCGGTGCTCGTCGAGTGCTCGCCGGCGATCGTCGCGCAGATCAACCTCGTCAATAACTTCACCGGCTCCGGCGTGGTGAAGAGCTTCTACGTGCCGTACTTCTGCCCGGAGTGCGACGAAGAAAAAGTCTTGCTCGTCGAAGCGTCGGACATGGGCCCGCCGCCCCACGAGCCGCCGACCTGCCGCTGTGACGAGTGCGATCTCGTCATGGACTTCGACGACATGCCGGACTCGTACTTCGCGTTCCTGTCGAACCAGAGGAAGCTCGCCGAGCCCGACAAGATCAACGGCGCGATGAAAGATCTCGCGCGCGGCTCGGCCGAGACGCCGAGCGGCACCGGCAAAGGCAAGATCAAGTCACGCGCGAGCCAGCCGAACTTGCCGAACGGCAGCAAGCCGAGCGTGCCGTCGCTGCCGTCGATCCAGCGCACGAGCACGGCGCCGGCGCCGTCGAGCGGCAAGCTCAGGCCGCCGTCGAGCGGCAAGCTCAAGGCGCCGTCGAGTGGTCAGCTGCTCAAACCGCCGAGCCGGCCGCCGTTCGGCCAGAAGCCGCCGTCGTCGCCGCAGATCGGCATGCAGTCCGGACCGCACATGTCGATGCGCATGCCGATGACCGGGCGCGATGGCGCGATGACCGCGCCGGGGCGCTCGAACGCGCTCGTGGTCGTACTGGTCGGCATCCTCGTGGCGGCGATCGTGGTGCTCGCGTACCTCGTGCTCACGAAGTAGCCATGCCGGCCGAGCGCAATCGCGTGCTCGCCGGCGAGCGGATCTCGCGTGCTCGCGCCCTATCGGCCGGCACGCCCGAGCTCTCGGCGATCGAAGCCGCGCTTGCCGCGTGCGATCATGAAGACGCCGCGCTGCTCGCGATCGCGCGCGCGCGCAACGCCGCCGTGCCCGTCGAGCTGATCGCGCGCATAGCTCCAGGCATCGAGCTCGCGGCGACGATCTGCGGCCTCGTCGCGATCGCGTCCGGCGACAAGGCGACGCTCGTCGACGTGATCGAGCGCCGCGCGTTTCCGCAGACCAAGGATACGGCCGAGCTCGAAGGCATCGTGCTCTACGCCGCGTGGAAAGCCGGCGCGCCCGCCGCGCGCGTGTTGCCCGAGCTGCGCCGGATCTCGGTGCGCTCGATGACCGCCGAAGGCTACGCGCTGATCGCGGCGATGGCGCGCGCGCTCGGCGACGCGAACGCGAACGCCGTCGTCAAGGACATCGATCACTTCGCCGACGAGTACGCGAAGTCGGTGGCCGCCGACGAGCGCGCGATGACCGCGACGCCCGACGCCGTGGTCGCGGCACTTCCCGCCGAGGTCGAGCTGTCGCGCGGCGGCTTCACCGTACGAGCCGCGCAGAAGCAAGTCGGCCGCAACGATCCGTGCTCGTGCGGCAGCGGGCTCAAGTTCAAGAAGTGCTGCGCCGACAAGCCGGTCGCGACGCCGTCGCCGATTCCAGGCGTCGCGTGGGAAGACTTCCTGAGCACGGCGGCCGATCAGATCACCGACGAGCACGTCGGCGAGCTCGAGCTCCGCGACCTCGTGAAGATCGACTTCGCGCGCATGCAGGCGAAGCCGCTCGTCGCGCTCGTGCGCCGGCTCGCCGACGTCCGCGCGTGGACGCACGCCGAACGCGCGCTCGCCGAGCTCGATCGCGTCGGCAACGACGCCGAGGCCGAAGACGCGCGCGATTGGCTCGTCCAGCAAGCGCTGCACTGCGGCGAGCTCGAGCTGGTGCGCGCGCACGTCGCGAAGCTGTCGCGCACGATCGCCGAGCTCTACGCGCTCGACCTCGCGGCGCCGAACGAGCGCTGGCAGACGCTCGTGGGCGTCGCGCGAGCCGCGGTCGCGAGTGCCGACAAGCTGCCCGACATCGAGCTCGCGTACGCGCTGCTGCGCGTCGAGCCGGCGCTCGGCATCATCGCGGCGCGCGCGTGCATCGGCACGTTGCATGTCGACGATCCCGATGCGTTGCTCGATACCGTCGAGGAAGCGCGCGACAAGCTCGGGCTGCCGCCGAGCGATCCGGCGTGGCGCGTGCTCGACGCGCTCACCGTGCCTTCGAAGCAGACGCGCAAGCGCGGCAAGCAAGCGCCGCCGAGCGAAGATGTGGCCGATCGCGCACAGCTGGTGGCGCGGATCGACGAGCTCGAGCGCTCGCTCGCGAAAGCGCGCGGCGAGCTCGATGCCGAGCGCACCAAGCCGGCGGCCGAGCTGCAACGCGCTCACATCGAAGACACGAGCCGCATCGGCGAGCTCGAAGGCGTGATTCGCGAGGGCCAAGCCGAGCGCGCCGCGCTCCGTCGCGAGCTCGCCACGCTGCAGGCCGCGACGAAAGTCGAGCCGAAAAAGATCGTCGAAGAGATCGACGATGACGACGGTGACGAATTGCCGCCCGGTACGCGCAACGTCACGCTGCCGCGGTTCGATCGCAAGTTCGCCGATTCGATCGCCGACGTGCCGCAGCCGGTCGCCGCCGAAGCGCTGCGCACCGTCGGCGTGCTCGCTTCGGGCGACGGGTTCGTGTGGCGAGGCGTCAAGCAGGCCAAAGACATGGTGCGGCCGCTGCTGATGACGCGCGTCGGCATTCATCACCGCCTGCTGTTTCGCGTCGAGGATGGTGTGCTCGACGTGCTCGATCTGATCACGCGGGAGACGCTGTTGACGGTGCTGAAGCGGATCCGCGGGGCCCGATAGCGAACCATGCAAGCACGAGCCCGGGCACGCCCATCGCGATCGTGATCTCGTAGAACGTGATGTAGCCGTGAGCGGCGACGAGCCGGCCCGCGTAGACACCGAACAGATTTTGCCCGAGCCCGGTCAGGCTCGTGAGCAGTGCCATCTGCATCGCGGCGACGCCCGGCGTGCAGAACGAATACTGCGCGCCGGTGAACGCCGCGGTCGCCATCGCGAACGACAAGTTCTCGACGAACAACGTGATGCCGTAGACCGTCAGATCGTGGCCGACGTACGCGAGCAACAAGTAGCCGGTGTGCGTCGCGGCCTGCAGGATGCCGAACGCGACGAGCATCTTGCGCAGGCCGTACCGCGCGACCAGCGTGCCTCCGAATGCGCCGCCGATCCCGAACGCGATGAACGCGACCGCTTTCGACAGCACGCCGATCTCGGTCTTCGTGAAGCCGATCGCCTCGCGATAAAACGGCTGCGAAACGGCTTGCGCGAACTGCTCGCCGAACTTGTAGGTCGCGCAGAACAGCAAGATCACGACCGCGTGCAGCCGGTAGCGCTGCCAGAGCTCGGCGAACGGCTTGTAGACCGATTGCAACAGCGTGCGCGGCGGCGTGGTGACCGTGGGCTCTTCGGCGAGCAGCGTCGCGACCACGCCGACGAGCATCAGCGCCGCCATCGTGCCGTAGACGATTCGCCACGACACGTGGTCGGCCATGATCAGCGTGAGCGAGCCCGCGATCAGCATCGCCGTGCGATAGCCCATCACGTAGACCGCCGAGCCGGCTGCGCGCTCTTCGGGCGCGAGCACCTCGACGTTGTATGCGTCGACCATGATGTCTTGCGACATCGACACGAACGACACGAACACCGCCGCGACTACGAGCGCGGCGAGGCTCGTCGACGCGTCGAGCGAAGCCATCACGGTCAGCCCGATCATCAACATGATCTGCAGCGTGATCAGCCAGCCGCGGCGTCGCCCCAAGAACGGCAGCGGATAGCGATCGAGCAGCGGCGCCCACACCCATTTGAAGTTGCTCGGCAGCTTGATCAGCGTGAATGCCGCGAGCGCCTTGATATCGACCTTCGCGTCGATCGCCCATTGCTGGAGCGTTTGGCCGACGAGCATCAGCGGCAGGCCGCTCGAGAATCCGAGCAAGAACACGACGAGCATGCGCCGCGAGCGGAATACGCTGCGGCGCGCTTCTGGCATCGCCAGATGATAGTCGGCTGCCGCGAGAGCGCCACAAACTCGCAAGGCTTAAGCTCGCCGCGCATGCCTGATGAGCGAGACGACCTCCCGCGCGATGCAAAGCAAAAGCTGTCGACGATGCTCGCCAAGTTCGCGGGTGTCGCGACGACGAACGATGCGTATCTCGCGCTCGCATATGCGGTGCGCGATCGCCTGCTCGATCGCTGGGTCGATTCGGCGAGAGCGATCCTCGAGCACAAGCACCGCACGGTCGTCTATCTGTCGGCCGAGTACCTGATCGGGCCGCAACTCGGCGCGAATCTTGTCACCCTCGACATCGAACAGCCGGCGCGCGACGCCGCGCACGCGCTCGGCGCGACGCTCGAAGCGCTCGTCGAGCACGAAGACGAGCCCGGGCTCGGCAACGGCGGCCTCGGCCGGCTCGCCGCCTGCTACATGGACTCGCTCGCGACGCTCGACATTCCGGCCGTCGGGATGGGCCTGCGCTACGAGTTCGGCATCTTCGATCAAGATATTCGCGATGGCTGGCAGGTCGAGCGCACCGATCGCTGGCTGCGCAACGGCTTTCCTTGGGAAGTGCCGCGCTACGAGGTCGAGCACCTCGTCGGGTTCGGCGGCCATACCGAGCACGGGCCGAACGGCGTGACGTGGATCCCCGAGCGGCGCGTCAAGGGCGTGCCGCACGACGTGCCGGTCGCGGGCTATGGCACGCCGAACACGAACTTCTTGCGGCTGTGGAGCGCGGTCGCCGCTGAAGAGTTCGACCTCGACGCATTTCAAGTCGGCGAGTACTGGCGCGCGGTCGACTCCAAGATCCGCAGCGAGACGCTGACGAAGGTGCTCTACCCCAACGACTCGAGTCCCGCCGGCAAGCAGCTGCGGCTCGAGCAGCAGTACTTCTTCGTGTCGTGCGCGCTGCAAGATTGCATTCGCCTGCTGCTCACCGGCGGCGCGTCGATCCACCAGTTCGCCGACGTGCTCGCCGTGCAGCTCAACGACACGCATCCGGCGCTCGCCGTGCCCGAGCTGATGCGGCTGCTCGTGGACGTACACGGGCTCGGCTGGGATGACGCGTGGTCGATCACGACGCGCGCGATCGCGTACACGAACCACACGCTGCTGCCCGAGGCGCTCGAGACGTGGCCGCTACCGCTCGTCGCGAAGCTGCTGCCGCGCCATCTCGAGATCATCTTCGAGATCAATCGGCGATTCCTCGACGAGGTTCGCGCGAAGTTCCCCGGCGACGACGCGCGCGTACAGCGGATGTCGCTGATCGGCGAGCGCGGCGACAAGCAGGTTCGCATGGCGCATCTCGCGACCGTCGCGAGCCATCACATCAACGGCGTCGCCGAGCTGCACTCGCGCTTGCTCCGCGAGACGGTGCTGCGCGACTTCGCCGAGCTCTGGCCCGAGCGGTTCACCAACGTGACGAACGGCGTCACGCCGCGGCGGTTCATGCGCTTGGCAAACCCGACGCTGTCGAGCCTGATCGACGAAGCGATCGGCGCCGGTTGGCTGCGCGACACCGACAAGCTGAGGCAGCTGGAAGCGTTTGCCGATGACCGCGCGTTCCAGCATAAGTGGCGCGCCGCGAAGCGCGCGAACAAGCAGGCGCTGTCGAACGCGCTCGAGCTCGGCTTCGACCCCGAGGCGCTGCTCGACGCGCAGTGCAAGCGCATCCACGAGTACAAGCGCCAGCACTTGAACCTGTTGCACGCGATCACGCTGTTCGATCGCGCGCGCCGCGGCGAATCGCTCGGCACGCCGCGCACGATCGTGCTCGCCGGTAAGGCCGCGCCCGCGTACTGGATGGCGAAGCTGATCATCCGGCTCGCGCACGGGGTCGCCGACGCGGTCGCGGCCGATGCAAAGGCGAGCAAGCAGCTGCGCGTCGTGTTCGTGCCCGACTTCAACGTCAAGACCGCGCAGCGGATCTATCCAGCCGCCGACTTGAGCGAGCAGATCTCGACGGCGGGCCTCGAAGCGTCGGGCACCGGCAACATGAAGCTCACGCTCAACGGCGCGCTGACGATCGGCACGCTCGACGGCGCGAACGTCGAGATCCGCGAGGCGGTCGGCGCCGAGCACTTCTTCGTGTTCGGCCTCACTGCGGAACAAGTGGTCGCACGCAAGCGCGACGGCTATCACCCATCACAGGTGCACGATGACGAGCTGTGGCATGCGATCGACCTGATCGCGCAGGGCACGTTCGGCGACATGTTCGCGCCGCTCGTGACCGACCTGCGCGAGCGCGATCCGTTCCTGGTGTGCGCCGATTTTCGCGCCTACGTCGACGCGCAGCGCCGGGTGACCGAAGCGTGGCGCGATCCGGCGGCATGGACGCGCTCGTCGATCATCAACGTCGCGCGCGCCGGCACGTTTTCGAGCGACCGAGCGATCCGCGAGTACGCCGAGCGGATCTGGAAGATCGCGCCGCTAGCGCGCCGCTAGGAAACGCCAGTTAGCGCAGGATTCACCGCTCGCGCTCGACGATGTCTTGATACGTGCGCGCGGCCGCGAGCCGCGAAAGCGAGCTGGCGTCGAACGGCGGCGCCGATGCGGGAGGCAGCCGCGCGAGCGAAGCGGCGACGCGCGAGCAGAGCGCTCACGAGTCGACACGAGTTTCAGTGCCTGCCAGCTTGCGCCACGCGTCGCGGCCGGCCGATTGCTCGCGCTCGCGAAACACGAGCGGCAGCTCGAACAGCGGCGTCGCGGTGCGCGGGTCCAACACGCGCCGATCCATCGCGATCTGTACGTGAGCTTCGTCGGGCCGCTCGCCGCGCTGGAACGCCATGAACCACGGCTCGGTCGCGTGCGCGATGATCAATTCCCGGTGCGGCCGTAGGTCGTAGTTGACCAGCCACAGCTCGCCGGCGCGAGCGACGCGCGCTCGCAGATCGTCGCCGGGCGTCGCGAGCACGAACGGCGCCTGCCACACCAGATGCGGCCGCAACGGTGTCGCGACGGGCGCGCTCATATACAGATGCGCGAACGAGCGGGCGCGAACGATGTCGAGCCAGCTCATCCGGACGCTCGTGCGATCCGCCGCAAGTCGGCCGCGATCGCGGCGGCGCTGCGGTTGGCGTCGCGCTCGTACGTGATGCTCTCGATCGTCGCGGTGCGCGCGACCAACGCGATCGCAGCCTCGGTCGCAGCGCCGACATCGGCATCGTGCGAGTCGACGTAGCATTCGCCTTCGGCGTCGCGCGAGTAGCTTCCGACGTGACAGCGAATCGGCTTGCCCGCGATCAGCGGCAGCCATGCGGTCACCGCGCCGAGGCCGTTGAGCTCGCCGACCACGGCGTTCGAGATATCGAACAAGATCCCGCAACCGGTACGTGCCTGCAGCTCGGCGACGAAGTCGATCTGCATCGCAGCCGGATGTTCCGACGACGCCGTGTTCTCGACGAGCAACGTCTGGCCGATCGCGTCTTGATAGCGCACGACGCGCTCGCTCACGAAATCGAGATCGCCGTAGTCGCGCTCTTGGCCCGAGCCGACGAAGGCACCGCCGAAGTGAAATCGGCACAGATGATCCGAGATCGCGAGCGGGCGCAGCACAGCGATATGTGCACGCAGCCGCGCGAGCAACGCGGCGAACGCGGCATCGTCGAGCTCGAGGTAGCGCGACCACATCACGTGCAGCATCACGCGATCGGCGAGCGCCGCGAGATCGTCGGCGAGCCGCGCGGGATCGAGCGCGCAGAAGTTGTCCCACAGGATCTCGATCGCCTCCGGCCGGAGGTCGGCGCCACGCAGAGCCTCGGCCGATTGGCCGAAGTCTGCGAGCCCGCCTGCGCTGAGCGTGATGATCATTTTTTCGCTGGTGGCGCCGGCGGCTGCTGGCCCTTGAGCCGCTTCCAATCTTGCAGCAACGCGCCGACGCATTGCGTGCTGCAGTGGCCCTGCGCGAACACCTGCGAGCAGGTGAGGTTGCCTTCGCCCGAAGGCGCCTTGTCGGGATCGAACTCGCCTCCGGACACGAGCTCGAGGGCGAGCTGATCGAGCTCGATAAAATCGTTGCGTTCGTGGATTGGTCTCATGCTCGGCGTTATCGCAACCGACGTGCCGCGCATCGATCATCGACGAATCGCTCGCTTCTACTCGAGTAGCCGTCGCGATCGGGCGACGCAGTGTCTCGCCGAGATTTCAGGGTCCACGAAACCTACATGTCGTGATCTTCAGTCGGCGCCGAACAGCTCGAGCCCGGCGAGCACGAACCAACCGCGGCCTTGCTCGCCCCAATCGACGCCGCCGATCACCGCCGGTCCGACGCCGGCGTGCGCGTGCGGCCAGTACGCGCGATCGCCGAACAGCCGCAGCGTGCCCGCGATCCACAAGCCGTCGGCACCGAGCGTTTGCACCGCGTCGGTGTTCGAGAACCGCCGATCCCACTCGGCCGAGACCGCGAAGTGCGCGACGCCGAGCGGCACTTCGGCGCGCGCCGCGACCGATGCCGCGGGATGCAGCGATAGCAGGCTCACGCCGCCGTCGACGCCGAACGCGAATGCGCCGCCGTGCGCGGCGACGCCGAACGGCCGTAGCGCGAGCGAGCCGACATCGGGCGTGATCCGCGCCGAAATATCGCCGAACCAGCCGACCGGCCGCGGCAGGCCGAACGCGGCATCGAAGTCGAACGCGCCGTCGGTCGAGGCGCCCGAGGTCTGGCGCATGCCGATCCCGCCGGCGATCTCGACGACCTGGAGCCAACCTTTCGGATCGCCGGTGAGGTCGCCGGAGTAGATCGGTTGTGGCTGAAGCGCGGGCCCACCGGTGTGCGCGTCGAGCCATGCCGCGATGTCGTCTTCGACGTGCAGGCCGCGGTCGCCCGGCTCGTGGACGAGATCGTGAAAGTAGTCGAGGTAGATCGTCAGCCGCTTGTCGGTCGACGGGATGGTCTCGACCAGCGCGCGGCTGCCCGCCGGCGACGTGAGCTTGTCGGCGCCGCCGTGCAGCGCGAGCACGGGCATCGTCAGCGACGCTGTATCGGCCCAGATCGCGCGCATTCCGTCGACGAGCCCGGCGGCGGTGCTCGCCGGCCCGGCCGGCTGCGAGATCAGCTCGTCGCGGTCCATCACCGCCGCGTTGGCGGGATCGGACGAGAAGTCCTTGTTGTCGAGTGACAGCGCCGGCGCCTTCGGCAACAAGGCGCCGATCATGCGGGTCGCGGCGACGAGCAACGGCGGCGCCGCGACGGCGAGCGCCGGTCCCGAAAGCACGAGCCCGGCCAGCTCGGGGCGGTGGATTTCGGCGGTGCGCGCGGCGATCGCGCCGCCCATCGAGTGGCCGAACAGAAAGATCGGCTGATGCGGCTCGCGCTTCTCGACCTCGGCCAAGAAGCGATCGAGATCGTCGACGTAGTCGGTCCAATGCTCGGGCGCCACGCGCGGACCCTCCGAGCGGCCGTGGCCGCGTAGGTCGAACGCATAGACCGTGTAGCCGCGCGCGGCGAGCTTGGCGGCGAGGTGCGCGTAGCGGCCCGAGTAGTCCTTGAGCCCGTGCATGATCACCACGACGCCGCGCTGCGTCGCGATCGCCGGCC
Source organism: Kofleriaceae bacterium (assembly GCA_036271395.1). Taxonomy (GTDB): domain Bacteria; phylum Myxococcota_A; class Polyangia; order Haliangiales; family Haliangiaceae; genus JABFXX01. Next base: position 43,958 of record DATBAS010000105.1, read on the forward strand.
ACGTGCGTGCGAGCAGCTTGGTGCCGTCGCGGGCCGTGAACGTCCAGACCGCCGAGCCGGCCGGAGGTGCTGGATCGGGTCGCAGCGGCAGATCGGGGCTATGCGCGCACGCAGCCAGCGCGGCGACGATGCCCAGGGCGAGCCGGTTCAGACAGTCAGCCCCTTCTTGTACGCGAGGAGCTCTTTCTGGGTCTTCAACAACAATTGGTTGGTCTCCAGCAGCTCCTTGGTGCGCATCCGCACCTGGTTAGCCAGCCGCTCGCGTTCGCGGGCCTCGGTCTCGAGCATCTCCTGGTACTTGACCTGCACGACGGCCTCGTCGGTGACGTTGCGCTGGATCTCGAGGGCCCCGACGTTACGGCCGGCCTCGTCGGTGATCGGCACCGCCGACAAGATGAATCGCAGTTTCTGCGCCTCGCCCGCGATGTTTCCCGAAATCTCGTCGAGCCGGACGTGGCGGTTATCGGCCCAGCACTGCTGCGCGATGCACTCGTTCTTGCAAATGTTGAGCTCGAGCACCTCGAAGCAATGCTTGCCCTTGAGCCCGCGCGCCAGGCTGCGCGGCAACAGGGCGTAAAAGGCGCGGTTGAAATCGACGATCCGGCGCTCGGTGTCGACGATGAAGTAGCTGTCCACGATCGCGTTCGAGACCCGCTTGAACTCTGCGAGGAACTGCTGGAGTGCCGGCGCGGTATCGTCCATGAACCGGCGTAAATGGTACCAGTCGGAGCGAGCGATGGCATAATCGCGAGCTGCATGGCCATGCGGGGTGGGCCGAGTATCTCGGTCAAGATGATCCTCACGACGACGCTGCTGATCGTCGTGACGGTGGTTGGTTCCGGCGTCTTGAACGTCGTGAACGTCCGCCGCAACTTCGACAGCTCGGCGCAAGCGCAGATCGATCAGTTCAAGCGCAGTCGACAAACGCTCGGCGCGATCGGCACGCCGCTGTTCGCGCGAGCCGTCGAGCCGCTGCTCATCGATCGCCACGACGACGAGATCGCGCTGCTCGCGAAGAGCGCCGTCGGGCAGGACACCAAAGACGGCCCGCCGAGCGCACACGGCGGCAAGGACTTCGGGCTCAAGCTCGCGATCGTGCTCGACCTCAACCAGAACGTCGTCGTGCACTGCCTCGAGGGCGTGGCGGTCGACTGCCAGACGGGCGATCACAAGCCGGTCAGCGCGACGATGGGCAAGCTCACCGTCGACGCGTGGCAGCAGGCGCTCGCGACGTGGAAGACGTCGAGCGATCCGCTGATCGACTTCGACGTGAAGTCCGACGGCGCGACGTATCACGTGTTCGCGTATCCCGTGTTCGTCGGTGCGCCGCCGACGTCGGCCGGTGCGCTCGCGACCGAGCCGCCGCCGGCGCGGCAGGGTTACGTCGTGCTCGGCTACGACCTCACGCCGGTCGCGTGGTTCACGACCGAAGCCGACGAGGCGAAAGCCGCGGCGTCGACGAAGGCCGTGCTGTACACCGGCGCCGTCGGTGCGCTGTTCGCGCTGATCGGCACCGTGCTGGCGATCTTTCAGGGCCTATCGATCTCGCGGCCGATCCGCCAGCTCGCGTGGAAAGCCGATCAGATCGCGCGCGGCGATCTCGATGCGCGCGTCGAGATCACGAGCGGTGACGAGATCGGCCTGCTCGGCACCAACTTCAACTTCATGGCCGATCAGATCGTCATCCTGCTCCAGCAGACCGCCGAGAAGGCGAAGATCGAGCAAGAGCTCGAGGTCGCCAAGGCGATCCAGGAGACGCTGGTGCCGAGCGATGCACCCGTGCACAAACACACGGTCACGTTCGCCGGCTTCTACGAGCCCGCGGCGCAAACCGGCGGCGATTGGTGGACGTGGGCCGAGCTGTCGGGCGGCAGGATCTTGATCGTGATCGGCGACGTCACCGGCCACGGTATCCCGTCGGCGATGATCACCGCGGCGGCGAAGGCCGCTTGCGACGTCGCACGCTACGTTCACAACGACGATGTCACGGTCACACGGCTCCTCGAGATCATGAACCAAGCGATCTACGAGAGCGCGCAACGCCGGTTCGTGATGACGTGCTTCGCGTCGATCATCGACACCAAGGCGCGCACGATCACGTACGCGAACGCGGGCCATAACTTCCCGTACCTGTATCGGTCGGGCGAAGGCAAAGGCGAGTTCGGCTCGCTGATGATCCGCGGCAACCGGCTCGGCGACGACAAGACCAGCAAGTACGAATCGAAGACCACCGACCTCGCGATCGGCGACGTGCTGGTCTGGTACACCGACGGCATCGTCGAGTGCGAGAACGCCGCCGGCGACGAATACGGCGAGAAGCGGTTCCGCGCGTCGGTTCGCAAGGCCGCCGCGCTCGACGCCGGCGAGATGCGTGATGCGATCATCGCCGATGCCGCCGAGTACTTCGGCGACACCGCGCGCAAAGACGACATCACGATGGTGATCGGGAGGATGCATTGAGACGTGCGCTTGCTGCCATCATCCTGGTCGTATCGGCAACCGCCGTCGCAGAGGTCGAAGACGATCTGCGCGACGGCGACAAATATTTCGAGCAGAGCGACTGGAAGAAGGCGGCGTCGGCGTACGACCGCGCGATCGGCAAGTCGCCGGGCCAGGTGTCGGCCGACGCGTACGGCAAGCGCGCCGCGATCTACATCATCCAGAACGATGTCAAAGGCGGGCTCGACTTCGTCGCGCGCGCGAAGCAGCACTACCCGAACGCGCCCGAGATCGGCGAGCAAGAGGCGCTGCTGCTGTGGGAGAGCGGCAAGCGCGACGAAGCGATCGCGGTCGCCGAGACCGTCGTGCGCGCCCGGCCGCAGGCGTTCTCCAACGAGCAGATCATCGGCGAGTACTACGCGCAGCGCGATCCGGCGAAGACCGCCGGGGCCTTCGAGGCGTATCTCGCGCATCGCCCGGCGGAGCTCGAAGGCGGCGACGCGATGCCTCGGCTGCGCCTGGGCTTCGCATACCTCTCGGTCGCGCGCTCGGCGCTCGCCGATTCCGACGATGCACGCGCGCAGCAGCTCTACGCCAAAGCCGTCGATCAGTTCGAGATCGTCGAGCGCAAGCTCGGCAAGAAGCCGAACGCGACCACGAACGCCGACAACGGCCTGTGCGCCGGCTACACCGGTCTCGGCAAGTGGGACCAAGCGCTGACGGTGTGCGAGCGCATCGTCGATAATCCCAAGCAGATCGATTCGACGGGCTCGGTGTGGTTCAACCTCGCCACGGCGTATCTCGCGAACCACCAGACCAAGAAGGCGCGCAATGCGGCGCTCGAGTTCGCGAAGCTGCGCAAGAACGAGGCGCGCGGCCTGATGCTCGTCGGCGACACGTACTTCGCCGACAACGATTGGAATCACGCGCTCGATCAGTACCTGCACGCCGAAAAGCAGCTCAAGCCGAGCCAGTCGCACGATCAGGTGCAGCTGTCGATCCGGCTCGGCAAGACGTATCGGCGATTGCCCAACAACGGCACCCAAAACCTGGCGCTCGCGATCGACAAGCTGTCGACCGCGTGGAACGCGAACCCGAACAGCGTCGAGCTCGCGAACGAGCTCGGCGCCGCGTATCTCGAGGCGCAGCAAGACGCGAAGGCGACGCAGCTCACCGACAAAGTGCTCGCGGGCAACGAGCTCGCGAAGGCGCCTGCCGATCTGCACGCGGCGCTCCTCGTGCTCGCCGGCAAGGCGCTGTTCAACCAGCACAAGCTCAAGGAGGCGCGCGCGAAGTTCGAGGCGGCGCAGCAATTCAAGCAAGCCGATGTCCAGATCCAGCGCGCGCTGATCGAGACGATCAACGAACAGGGCATCGAGGTCGCCTCGAAAGATCCGAAAGGCGCTCAAGCGCTCCTCGATCAAGCGCTCGGGATCGATCCGAGCTCGCCGATCACGCTGACCAACATCGCCGTGCTCGCGATCGATCGCGGCGATTGCGACACCGCACAGCGCGAGCTCGTGCGGCTCGGCAGCGTGCGCGGCAGCGACGCCGTGCTGACGGCGCGGTTGCTCGGACGCTCGTACTTGTGCGGCACGCGGCCCGATCCGAAGCGCGCGTCGGACGCGTTCGCCACCGCCGAGCGCGAGGCGAAGAAGGCGAACGCGCAGCTCGCGCTCGCCGAGGTCTACACCGAGTGGGCGCCGCTGACCTGGGATACCGACCTGCCCGGGTCGGTCGACAAGCTCGAGCAAGCGGTGCAGATCGCGTCGCAAGATCCCGATGTCGCGCCGGCCGCGAAGCGCAACCTCGCGCTCGCGCTCTACCGCCGCGGCTGGAAGAACCTGCACGACGGCCGCACCCAAGAAGCGGCCAACGACTTCGAACGCGCGACGCGTGATCCGTCGGTGCTCAAAGGCAGCGAACCGCTCGCGTTCGACTTCTCGTACGCGATCGCGCTGCTCGATTCGGGGCGCGGCGATCAGGCGGCGAAGCTGTTCAAGTCGCTCAGCGGCCGCGGCAACCAGGCCGCGTATCTCAAGCCGCCGTACGCGAAGATCGGCGCGCAGTACTGGGCGGCGTACGCGAGCTACCGCACCGCGACCGGCCCGGCGCGCGCCGCCGCCTGCGACGAGCTCGGCAAGCTCGAAGGCGAGCTCGGTGCCCGCGTGCGCGAGCTGCTCGCCTCGTGCTGGGAGAGCGCGGCCGTCGATGCCTCGCGCGTCGGTCAGGCCGGCATCGCGCAAAAAGATCTCGCGACCGCCGACAAGACCGCGTCGCCGGATCAGAAGAAGCGCATCGCGCTCGATCGGATCGCGCTGTCGCTCGACAAGTCCAAGTTGGCCGAGCTCGAGAGCTTCGGCGGCGAACCGCCCGAGGCGCTCGTCGATCTCGGCATCGTCTACGACCTGCTCGGCCGGCCCAAAGACGCCTACGACACCTGGCTCAAGGCGAAAGCCAAAGGCGCGAACGCGCCGAATCTCCAAAGGTGGCTCGACGCGAAAAAGAGGATCTATGGCTTCTAGAGCACTGTTGATTCTCGCGGTGCTCGCGGGTCTTTTCGGAGACGTCGCTTCGCTCCGCGCGCAGCCCGCGGCGCAAAAGATCCGCGTCGGGTTCTACGCGCCGAGCGTCGAGTTCGGCACGGCACAGGCGCGCTTGCTCTACGTGCAAGGCCTCGCGAAGGCGATCGAGCAAGCGACCGGCATCAAGACCGAAGCGCAGTCGTACGGCAGCATCGCCGCGTTGCGGGCCGACAACGTCGACTACGCGATCGTCGACGGCCCTTGCTACGCGATCAATTTGAATTGGAAGCTGCTCGCGAACGCGAACATCGGCGGCGCGACGACGCGGCCGTGGGCGTTGTTCTCGAGCGGTGGCGACACGATGCAATCGCTCAAGGGCAAGAAGCTCGCGTTCGTCGCGACCGGCTGCAACGACGCCGGTTTCGTCGACAACGCGATGCTCGAATCCGAAGTCGACCCGACGTTCTTCGGCGCGCGCGTCGGCGAAAAAGATCTCACCGGCGCGATCGCCGACGTGTCGTCGTACAAGACCGCGCAGGCCGTGTTCGCGCCCGCGTCGTCGGTCAAAGGCCTGTCGAAGGTGTTCGACACCGGCGCGGTGGCGAATCCGGCGTTCGTCGAGCTGGCCGCGAAGGCGCCCGCCGACAAGATCGCCGGCGCCGTGATCGGCTTCGGCGGCGGCGGCGCGATTGCCGGCTGGACGAAGCCGGATCGCTCGACGTATCAAGCGCTCGCCGCGCGGCTCGCGCGCGTGGTGAAGACCGGCGTGCTCGCGACTCCCGAGCCGGTGCGCGTCGATGCGCGTGACGTGCTGGTCGATCCGGCGACGTTGCGCGATGCGGCAACGGTCGGCGTACGCCATCACTTCATCAAGCCGACCGGCGATCGCATGCAGTAGGCCCTTAAGAGCTCCCGCAAGCGGCCGAATCAGCCACTCGCGATGACCTCGGTCGGCCGAACCCGAGTGATGTTTGTCGACGACGAAGCCGGCGTCCTGCGTGCGTTGTCGAGCCTGTTTCGCCGCGACCGGGCGCGCTGGGACTTCGTGTTCGCGCAGGGTGGCTTGCAGGCGCTCGCGGAGCTCGAGCGCGCGCCGTTCGACGTGGTCGTGACCGATCTTCACATGCCGGAGATCGACGGGCTCGCGGTCGCAACCGCGGTGCTCGCGCGCTCGCCGCGCACGACGCGCATCATGCTGTCGGGCGGTGCCGAATCGACGGCGGTGTTGCGCGCGCTGCCGGTCGTCCATCAGTTCCTATCCAAGCCGTGCGAGATCAAGCTCGTGCGCGACGCGATCGAGCGCACCGCGGCCGATAACAGCTGCAGCACCGACGCCGCGGTCGCCGCGCGGATCGGCGCGTTGCGCTGCTTGCCATCGCAGCCGATGCGGCTCGCCGAGCTGCGCGCCGCGCGCACGCCCGAGCAGATGATCGAGATCGTCGAACGCGATCCGGCGCTCGCCGCCAAGGTCTTGCAGGTCGCCGGCTCGACGTACTTCGACGGGGACAGCAAGACGATCGCGCACGCCGTCACGACGATCGGCATCGATGTCATGCGCGAGCTCGCGCATTCGGCGATGGTGCGCACGCCGACCGGCTTGTGCGCGCGCGTGATCGATCAGCTGACCGAGCGCGCGGTGCAAGGCGCGCGGCTCGCACGCCGCGTCGCGCCGGCCGGCCACGGCGATGCCGCGTACGTCGGCACGCTGCTCGATGGCATCGGCCAGCTCGTCCTCGCCGATTGGCTCGACGAAGACTACGCCGCGGTGCTCGATCGCGTCACGCGGACCGGCGAAGCGCTCGGCCGTGTCGAGGCGGACATCGTCGGTGTCACGCACGAAGCGGTGGGCACCCGGCTGCGCGCGATCTGGGCGCTGCCGGTCTAACGGGCTGCTGGGAACTCGTGTCGAGCCGCGAGCGCTCTGCTCGCGCGCGTCGGGGCCGCCTGCTCCTCGCTCGCTCGGGTGCCACTCGGCTGTCGCAGTTGCTCGTACCGTCAGATGGTCTGCGGGACGCGACCGGCCGGCACTCGCTTCGTCGCAGGGCCCGCGATGCGGGCGCGCGCCGCGCTGCGCGAGCGCCGCGATCCGGATCGACACGTGATCTCAGTCCGGACGTGACGACTAACGCCCCTGCGTCATCCGCAGCATCACGAGCGGCGTCTTGAAAATGATGCCGAGCTCGGTGCGCAAGAACGTGTCGAACCGCTCGAGCGAGGCGGTGTACGCGAGGTCGTAGAGCAACTTGATCCGCATGTCGTCGGCGAGCGAGCCCTTGGTCTCTTCGAGCTCCCACGGGTTCTGCAGCGTCGCGGCGAGCTTGGCGATCTCGCTGCCTTCCGGAATCGAGCCGGTGTAGCCGAGCGAGATCTGTGCGAGGCCCGTGATGCCGGGCTTGACGTCGCGCATGCGCTCCTCGAACAGTGGGATCGCATACGAAAGATTCTGGAGCAGCTCGGGCCGCTCGGGCCGCGGACCGACGAGACTCATTTTTCCGCGCAGCACGTCCCAGAACTGCGGCAGCTCGTCGAGCCGCGACTTGCGCAAGAACTTGCCGACGCGCGTGATGCGCGGATCGTCCGCGCCCGCGACGACGACGCCGGTCTTGCGTTCGGCGTCGTTCTCCATCGTGCGGAACTTGTGCATCTCGAACTCGTCGAACTGGAGATGCTTGACGCCGTTGTGATTCGACGTCGCGCGCAAGCTGCCGGCTCGACGCTGGCGAAACAGGATCGGGCCCGGCGAGTCGAGGTAGATCGCGGCCGCGATCACGGGCATGAGCGGCGCAGTTACGGCGAGCCCGACGGCAGCTCCAAGCACGTCGATCGCTCGCTTGGCGAAACGAACGCTGCGCAGCATGGCCGACCGTACCACGTCACTGCTATGGTCGCTGTAGATGGCGGCGTCGGCAGCACCGATCCGGTTGAGTGTGCCGGGCACGCTTCGCTATCGCGGCATCGCGGTGCGACTCGTCGCCGAGGCAGCTCGGTTGGTCTCGGGGTCGGCGCGCCACGATCCGAAAGATCCGTTCGCGAACGACGTGCGCGATCCGTTCGATATGGCCGTCGTCTCGGCGTTCGCCGAGATCTTCAACAACGTCGCGATTCACGCGTATCAGCGCAAAGGCGACGGCACGATCGAAATCGCGATCACGCCGACCGAGCGCGAGCTGCTGATCGAGATGACCGACCACGGCACGACATTCGATATCGACGGCGTCGCGCCGATTCCGTCGGATCTCGACGACGCGAGCTTACCGGAGGGCGGGATGGGGATTCACATCGCAAAAACCATGCTCGACGAGATGACGTATCAACCCGGCCCGCCGAACCAGTGGCGGCTTCGCAAAGTCTTGCAGACCGACGCGGTCTCCAATGGAAGGATCGACCGTGGCTAATCCGTTTGACGTGCAACGCAGCGATGGCGGGACGAGTCTCGCGATCCGCGGATCGCTCAACATCAACACCGCGCCTGCCCTCGCCGAAGAGATCGACAAGATCCTCGCGACGAAGCCGAAGCAGGTCACGGTCGAGCTCGGCGAGCTCGATCTGATCGACAGCTCCGGCGTCGCCGCGCTCGTCAAGCTCTACAAGGGCGTGCGCCACAGCGGCGGCAACGTGACGATGAACGGCGCGCGCGATCAGCCGCTCGCGATCTTCAAGTTGCTGCGCATGGACAAGGTGTTCAACCTGTGACGCCCGCTCTGGACGCGATCGGCATTGTCAGCGCGGATGCGGCCCGCTCGGTCGCGTTCTACAAGCTGCTCGGCGTCGACCTCGTGCAGTACGAAGCCTCCGGCCACTACGAGGCGAAGGCCGCGAACGGCATGCGCGTGTTGTTGGACACGATCGCGGTGATCAAGCGCTTCGACCCGGCGTTCGAGCAACGGCCGGGCACCGGCGTCACGATGTGCTTCAAGCTCGACTCGGCGAACGCCGTCGACGAGCTGCACGCGACGATCGCCGCGGCGGGCCATCACACGGTCAAGGCGCCGTGGGATGCGTTCTGGGGGCAGCGCTACGCGTGCGTCGCCGACCCAGACGGCAATCAGATCGATCTGTTCGCGCAGCTGTAGGTATGCCGAATCGATCGTGCTCGTGCCACGTGGATCGAGCCGCGCGCGTTGGCACGGCCGATTCGCGTACACGGAAAATCGGCTAACCCGTGCGCGTCCTCGCGATCACGAAGATCTTTCCCAACGCGGCCGAGCCCCTGTCGGCGCCGTTCAATCGCCAGCAATTCGCCGAGCTCGCGAAGCTGTGCGAGCTCGACGTGATGGCAACCATCCCGTGGTATCCGGGCGCGGGCCTGCTCGCGCGGTGGTCGAGTGCCGGCAAGCTCGCGGCCGTGCCGCGGCGCGAGACCATCGACGGCATCGCGGTCACGCATCCGCGCACGCTGTTCGTGCCGCGGCTCGCGCAGGCGACGTGGGGGCCGCTGTATGCAGCGTCGATCGCGCCGCTGGTCGCGCCTCGGCGCGGCAAGGTCGATGTCGTGCTCGGCTCGTGGGCGTATCCCGATGGGTTCGCCGCGGTGATCGCCGCGAAGCTGCTCGGCGTGCCGTGCGTGGTCAAGCTGCACGGCTCCGATATCAATCTGATCGCGAAACAGCCGGGCCCGCGCCGCATGCTCGAATGGGCGTTGCCCAAAGCGCAGCGCGTCGTGGCCGTGTCGAAGGCGCTGGCGGCCGAGGTCGTCCAGCTCGGTGTCGATCCGGCGCACGTCCGGGTCGTGTTGAACGGCGTCGATGCCGATCTGTTCAAGCCGCGCGACCGCGCCGCCGCGCGCGCCGAGCTCGGCCTCGGCCCCGGGCCGCTCGCGGTCTACGTCGGAAATCTCAAGCCGGAGAAGGGCGTGATCGAGCTCAACCGCGCGTGGCCCAGCGTCGTCACGGCGCGGCCCGACGCGACGCTTGCCGTGATCGGCGGCGGCCCGCTCGCGGGCGAGCTCGGCGGCGAGCGCATGAAGTTGATCGGACCGGAGCCGCACGATCGCGTGACGCTGTGGCTGGCGGCGGCCGACATCTTGGTGCTGCCGAGCCACGTCGAAGGCACGCCGAACGTCGTGCTCGAAGCGCTCGCGAGTGGTCGTCGCGTGGTCGCGTCGCGCGTCGGCGGCGTGCCCGATCTGATCACGAGCGACGTGCTCGGCGCGCTCGTGCCGGCCAAAGATCCGGATGCGCTCGCGACGGCGATCGCGAAGGCGCTCGGCGAGCCGTACGATCCGAACGACGTCGCTCGGCTCGGCGCGCGCGGTGGCTGGGCCGCAAGCGCGCAAGCGCTTCACGCCGTTCTCGCCGATGCGATGCAAGATGCGCTACGGTAAAGCGTGGCCGATTGGTGCGATGACGAGGAACCGACGCGAATCGGCCTGATCGCCGAAGTGCAGCGGATCCGCCGGCGCACGATCGCTCGGCCGCTACCGGTGATCGCGCTCGCGCTGCTCGTCACCGGCGCGCTCGCGTATCGAATCGCGACGCACAAGGCGGCGCAAGAAGCGAAGGTCGTGCTCGTGCTCAGCCAGGGCACGCTGTCGGGCCACTCGACCGGCTTGCCCGTCGAAGAGCTCAAGGATTACATCACGAGCGCGCTGATGCCGAACTCCAAGCTCGCGGAGCTGATCGAGCGCCGCGACCTGTACAAGCTGCGCAAGAAGCTCGGCATGGAGTTCGCGATCGAGGAGCTGCGCGGTCAGATCGAAGTCGAAGTCTGGAAGAACACGTTCATCTCCGACTACGAGAGCGATACGCACTCGGCGCGCATCGGTATCACGGTCGCCGACGTCGATCCCGATAAGGCCTACAACCTCGCGCACGACATCGCCGGGATCGTGATCGAGACCTCGGCCGCGCAGCGCGTCGATCAGACCAAGAAGCTCGCCGCCGACATCTCGAGCTTCAAGGCGCAGCTCGAGAAGCGCCTCGCCGATATCGAAACCGCGATGAACAAGAACGAGCGCGACGTTGCCGACGCCCGTGCGCTGGGGCACGAGGACCGTGCGGAAACGCTCGATCTCGCGCTCGCGCAGCTCCGCAACGAACAGCAGTCAGCGAGCCACACGCTCGAGCTCGTCGCGCAGAGCCGCGACGCCAACGCCGATCAGATCGCCGCGGCCGGTCTCGACGTCACGATCGACATCGTCGACGAGATCAAGCCGCGTGAATCGGACCACCGCAGCTTCGTGCTCGCGATGGCGATCGTCGTGATCGCGTTTGGCGCCGCGCTCGGCTCGGCGTTGATCGTCGGCGCGTTCGATGCGCGCGTTCATGACACAGATGACGTCGAGCGCCTGGGACTCACCGTGCTCGGCCATCTCCCCAGATTTCCAGGTGACGAGGTCGGCTCGCTCGAAGCACGTGGCGCGCTACGGCGTCGTGTACCATCGTCAAAGAGATGGCGCTGGCTTCGATAACACCTCGCGACCGGCTGCAGCGAATCGTCGAGCTCGCCAAGAAGACGCTCGGCTATTGGTGGTTGATCGGCGCGTTCGCGCTGGTCGGCGGCGCGTTGTCGCTGACGTTCGCGCTCACCCGGCCGCGGCGGTTCGAGTCGTCCGCGGTGTTGTTCTACCAGGAGCGCATTCAATCGAGCATCTTGTCGAATCGGCAAGAAGAGGTCCAGCGCAACCTCGGCGATCGGTTCCGCGAGCTGTTGCTCGCGCGCGCGCAGCTCGCGCAGATCGTCGCCGATCCGAAGCTCGATCCGTATCCCGAGCTCGAGCCCGAGCTCGCGGTCGACAAGCTGCGCCAGGCAGTCAGGTTCGAGTCGCGCGGCGGCAACAACTTCCGCATCGTCTTCGACGACAGCGATCAAGATCGCGCGCAGGCCGTCACCGCAAGGCTGACGAAGCTCCTGCAGGACAAAGACGAAGCGCTGCGCAACGACCAGGCGCAGATGACGGTGAGCTTCGTCACCAAGCAAAAAGAAGAAGCCGCCGCCGAGCTCACCAAGCGCGAGCAGGAGTTCAACGCGTTCCTGGCGAAGCATCCCGAGTTCGTGCAAGAAGGCTCGCAGCCGAATGCCGAGGGCGCGTCGTTCCGCGCGATCAAGAACGCGAACAAAGCGCAGCCGACCGGTAACCCGCGGCTCTACGCGCTCGAACGCCAGCGCGAGCGCATCCAAGCGCGGCTCGAAGCGAACCCGGATGCGCCACCGCCGATTCCGGTGCACGCGCCGCCGTCGCCCGAGCGTCAAGCCGCGGAGGCGCAGGTGTCGGAAGCGCAGCGCGAGCTCGCATCGGCACAGCGCGAGCTCGAAGACGCGCTCGCGAAGTACACCGACAAGCACCCGACCGTGATCAACGCGCAGGAGCGCGTGCAGCAGGCGCAAGAGCGGCTTCGCCACGCGCAGGCCGCGGTGCCGCCCGATGAAGCGATCCCGATCGCGCCGGCGACGCCCGCCGATCGCACGAAGCTGCAAAAGGAGCTCGCGCAGATCGAATCGCAGATCAACGACGAGCAGCACGCCGCCGCGAACAAAGGTAGCGCCGCGCCGGCGGTGGAGAGCTCGACGAGCTGGATCGTCGATCTCGAGACCCAACACGCCGAGCTGCGCCGGCAAGTCACCGAGCAACGCGAGCGCGTCGGCGCACTGGCCGACAGCGTGTTCCGTGCGCAACTCGATGCGAGCCAGAAGGTCGCGGAGCAAGGCGGCCGGCTCTCCGTCGTCGATCCCGCGTTCAAGCCGATGAAGCCGAGCGGTCCGGGCAAGACGATCTTCTTGCTCGCCGGCATGGTCCTGTTCTTGGGGCTCGGCGGTGCGCTCGCGATCGGCCTCGCGATCATCGACGATCGGCTGTATCGGCGTGAAGACCTCGACGTCGTCGGCGTACCGGTGCTCGCCGTGATTCCGCACATGGAGCTCGTCGGCAAGAAACGTCGCCATAGAAAGCACGACGCATGACGACCAAACGAACCGGCCGGTACGGCGAGATCCCCGGCGGTGAAGCCGGCAAGGCAACGCGCGCGCCGCTGCCGCTCGTCACGCAGCCGATGGTGCCGATCGACGATGCCGGCTCGACGCACGTCGACAACACGGTGCCGATGCGGCCCGAGTCCGCGGCGGTGCTGTTCAGCAAAGCGACCGTGATGCAGCCCGCGCAGACGAAGCATTCGCCAGCGGGCCCTCCGCCCGAGGTCGGCCTGACGCAGCACCACCTTCCGGAAGGCGAAGATCTCGATCCGCGGCTCGTGATGGTCTCGGATCCCGATTCGGAGCTCGCGGCGTCGTTCCGCGTGCTGCGCCATCACTTGCTCGAGCTCGGCAGGCCACAAGTCATCGTCGTGTCGAGCCCGCTGCACGGCGACGGCAAGACCACGACCGCGGTGAACTTGGCGCTGGCACTCGCCGAGTGCGGCCGTGCCAAAGTCTTGCTCGCGGAAGCGCACCTGCGCCGGCCGCAGATCGGCGCGGCGGTCAAGCTCGTGCCGCCGTGGTGCTTCGCCGAGCAGCTCGCCGCGCACCGCAATCAGCCGATGCTGCCGTGTAGCCTCGTCGAGATCCCGCAGCTGTGGTTGCACGTCGCGGCGGTCAACCCGCGCATCGAGAAGACGCAGCTGCTCGACGCCCCCGCGTTCGCGATCGCGATGGAGCGGCTGCGGATGGTCTACGACCACGTCGTGATCGACGCGCCACCGGTGCTCGGCTCCGCCGACGTCAACCTCATGGCCGATGCCGCCGACGCCGTCGTGCTCGCCGTGCGTGCGAAACGCACGACCACGCGCCAGGTTCGCAAGGCGATCGATCAGGTCGGCGCGTCAAAAGTGATCGGCACCGTCCTCTGTCAGTAGCGGCGGCTACGGCGGATCGAGCAACGCGGTTTGCAGCTCGATCACGTCGCTGCGCTGCTGGACGAGCAGCTCGTGCTGCGAAGCCGATGGCTCGATCGGCCAGCTGAAGCCCGGAAACGTCTCGTCGAACGCAAACGTCGTCGCGCGCCCGTGCTCGTAGAGCCACGCCGACGTCGCGGTCACAGCAAGCGTTCCAGCGTCGGTGCTGTACTGCAGCCGGATCTCCGTCGGCAGTCGGGTGAATTCGACGTCGCTGAAGTCGACCGAAACATCGTCGGTACCGAACGTCGCACCGGTCGGGAGGTCGAGAAACTGAAGCGCGAGGCCCTGCGTTTCGTCGGTCGCCAGCGCATACGCTTGCGCGATCACGCCCGACGGAGTGAGCGCGACGACGTGAAGGATCTGCGAGTCGCCGGGGTCGAGTGCTTCGCTCGGGATGAACAGCGCCGTCTCGTTCAGATCGACGCGCGTGCCGTTGGCCGTCGTGAGGATCGTTTCGACGACGCTGAACGCGACGGTCGGGTCGAGCTCGACCTCGGTGGTATCGATCCCGTTGGACGTATCGATCGTCGGCAATCGCGTCGGCGCGTCGACCGCGACGCCGCGGTCGATGAACACGGTGCCGTTCAAGTCGAACGCGACGACGTCGTGCGCACCCCCCGTGACCGCGGTGTTGAATTGCCACTCGCCGTCGCCGTTGACCTTGCGATCGCCGATGTAGACGGTGCCGGCTTGGACCATCGAGCCGCTGACCTCGACGCGCGGCACCGTCGATCGCAGCGCGCAATCGAGCTGCGGCCACGGCAGGAGCGCCCCGTAGAGCTCGGTCTCGAGGTCGGCCGCGGTCGCGAGCAACTCCTCGACTTGAAATGTCCCGTCGGGCCGCGTGCACGCGACGGCGATCGTGCCGTCCTGCGCCGGCACTTCGAAGATCTGCGACTTCTCGGAGATCGACAACAGCGTCGCTTGCTGCCACTCGCCGCCATCGGGCCGAAACGCGAACGCGAGCGGATTGGTCGCGACGCCGATCGTCAGCGTCGGTGCTTGCGAGCACGCGGCCACCAGCAACAGCGCGAACCGCACATCGCTAGCGTAACGCACAACTCGCGAGCTCGAGCAGCTGTCGGCGCGCGGCTTCCCAGCGGCTCGGCTCGGTCGGCCACGTGATCGGCCCGGTGTCGACGAACGGCGTCGGCACGATCTGCGCGGCGAGCGCTGCTGTCGCACTCGGATCGCAGCGCAACGCGAGCTCGAGCAACGCGCGATCCTCGAGGCCGCGGCGTAACGCCTCGAGCCGCAGCGTCGGGTGGCAGCCCGGCAGTGCGAGCACGCCGTCGAGGTTGCCGCGATCCTCGCCGTCGTCGAAGCTGCGCGCGTCGGCGTGCGCGTCGAGCGGGCGCGGCGGCAACGCGCGATGGTTGTAGCGATCCTGCCAGTACATCGCCTGCCACGCGTACCAGAGCGGGATGTGATGTCGCCACGCGAGCCAACCCCACGTGCGCGTGCCCGGCGGCGCGCCGTCGACGACCATCGATCCGGCGCTCGGCGGTTTGCCGTTATACGACCAGTCACCGGGCCGCGGCTGCAGCGACACGAACCGATCGATCCAATCGCCGTAGTCGGCGCGCGCGCGATCGGTGACCGCGAACAAGAAGCGGCCCGACCCGCCGCCGGCTGCACGCACTCGTTTGGCGAGCTCGACGACGCGCCCCCGTGCTTTCGCGTTCTGCGGCTCGTCGATCGGGATCGCGAACGGCAGCTTGCCGGTGCCTTGCGTCGCGGCGATCCACGCCGGCACTTCGCTCGGCTCGTCCAACCGCACCGGCACGAACGGCGCATCGCCGAGCAGATCGCGCCGCATCGGCCACGCCGCGAGCGGGATCGCCGGTGCGAGCATCACGCCGCGCTCGCGAAACATGGCGACGCACGCGGCTTCGTCGCGCGTCGGCACCAGCATCGTGCTGCCGAGCGAGCGCGGATCGTATTCGGCCCACGCGCCGACCGCGAGCGGCGCTAGCGTCGCGCGCGCGACGCGCAGCTCGAGCGGATAGATCTGGCCGTCGACGATCAGCGCGCCGTAGTGCATGCCCGGCGCGGCGGCGTACGGAATCGCGAGTTGGAAGTAGCTCGGGTCGGCCGCATCCGGCACGAGCTCGTCGGGGTAATCGCCTGCGCCGCGGTTGCCCGTGCCGTAGAGCGCGGTCGACGCGTGGCGTACGCGCACGGTGCGCACGCCGAAGCCGAGGACGTTCGCATCCGGAACCGCGACGACGACGTCGCCGTCGCCGTGAACCACCACCATGCCCAGCGTCTCGCCGCGGGCGCCGGCCAGCGACACCCGCGCGCCGTCGAACCACGGCGAGCTCGCGACGGTCTCGCCGAGCTTCGGCGCAAACGACTCGTCGGTGACTTCCACGCGCGGCGACGGTTTGCCGCAGGATGCGATCGTCGCCGCCAGGGTTGCTACCCACACACCGCGGGCGGTAGCGTGCGAGTTGACGTGAGCACGCCGATCATCGCTTTCGCGAAGGACTGGCACGAGGATCCGACCTCGAATCATCACGTCTTGCGCGAGCTTGCCAGATCGAGGCGCGTCGTGTGGCTGAACTCGATCGCCACGCGCACGCCAAAGCTGTCGAGCGGCCGCGATCTCGGCAAGATCACGCGCAAGTTGCGCGAGTTCGCCAAGGGCCCGATCAACGTCGAGAACGACCTTTGGGTGTACACGCCGCTGGCGCTGCCGTTCCCGCACAGCGCGACCGCGCGCGCGATCAACCGCCAGATCTTGCGCGCGACGATTCGCTTCATCCGCATGCGGCTCGGCATCACGCACTTCCAGCTGTGGACGTTCTTGCCGAACGTCGGCGATTACGTCGGCTCGCTCGGCGAAGACGGCGCGGTGTACTACTGCGTCGACGAGTGGTCGCTGTTCGGCTACCTCGACCGCGAGCAAACCGTGGCGGCCGAGCGCGATCTGCTGGGCAAGGTCGACGCCGTGTTCGCGATCAACCAGCCGCTCGCGGATGCGAAACGCGCGATCAACGCGCGCACGTTCGTTTCGCCCCACGGCGTCGATCACGCCGCATTCGCGCGCGCGTTGGATCCGGCGCTCGCCGAGCCGAGCGATCTCGCCGCGATCCCGCATCCGCGCCTCGGCTTCTACGGCACGCTGCGCGACTGGGTCGACTTCGAGCTGATCGCGCGCATCGCACGGGCGCGACCCGAATGGCACGTCGTGCTGTTAGGTCAAGAGCTGTGCGACGTCAGCGCGATTCGCGATCTGCCGAACGTGCATCTGCTCGGACAAAAGCCACACGGCGAGCTGCCCGCGTACTGCAAGGGCTTCGACGTCGGCCTGATCCCCTACAAGATCGACGAGCGCATGACGTTCGTGAACCCGCTCAAGCTGCGCGAGTACTTGTCGGCGGGGTTGCCGGTCGTGTCGACGCCGGTGCCCGAAGTGCTGCGGTTTCCCGAGCTCGCGCGCGTCGCGGCGAGCCCGGCGCAGTTCGAAGCCGCCATCGCACAGGCGCTCGCCGAGGCTTCGGCGGCTGCACGTGCGAAGCGATCGTCAGCAATGCGAGATGAAACGTGGTCGGCGCGCGTGGCCCAGGTCGTGCACACCGTCGACGAGATCTTCGAGAGGAAACACCATGGCTAGGTTTCGTGCCGGCATGATCGGCGCCGGCAATATTTGCGAGTTTCACGTAGCAGCGGTCAAGAAGCTCGCCGGGCTGCAGCCCGAGCTCGTCGAGCTCGTCGGCATCGTCGACCTGGATCGCGAGCGCGCGCGCGCGAACGCCGAGAAGTGGGGCACGACCGCGTTCGATTCGCTCGACGCGATCGTCGCCGCCGGCGCCAACGTGATCCACGTGCTCACGCCGCCGTCCTCGCACGGCAAGCTCGCGACGGCTGCGCTGAACAAAGGCTGTCACGTGCTGATCGAAAAACCGATCACCGAAGACGCCGACGAGGCGCTCGCGATCGGCAAGCTCGCCAAATCGAAGAACCTCACCGCGAGCGTCAACCACTCGCTGCTCTACGATCCGCAGATCAAGCGCGCGTTGGATCTCGTGCGCGCCGGTGCGCTCGGGCAGGTCGTCTCCGTCGATATTTTGCGCGGCTCGGAGTATCCGCCGTACGAAGGCGGCCCGCTGCCGCCGTGGTACCGCGATGCCGGCTATCCGTTCCGCGACATCGGCGTGCACTGCTTGTACTTGATCCAGGAGCTACTCGGCTCGATCGAAGACGTCGAAGCCGATTGGTCGTCGCTGGGCGGCGATCCGAACCTGGCGTTCGACGAGTGGCGCGCGATGGTCAAGTGCAAGCGCGGGCTCGGCCAGTTCCAGCTCACGTACAACACCAAGCCGATGCAGTCGCAGATGATCATCCACGGCACCAAGAGCGTGCTGCGCGTCGATCTGTTCGCGATGTTCCACGGCAAGCGCGGCTCGACACCGCTGCCGAAAGCCGCCGAGCGGCTCGTCAACGCGTTCACCGATTCGATCCAGCCGCTGATCGACGTGCCGATCGGCGTGTGGAAGTTCGTCAGAAAAGAAGTGCAGAGCTATCAAGGCCTGCGCGATCTCGTCACGGACTTTTACACGCGGCTCGGCGCGGGCGAGAAGCCGCCGGTCGCGATCGAAGACGCCGCGCAAGTCGTCAAGTGGGTCGAGGCCGTCGCGCGCCGCGCCGACGACGATCAAAAGCAGCGCCTCGCGAAGTTCCCGCTCGCGGCGAAAGTTCCGTTCCTCGTCACCGGCGCGTCGGGCTCGCTCGGCAAAGCGACGGTCAAGCGCTTGCTCGCCGACGGCCACAAGCTCCGCGCGTTCGTGCGCCGCATTCCCGACAAGCCGATCGATGGCGTCGAGTATTGCTTCGGCAACCTCGGCGACCCCGACGCGGTCGATCGCGCCGTCAAAGGCGCCGAGCGCGTGATCCACGTCGGCGCCGCGATGAAGGGCGGCTGGCCCGAGCACAAGGGCGGCACCGTCGTCGGCACGCAAAACGTGATCGACGCGTGCAAGAACCACGGCGTGAAGCAGCTCGTGCACATCTCGTCGATGTCGGTCGTCGATTGGGCCGGCTCTTCGGGCAATGGCCCGGTCAGCGAAGGCACCGCGCTCGAGCCGCGCGCCGATGAACGCGGCGCATACACGCGCGCGAAGCTCGAGGCCGAGCAGCTCGTCGCCGATGCGGCCGCTGCAGGCTTACCCGCCGTGATCTTGCGGCCCGGCCAGATCTTCGGCGGCGGCATCCCGCTGATCAACGGCGCGGTCGCGCGCAACGCAGGTGGCCGCTGGCTCGTGCTCGGCGACGGCAAGCTCGAGCTGCCGCTCGTCTACATCGACGACGTCGTCGACGCGATCATGGACAGCGTGAAGAACAACCTGTCGCACGGCGAGGTCATCCAGATCATCGATCCCGAGCACCTCACGCAAGAGGATGTGCTTGGGCTCGCCGGCAGCACGAGGCCGATCCTGCGCGTGCCCCGCGCGATCGTGTTCGCGCTCGGCAAGCTCAGCGAGTATCCGCTCGGCGCGCTCGGCCGGCAGAGCCCGGTCGCGGTGTATCGCCTCAAGTCGGCGATGGCGCGCTTGCACTACGAGAGCGATCGCGCGCGTTCGCTGCTCGGTTGGCAGCCTCGCGTCGGTGTCCGCGAGGGCATCAAGCGCGTCAGCTTGTAGGTGCGTCGACGGGAATCGCAAGGTTCGCGCCGCGAGCCTGCGAGATTCCGGTACGCTTGCGGTCATGCGCCGAGCTTTGCTCCTCGTGATGCTCGTCACTGCGCCCGCGGTCGTGCACGCACAGGCGACGGTGACGGTGAACCTGTCGCCGCAGGGCCAAGCGCTCGCGGGCACGATCGGGACCACGCCCGCGCAGCTCGCCGCGGACATTCAAAAGCAAGTCAACGCGGCCTACGACACCGCGAACCTCGGCGGCTTCGTGCGCTCGTTCGCCGATGCGACGACGTTCGCGCAGCGCGGGCTCGGCGTCGATTATATGTCGCTGCCGGGCAGCTTCATCATCGGCGTCGGTGGCCAGATCGCGCTCGCGACCGATGGCGACTTGAACCCGAGCCAGAGCACGACGGCGGGCTTCGCGGCGAACTTCTCGATCATGCTCGGGCTCAACCTCAAGGCGTACGACCATCCGAAGTGGACGCTGTTCGTCAACGGCTTCTACGAGAACGGCTCGACCGATCGGCTCAACGGCGCGATCACGACGGCGGGTGGCCACGTGCAGTATCGGCTTGTCGATCCGCAGCGCGACCAAGGCGTCGGAGCGACGATCTTGCGCTGGGATGGCCTCGATATCACCACGGGCATCGAATACACGCGCTGGGCGTTCGGCGCGAACGACAACATCACGAACAACTACTCGATCAGCGAGACCGGCGGCAGCACGAACCTCACCGTCGATTCGACCGGCACGTTCAACTTCAAGTCGAACGCGCTGACCGTGCCGATCGAGTTGACGACCGGCTTTCGCCTCGTCGAGCTGTTCAGCTTCTACGCCGGGCTCGGCTTCGACTTCACCGAGGGTAAGGCGTACCTCGATGCGAACTTGAACGGCACGATGAAGACGCCCGATGGCACCAGCGTCGGCACCGTGACGATCTCCGGCGCCGCGAACAACACGGCGAGCCCCGGCAACTTCTACGGGCTCGCCGGCGTGCAGATCAACTTGTGGGCGCTAAAAGTGTTTTCGCAAGTGAACCTGTCGCCGGAGCCGGCGGCGAGCTTGGCGTTCGGGCTAAGACTCGTGCTGTGAGCACAGACGAAGCAGCGATCCGCAGCCTCATCGATCGCTGGAGCAAGGCCGTGCGCGACGGCGATCTCGCCGAGATCCGCCGCGATCACGCCGACGATGTCTTGATGTTCGACGTGCCGCTGCCGTTCCAATCGCGCGGTCTCGACGCGTACATGCAGACGTGGGACACGTTCTACACGCTCGCCGAGGCGCCCGTGAAGTTCGATTTCACCGACATCGAGGTCACCGCCGGCGCCGACGTCGCGTTCGCGACCGCGGTCGGTCATTGCGTGACGACCGACGAGCACGGCAAGCGACTGCCGCTCGACTTCCGGCTGACGATGGGCCTACGCAAGCGCGACGGCGGTTGGATCATCACGCACGAGCATCACTCGATCCCCGCTGAATGATCGAACGCGCGACGCGAACGCCGTCGAGCGCCGCCGACACGATGCCGCCCGCGTAGCCGGCACCTTCCGCGCACGGATACAGCGCCGCCAGATCGGGCGATTCGAGCGACTCGTTGTCGCGCGGCACGCGCACCGGCGACGACGTGCGCGACTCGACGCCGACGAGCACGGCCTCTTCGGTGACGTAGCCGCGCATCTGCCGATCGAACTGCACGAGCGCGTCGCGCAGCCGCTGCGCGAGCGGCAGACCGGTCGCATCGAGCACGTCGCCGAGATCGGTCGCGGCCAAGCCCGGCTCGTAGCTCGTCGCCGGCACGGTCGTCGATGGTTTGCCGCGTACGAAGTCGGTCGCGCGTGTCGCCGGCGCGCGCAACAGGCCGCCGCCGGCTGCCGCCGCCGCGCGCTCGAGCCGGCGCTGTAGGTCGACGCCGCGGGTTGGCGAGTCGCCGCCGAGATCGGCGAGCTCGATCGCGATCACGAGCCCCGAGTTCGCGTACGGCGAATCGCGCTTCGACAAGCTCATGCCGTTGACGACGAGCCCGTCCGGCTCGGTCGATGCCGGCACGATCCAGCCGCCCGGGCACATGCAGAAGCTGAACACGCCGTGGCCATCGTCGGGCGTGAACGCGAGCCGATACGGCGCGGCCGGCAGCTTCGCGTGGCCCGCGGCGCGCCCGTATTGGATGCGATCGATCAGCGGCTGCGGATGCTCGATGCGCACGCCCATCGCGAACGGCTTGGCTTCGAGCGTGACGTGTGCGGCCTCGAGCATCGCGTGGACGTCGCGTGCGGAGTGGCCGGTCGCGATCACGACGGCGCGGCCGATCAACTCCTTGCCCGAGTGCGTGCGCACGCCGATCGCGCGACGATCACGCACGACGAGCTCCGTCGCGCGCGTGTCGAATTCGATGTGCGTGCCGACCTTCGCGAGCGCCTCGCGCATCGCGGTGATCACTTTCGGCAGCTTGTTGGAGCCGATGTGCGGCCGCGCATCGACGAGGATGCCCGGCGGCGCACCGTGGAGCGCGAGCAGCTCGATCACGTCGCGCACGTCGCCGCGCTTGTGCGAGCGCGTGTAGAGCTTGCCGTCGGAGTACGTCCCCGCGCCGCCTTCACCGAAGCAGTAGTTCGAATCGGGATCGACTCGACCGTGCTGCGTGAGGCCCTTGAGATCGCGGCGGCGAGCTTGCACGGGCTTGCCGCGATCGACGATCATCGCCGGCACGCCGGCACGCGCGAGCTCGTACGCGCAGAACAAGCCGGCCGGCCCGGCGCCCACGATCACGACCGGCTCGCCGGAGGTCTCGCGCAACGGCGCACCGCCGATCCGCACATGCTCGGTCGCGACGCCGACGGTGAGATGGAACCGCACGCGGCCGCGCCGCGCGTCGATCGAGCGCTTGCGCACTTCGAGCGGCGGCAGGCGGTCGATGGGTTCGCCGAGCTGCGCGGCGAGTCGCGCGGCGATCGAGCTCGCATCGTCGGCGTCCTCGAGCTCGAGCTCGACCGCGTAGTCGCGCTCGCGATCGATCAATTCGTAACCTCGTCGTCGCGCTCGTGCTCCGCCGCGTACGCGAGCTTGTAGCTGTCGTGGCTCGAGAACCGTGCGAGCCAGCGCTTGGCGGCGAGCTCTTGCCATCCCCAGCGCTCGCCGGCGACGTGAAACATGCCGCCGATCAGCCGCGCGTCGATCGGCGGGTCCTGCATCAGCTCCCATTTGACGTGGACGTTCGCGTTGCGCAGCATGCGATCGAACAGCGCGATGATCTCGTCGTCGCGCTCGTCGCGCAGCGCGGCCACGCCGGACTCGATCACGCGGGCGTCGTGGTGCAGGAGCCTCGCGGTGCCGGATCGCGCGCGTGCGATCACGTCGCTGCACGCACCGACGATCGGCCGGCGCGCGCCCGCGAGGTTGCGCGTACCGGCCTCGTCGATCAGCGCGGCGCGGCCGACGACGTGCGGCTCGGCGAGCGCGCGGATCAGCTCGAGGTCGTCGAGCTCGTGTGAGGCTGCCGCGTCGAAGATCGGCGCGTACGGCAGCGGCGAGCCGATCGCAGCGAGCACCGCATGCGCCGCGGCGCGCAGCTCGGGCTCGGCGAATCGCGTGATCCAGGCGAGATCGGCGGCGCGCACGCGATCTGAAAACGCAGCGGCGACCTCGAGCGCGGCGCGCAGCTGCTCGCACGTCGTGTCGTGATCGGCGCCGACCGACGTCAGCGCCGCATGCAGCAGAGGCGCGAGCTCGGGCGCGGCGTTGCCCGTCAACGCAGCAGCGGCTGCCGCGGCGAGCTTGTCGTCGGCGAGCTCGGCGACGATACGCGCGGCTTCGGCGCGTTGCGGCGACGATCGACTTTGCGCGAGCGGGCCGAACGCGAGCGCGCGCGCCGCCGCGATCCGCACCGCCGCCTCGTGCGCGTCGGACGCCATCACCGTCGACAGCACCGGCGCCGCGGCCGGATCGCCGAGCGAGCCGAGCGCACGCGCCGCGGCCGCCGCCGTCGGCGAAGCCAGCGCGAGCGCGAGCTCCGGCACCGCACGGCGATCGCCGATCACGGCCGCGAGCTCGGCAACCTCGCGGCGCCGCGACGCGGCAGGCAACAGCGCCGGCAGTGCGCGTGCGTCGAGCCGATTCATCCGCGCGCGCGCGACCAGCACATCGCCGGCGTAACGCGCGACGCCGTGGTGATCGCGGACATCCTCGGCCGGCGCGACGTTGCGCGGCTCCATCGCCGTGCCGGCCGCGATGTCATCGGCGAGCTCGCACAACATGCGCGCGATCTCGTCATCGCTCCACTCGGTTTGATCGGCGAGCCACGTGTCGATCGCGAGCTCGCCGCCATCGGCATACAAGCCGCGCAGCGGGTTGCCGCCCAGCACGAACGCATCATCGCCGCGCGTGCCGAATCGCGCGTGCACGATCGGCAGCACGCGATCGAGCATCGCGGCGATCCACGTGAGGTGCGCGATCGCATCGGGTGCGTCGAGGCGCTGCACCCACAGCTGCGCCGCGCGATGATCGCGATCGATCGCGATCGCGGTGTCGCGATAACGGCCTTGATACGGCGCGAGCCAGAGCGTGTGAAACGCGAGCAGCACCGTGTTCTCGCCCGGCATCTCCTCGCCGGCGAGCTTGATCGACAGCCCGAGGTCGTTCGGATCGGGCAACGGCACGTCATCGAGCGGGAACTCGACTTCGTCGAGCAGCGTCGGCTGCTCGCCGGTCTGAAAGAACCACGCGGCGATCACACCCACCGCCGAGGCCGCGTCGACGACCTCGGCTTGGTCGCGCACGTCGGTCGCATCGTCGGGAACGACCCACGGGATCGCGATGAGCTGCAGCTCGCCTTCCAGCTGGTCGGGGAATTCGGCGATGAACTCCTCGACGTCTGGGATCAGCGACGCGACGGCGCGGACCACATCGAGCAAGCCGTCGCGATCGACGGGCTCGACGAGCTGCACCACGAAGAACGCGAACACCGGATCGGCATCGCTCGGGCGCGGCTCGAGGCCATCGAGCTCGACGCGCATCAGTTGCCGTCCTGACGCGCGTGCCAGTCCTGAAACAGCGCCTTGAACTCCGGCAGCTCGCGCACCGGACCGAGGTGCTCGTCGGTCTCGACTTGGCCGAGCCGCGCATAGTCGTGCTCGAACGCGAGCTTGACCTGCTGGAACGCCTTGCCGTATTCGCCGACGGCCGCGTACGCGCGCGCCGCCGAGTGGAACAGGTCGGGGTGTTGCGGCCCGATCGGCTGCGCGCGGTCGGCGATACGAGCCGCGATGTCGAATGCTTCGATCGCGCGCGCTTGATCGAGCGCGTGCAGGTAGTTGCCGCGCGCGTCGCCGCCATCGGGAATCGGCAGCGCGAGCAAGCGCTCGAACAACGCCAGCGCGTGCGCGCGTTGCGACGCGGCGACGGCGGTGCCGGCGAGCGCGCACAGCGCATCGACGTCATCGGGCACGCTCAACGCGGCGAAGCGATCGGGCGCGCGCCGCAAGATCAGCTCCGCGAGGTCGAGCAGGTCGTCGCTCGCGAGCTCGTCGCTCGCTGCGACCGCCGCATCCAAGGCGACGCCGAGCCGCGGCGAGCTCGCGAGCCTGAGCGCGATCTTGACGCGCACGCTCGGCTCGAGCGCGGTCGCCGCGCGCAGCAGCGCGTCGAGCTTGCCGGCCAAACCGGCCTCGTCCGCATCGATCATCCGCATCGCGTGCGCATGCTGGATCGCGCCATCCGCGGGTGCGAGCCGGATCGCGCGCTCGGTCATGCGCAGCGCGACACGCACGCGCTCGTCACCGACCTCGTCGCGCGGTGCGACCGCGAGCTCTCCCGGATCGATACGCAGCAAGCTGCCGACGAGCACCGGCTCGAGCTCGGCGGGCAACCGATCGGCGAGCTTCGGGATCGCGATCCGGCGATCGTGCTCCGGCAGATCGCGTAGCGCGGTCAGCGCGCCGACGTGATCCGCGAACACCGACTGCTCGAGCACGACCCGCAGCGCATCGGCGTCGTCGATCGCGCGCCACGCGAGCTCGGTCCACCGCGCGCGCGGTGCCGAGGCGAGCTCCTCGGCGGCGCGGCTCGTGCGCCGTGGCTCGAGGCCGAGCGCGCGAAACGCGGCGCGATGGCCGCGAACATCGTCGATCGCGCCGAGCTGATTGCGGCCACCGAGCAACTCGTCGACGAGCGCCGCGGCGTCGCGCACGAGCCCGGCGCGATGCGCGCGCGCGATCTCGAGATAGCGTGCGAGCTCGGGCTCTTCGAACCAGAACGCGCGCCACAGCGAGTACAACGCGGTCGGCACGTAGCGCTCGCACGCGGCGAGCCGCGCGCGCAGCTGATCGGCGGGCACGATCTGGTTCAAGTCCGCGTCGAACAGGTCCGCGACTCGGCGTTCGCCGCGCAACAGCGCGCGCAGCCACCGCGCGCGACACAGCAAGAACTCGGTGTCGCGTCGCTCGGGATCATCGGGCGAGATGCGGCCTGCGAGCGCTCGCGCCGCGAGCTCGCCACGGTCGCCGTCGAGCCGCTTGCGCGCGACCACCGCCGCGTACGCGAAGCTGTCGAGCGAATCCGCGACGACGGCGAGCGTCTGCGCGTTCGCGTCGAAGCGCAACACCTGGCGCGGCGCATCCCAGCCGTACAGCTCGAGACAATGGCCGCCGCCGAGCGCGACGACACCGGCGAAGGCTTCCGCGAGCGCCGTCGAGTACGGATCGTGTTGCTCGCGCACGACGAGCCGCTCGAACCCGTTGCCGCGCGGCGGCGCGAACCGCAGCGCGAGCCCGAGCACGCGGCGATTCGCGAGCGCGCGATCGAGCGCGACGAGCTCGGGTGCTGCCTCGATGCCGTACGCCGCCGCGAACGCGCGCGTGTGGAACACTTCGCCCTCCGTGTCGTCGGCGTCGCCGTCGCCGTCGCCGTCGGCATCGCCGTCGCCGTCGTCATCGTCCTCGTCGTCGTCGTCATCATCGCCGTCGTCGTCATCATCCGGCGGCTCGTCCTCGAGGATCGCCGCGAGCGACGCTTCGACGAAACCCTCCGGGCCAACCGCGATCCACGCATCGCGCTGGACGAACACGTCCGGTCGATCGGCCCACGTTGCATCGCCGGCGGGCGCGAGCTTCGCGATCAGCCCGGCATCGCCGCCGATCAGCACGCCATCGCCGAACCGCGCGAGCGTCCACAAGTGCGCGCTCAGCTCCGCCGCGTGCGGATGCCAGGTTCGGCCGTCGTCGGTCGAGATCAGGATCGCGCCGCGATCGCCGACGATCACGATACGGCCGTCGGGCAATGCGAGCACGGACTCGAGATCTACATCGGTGCCGCTCGCCGATCGCGAGAACCACGCGCCGTCGGGCGAGCGCGTGATGAAGCCGCGATCACCGACGGCGATCCACGTGCCGCGCTTCGTGATCGCGACTCCGGTCAACCCCGTGGTCGCGCCGGTCGGCACGGCCTTGAGCTCGCCGCTGCGCCAGCGATGGAGCACGCCGTCGCGCGCGACGACGATCACGTTGCCATCATGCTCGTAGATCGCTGCGAGTCGCGCACGCGTGCCGAGATCGAGCGGCTCGACCACGTCGCCGCGCATCCGCGCACAAAATCCGCGATCGCCCGCGAGCCACAGCTCGTCGCCGATCGACGCGACCGCGAACATGCATGCATCGGTCTGCGTCGGCACCAGCTTCCACGTCGCGCCGTGATCGCTCGAGCGCGCGAGCTGGCCGAACTCGCCGCAGAGCCACAGCTCGCCGCGATGCACGGCGATGCCGCGCAAGCCGAGCTGGCGCGGGGTGGTCATGGTCTCGAAGCGTCGCGCGTTCGACGATGCAACGACGAAGGGCACCGCGCTCGACGTGCCGCCGGCGGCATGGACGAGCTCGTCGGTGATCGCGAAGGCCGCGACGTACCCGAGCTCGGCCGCCGGCTGGATCACGGTCAGCTCGAGCTCGGCGGTCACCTGGTTATCCTACCGAAAATATGGCTGGATTTTTCCGCTTGACGAGGCGTCCGTTATCGCGGAGGATTGTCTTGCACGGTCGGGCTCGCGGGTCTCTCTCCTCTACCGCGAGCTCACCGTGCCGTAGACGGTGGCTAACTAGCAGCCCGGCGTGCCGCGCAGCGTGTCTGCGAGGGTGGCGCACTGGTTGCGCACGTCGTCGTCCTGCGCGTGGTGCTCGAGCCGGTTCAGCGACTCGGCGATCGCGCTGCGCGTCGGCGGCGGCACTGCCGTGCAACGCGCGAGCGTGGCTGCGAGCAGCCGGACCTCGTCGCATTCGGGCGGCAGCGACGACGTGGTGAGCTCGAACGCGGGGTAGCCCCAGCGCGAGGTCACGCCCGCGTCGGAGAAGCACGTCGCGTCCCCGCCGGTCGCGAGACACGCGCGCAGCGTGTCGGTCCACGCATCGGTCGTGCACGCGCGCAACATCGCGGCGCGCGACCCGGCGATCGCTTGCTTGCGAGCCGCGGGTGTCAGCTCGCCGAGCGCACCCTTCCAGCTCGCGTCGGCGTAGTACGCGGCGACGACCTTCGCGCACGTGATCGACGCGGGTTTCCGCTTCGCCGCCGCGATCGCGTTCGCATGCGCCGCGATCGCCGCGAGATCCGCCGCGAGCTCGTCCTTGTCGGTCTCGCGCGCGATGCAGCTGGTCAGCGCATCCGTCGGCGCGTTCGGGCTCGCGAGGCAGAGCAGTGCCTCTTGGCTCCAACCCGACGCGCACCGTACGGCGACGGCGCGTTTGCGCGCCGCGAGCACCTCGTCGCGCTCGACCGTGACGTCGTCGGAGATGCGATCGACCGCGCCGATCGCGTCGTCGCACGCGAGCTTGGGCACCAGCGCGTCGATGTCCGATGACGCTTCGTACTTGGCGGCCCACTCGGCGAGCGCGATCTGATAGCTCGCGACGAGCTGCGGCGATAGGTGCTTGTCGAGGCACGCGAGCGGCGTGCGGCTCGCGCCGATGCACTCGAGCGCCGCGGCCGACCAGTGATCGTCGGCACACGCGTGCGCGATGGCGGCTTCGCGGTCCGGGCCGGCTTCCGGCGACGGAGCCTCGACGACGCCGCGCAAGATCACGCCCGCATCCGCGCAGCTCGTCTTCGCGATCGCGCGACCCGGCGATGTCACCGCGACGGGCGGGGTCGGTGATGCGCCACCACATGCGGCGGCGATCAGCAACCAAGCGCGCATGCGCCGAACTATGTCACGCCGGCGCGAACGCTTCGAGCGGGATGTCGAGCGCCGCGCGATCCTCGCGCGCGATCAGCTGCGCCTTCGCGGCGACGCCCGGCAGCACGTTGTTCGCGAAGTATTGCGCCGCAAACTTCTTGCCGGCGTAGAACGCTCGGTCCGGATGATCTGCGCCGAGCTTGGCGGCCGCAGCCTCGGCGATCACCGCCTGCTCGAGCAACAGCCAACCGATCGTCAGCTCGCTCATCATCTCGAGGAAGCGATTGGCGACGGTGGGCACCATCTCGAGCTTGCCGCCGCCGAACCACATCAGGAACTTCGCGCCGGTCGTGGTCATCGCTTCCATCGCCTGCGCGAGCACCGCGATCTCGGTCTTGAGCGCCGCGTGGTCCTTGTTCGCCGCGACGAACGCGCCGATGTCTTTGGTGAACGCCTGCACGTTCGCGCCGCCGCGCTGCATCAGCTTGCGGCCGACGAGGTCCATCGCTTGGATGTGGTTCGTGCCTTCGTAGATCGAGAAGATCTTCGAGTCGCGGCAGTACTGCTCGACGGGCCAGTCGCGCAAGAAGCCGGCGCCGCCGTAGACCTGGATCGCGGTCGCGCAGATCTGAAACGCCTGATCGCTGCCGTACGCCTTGAGCAGCGGCACGAGCAGATCGACTTGGCCCTGGTGATACTCGGCGGCTGTCGCGTCGCCGCCGGACACGCCGCTCTTCGTGATCGCGTTATGACGATCGATGTGCATCGTGAGCTTCACCGACAGCGCGCGAATGCCTTCGACGCGCGACTTCATGTCGAGCAACATCCGGCGCACGTCGGGGTGATCGACGATCGGCACTCGCGGCGCGGTCGCGTCCTTCCAGTGCTTGATCGAGCTGCCCTGCTTGCGCTCCTTCGCGTACTCGAGCGCGTTCAAGTACGCCGACGACGCGAGCGACAGGCCCTGAATGCCGACGCCGATGCGTGCGTAGTTCATCAGGTGGAACATCTGGGACATGCCCTTTTGCTCCGTCGCGCCGACGAGCTCGCCGACGCAGTTGCCGTTGTCGCCGAACGCGAGCTGCGCCGTGGCCGACGCTTTGATGCCCATCTTGTGCTCGATGCCGGTGGTCGTGACGTCATTCGACGTGCCGTCCGCGCGACGCTTCGGCACGATGAACAGCGAGAGCCCCTTCGTGCCGGCCGGTGCGTCGGGCGTGCGCGCGAGCACCATGTGCACGATGTTCGGCGTCATGTCCTGATCGCCGCCGGAGATGAAGATCTTCGTGCCCTTGATGTCGTAGTTACCGTCGGGCCGCTTCGTCGCGATCGTCGCCGCCGAGCCGACGTCGCTGCCGGCCTGCGGCTCGGTCAAGCACATCGTGCCGGCCCACGAGCCATCGAACATCTTCGGTACGTAGCGATCGACCTGGTCTTTCGTGCCGAACGCGAGGATGACGTCGGCGGCACCCTGCGTGAGCGCCGGATACATGTTGAACGACGTGCACGACCCGCACATGAACTCTTCGACGAGCATCGCGAGCGTGAACGGGCCGGCTTGACCGCCGTGCGCCTCTTCGACCGCGAGCGTGCGCCAGCCGGCTTCGAACAGCGCCTTCCACGCTTCTTTGAAGCCCGGCGGCACGTGAACCTGGCCGTTGTCGAGCGTGCAGCCTGTTTCATCACCGCTGGTGTTGATCGGCCCGAGATACTTTTGCACCCAGCCGTAGGCCTCTTCGAACACGGCGAGCACTTCGTCTTTACCCCAGTTCGCGTACGGCGCTTTGCCGAGCAAATCGTCGAGGTGGAACTGCTCGAACACCAAGAACGCGAGGTCGCGGAGGTTGGCCTTGTAGTAGTTCTGCTGCGCCATGGTCGGGCTCCTAAAACTGAATGAACCGTCATTCAGTTTATGGCCCGATTAACACGACGCGTCAAGCCCCGACGAGACTCGACAAGTTTTCGATCCGGTCGATGTGCCTTCGGAGAAGTCGCGCGTGCGACGCCGACGCCGACCACATCGAATTGTTCTCGATCTCCCATCGGTGTGCGTGTCACGGTGAAGCGTGGATCGCTCGCTGATGCAGAAAGCTCTCGCAAAGGGCACTCGACGCATCGATCTGAAGATTCTCGACGACGCAGAGGTCGTCGCCGACGCGATCGACGCCACGTGCGTCGACGCTTGCGAGCCAGAGCCAGAGCCAGCCGTTGGCGTCGTCGTCGCGCGCGTACGCCGTGCGACGGGCGCGTACGTACCGGTCGCCACGGATCGGCCAGTCATCGCGATCGGCTAGTGCATGCCGTCGCGGCGCGCGTAACGTTCGGCGCGGACGCGATCGTAGTCGTCGCCGTCGAACTCGTCGCCGATGATGCCCTGCAAGATCTCGCCACTGGACGGCAACACGCCCGGTCCGGCGAACTTGGCCGGATCCCAAAGCTGCGAGCGGATGAATGCCTTCGGGCATTGCGTGTACGCGGCGTCGATGTCGACGAGGATGCCGAGCTTCGGCGGCTTACCTTCCACGGCGCTCGGCGCGAGCAACGCAACGTCGGTGACCAGCGTCGCGCGGCCGTTGACGCGAAACGTCTCACCGATGCCGGGGATCACGAACAAGATCCCGATGCGCGGGTTCGCGAGGATGTTGCGCAGCGTATCGGCCAGTCGGTTGCCCGGGCGATCGGGCACGAGCAGCGTGCGATCGTCGAGGATGCGCACGAAACCGGGCGGGTCGCCGCGCGGACTGACGTCGCAGGTTCCGTCGCGATCCGCCGTCGCGATGCACGCGAACGGTGCCAGCTCGACGAATCGCCGCGTGTGTGGCGTGAGGCGATCGACGATCTTCGCCCGCGTCGTCGCGAGCGGTTCGCCGATCAGCTCGCGCAGCGCGACTTCATCGTCGATCGTGGCGCTCGTCAGACGGTGGGCCATGCTCGGAGTCTACGACCAGCGCGCCAGGTATGCCGAGAGCTCGAGCTTGCGCTTCGTCGACGCGGACGACATGTACCGAATCGTGCCGAAGATCGGGCCGCTCCGGGCCCCACGCGCGATCGAGCAAGCCGAGCGTCCAGCAGATGCCGGAGTTCGAATTCGGATCGCGGCCATCGACCGAGTACTTGTTGTTGAGCTCGACCAGCGTGTCGAACGCAGCACGCGGCGACGGCGACCATTCGAGATGCGCAAATAGTTGTGAATGCGGCCGTCGCCGACGAGCTGGCGCTGCGCAGCATTCCAGATCGGATCCGCGGTCTCGGCGCGCTCGAGCTCGGCGCGCGTGTAGCGCTCGCCGCGCGGGTTGTTTGCGTGCTTGTCGAGCGTCGCGCGCGCCCACGCCGGCAACGAGCCGTACGTGCCCAGTCGTCGCGATAGTGGCAGAAGCCGTCGCCGAGCTCGCGCCAGGTCACGAGCTCGTCGAGGAATGCCTCGCTGCTCGGCGGCAGACCCCACCAACCCTCGCGGCTGCCGGTGACCTTCGCGCCGGCGAGCCTCGACGGATCCCAATCGGCTTCGGCCCACACCCGTGCCGCGACCTCGTGTGCCGAGACGTGACCGAAATGCAGATACGGCGAGAGCCCGCTCGCGCCGTCGCGATCGGGATCGTTGTGGTCATCGGCGTAGCGAGAAAGCTTGTGTGCAATTAAATCGTGCACAACCTTTCTCGCCGCCGACGAGCCGCCGCGATAGCCGACCGGTGCAACCGCGTGATCGGTCGGTAGCCTCGCGAGCGCCTCAAGCGAGGATTCGACCGCGGCCGACCGCCACGTCGCCAACCGCGGCAGCTTCGCGCGCGGCAGCTTCGCGCGCGGCAGCTTTGCGGCTGGAAATCGCGCGAGATGCGGCGCGAGCGTCTTCTGAAGCTCGCGGCGAAACGACGCCGCGGTCGTGAGCGCACGGCCGGCAGCGCGCAGCGGCAACAGGCCGTTGCCGTCGACTTGCTCGAGCTTGACGTCGAGCTGCGGACCGGCCGAGGCAACCATGCGCGGCAAGAAGAAGCCGGGCTGCTCGTCGGTGACGACGGCACACGCGTGGCTGGCGAGCGCGGCCAGGAGGCCTTCGCCTGCGCCTGGCTCCGGCTCGACATACGGCACGTACGCGATGTTCGCGCGCTCGAACGCGGCCGCGTTGTCGCGCATGCCTTCGATCACGAACGCGTGGTGGCGGTCACTGGCCCAGCAATAGCCGGCGCGCAGCGGCTCGAGCACCGCGAGCGGTTTGTCGAGCTGGGTTGCGAGCTGACGCGCGCGATCGAGCGCGATCGAGCGCGAAGTTGTACGTCGTGCGCCGCGCCGCGATCATCCAATACAGGACGTAGTCACCGGTCGTGCGAATCGCGCGAGCGTTGACATCGGTCACGCGCAACTCCATCGCGCACAACCTACCTGATACGGTCGTCGGCATGTTGCAGGGCAAGGTCATCCTCATCACCGGCGCGAGCCGCGGCATCGGCGAAGCGATCGCACACGCGGCCGTCGAGAGCGGCGCTCGGGTCGTGCTCGCGTCCCGGAAGCAAGCCGATCTCGATCGGGTCGCGGCCGCGCTCGGCGATCACGCCGCCGCATTCGCGTGCCACACCGGCAAGGCCGATGAGGTCGACGCGCTGTTCGCCAAAGCGATCGAGAAGTTCGGCCGGGTCGACGGTACGGTCAACAACGCGGCGACGAACCCGTATTTCGGCCCGCTGCTCGACACGCCCGACGCCGCGATCGACAAGACGATCGAGGTCAACGTGCGAGGCTATCTCTACGTCGCGCGCGCGTTCGTCAAGCACGCGCGCACGCGCGGCGGCGGCGGGTCGATCGTCAACGTCGCGAGCGTCGCCGGGCTGCGCGCCGCGCCGATGCAAGGCATCTACGGCGCCACGAAAGCCGCGGTGATCAGCATGACCCAGACGCTCGCGTTCGAGCTCGGTGGCTCGCAGATCCGCGTCAACGCGATCGCGCCGGGGCTCGTCGAGACCAAGTTCGCTTCGGCGATCGTCGGCAACCCGATGCTGCGCGATCACGTGGTCAACCGGACACCGCTCGCGCGTCACGCACAGCCGAGCGAGATCGCGGGTGCGGCGACGTACCTGCTCAGCGACGCCGCGTCGTTCACGACCGGCTCGACGCTGGTCGTCGACGGCGGCTGGACGTCGGCTTAAGCATTCCCGAGCGTAAACCGCGAGTAGTAAGATCGCGCCGTGCGCTGTGTAGTGGTGGGCTTGGCGCTGGTGGCGTGTGGGCGGCTCGGCTTCGACCCGACCGCATCGCCGGCCCGCGATGCCGCGAGCGCCGACGCGTCGCACGGCGCGCCGGTGTTCGTGCAGCTCGCCGACCTCGCCGACTCGAGCTCGGTGTTCTCGGTGGCGTACGCCAGCCCGGTCGCGACCGGCAACTTGCTCGTCGTCGCGGTCGGCACCAACTCGCACGGCCTCGTCGCGATCACCGACTCGAATGCCGATTCGTTCGTGACCCTGCCGGAGCTCGTGACCGCGGCGACGTCGCCGGTGTACGTCGCGTGGGCGATCTCGACCGAGAGCGGGTCGAACACGGTGACCGTCGAGCTCGATGGTTCCGACGATGCCGCCGTGCGCGTGCATGAATACGCGAACATCGGCGCGGACCCGTTCGACACGTCCGCGACCAATACCGGCAGCTCGGCGGGGATCGACGCGATCGAGGTGCAGATCGACACGCACATCGATCACGAGCTCGTATTCGCGTACGCGATCTCCGAAGCGGCGACCGCGAGCGCCGGCACCGGCTTCATGGCTCGCTCGACCATCAACGGCGACGTCACCGAGGACGCGACCTACGCCGCACCCGGCGCGCACGCGATCACCGCGACCAACACGTCGACGCCGTGGGCCATCGAGGCGCTCGCATTCAAGGGCCCGTGATCAGCGCTTCGCGAGGCCCGCGCTGATCGCGCGCATCAACGATGGATCGGCGTCGAGCGCGGCGGCCCATGCCGTGCTGACCTCGTGGTAGCCCGCGTCGTCGAGATCGAATTGCGCGAGCGCCTCGAGCGGTGACAACGCCGCGAGATCGCGCAGCAGTGCGACATAGTCGCTCACGCGCGAGACCTTGCCGCCGGCGAGGACCACGCGATCTTCGAAGCGCGGCTCGATGGCCGCATCGACGACGGTGCCCGCGACCGCGCCACGCGCCACGAGCTCCGCGACGAGCTGCGCCGGCGTCATCCGCTCGCCGAGCTGCGCGACCGGATCGCGCGCGAAGTACGCTTGCTCGCGGATCTGCAACGCGAAGCCGCGCGCGAGCAGCGCCTCGCGATCCATCGTGCCGGTCGTCTCGGCGAGCACCGCGAACGCCGCCGCCCGCGCGCGTGCCGTGACCGCGAGGTGGCTCTCGTTCGGCTCGCGGAACCGCGCGGCCCGCAACGCGACGCGGCGAATGCGCCAGCTCGGATCGTGAGCGCGCGACGCGGCCGCTTCGTGATCGCCGGCTTCGAGCTGCGCGTAGATCAGGTCCCGCGCGGCGGGCTCGACCTCGCCGATCTCGACCGACGGATCGAGGTCGTGCGCCTTCGCGCGCGCTCGCGCGGCGCGTGGAGGATCGCCGGCGTCGTCGGCGGTGCGCGCGTAGACGAGCCAATCATCGGCGCGCGTGTACCACCGGCTCGCGTAGCCCTGTATCGCGAGCGCATCGGCGAGCTTGCCGCGCTGGACGAGCATGCTCGCGAGCAACCCCGATGCGAGCTCACCGGTGCCACGCGTCAAGCGCTCGAACGCGTCGACGAGCTTGCCCTGTTGTGCGAGCGCGAAGCCAAGCACGCGCTGCGCGTCGCTGCTGGCCGGATCGACCGCGGCGGCCCAGCGCGCGAGCTTTTCGGCGCGCGCCGGTTCGCCCGCACCGAGTGCGGCGGTCGCGGCGGTGAGCGCTTTGTCGAAGTCGAACGGCACTTCGACGGCGGAACGCGTCCACGGCTCGCGCAATGTGGCGGCTCGAATCGGCCCGCTCGCGCGCAACACGACCGCGAGCGCCGCCGGGGCGCGGCCGGCATCGAACAGCGCGCGCGCGGTGTGCACGGTCGGTGTCGAGGTCACGCCGTCGCCGAGATAGCTCGCGGTGTGCAGCGCGTCGATCGCGTCGTCGGTCTCGAGCTCGCGCGCCGCGAGTTGCGCGGCGACTGCATCGGCCCACTCGTCGAGCGCCGCGGTGCCGGTATGCAGCGCGAGCCGCGACGCCTGCGCCGCGACTTTTCCCGCCCATCCAGGCGGCCGTTCGCGATGCAGCCGCGCGATCGACCACGCGAGCACCGCGATCTCTTCGGGCCCGAGAATGCGCGTCGACACCGTCGGAAACTCTTTGAAGAAACCGACGACATCGCCGGCCGCGCGCTCGTCGACGCCGACGCTGCGCTCGGCCGTGGCGAGCCAGGTCGATCCGATCCAACGATCGATGCGGCGCAGCAACGGATCGAGAGAGCCGAGCAGCGCGCGGGCTTCGCGATCGCCGAGCGCGTCGCGGTGAACGCGCACGAGCGCGAGTGCCTCTGCGGCGACCGTGCGGAGCGCACCGGCGAGCGTCGTCGGCGCCGTCGTCGTCGCCGCCAGGTACCGCGTGATCGCTTGCGCCGCGGTGTACGCCGCCGCTTGCGCGAGCGGCACGCGCTCGCCGGTTGGCGCGGCGCCGACGACGACATCGAGCCAGCGCTCGACCAACCGATCGCCGCGGGCGAGCTCGTCGGCGATCTCGAATCCCGACGGCGCGCCTTTGCGCAGCTTGCCGAGCTCGTCGAACAGCTCGTCGATCTGGCGGCGGCCACGCGTCTCTGATGAAAAATGCGCCAGCCACGTCGGATCGAATTCGATCGGCGCGACCTTGCCGAGCGCGCGCGCGACGAGCCCGCTCTTCGCCGCCGCGGGGACGAAATCGGCGATCACGCGCGCCATCCTGCGCGCGAGCGTCGGTGCGCCGATCGCGATGCGCTCGCCGAGCGCGGTCTCGATCACCTCGATCGGCGTTCCCGACATCACGAGCGCGCACCGCGCGAGCGCGACCTGATCGTCGCGGCCGGGATCGGTGAGCTCGACGGTCCACAGCTCCTCGAGGGCGCGGCGATGCTCGCCGACCGCGGTCAACGCGCGACATGCGGCAAGCCGCGCGACGGAAGCGTGTGGCGCTCTGCCGAGCCCGAGGCCGAGACCGAGCTGCGCCCACGCGAACGGCACGTCGTCTTCGCGGCCCATCGCGACGAGCGCATCGAGGAACGCGGCGAGGTCCGCGGGCGTTTCGGGCCGCGCGCGATCGAAGCCGGCGAGCACGCGAGCTTCGTCACCGCGATGTGCGGCTTCGCGCGCGTACGACCACGCCGCGAGCTTCGGATCGGATCGCCAACGCGCGAGCTGCTTGGTGTGATTCGGCCATTCGCTCGCTCGCCCGTCGAGCCGGCTCGCCCGCAACGCCGTTGCTTCTGCCAACCGACCGACGCCGAGCAGCGCGTTCGCGGCGCGCAGATCGACGTGGATCTGGTCCGGATACCACGGCAGGCTCGGATCGGTCGGGCAGCCGTGATCGCGGCGCGCTCGCGTCGCGCGCTCGAGCCACGCGCCTGGCCGGTCGGCGCGCTCGTCGAACGCGAGCAGCGCGAGTCCCGCGCGTGGATCGTCGGGGTGCGTGCGCACCGCGCGCTCCATCAAGCGGATCGCCTCGTCGATCCGGCCGGCATCGGCGAGCCGCTCCGCGCTGGTCTCGAGCGCTTCGAGCGATCCGGGCCGGCACACCGCCGCCATGCCCGCAGCCGCGCGCGATTCGAGCTCGCTCGTGCTTTCGCCGGGCTCGAGCTCTTCGTACGGCCGTGCCCAACCCGGCGCGCTCGCGATGATCTCGCGCAGCAGCTGCATGTCGCGCGAGCGCTCGAACCTCGCGAAGCGAGCCTGCGGATGCTCGGGATCGGCGGCGAGCAGGTCGTCGGTGAGATCGTCGTGCAGCGCGAGCTCGAGCAAGCGCAACGCCTGCACGCGAAACGCCTGCGGCAGGCGATTGAGCAACGGCCGCGCGAGCGTGCGGCGGCGCTCGTCGCTTGGTGTCACGGCGGCCGCCGCCGCGATCGCCGATGCCGACATCGCGAACGTCTCGCCCGCTTCGTCGTCGGGATCGTCGGCGACGACCTGGAGCGCCCACTCGGGCTGCGATGCGCTCGGCAGCGTCCACGCGCGCGCCTGCTCGACGAGTGTCGGGCCGATGCAGCGCACGACCGCCAAGATCTCCTCGGCGGTGACGACTTCGGGCTTGCGCATCGAGCCGCTCGGCGCGACGAGCGCGCGCGCCTGCGTCCACGCGCCGATCGCTTGATGGATCTGCTCGCCGATCGAGCGCCCGAGTGCTTCGAACGAATCTTGCTTGCCGTCGCGGCCGATCGCGTGCAGCCGCACGATGCCGCCTTTCGCGCCGAGCGAGAGCTCGAGCCAGATCAGCTCGTCGCGCCGCGTCGGCGCGTAAAACGCGTCGGTCGGATGCGCACCGCGGCCGGCCGGATACGGCGCGAAGTGGCCGTCGCGCGCGAGCAGCGGCGTCGCTTCGGCATCGAGCACGGCGAGCCGCGGGTGGCGCTGGCACAGCTCGATGCACGCGACCCAGATCAGCGCGGCGGCCTCGCGCTCGTACGCCGTGTCGGGTCCTTCGAGCTTGACGTCGGGCGCGAGCACGCCGATGCGATGCGGCTTCGGGATGGTCGGCACTACAGCTCCGCCTCGTCGAGCCGGCGCGCGCCGTAGCGCTCGAGCTCCGCGATCAACGCCGCCGGCGCGCTCTTCGCGCGGATGTAGAAATCGGTGCCGCGGAATGGCCCTCCGACGAGCCGCGCGCCGGCTTTCGCGATGCGGTCGGCGAGCGCGCGCTTCGCCATGTACTCGAGCTCGCCCGCGACGTACACCGTCGCGCCGGCCAGCGAGCGATCGACGCGGCGCGAGAGCGCGGCGAGCGCTTCGAACGACGTCGCGTCGGGCTCGGCGTCGAACGGCGCCGGCTTGCCATTCGCCGCGATCACGTCGAGCCCACCCGCGAGCGCGACGAGCGCCGGCCGCGAATCGGCCGCGTGCGCGACGAGCCATTGCTCGTTCGGCCCTGGAAACGTCGGCGCGGCATCGTCGGCGACCAGCGCGGCTGCCGGCGGATCGTCGGCGAGCACCCGGCGCGCGAGATCCGCTCGGCCGGCGCGATAGCTCGCGAGCGCACGCGCGTAGACCAGCTCGGGCGTGTGCTGCGGCGCCGCGCTGGCCAGCTCGAGCGCGGCGAACGGCCGTCCCCACAACGCGAGCTGCATCGCGCCGAAGTCATCTTTACCGAGCGCGCGCGCGGTACTGCACAACTGCGCGACGCGCCCGCGCCGCGCGAGCTCGACGAGCAGCAGCTCACCGACGAGCCGCTGCGATCCCGGATGCGCGGCGACGAGCTCGCGCGCACGCGCCGGATCGTTCGAGCCGCGCACGAGATGCGCCCACACCACGTAGTAAAACGGCTCGGCATAGCGCGCGAACTTCGCCGGCGCGGCGAGCTCGTCGGCGGCGACACCGCACAGCCGCTCGCGATCCTCGGGAGCGATCACCGCGGTCGAGCGCGCGACGCGCAGTGCGCTCACCGTCGGCACGCTGCCGCGGCGCTGCAGCTGCCACTTCGCACGCGCACGAATGCGGCTGGCATCGGGCAAGCCGCGAATCGCGTCTTCGAGCGCGCCGATCGCGCGCTCGCCGACGAGCGCGATCACGAGCAAGAGCATCTCGAGCTTCTCGGCCTCGGGC
>DATBAS010000106.1:0-10110 GCA_036271395.1 Kofleriaceae bacterium
GAAGTCATCGCCGCCGAGCCGGCGAGCTTCGGCGGTCACGAGATCTTTGGCGTAGACATGCACCGGCCGGATCCCGCCTTCGAAGTAGTGCGCGATCGACGCGACGTGGAGGTCGAGCAAGAACACCTGCGTGCCGCGCGACGCCTGCGGGATCGATGACAACAGCCGCGCGCGCGTCTTCGCGGTGACGATCTCGCCGGCGCGGGTCGACCGTTCCATCGTCGAGTAGCCGAAGTACGGGATCACGAGCCGCACGCGATACGCGCCTTCGGTGACGAGCCCGCACGCGAGATCGTAGAGCGCGAGCGTTGCCCCATCGTCGATCGTGCCGCCGACCGCGATCACGTCGCGATCCGCCGGATCGGTCTCGATGCGGCAGTAGTGCTCGCCATCCGGAAACGTCTCGCGATGGATCGTGCCGAGCTCCCAGCCGCCCGCGCGCGCGATCGCGTCGCCGAGATACGCGTACGGCTCGGTCGTGAACACGAGCGGCGTCATCGGGCGTGCTCGATGTCTCGCGCCTGCGCGATCAGCTCGAGCTTGCGCGCGTGGACGTGATCGTCGAGCCCGACGACGTAGGGCTGCGGATTTAGAAAGCGCTTGCTGCGAGGCGACAGCGCCGCGAGATCGGCCTGGCAACGCGCGCGCGCCTCTTCGAGATCGCCGCCGGCGTCGACGCGCTTGCTGTTGCGGAGCACGGGATGCAGCAAATCCTCGATCGAATCGTAGCTCGGAACGATCGGCGCCTGCGCGAGTTGCTCGATGTCGTGCAGCGCGATCGGCTCCACGAGCCCGCGCTCGCAATCGTAGATCGCGTCGCCGACGAGCGCGCCGGCTTTGCGCAGCCGCTTGACGCCGAGCACGCCCGGATTCGAGATCTTGATCGGCTGCTCGCTGAGCTTGATCGCGTCGCGCCAGGCGCCGCGCTCGTCGCGGCTCGCGCCGAGCTTGTAGATGCCGCCGAGCGCCGGCTGGTCATACGCGGTCACGAGCTTGGTGCCGACGCCCCACACGTCGATCCGCGCGCCCTGATCGATGATGTTGCCGATCAGCGTCTCGTCGAGATCGTTGGAGGCGACGATCTTGGTGTCGGTGAAGCCGGCGGCGTCGAGCATGCGGCGCGCCTCGATCGATAGGTGCGCGAGATCGCCGGAATCGAGCCGGATGCCGCCGAGCGCGTGGCCGGCGGCGCGCAGCTCGCGGCCGACCTCGATCGCGTGGCGAACGCCGGTGAGCGTGTCGTAGGTGTCGACGAGCAACGTGCAGTTGCCAGGCATCGCGTGCGCGTAGGTGCGAAACGCGTCGAGCTCGCTGCTGTGAAACATCACCCAGCTGTGCGCGTGCGTGCCGCGCACCGGCATGCCGAAGAGCTTGCCGGCGAGCACGTTCGACGTCGCGGCGACGCCGCCGATGTACGCCGCACGTGTGCCGCCGAGACCGCCGTCGATGCCTTGTGCGCGACGCAGCCCGAACTCGAGCACCGGGGCGCCCCGCGCCGCTTGGCACACGCGCGCAGCTTTGGTCGCGACGAGCGTCTGATAGTTGACGAGCGTGAGCAGCGCGGTCTCGACGATCTGCGCCTGCAAGATCGGACCGCGCACGCGCACGAGCGGCTCGTGCGGAAACACGAGCGTGCCCTCGGCGACCGCATCGACGTCGCACGCGAAGCGCAGCGCGCCGAGATAGTCGAGAAACTCGCGCGGAAACAGCGGCGCGTTGGTCGAGTCCCCGAGCCCGGCCAGGTAACCGACATCGTCGGCCGAAAATTTCAGCCGCTCGAGAAAGCGAATCGCCGGCGCGATCCCGGCCGCGACCGCATAGGCGCCGCCGAACGGCGCTCGCCGGAACGTCAAGTGGAACACCGCCTCGCGGTCGGCAACCCCCGCCTTCCAGTAGCCGCAGGCCATCGTCAACTGGTACAAGTCGGTCAGGAGCGCCAGCGAACCGCCGTACACGTCGAGGCCGTCGGTCATCGTTATCGTGTATTGTGTACACTAAGTCACGCGATGTCAACGGATCAGGCTGTCATCATCTGGGGCGAGCTGCTGTGGGACATGTTTCCCGACGGCGCCAAGCTCGGCGGTGCTCCGACCAACGTCGCGTGGCATCTGGGCCAAGCCGGCGGCTGGGCGCGCTTGATCACGCGCATCGGCGATGACGAGCCGGGCCGGCGCGCGCTCGACGAGCTCGGCGACCTCGTCGACACGTCGCTGGTCCAGATCGATCCCGACCGCGCGACCGGCGAAGTCCAGGTCGTGCTCGACGATCGCGGCGAACCGCGCTACCGGCTCGTGACCGACCGCGCGTGGGAACGGATCGCGTGCACCGACGACGCGATCGGCGCGCTCGGCGAGGCGAGCGTCGTGATCTACGGAACGCTCGCACAGCACACCGCCGCCGGGCTCGAAGGCTGGCGCGCTGCGATGAACGCCGCGCACGGTCGCTGCCTGAAAGTCTGCGACGTGAACCTGCGGCGCACGGAAGCAGCGTCCGCCGCCGAAGACGTCGCGGTGCTCGCCGCGCTAGAACGAGCCGACGTGGTGAAGGTCAACGACCGCGAGCTCGCGGCGCTCGCCGACTGGCTCGGCTGGCGCGATCCGATCGGCGAGCTGCGCAAACGGCCCCGCGTGGTCGCCGTCACACACGGCGCCGACGGTTCGACGCTGTTCGGCGAATCGACCGCGATCGAGATCGCGGGCGTGCATGCGGCGACCGGTGGTGACAACGTCGGCTGCGGCGATGCCTATCTCGCGATCTTGGTACACGGCATGACGCTCGGTTGGGACCTCGCGACGTCGGGCCACGCGGCCTCGCGGTGGGCCGCAGCCGTGGCGTGCGTGCGAGGCGCGACTCCGCGGTTCGAAGCCGCGCATATCGATGATCTCTTGGAGCTCGAAGCGGCATGACTGACGACAATACAGAATCCGACAAAGCTGCGAAGCCCGACGCGAAAGCGAGCGCGGCTCCGCCCGACAGTAAAAAGAAGAAACCGCTCGCGCCGGCGATGCCGAAAGGCCGCCAGCCCGACGCGTGGGATCTGCTCGGCGCCTGGATCGCCAAGTACGGCGCGTTGCCGGGGCTCCTCGCGATCACGATCGCGGTGTTCTGCTTCCACTACCACGTGTTCACCGGCGAGAGCGCCGGCGATGACTTGTCGTTCCACTTCGCCGAGAGCGCGCGCATCGCCGATTGCATTCGCCACCTCGACTTCGACTGGTGGAACCCGAGCGCGAACGGCGGCTTCGCGTCGGCGTACTACTACCAGGTCATTCCGCAGCTCGCGTCGGCGCTGCCCGCCGCGATTTTCGGTCACCACCTGTTCTTCTTCCAGCTCAGCATCGTGCTGCCGATCGTGCTCGCACCCGCGGCCGCGTATCGCGGCATGCGCTTGATGGGCGCGACGCCGTGGCAGGCGACGGCCGCCGCATTTTGCGTCGGCTTCATGAACGGCGAGTCGCGGTGGGGCTCGGGCAACGCCGGCACGTTCAACGTCGGCTTGTACACGCAGACCTGGGCGCTCTGCGCGTTTCCGCTCGCGCTCGGTCACGGCGTACGGTGGATCAGCGAGAAGAAGAGCCTCGCGCCGGCGATCGCGTGGGGCGGCTTCGTGTTCTTGTGCCATCCGTTCGCGGGCATCTCGCTCGGCCTCTCGCTCGTACTCGGATTTCTCGCGCGATTCGTGTCGACGTGGCGGCTGTGGCTGTCGCCGACGATGCTCGGCGTGCTCGCGCTGTACCTCGGCGGCCTGCCGCTCGCCGCGGTGGCCGTGTTGTCGGTGATCCCGAATGCACCGGTTCCCGACAGCGCGCCGGCGCTCGCGATCATAGGCGTCGTGCTCGTCGCGGTGGGCGTGGTGCTGGTGAAGCGCTATCGCGCGCGCGACGAGTACTGGATGCACGCGTCCGTGCAGCGCCTCGTCGGCGAGATCCACCGGCTTGCGATCCTCGGCGGTGCGCTCGTCGTGACGACCGGCGCGATCTTGTTGCCGCTCGTGATCGACAGCGCGGGCTTCGGCGGGTTCCCACACCGCGTCGCCGACGAGATCGGCCCCGGCTTCAAAGGCCTCAGCCAGTGGTACATCCACGGCAAGATCTTCGACTTCGCGCCGAAGGACGTGAGCCGGCCGGTGCCGCTGCTCACGTTCGCGCTGCCGATCATGATCGCGTTCACGGTCTGGAAGCGCGTGTCGCTCACGCGCTGGCTGTGGACGCCCGGCCTCGTGTTCGCGCTGATGCTCGGCCTCGGCCCGCACCTCGGCAAGATCGGCAACGACATCTTCCCGCCGGTGCGGTTCTTGGGTGCGATGCAGACGGTCATGGCGATGGGCATCGGCGCCGGCGCCGTGATGCTCGGCCAGTGGCTGTGGGATGCGCCGTGGGACAAGTGGCTCGCGCTCGGTAAGAAAGTCCCGAAGGTGAAGCCGGGCGAGGTCACGCCGAACGTCTATGGGGCGCGGACCACGATCGCCGCGATCGCCGCAGCGCTCGTCGTGTTCACCGCGGTTCCCGGCGGCAAAGCGCTGCTCAACAAGATCCA
Source organism: Kofleriaceae bacterium (assembly GCA_036271395.1). Lineage (GTDB taxonomy): Bacteria > Myxococcota_A > Polyangia > Haliangiales > Haliangiaceae > JABFXX01. Next base: position 4,537 of record DATBAS010000106.1, read on the forward strand.
CGTCATGGGCGATGCGCCGCAGAACTACCGCGACGAGATGCTCCAGATGGCGGAGCTGATGGCGAAGGGACCGCAGGGCCGCAAGCAAGGCGGGCCCGGCGCTGAAAACCACTGGTGGAACCTCTTGCCGTACGCGTACGACCGCGTGCCGACCGTCTTGCAGATGGGCGGCGGTGGCTTGCAGGCGAGCCCCAACTACGACTTCTTGTGGACGGTGCGCGACCTCTCGAAGACCGCGTGGGTCTACGACGCGCCCTATCTCGTCTTCCTCAAGAATCGCGGCGAGAAGATGCCGGCCGGCGAGACCATCGCGCAGACCGAGCACTACGAGCTGCGCAAGCTGCCGGTGCCCGGTCTCGTGTCGCCGGCGCAAGTGCTCGGCGTGTTGCCGCCCGGATATCGGCCCGGCGAGGCCGGTCACATCTGGGCGCTGCTGTGGGAGGCGTCGGGCATGCCGCTCGACGATCAGATCCTCGCGTACGCGGGCTCGGGCTCGGCGACCGGCAAGCCGCAAGGCCACGCACTCCGATCGTGGCGGCAAGACTCGCCCGGCGATCAAGCGGACATCGTGGCCGAAGTCGAGAACGACGGCCCGACGACGTACTGGGTGCACGAGAGCTGGCATCCGCGCTGGCACGGCTACGTCGACGGCAAGGAAGTGCCCGTGCGCCGCGTGACACCGGACTTCATGGCCGTCGACACCGGCGCCGGCAAACACACCATCGAGATGCGATTCGAGCGGCCGCTGTGGGCGTGGCTCGTGTGGCTGTTGTGGCCGGCGCCCGCGGTTATCGCGTGGCTGGTGTTGCGTCGTCGACGCGAGGCATCGGCACGACCAGCTTGAAGCTGGTCAGCTGCCACGGCGTGGTCTTGGCAGCGCGCTCGAAGCCGAAGATGGTGCGCACGCCGCTCGCGCGCTCGAACTCGACGACGCAATCGAACGTCGCGCTCGTACCGCCGATGCCGGTGCGCGCTTCGGTCACGCGCAGCACGCGCTTGTAGGAGCCGAGCACGATCGCGTACTCCTGCTGCAGCTCGATGAAGCGATCGCGCGATTCTTGCTGCTGGAACACCGGCGTCGCGTCGGTCCAGACATCACCGGCGTTGCCGGCGCGCAACTGCTCGAGGATCGTCTCGGCGCGATCGCGCACGTCGCACGTGCGGCGGTTGCCGTTGTCCTTGCAAGCCGCGACGCGCTGCTCGCGCTGCTTTTGCGTGATCTTCAGATCCGGCGGCAGCTCGAGCCCGACGCCGAGCAACTTCCACACGCCCTGATCGAGGTGAAAGCTGATCGAGCCCCGGCACACGCCGTTCGCGTACGCGGCGGTGATCGACACGCGACCGACGCGGCCGCCGGGCCCGCTCGTCACCAGCGTGTCGTTGATCGCGGTGACCTCGCGAAACGTACCGACGGTCGCCGCCAGATCGGTCATATCGTCGACGAAGCGCTCCTCGCGCACCATCTCCTGAAACCGCGGCGACGCGTGCTCGTAGACCTGCTCGATCGCCGCGCTGCCGCGCGACAGCTGCGCGAGAATTTTTTCGGCGCCGGGCCGAAAATCGACGGTCTCGTCGGCGTGGACTTGCACCGCGACGATCGCCGCGATCCACGCCGCGATCAGCACGAAGCCGACCACCACGCTGCGCACGAGGATCGCGCCGCGCCGGGTCTTGGCCATCGTGGGCAGCGCGCCGATCGATTCACCCGCGCGCGTGACCGCTTCGCCGAGCTTGCCGATGTTCGAGCCGACGAGCGGCAGTTTCTTCGCGACGTCGCCGAGCTTCGACACGCCCTCGCCGACCGCGCCGATGCTCGCGCCGAGCACCTCGACGCCGCCGCTCACAGCCGCGCTGATCGCGGCGCGCACCGGGCCGCTCTTGATATCGGCCGGCGTCGCGATCACGCGCCCGCTCGAGATCGGCGCGGACTTCGCGTCGGCGATCGGTTCGGGCGCCTCGTCGGGCTTCGTCGGATCAGACATCGTCTACTTGGCGCGCTCGCTGGCGTAGATTATGTCAGGTCGGTGAAGAACCGCGCCACGAGGTTCTCGGCAACCGTTCGGCGATACACCGAGGTCGACCGAATGTCGTCGATCGGCGCGATCGCGGTGCGCAATGCCGCACGCGCGGCCTCGGCGGCGTGCCGTGCCTGCAGCCCGGTGACGGCAGCCTCGACGGCGGCGATGCGAATCGGCCGGTCCGCGATGGCGCCGAGCGCGACCCGCGCCGACGCGACGGTGCCGTCGATCAGCTCGATCGCCGCCGCGCCCATGACCTTCGAGATCGACTGGGCGCGCCGCGTGCCGACCTTGCGCCAGCCGAGGCGCGCGTGCGGGCTCGGCGACGGCAGGTGTGCCGCGATGATCAGCTCGTCGGCGGCGAGCGCGGTCTTGCGGTAGCCGACGCAGAACTCGCGATACGGGACGCGCCGCACGCCACGGATCGATGCGAGCTCGAGCTCGGCGTCGAGCGCGAGCAGCACCGGCAGGCTATCGCCGACGGGCGAGCTCGTGCCGACGTTGCCGCCGAGCGTGCCGCGGGCCTGGATCTGCAGCGCGCCGATCTCGCGCGCGGCCGCGGCGAGCGGCGCCCAGCGCGTCGCGATCGCGGGATGGCGCTGGACGTCGAGCCACGTCGCGCCGGCGCGGATCACGATGCCGCGGTCGGTCTCGGCGATCCCCACCATGCCCGGCACGCGCCACAAATCGACGATGCCCGCTGGCACGCGCTTGTGCTTCGCGTCGACCATCAGATCGGTCGCGCCGGCGAGCTTCATGAACTCGGGATGCGCCGCGATCATCTCGGCGGCTTCTTCGATCGAGCGCGGGCGCAGATAGTCGGTCATGACAATTCGCGCGCCGCTTCGATCACCGCATCGACGATCAATTGATAGCCGGTGCAGCGGCAGATGTTGCCGGCGAGCAATTCGCGGACGCGCGCGCGAGGATCGTCACTCTCGAGCAGCTTGTGCTCGACGACATGCGACGCGCACACCGCGATGCCGGGCGTGCAGATCCCGCATTGCGCGCCACCGCAACGCAACAGCGCGCGTTGCACCGCATTGAGCACGTCGCCGGTTGCGAGGCCTTCGACGGTGGTGACGGTGCGGCCGTGACATTGCCCGGCCGCGACCATGCACGAGTTCGCGACTTCGCCGTCGAGTAGCACCGTGCACGCGCCGCACTCGCCTTCGCCGCAGCCTTCTTTGGTGCCGGTGAGCCGCAGATCGTCGCGCAGCACGTCGAGCAGCCGCTTCCACGGATTCACGTCGGCGTCGCGCGCCTCGCCGTTGACCGTGAGCTCGAGCTTCACGACAGGCTCCGCTGAAGACTCTCGGGCGAGATCGGCAGCGAGTCACATGCCACGCCGAGCGCATCTTCGACCGCGTTCGCGACGGCCGCGGCCGGGCCGTCCATCGGAATCTCACCGACGCCTTTGGCGCCGCTCGGCCCGAACGGGTACGGCACCTCGACGGTGATCGTCTCGAGCTCGGGGCAATCGGCGAACGTCGGCACGATGCAGTTCGTCATCGTCGCGTTCGCGACCTTGCCGTCCTTGTAGATCACGTTCTCGAGCAGCGCCCAGCCAAGCGCTTGCAACGTGCCGCCTTCGATCTGGCCCTTGACGATCATCGGGTTGATCGCCTTGCCGACGTCGACCGCGTGCACGCAGCGCTCGATCGCGACCTCGAACGTATCGACGTCGACCGCGACGTCGACGAGACACGCGGCCCAGCCGTACACCGGATACGCCGAGCCCGTGTAGGTCGCGTCGTCGAACGAGATGCCGGGCGGCGGCTCGTATTGCTTCGTCACTTCGAGCACGCCGTCGTTCGCCGCGAGATGGTCGCGCAATTCGAGCGCGCACTTCTCGACGAGCCCGCCGACCACCATGCACGTGCGGCTCGCGACCGTCGGGCCGCTGTCGGGCACGAGCGACGTCTTCGGCTCGATCACGCAGATGCGCTCGGGATCGACGCCGAGCCCTTGCGCCGCGATCTGCGTGAAGATCGTCAACGCGCCCTGACCGATGTCGGTCGAGCTCGACCGCACTTCGAAGCGGCCGTCGGGCAGCGCGGCGAGCGTGCACTTGCCGGCGAGCCGCTGCTCGCCCGAGCCGGTGAAGCCGGCGCCGTGAAAGTAGAACGCGAAGCCGCGGCCGCGCTTCTTGCGATCGGTCGAGACCGGTTTCGGGCCGAGTCGAGCTTCGATCGCGCCGAGCACCTCGTCGGTGCCGACCGAGAAGCCGAGCAGCTGGCCGGTCGCTGTGGTATCGCCGCTGCGCAGCGCGAGCCGCTTGCGCAGCTCGAGTGGATCCTCGCCGCGCAGCCGCGCGAGCTTTTGAATCTGGCGCTCGTAGGGAAACGTCGTCTGCGGCGCGCCGAAGCCGCGAAACGCACCGTGCGGCGGATGGTTCGTCGCGACGACGCGGCCGCGCACGCGCACGACCGGGCAACGATACGGCCCGGCCGCGTGCAGCACGCCGCGCGACAGCACGACCGGCGACAGCGTGAGGTATGCGCCGCCGTCCATCACGCAGTCGACATCGATCGCGACGATCTCGCCGGCGGCATCGACCGCGAGCCGGTGGTGCGTCCACGCCGGATGGCGCTTCGTCGTCGCCGCGAGATCCTCGTCGCGGTCGTACGTCATCTTGACCGCGCGACCCGCGCGCTTCGCCAGCACCGCGACGTGCGCGGCGAGCATCGACGGATATTCTTCTTTGCCGCCGAAGCCGCCACCGGTGACCGACTGCGTGATCACGACGCCGTCGCCATCGCAGCCGAGCAGCACCTTCATCGCCTTGTGCACGTAGTACGGGCACTGCATCGAGCCGACGATGTAGCACCGGCCGTCGTCGGCCCACTCGGCCATCATCGCCTGCGGCTCGATGTACATCTGCTCTTGCGGCGAGGTGTAATAGCGCTCGTCGATCACGTGCGTGGCGCGCGCGATCGCCGCTTCGAATTCGGCGTCGCTCGCATGGCCCTTGCGGATCAGGAACTGCTTGAACACGTTGTCGGCGCCGTAGAGCAGCTGCTTCGTCGCGAGCGAGTCTTCGACGGTGAAGATCGCCGGCAGCGGCTCGATCTTGGGCTTCATCGCGCGCATCGCCGCGAACGCGAGCGCGCGCGTCGGCGCCGCGATCAGCGCGAGTGCTTCGTCGTGATGCATCGTGATGCCGCCGACCGGCACGAGCGCCGGCTGATCGTCTTCGATCAGCGCGATCGCGTTCTTGCCCGGAATGTCCGCGGCCGTCGCGATCACGACCTGCGACCAATCGACGCTCGGATCGCGATCGAAGCCGACGAGCCTGCCATGCGCGACATTGGACCGCACGGTCGCGCCGTGCCACGCGCCCGGTGCATCGAGGTCGTCGAGGTAGCGCGCCCGCCCCGTCACTTTCGCGACGCCGTCGACGCGCGGCAACGACGAGCCCACGGGACGATGCATCGGCGGATTTAGGCTCAGCGTCGGGAAAATGGCAAGCGCAAGCGCGAGCGCGGGTGCGCGATGCCTTGCGCGAGGTCGATATACGACGCGACCGACAGCACGCCCGACGCTCCGGTCTCGA
>DATBAS010000107.1:0-18576 GCA_036271395.1 Kofleriaceae bacterium
CCGCGACGATCTGCGCGCGCACCGCGTCGCTATCTGGTGATGGCATCGCACGACGGTAGCGCACAGCCTCGCGTGTTCGAAGCAGGGGCGCTCGCCTATTCGCCAACGAAGCGACCTCGTTCACGACGCGATCGGCAGGCGTGGAGCGCGCACGTCGACAGCGACCCCGCGCACGTGTGGCTGCGAAACACCGTCTGCTAGCTCGCAAAGTCGTCGTGTGAATTCGACGCCAACGCCGGCGCGCGACGACGTCTCCTGTTATCGCGACAGCGACGGCAGGACCATCGCACCGGTCGCAGTCGCGACACCGAGCGAGTATTCGTGCAGCAACTCGAGAAAGTCGCCGGTGGTGTTGGACCGGCCGAACGCGAGCACCGCCGGTGCACCATCTTCCGTCCCGAGCACGCCGACGATATTGTCGCGTACGTCGAGATCGTTTACGGACTGGCCGGTCACAGTTGCCGCCGCGCTCGTATAGCTGCGGAATCCGCCCGGGCCGAAGTTGCCACACGAAACCGTGCTGCTGCCGGGATTGCTGATGCAAACCTCGTCCGTGTCGGCTGCCGTCCAGCACGCGGCTACCTCCTTCGTCGGGACGATCTGAATCGCCTCGCTGGCGCCAACCACAGAGACCGTCGCCTGGTTCGGGTTTGTGGCGAGATGTGCGATCGGCGCGACCACGAGGTCGTCCAGCCCCGCGATCCCAACGATCACTCCGGCCGGAACGCCTGCGACTGTCGTTGGCGCCGTGTGCAACTCACCATTCGCTCCGACGAGGAATGCCGACAACGTTCCATTCTTCTCCGAAACGTACGCGTAGCCACCCGCTAGGGTGACCTGTGCAGCAGAGCCGTCGCCAAGGAGCAACGGCTGGCTGCTCGTCGGTTGCGTGTGTCCGGACGCGAAGTGCAGCAAGCGCGCGCCGGTCAATACGTACACGCCGTGATCATCAATCGCGCCAGATAGCGTCGCCTCGCCGCCCGTCTGCAACGTCGTCGGTGCTACGAGCCGACCATTCACCTCGGAGAACAAGATTGCATTCGCCGTTTGGTTCGTGACGAGTACCGCGTGGCCGTGGTGAGCCAACGACCCGCCGATGTTTCCGGCGGTGGTTCGCCGACCGAAGGTGTTCCGATCGTGCAGACGCGACTACGCCGGCGGCTAGTGTCGGTTACTGCGACTCGATCAATGATTGTCGGGCACGTGACTAGCTAGCTAGTCGCTCAATCACGTTGATGCGCATTCGAGGAAATATTGAGTACTCGTTAGAGACGGTCGCGAATGCGCGCTTCAACGCTGCGGCGAAGTGGTGCTCGACCGATCCGGCCACGATCACATCAAGCCGGCGACCGACATTCCGCCATCGACTACGACGTTCTGCCCCGTGACATACGACGCCGCGGGTAAACATAGGAACGCGATGACCGATGCGATTTCGTCGGGGTTGGCGACGCGACCAAGCGGTGTACGAGCGACGATCGGACCGCTGATCGCCGGTTGCGCGAGGACCGGCTCGGCAAGCGGTGTGCGCGTGAACCACGGCAAGACTGCGTTGACGCGAATCTTGTCGGCCGCCCATTCCACGGCCAACGCTCGCGTCAGCTGCGACAGCGCAGCCTTGATCGCGCCGTAGATCGCCGTATTGCGGACACTGACCACGCCTGCGACCGAGCTGACGTTGACAACCGCAGCGCCGTTGGCTGCTTTCAGATCGGCGTAGAGCCCCTGCGTCAACATCGCGGCCGATATGAAGTTGAGGGTTACCAGTCGATCGACGTCTTCGACCGTGAGCTCGACGAATGTCTTCCGAAGGCCCCCGCCGACGTTGTTGACGAGAGCATCGAGCGGATGATCACCGGCGCGGAGCGAATCGATGACGTGGGCGCGCCCTTCGACGGTTGCGACGTCCGCGACGATGACGTCGCCCGCTAGCCCCTTCGCCCGCCACTCGCGGCGCGTCTCGCCAGCGCGCGATTCGTCGCGGCCAACGACCGTCACCGTGGCACCGAGCTCCAGTAAGCATTCGGCGGTCGCGCGGCCGATTCCGCGCGTACCGCCCGTGACGAGCACTCGCTTGCCGTGCAGCGACCAGCGCGCGCTCACGGTGCGCTCCCCAGTTGCGCGGCGTCGATCGCCGCGAGGATCTGCGCCGTCGACGGCCGCACCGTGAACGTCGGATCGTCGTGGGCCCAGCGGATCACGCCCTGCTTGTCGATCAGAAACAGCGCCGGGATCGCGATCGTGTGATGGGTCTGGCCGGACGACTTCTCGAGATCGACCCCGAAGCCCTTCATCTTCGAGATGGTGGCGTCATCGACCTGATTCGCGACATGAAATGCATTGATGAACGCGAGGCGGCTATCGCTGAGGACCGGAAACGGAATCGTGTAGGTAGCTTTGGTTTTCGCGCCCTCTTCGGGCACGTCGACACTGACGGCGACCGGCAGCACGCCGCGCTTCTGATACTGGGGGTACGCGCCGGTCATCTCGTGGATCTCGTAGTTGCAGTAGGGACACCACCCGCCGCGATAAAAGACGAGCAGGAGAGGTCCATTCGCGACGAGATCCGCGAGTCGGACCCGCTTGCCGTCGAGATCGAGCGCCTCGACATCGGGTACGTGCTGGCCGACCGCGAGCCCCGTTCCAGGCGCGAGTGTGCCGAGTTTGTCGGCCGCCGTCGGGGTTGTTGGCTTCGGCGTTGGCGCGTGTTTGCTGGGAGGGTCGCCACCTGCCGGCTTCGAGCACGCGCCGGCGGCGAACATCACGATCGCGATAAGTGCCGCGCGGATCACGGGAGCCTCTCGAGTGCATCGAGGATCGCCGCCGGCTCCAGTCGCACCGTGTAATCGGGATCGACATGGGCCAGCACGACCTTGCCGGCCCTATCGATGATGAACGTCCCTGGCATCGGGAGTTCCCACGACTCGTCGCCGTTGAACTTCGGGATCGGGTTTCCGAACCCGGTCTGGAGTTTCTGAAGCGCGTCGCTCAGCTTGTAGACCAGACCGTATTGCCGCGCGACCTGGTTCCCGACATCGCTCAACACCGGGAACTCGAGCTGCTTCTTCTGAATATCCGAAAGCGAATGGTCCGGGGTCTGCGGCGAAATCGCGACGAGCTGTGCGTCACGCTCGTGGATCTCCTCGAGGACCTCTTGATAGCTGCGTAACTGGAGATCGCAGAACGGACACCAGCCGCCGCGATAGAACGTGAGGACAACCGGACCGCGTGCAAGCAACGTCGACAATCCGACGCGCGTGCCGCGCGGATCTGGCAACGTGAAGTCGGGCGCCGTCGCGCCAACTCGCATCGAGCGCGCGGTGATCTGCGAGGCCGCAAGCTTCTCGAGCTCCGTACCGAGCGTGGCGATCACCTCGGGTGGTGCCGCCTTGGCCATATTCGCGGTGAATGCGGCAATCTGATCTCTAAGAGCAGTGGCTTCGATCATGATGGACTCCTCTGCGTCAGGGATGCATCGAGCCAGCGCTCGACCCTCTTCAGTTGGCTCGCGAGTAGCTCGCGAGATCTCATCGTGTGCGCGAGCAACATCGTCCCCTGGATCGACGCGACTAGATCGGTCGCGCGAGCACGCGCCGCGCGAGGGCCGAGCCCGGCGCTCCGAAACTGTTCCTCGGCAAACTCGAGGTAAACCTCGAGTAACCTCCCCGCGGCTTTCGCGAGCGGCGCACGCGCACCGAGCTTCTCGAGCTCCTGGCACAGGCTGCCGTGCGGGCATCCGAACTGGACGATCGACGTCGAGTCGAGTGGGGCGCGCACCAACAGGAGCAAGCGGCTCCGCGGATCGCGATGCTTGGCAGCCCAGCGGGAGAACATCGCGCGCAGATCGGTCTCGTGCGCGGCGATCACCGCCTGCGCGATCGCGTCCTTGGTCTTGAAGTAGTAGTAGACGTTGCCGAGTGGGACGCCCGCAAGAGCTGCGACGTCCGCGAGCGTCGTGCGAGCAAAGCCCTGCTCGTGCAACAGCCGCTTCGCCGACTGTACGAGCACGGCCCGCTTTTCTTCCGAGGCATACGCGGCTGGCATGTATGTTGGTTAAATAACTAACATGGATCGCCGGCGCGTGCACGTACCGATCGGATCGTCGTCGCGGATCGAGCCGACTCGAATCACGCCGCAATAACGTGCGGAGCGCAGCGACCGAGATCGCCGACCGAGATCGCAGGTTCTGCGCCGAGCGTGGAGCCCGCGCGATTCTCGTGGAATCGACGTCCATTTGCGCCTTGGATGCGCGCATCGTTGGAGGCGCCACGCTTTGAGGTGACTCGTTCGATCGCAGGAGCCTGTGAGGGGACCAGCTCGACGAGCTAGCTGGAAACTCGAACAGCATTTCGAGTTTCCAAGGACCAGGCGGCTTCACTCCTCGTGGAGAAAACCGAATGATTCCGTCGTGCGCGAGGGGGGACTCGAACCCCCACACGGTTAAGTACTAGCACCTCAAGCTAGCGCGTCTACCAATTCCGCCACCCGCGCAGGTTGTCAGGGACAAGCTAGGTACCGCTCGCGAGTACGACTGTCAAGCACGGTGCTAAAAAGCAAACGTGTCGTACGCGCCAAGCCCGCCGCCTCCGCTGTCGCGGGCGAGCATGGTCATCGGGCTCTACGGCGCGATGGGCATCGTCGCGCTGCTGATCGCCGCCGGCCGCGGTGATCCGGACGTCTATCGATTTGGCCACGAGCCCGCCGCGTGGTTGCTCGTCGCCGGGCCGGTGTTCGGCGGCGCGTTGGGGTTGAGCGTCGTCGCGCTGACTCGCGTGGCGACGAAGTATTGGGCGTGGGCGCGCGAGCTCCAGGCGAGCTTTCACGATCTGCTCGGGCCGCTGACCGCGCGCGAGATCTTGATCTTGGCGCTCGCGAGCTCGGTCGGCGAGGAGCTGCTGTTTCGCGGCGCGCTGATGCCGTGGTTCGGCGTGTGGATCTCGTCGGCGATCTTCGCCGCGCTGCACATCGGGCCGGGCCGGCGGTTCTTGCCGTGGACGGCGTCGGCGTTCGTGCTCGGTGTGCTGTTCGCGCTGCTCGCGAGCTACACCGGCAGCTTGGGTGGCCCGATCGCCGCGCACTTCGCGATCAACTTCTTGAACCTGCGCTACATCGTCGGGCGGCCGGCCCACTCGTGAGCGAGCATGCGGTACCACGCGGTATCGCGGTTGCGGCCCTTGATGATGTAGTGAGCGTCTTGCACGCCCTCGAACGCGAAGCCGTAGGTTAGCGCCGCGCGGCGCGATGCTTCGTTGCGCGCGTCGCACTTCCACTCGACGCGGCGATAGCCGAGCGCGAACACGTGCTCGAGGAGCAGGTGCGTGACCTCGCGCGAGATGCCGGTGCCTTGCGCGATCGGGCCGTACCAGATGTTGCCGAGCTCGACCTTGAGATGGGTCGGCTGGTTCGCCATCAAGTTTGCGACGCCGACCGGGGTGCCGGTCACGCGCTCGCGCACGACGAACGGCCTGCCGTTTTCGGCCGCCGCTTGCGAGGCGAGCCACGCGCGCAGCGCCTCAGGCGTCGCGAATGGGCCGGCCGACATGTAGCGCCAGACCCGCGCTTCGGAATCGTAGTCGTCGACCCGCGAGCCTTCGAGCGCGAACGACTCGCCGCTCGAGACCGCGTGCAGCCCGGCGAGATCGTCGTCGAGATCGAGCGGCTCGACCACGGCGAGCGTGCCGGTCAGCACGACGGCATCCGGCTTGATCGGCAGCGCGTCGCGGCGGGCCAGCACCTCGGCCGGCAGCCGGGCGGCTGGAATCGGCAACGGCGGCGGGTCTTCACGCTCGGGCATGCCGATTTGTTGCACGCATCGACGGGCGCTGCCTAGCCTCGGGGATGCTCCGCTCCTTGCTCGTCGTGGCCGCGATGTGCGCGCCGACCGCGCGCGCGCTGGCCGACGATACGTCGGCCTCCGACAAGCTGCGCATCTTGTACTCGACGCGCTTCACGTTCACCGACGATGGCCTGCCGCTCGTCACCGTGCAGATCATGGGCGGCCAGAAGAAGGTCGAGCTCCACGCGAAGGGCGGCGTCGCGGTGCGACCCGACGGCATCGGCGGCAGCACCGTGCAGACCGAAACCGGCGACGCGTGGACCGTGACGGTCGAGAATCCCAAGCCGGCGTTGCTGCAGGAGTGGACGGTCGTCGAGACGCTCGGCGCCGACGACGGCCCCGGCATCGCGGCGGCGCTCACGCGCTGGAAAGATCGCGGGTTCGAGCCGCGCTCGTTCGAGATCGGCACGCTGTTCGGCATCGGTGGCGAAGTGATCGATACGCGCGAGATCCGCATCGCGATCGATCCGGTCGCGTCGGGCAAAGGCGCCGCGCGCGCCGCCGAGCACGCGAAGCGCTTCGGCGTGAAGACGAGCGTGCACGAAGAGCTCGTGCGCCGGCCATCGGGCACGATCGTGGCGAAGAGTGGCGCGACTCGGATCGAAAACCCGAGCGTGCTGTGGTTCCAGCCGACGCATCCGAGCGAGACGCTCACCGTCGCCGACGTCCCGACCGGCACCGGCGGCAGCCAGCTCGAGACCGGCCGCGAAGATCGCCGGTATTGGGGCACGGTCTACGTCACGCTCGATCACGATGGCTCGCTGATCGCCGCGAACGCGGTGAGCGAGGACAAGCTGCTTGCCGGGCTCGTGCCGGCCGAGATGATGGCCGACGCGCCCGCCGCGGCGCTCGAAGCGCAGGCGATCGCCGCACGCACCGAGCTGTTGCAGAAGATCGGCCGGCGCAATCTCACCGATCCGTTCCTGCTGTGCTCGACGCAGCAGTGCCAGGTCTACGCCGGCGCCGGCAAAGAAGATCCGCGCACGACGCGCGCGATCGAAGCGACGCGCGGCATCGTGTTGCTCCGCGACGGCGGCGGCATGGTCGACGTTCGCTACAGCGCGTCGTGCGGCGGCCACACCGAAGACAACGACGCGATCTGGGGCGGCGATCCGGATCCGTCGCTGCGCGGCCGCGCCGACGATCCCCAAGCGGAGATGACGAAGGTCACCGACGTCGATGCGTTCCTCGACGAGCCGGCCGACTCGGCATGGTGCGGCCGCGTCAAGACCGCCAGCGCGCGCGCGAAGTTTCGCTGGACCGAGCGGATCTCGGTGGCGGACATGTCGGCGCGCGTGTCGACCGAGTTTCCCGAGGTCGGCCGTGTCAAAGCGTTGACCGCGAAGCAGCGCGGCTCGTCGGGCCGGATCGAGATCCTCGCGATCGCCGGCGACAAAGGATCGATCGAAGTGACGGGCGACCTGCACATCCGCCGCTTGCTCGGCGGGCTCAAATCGACGCTGTTCGACGTCAAGCGCGACGGCGATGCATTCGTGTTTCGCGGCGCCGGATTCGGTCACGGCGTCGGCATGTGCCAGCTCGGCGCGATCGGCATGGCCGAGGCCGGCAAGAGCCACGACAAGATCCTCGCGCACTACTATCGCGGAACACATCTTCACAAGCTGTACTGACGAATCGGCGTTACGCTGGTGATATGGCGCGGCTGTATCGCGCGTTGCGACACCGGAACTACCGGCTCTTTTTCATCGGCCAAGGGATCTCGCTCGTCGGCACGTGGCTGACGCGGTTCGCGACGAGCTGGCTCGCGTACAAGCTCACGCACTCCGGCACGATCTTGGGACTGGTCAGCTTGTTCGGCCAGCTGCCGAGCGCGGTGCTGTCGCCGATCGCCGGTGTCCTCGTCGATCGCCTCGACCGCCACCGCGTCATCGTGATCACGCAGATCGCGGCGATGTTGCAATCGGCGGCACTCGCGTTCTTCATGTTCGCGGGCCTGATGACGGTGTGGCACCTGCTGCTGCTCGGCGTGGTGCAGGCGTTGATCAACGCGTTCGACATGCCGGCGCGGCAATCGTTCATGCGCGAGATGGTCGACGACAAAGCCGATCTGCCGAACGCGATCGCGCTGAACTCGTCGATCGTCAACGGCGCGCGCTTGCTCGGCCCGATGTTCGCGGCCGCGCTCGTCGCGCTGGTCGGCGAAGCGTGGTGCTTCACGATCGACGCCGCGAGCTACGTCGCGGTGATCATCTCGCTGCTGATGATGACCGTGGTGAAAGTGGCGCCCGCGCGGCAGCCGTCGGCGCGGGTCGGTCGCGACATGCTCGACGGGCTGCACTACGCGATGACGTCGCCGCTGTTGCGCGCGGTGTTGCTCTTGTTCGCCGCGATCAGCGTGCTCGGCGGCGCATACATCGTGCTGATGCCGCTCGTCGCGGGCACGACGCTCGGCGGCGGACCGGACACGCTCGGCATCTTGATGGCATCGGCCGGGCTCGGCGCGCTGATCGGCGCGCTCTACCTCGCAAGCCGCGAGACCACGCACGGCCTGGTCAACGTGATCGGCCACGCGACGACGGTGCTCGGCATCGGCCTGGTCGCGCTGTGCTTCGCGCCGAGCGTGTGGATCGCCGCCCCGCTGGTGTTGTTGTGCGGCCTGGGCTGGATGGTGCAGATGGCATCGACGAATACGATCATCCAGTCGACGGTCGACACGAAGATGCTCGGCCGCGTGATGAGCCTGTACGGCGTGGCGTTCTTCGCGGGCTATCCGGTCGGGGCGATGTTGCTCGGTTGGCTCGCCGATCAGATCGGGCCGATGGACACGTTCCTCTGCGCTGGGGTAGCCGTCCTCGTCGGTGCCGGGGCGTTTCGCGCAGTGCTTCCAAAGATTAACGCCAGCGCGGTTCCGGTCGCTCGCGTGGCATAAAAATCCGATGAAGACCTCAGTTGCGATCGCAGTCTTCGCGATCGCCGCATCGTGCTCGTCGAGCTCCTCGTGCCCCGATACCGCGTGCGTGTGTAGCGCCGGCGCGGCGTGCGATCACATGTGCGATCAAGGAACGTCGTGCAGCGTCGAGTGTGCAGCGAACGAGAGCTGCGTGGTCGGCTGCGAAGTCGGCCAGCCATGCATGGTGATGGCGACCACCGCCTCGAGCGCGAACATCGATTGCGCCGAAGCATCGTCGTGCGACGTGACGTGCGCTTCGACGTGCACCGTGACTGGATGCGGCTCCGGTTGCTCCGTCACGTGTCCCGGCGGCAGCGCCGGCACGATCAATGGCTCGACCACGACCTGTCCGTAACGCAGCAGTTACGACGTTTGCGTGCGGGGCGTAGTATCTCGCTGCCATGACTTTGCTACCGACGACGATGGTCGGCTCGTATCCACGGCCGGCGTGGTTCACGCAACAGCTCGCGGGCCGCGACGTGCTCGAGGCGTTCAAGATCGCATCGCACGCCGAGGCGTTCCACGACGCGACGCGTGTCGTGATCCGCGATCAGGTCGACGCCGGCCTCGACATCGTGAGCGATGGCCAGATGTGGTTCGACGACTACTCGATGGGCATCGGCTCGTTCCTCTGGTACTGGCTCGAGCGCACGAAAGGCTTCTCGAGCGAGAAGCTGCCGCATCCGGCGTACGCGAAGGCAAAGGGTCGCGACTCGTGGGCGCTCGATGAAGCGGGCGGCGTCGCGGTCGATGGTCCGATCGAGCGCGGCCCGGTGCGCATGGCCCTGATCTATCAATGGGCGCAGCGCCACACCGACAAGCCGATCAAGGCGTGCGTCGGTGCCGGGCCCGTGCAGCTATCGACGCTCGCGCATTTTCGCGGCGGGCCGGTCAAGAACCGCTACGACCTGTCGAGTGCGCTCGCCGACGTGTTTCGCGCCGAGATCGCCGAGCTCGTCGGCGCCGGCTGCAAGCATGTCCAGCTCGAAGATCTCGGCGCATGGATGCCGAGCCTGTCGGGCGACAAAGACTGGGCGTGGGTCGCGAGCACGATCGATCGCACGATGGCCGACATCCCATCGGGCATCGAGAAGTCGTGGCACTTCTGCATGGGCAACGTGTGGGGCAACAAGATGACCGGCATGACCGCCGCGGGCTATCGCGAGATCGTGCCGCACTATCACGACGTCAAGGTCGACGCGTTCGTCCTCGACTTCGCGTGCCGCGAGATGGAAGACGCGGATCTGCTGCGCAAGCTGCCCGCCGACAAGAAGATCCACGCCGGCGTGATCGACGTTCGCACGCTCGAGATCGAGCACCCCGAGCACGTCGCCGAGCGCATTCGCAAAGTGCTCAAGCACATCGAGCCCGAGCGCGTCACGTTGACGACCGATTGCGGGCTCAAGCAGCTGCCGCGCGTCGTCGCGGTGCAGAAGCTGCGCGCGCTCGCACAAGGCGCCGCGATCGTCCGTAAGTCGCTCTGACGGGTCTTCGCGGACTCGGCGCGTGTCGGCGCCGGCCGGCCAGTCGACTTGCCAGCGCGGTCGGCGCTAACCGCGCGTTCGGCCGCGGCACGGTGATTGCTGAAGACGCCGAGCATGTCGCTCCTCCGGCTCGCCTCGTTTCTGGTGCTCGCGCCGCTGGCCGCGTGCGTGGCCAGCAGCTCTTCAGTGACGGTCGTGGTCAGCAGCCCGCCCGGCATCGACTGCACCATCACGTCGGGCGCGACCACGGGCACGTGTTCGGCGGCGTTCGCCGACTTCACGGTGGTCACGTTGACCGCGACGCCCGCGGGCGATTCGAGCTTCGAAGGCTGGCTGAACCTCGCGAGCGGAGACGACTTCGACTACGAGCAGACCCTCGGGTTTCAGAACCAACCGTCGCTCGCCACGAACCCGCTCGCCGTCGCCGACGATCAAGATCGAACGTTGGTCGTGCTGTCGTCGTTCACGACGGCGCCATGATCGGCTGCAGCGCGAACCAGTGAAACACGCGATACGTGCCGTCGGCGCGCGTGCGAATGTGGCGCGCGCCCTTCGGTAGCTCGATCGCCAGCTCGACGAACGGCCCGCCCGGCGCCGGAATCACGAGCGTGCCGACCGCGACGTCGTCGGCGAAGATCTCGAGCTTGGTCACCTGCGCCATGCGCTCTTGAAACGGCACCTCGACGATACCGCCGACGCGCACGAGCAGCCGCGCCGGCTTTTGCGCGTCGAGGTCGAGCTCGAAGCGCTCGCTCGCGGTGCCGTCTTCGCCGCGCCGGATCGACCGGCCGCCGTCGATCACGAGGCCGATCGGCATGCGCGCGCGATCGACGAACGACCAGCGCGCCGTCGGATCGCCGAGCCGGCGACGGCCGAGCGTCGCGGTCCAGGCGTGCGCGCGCTCGCTCGCGAGATCGGCGACGTCGACGGCATCGACGACGGCCCAGCCGGCGTGCTCGGTGAGCGGCGCTTCACCGGTGCCGACGTGATCCCACACCGCGGGCAACAGTTGCATGTCGGCATCGCCGACGAGCCGCTTGTTCGCGACGAAGCCGGGATGCAGCGGTGTGCGCAGCAGCGGTTCGCCGTAGAAGTCGCCGATGCCGACGAGCCAGCCCGGGTAATACGCGAAGTATTGCGGCCGCTGATCGGCGGGGATGTGCTCGAGGAATTCGAAGCGCGAGCCCGGCCCGTTGTTGGCGACGCCGGCTTGATCGTTGGTGACGAGCCCGAGCATGTCGAACACCGGGCCGTCGCCGTAGTACGCGATCGCGCCGGCGTCGTGCAGCATCACGCGCGAGCCCGCCGGCAGCTTGTCGTGGATGAAGCGCCCGATCGCGACGACCTGCGTGTTCGTGTCCATCGCGCCCTGCGCGAACAGCTGCATGTTCGCCACGAGCGCGTGGCGGCCGGCGACGATGAAGCCGATGCCAACCGCCACGACGGTCGCGGCCCACACGGGTTTCATGCGACCGCTGGGTGGCGCGAGCGCGAACCCGACGAGCACGAAGAACAGCGGAAGCGCGGTCGCGATGTAGCGGTAGTTCTGGAACTCGAACGCGTTGCCGACGCCCGACGTCGCGACGACGGCGAGTAACAACGCGAACGGCGCGCCGATCGCCACGGCGGCGACGAGTGGCTTGTGCGCGCGCCGCGACCACACGATCGCGCGCAGCGCACCGATCACGAGCACGACCGCGATCGCGCGCGGCCACACGAGCGGGCTGTCG
Source organism: Kofleriaceae bacterium (assembly GCA_036271395.1). Taxonomy (GTDB): domain Bacteria; phylum Myxococcota_A; class Polyangia; order Haliangiales; family Haliangiaceae; genus JABFXX01. The sequence continues at coordinate 11,962 of DATBAS010000107.1, forward strand.
GCCGACCAGAACAGCGCGCGCAACATCGCGCCGGTTTGCGCGAGCACGGTTTGCCGCCAATACATCCAGTCGAAGCCCGGCAGATAGAAGTGGCTCTTGACCACGCCGGTGTTCGGAAACCAGTGGCCGGCGAGCGCGCGATTCGCGCAGACCCACGCGAGCGGCGCGAGCAGCGGCACCAGCCAGCGCACCGCCTCGAGTGACCACCGCGTCGCGCGCCACGTCGCGATCGCGCCGATTCCCGCGATCGCGACGACGATCACCGTCGCTTCGGGACGCGATAGCGACGTCGCGGCAAGCACGATCGCGAGCATGCGCGACGGTGGCTCGCCGGCAGGCTGGTCGAGCACGAGCGCCAACATCGCGACGAGCAGCGCGCTCGCGAGGCCGACCTCCATCCCCGACAGCGCGCCGAACGCGAACGCGCCGATCGAGAGCGCCATCGCCGCGCATGCCGCACCGACGGGCGCGCAGCCGGCGACCCGGCGCACGACGCGGAGCACGCCGAGCCCGGCGAGCACGAACATCACGCCGCCGACGAGATACGACACCCACACGAGCGCGTGCCCGCGCGCGCCGAGCGTCCAGAACGGCGCGAGCACCATCGGCCACAGCGCGCTCGTCGAGCCGGCGGAGTAACCGCCGCCCGAGAAGTACGTGAACGGATGCGCGCGGCCGAACTGCTTCGCGTACGTCAAATAGATATAGCTGTCGTCGAGCGGCAGGCCCATCCGATCGGTGTGCGCGCGCACGGTCGCGGCGAACGCCCAGATCACGAACGCCGCGATCGCGACGACGATCGCCGCCGGCGCGTACTGCTTCAGGGCCACTGCGCGCCCGGCGTCTGCACCGCGGCGAGCGCGACGTGCTGGAACCGGAACAGCCGCTCGCGCGTGTAGTCGCCGAGGAGCTCGAGCGCGAGCTCGTCGAAGTCGAGCTGGCGCACCCAGCGATAGCCGCACTCGGCGAGCATCGGCACGACGTGATCCGAGCCGAATCGGATCGGCTCGCCGAGATCGCCGACGAACGAGCGGGTCTCGCGATCCTTCTCCGACACCTCGCCCGCCGCGAACTTCTTGCCGACGTAGTCGAACGCGACGAGCGAGCGCGGATCGAGGCCCTTCCCGAGCGTGGTTGCGGTCGCGCGGATCGCCGGCTCGCTCAGATACATCACGACGCCTTCCCAGATCACGAGCGCGGGATCGCGCGGATTCAACCCGCTCGCGACCAGCCGCTCGACGGGATCTTCGCGCTCGAAGTTACAGCTGACATACGTCGCCGCATCGACGGGATAGCGCGGCAGCTTCGCGAGCGTCGCGCGCTTGTCGGCTTGTGTCGCCGGATGATCGACCTCGAAGAAGCGCACGCCGGCACGCGGCAGCCGCGCGGCGCGGGTGTCGTAGCCGGCGCCCAGGATCACGACCTGGCGGATCGACAGCTGATCGACCGCGCGAGCGACGAGCTGATCGAGGTACGCGACGCGCAGCGCGAGCCACGTCTCCATCGGCGGAAATCGCGCGTCGAGCACGCGCGCGATCGACTCGCCGTGCTCGCCGGCGATCGCCGCGGCCCACGGATCGACGAACAACGGCTTGGCCCATTTGCTCGCGCGCGCCCGATACGCGCACACCATCAGGGCGGTCTTCGACGCGGAGTCAGTAGCGTCCACGCCGCTTCAATATCATTTCTTTTCGAGGTGCGCGACGAGCCCGTTGTACGCGGACGTTACACGCATCGACAGCTCGTTCGCGGCCTTCTGCTTCGATGGGTTCCCCGCGTGCATGTCGGGGTGATACTTGCGCATCAGCTGGCGATACGACGTCTTGATCTGCGCCATGTCGGCGCCGGGCTGGAGATCGAGCACGCGAAACCACTCGGCGACCTGCGCGTCGACGCGCGGAACGCGGTGCGCAGACGATGACGATGATGTCGATGTCGACGACGACGACGCGCCGCCGCCGCGCGCCGCTTGTTCTTTCATACGCCGAAACGCGTCGTCGGCCGCGGCTTTCGCCTTCGCCGCGCGGTCGTCTCGCTCGCGGTGCACGCGGGATGCTCGCTCGCGCGCCGCCTTGTCGCGCGCGGCGCGGGCAGCGGGGTTCGCGAGCGCCTGTTTGGCGAGCGGCGAATCGCCGGCCACACCGGCTCGCTTCGCGCGCGCGGCTTTGCGCGTCGCCAGCTCCGCTTGCAGCGCGGGCCCTTCGACGTTGCTCAGCGGATCGTCGTCGACGATGACCAGCGACGTCAGCTTCGATAAGCCCGACTGTGCGCTGTCGAGGATCCGTCGCGTGATGCCCACCTCGCCAAGCGTAGCATCGTGACGCACGTGGTAATCTGCAGCAGTGCTCGACTTCGTGATCGAAGCGATGGTCGATGCCGTGCTCGGCGTCGATCCTTCGGGTCGGATCACGCTCACGAACTCCGGCGCCGTCGCGCTCACCGGGTTCACCACCGACGAGCTCAAGGCGATGCCGATCGCGAAGCTACTCGTCGATGACAACTCCGGCATGCGCACGATCGTGCGTCGCAGGATCGAAGAGGGCGACATCCTGCGCCGCGAGGAGTCGTGGCTCGTCACCAAGAGCGGGGCGAAGATCCCCGTGTCGGTCACCGGCTCGCCCGTCCTCGACGAGAGTGGGCTCTTGCAGGGCATCGTGCTCGTCGCGCGCGACATGCGCGAGCTCCGCCAGCTGCTCGTCGACAAAGAAGCCGAGATCGCGCGGTGCCGGCGACTCGAAGACGAGCTGCGCGCCGCGAAGGCATCGATCGAATCGCAGCTCGAAGAAGCGCGCACGCAGCTCTTGCTGGCGGAGCGCCGCGCCACGCTCGGCACGCTCGCCGGCGGCGTCGGTCACGAGCTGCGCAACATCGCTCAGATCCAGGTCGCGGCCGCCGACGAGCTCGCATCGGCGCTCGCCGCCGGCGACGACATCGTGCCGCTCGTGCGCGAGATCCTGCCGGACTTCGAGCGCGTCGGCGAGCACATCGCCGCGCACGGCCAGCGCCTGATGCAGCTCGCCCGGCCCGGCCCGGATCACGTCGCGCCGCTCGATCTCAACGACGTGATCCGCGACGTCGCCGCGATGCTCCGGCTCGCCGGCAAGCTCGGTCACGTCGAGGTCCAGCTCGCGCTCGGCGACGCGCCGCTCACGGTCACCGTCAACCGTACGCGCATCGAGCAGATCCTCGTCAACCTCGTGATCAATGCAGTCGACGCGATCGTGCCCGATGAGGGCACCGTCACCGTCGCCGTGCGGCCGAGCGACGATGTCGCGCGCGTGATCGTCGAGGTCCGCGACAGCGGTAAGGGGATCCCGAGCGGCGATCTCGACAAGATCTTCGTCGCGTTCTACACGACGAAGGGCGAGCGCGGCACCGGGCTCGGCTTGCCCGTCGTGCGCGAGATCGTCGAGAGCTACGGCGGCAAGATGGTCGTCACGTCGCAGCTCGGTGCCGGCTCGACGTTCCGGTTCGATCTCCCCCGCTAACCAGGGACGGTGTCCACTAAGACAACTTGTGCGCCGTAACTCTGCGGGAACCCAGGGTCGTCGGATCCCGACGTCAACTTGTAGATCTCGCCGTCGCGTGAGTCTCGACGATTCCAGCCTCGACCGAGCTCGCAGTGACTGCCGTTAGTTGACGTCCGGATCTCGCACCCCAGTGATCTCAGACGAGTACGCGCCACAAGTTGTCTTAGTGGACACCGTCCCCTAGCTGGCTTGCATGAGCTCGATCGTGCCGTCGTGCACTTTCTTGCCGCGCAGCACGCGATAGTCAGAGCCCCACTGCTCGACGATCAGCGTGTCGTCACCGGGCGCGCTGTACAGCCACCACCGGCAGCGCTCGACGTGGCCCTCGGGCTGACCTGACTTGAGATCGCCGAGGCCGCCGGTGTCGCCGTCGAGCTGGCACGTCGCGGTGCCGCGCTTGTCGAGCGCGTAGCGCAGCTCGCCGATCACGATCGCCTCGGGCGGATAGCCGGTGATGTGCGTCTCGTTGTCTTGCTCGAGCAGCCGCGTCGCGCCGGCACCGGCGCGCTCGAGCCCGACGACGAGCCACTTGATGACCTGGTTGTCGACACAGCGGCCGCCGATCCAGCGATGGCCGTCCTCGTCGTAGCGGATCACACCTTCGCAGACGAAGTCCTTGTGATCGATCGTGACGATGTCATTGACGCGGATGTCGGCGAGCGTGCGCTCTTTGGTCCCGGCGTCGAGCGCCTTTTGCGCCTGCCCCGCCGCGAGCTGCTTGCGTGTGCCGAACGCGCCGACGGCCGCCACGCCGCCGACCACCGCGATGACCACGAGCAAGATCCAGATCACGGCCGAACTATCTACGCCGCACTGCACCAACGCAATGGTTCCCGCTGTCTTGACACTTCGTTGTCAACCCACGTAACACCCCACGATGTGCTGGTCTTGAACTTGCTCGAATCGGTCCGCGATGCGCTGCGCACGCAAATGCGCGTCGACTCGCGCGTCGTGGTGCTCGGCGAGGATGTCGGCAAATTCGGCGGCGTGTTCCGCGCGACGAGCGGCCTCTACGACGAGTTCGGCGCCGAGCGCGTGATCGACACGCCGCTCGCCGAGGCCGGCATCGTCGGCACCGCGATCGGCATGGCGCTCTACGGCATGCGTCCCGTGCCCGAGATCCAGTTCTCCGACTTCATCTTCCCGGCGTTCGATCAGATCGTGAACGAGCTGGCCAAGTTTCGCTATCGCTCCGGCGGGCAGTACACCTGCCCCGTCGTGATCCGCACGCCGGTCGGCGGCGGCATCCGCGGTGGTCACTATCACTCGCAATCACCCGAGGCACTCTTCATCCATACTCCCGGCTTGAAGGTCGTGATGCCGTCGAACCCGTACGACACCAAGGGCCTGTTGCTCGCGGCGATGCGGCAAGACGATCCGGTGATCTTCATGGAGCCCAAGCGGATCTATCGCGCGAGCCGCGGCGAGGTTCCCGAAGGCGAGTACGTCGTCGAGCTCGGCAAGGCGAACGTCGTGGTGCCGGGCACGCAGTGCACCGTGCTCGCGTGGAGCGGCATGGTGTCGATCGCCGAAGAAGCGGCGAAGCAAGCCACCGAGCTCGGCATCTCGCTCGAGGTGATCGATCTGCGCACGCTGTTGCCGTTCGACATCGAAGCGATCGTCGCGTCGGTCGAGAAGACCGGCCGCTGCGTCATCGTTCACGAAGCGCCGCGCACGTGCGGCTTCGGCGCCGAGCTGGTCGCGTCGATCCAGGAGCGCGCGCTCGCGTCGCTCGAAGCGCCGATCCTGCGCGTGACCGGCCTCGATACTCCGTTCCCGTATTCGCTCGAGCACGAGTACTTACCCAACGCGGATCGCGTGGTCGCGGCGGTTCGCAAGACCTTGGAGTGGTGACATGGCATTCGAGTTCCACCTGCCCGATATCGGCGAAGGCGTGGTCGAAGGCGAGATCGTCGCCTGGAAGGTCAAAGTCGGCGACAAGGTCAAGCTCGACCAGCCGATCGTCGAGATCATGACCGACAAAGCGACGGTCGAGATTCCGTCGCCGCGAGCCGGCACGATCGCGAAGATCAACTACAAGGACGGCGACATCTGCCCGGTCGGCAAAGTGCTCGTCGTGATCGACGAAGACGGCGCGCCCGCTTCGAAGCCCGCGCCGGCGCAGGTCGAGACGCCGCAGATGGGCACGACCAAACCGCTCCCACCACGCGGCGGACCTGCGATCGAGGTCGTCGATGCGACGCAGCATCGCGAACGCGTGCTCGCGACGCCGGCGACGCGACGGCTCGCGCGCCAGATGGGCGTCGAGATCGGCCGCGTGCCCGCGACCGGCGCGCACGGCCGCGTCACGACGGACGACGTCAAGCGATTCGGCTCCGCACCCGCGAAGGCGCAATCACACGCGCCGATCTCGATCGCCAAGCTCGGCGACGAAGAACGGATTCCGCTGCGCGGCATGCGCAAGCGCATCGCCGAGACGATGTCGCGCTCGGTGCACACCGCAGCGCACTTCACGTACGTCGAAGAAGTCGACATGACCGAGCTGGTCACGGTGCGCGATCGCGCGAAGGCGCGCGCGGCCGAGCGCGGCGTCAAGCTCAACTATCTGCCGTTCATCGTGAAGGCCGTCGTGTCGGGCCTCAAGAAGTGGCCGATGCTCAACGCGAGCCTCGACGAGTCGACGCAGGAGATCGTGCGCAAGCGCTACTACCACATCGGGATCGCCGCGCAGGGCCCACAAGGCCTCGCGGTTTCGGTCGTCCGCGATGCGGACAAGCGTTCGATCTTCGATCTGTCGACCGAGATCGAGCGGCTCGGAGAAGCCGTGAAGTCGGGCTCCGCGACGCGCGACGAGCTCACCGGATCGACGTTCACGATCAGCTCGCTCGGCAAGCTCGGCGGCGTGCTCGCCACGCCGATCATCAACTTCCCGGAAGTCGCGATCTTGGGCGTGCACAAGATCGAAGAGCGCCCGGCCGTGCGCAACGGTCAGATCGTCGCGCGCCACCTGATGAACCTGTCGATCTCGGTCGACCACCGGCTCGCCGATGGCTGGGACGGCGCGATGTTCGTCCAGGACGTGAAGTCGCTGCTCGAAGACCCGACCACGATGTTCATGGAGATG
>DATBAS010000108.1:0-3979 GCA_036271395.1 Kofleriaceae bacterium
GCCTTCATCTTGCGATCCTTCATCCGACGCTTGAGCTTGAACTTCGGTCGCGCCTTGACCGACCGCTTGGTGCGCTGTCCCATAGCCCGCGTCTATACACGGCCTTGTGCGCTGTAACCAGTACCTAGAGCCGTCGTATACCCACCGCGGTCGAGATGGCCGATCCCAGGGCGCTGATGGCGCAGTACCAAGCAGGCGATGCCGCCGCGTTTCGCGAGCTCTACGCGCTCGCGGCGCCGCGCCTGCTCGGCTATTTGTCGAAGCTGAGCCGCAGCCGTGCGGTCGCGGATGATCTCTTGCAACAGACGTTTCTCAAGATTCATCGCGCGCGCGCCGCATACGTTGCCGGCGCCGACCCGCTGCCGTGGTTTTACGCGATCGCGCACCGCACGTTCCTCGACGAAGCGCGCCGCGTGCAGCGCGGCATCGTCAAGACGACCGACGAGGTTCCGGAAGTTGCCGCCGGCATCGACGGCCAAGCCGACGATCGCCGCGACGAGCCGCGGGTCGATCCCGAGCTCGCGCGCGCCGCGATCGATGCGCTCGCCGAGCTGCCGGTTTCGCAGCGCGAGGCCGTCGTGCTGACCAAGCTCGAGGGCAAGTCCGTCGCCGAGGCGGCCGAGATCGCCGGCACGACGGTCGGCGCGATGAAAGTCCGCGCGCATCGCGGCTACGAAGCCCTGCGCCGCTTGCTCGGCGGCAAGCCGAAAGGCGCTGCCGCGTGAGCGACCCCGTCGACCGCGCACTCGACGCACTCGCGAAGGCGCCGACGCCGGCGCCGGCGCTCGGCAACGCGCTCGAAGCCGAGCTCGCGGCCCTCGCACCCGCATCACCGCGCCGGCCCGCGCGCCAGCTCGCGATCGCGCTCGCCGCGTCTCTCGTCTACGCCGGCTGCTTGCTCGCGGTGCTGACGATCCGGCGCGACCTCGGCGAGCTGCCGCGCGGTTGGCTCGTCGGCGTCGGTGCCGCGTGGCTCGGCGGCTTCGCGCTACCGCTCTATCTGGCACTCGTGCCGAAGCGCGGCTCGATGACGCCGCGCTGGCAGGCCGCCGCGGCGCTCGCGATCGTGCTGTCGCTCGCGTTCGTGGTGCTCGGCTGGAACGTGCACCCGAGCGGACCATCGAGCCTGTACTACGGCTGGGAACGGTTCAGCCACGGCCAGGGTTGTTTGTGGCTCGGGCTCGCGACCGCGCTCGTGCCGGTCGCGCTCGGCTCGATCTTCTTGCGCGGCGCGCTGCCGATCCGATCGCGCTGGATCGCGGCGGCGCTCGGCGCCGGCGGCGGTTGCCTCGGCGGCCTGTTGCTGCACATGCATTGCCGCATCACGGATCGCATGCACGTCGGGCTCATTCACGGCGGCGTGGTCGTGGTCGCCGCGGTGTTGGCGGCGATCATCGTGCCGCGCACGACCGACCGGCCGTTCGCCGACTGACTATTGCTCTTGTTGCTGCTCGGCGCCGCCCTGCCCGGCTTGCGGCTGCGCCTGCTGCGGAGCGCCCTGGCCGCCCTGGCCGCCGATGAACTGCTGGATGAGCGGGCCGATCGCGCCGAAGATCTGCGACGCCTTGCCGCTCTTGTCGAAGCTGCCGACGAGGCCGCCGATCGTGTTGATGATGCCGCCGAGGTCGATGTTGCCAAGGCCGGCGCCACCCGTTGCAAACGCGAGTTGGTTGGTGGGAATCGTCTCGAGCTTGGTCATGACGGGTGCGTTTGCAGTCGCCGTGCCGTCGATCGCATCACTCCGCGCGTCAACTGCAGTCGACAACCCGTAAACCAGCTGCTGCATCGGCATCGCCAACTGCGTGTTCATCGGAGCGAGCGCGGATGCCGTCCGCCGACTGCCGGCGGAGCCTGGCTGGCGCGGTCGCCGGATAGCGGCGAAGTGATACGCTCGTCGGTCGTGACCGGAATCGTGTTGTCGTGCGAGCACGCGTCGTGGACGCTGCCGCCGGGCGTCGACCTCGGCGTGCCGACCGACGTGCTGCAATCGCAGGCCGGTTGGGATCACGGCGCGTACGAGATCGCCGCGCGGCTCTCCGAAGGGCTCGGCATCGCCGTCCACGCCGGTTCGTTCACGCGCATGTTCGTCGACCTCAACCGCGCGCCCGACCATCCCGATGTCGCGCCGGCCGTGTGCTACGGCGCGGTCGTGCCCGGCAACGCGCACTTGTCGCCGGGAGATCGCGCGGCGCGGTTGGCCGGGTTTCACGCGCCGTTTTGGGACGCCGTGCGCCGCGACGCGCAGGCTCGCCTCCACGATCACGGCGAGGTGCTGCACCTGTCGTCGCACAGCTTCGACCCCGCGCTCGATCCGAGCGCTCGCACGTTCGAGGTCGGCGTGCTCTACGATTCCAATCACGCGTTCGAGGCATCGCTCGCCGAGCGGCTGCTGTTCCAGCTGCGCGGCGCCGGCCTCGACGTCCGCGCGAACCAGCCGTACACCGGCGTCGGTGCCGCGATCTGTACGACGCTGCGCGGCGAGCTCGGCGAGCTCTATGCCGGCATTCAGCTCGAGACCTCGCACGCGGTGACCTACCGCGCCGGCGGCTGCGCCCGCGTCGCTCGCGCGGTGCTGGGTTTTCTCGAAGCGCTCTGACTCGGCGTAGGCGTGAGCGCAGGCGCACGCGACCGATTCGAACACCCGATTCGCCCGCGCCGACGCCCACGCCCACGAACACCGCCCTCCCGGTTGACGCTCGCGCGCCCGCGCACGAACATGAGCGTTGGCGATGGCCGCCCCCGACAACACGCCGCCGCGCAGGCCGACGTCGGTGCCTGTGGACGCGCGATGGGATCACGCGGCCGCCGGCTTCGAGTGGTCGCACGGCAGCCTCGACAGCGATACGCGGCGCCACGGGCGCTATCGCAGCTGGACGCGCGCCGGCGCGCTGCACGGCGAGTGCGACTACGACCACGGCGTCGTGCACGGCAAGAACATCACGTACCACCCCGACGGCACGGTCGCCTCGGAGGCCGATTGGGTGCGCGGCGTCATCATGGACAGCGTGTTCCATCGCTGTGCCGGGCCGACGCCCGAGCCGTTCGCGCAAGCGGTGCCGAGCGTGTGGTCGGTGCGTTACTGCACCCGCGATGGCAAGACCAACTACACGATCCGCTACTTCGCGAAGGCCGGCAGCGAGTGCGGCCCCGACGGCAAGCCGCTGCCGGCGCGACCCGCGAGCGTGTCGCCTGACGCGCGCTGGTTCGCCGACGCCGATCACGGCCACGGGCGCTGGGTCGAGGGCGCGATCGAGCGCGGCACCAACGCGCAGGTCGGCCGCTGGCGCTGGTGGTCGGCGGCCGGCATGCTGCGCCACGAAGAGCAACGCGACGGCAAAGGCGAAGCCACGCTCGCGCTCCACTTCACCGGCGACGGCGTGCTCGAGCAGCGGATCGCGCGCGACGACGCCGGCGAGCAGCGCGACTACTACTTCGACGACGGCACGCTGTCCACGCGCTATCGAACCGACGCGCGCGGCCGCGAGATCTACCGAGGGAGCTGGCTGCCCGATGGCGCGCTCGACGACGAGCACGTCCACACCTTCGATGGCGACGAGCTCGCGAGCGTGATCGAGCGCGGCACCGGCGGCGCGCTCGTGTTCGATGCGCGGCGAAGTCCGGGCGCGCGAGCCGGGGCGCTATCGTGCGTGCTGTTCGCGCCGGGCAGCACGCTGCCGGCGGCGAGCGGCGAGATCGCGAACGGCGTGCTGACCGGCGCGTGGAAGATCTTCGACGCCGGCAAGCTGCGCCGCGAGCTCGACGCGACACCGCTCGCGATCGAGCACGTACCCACCGCCGAGGGGCTCGCGTGGAAGCTCGGCGAGGCGCTGACGGTCGCCGACGCGAAGGCGATGCCGCTGCCGAAGGAGCTCGCCGGCATCGATGCCGTGACGTGGCCCGCCGACCTGCCCGCACGGATCGCGGCGCTGGCGTCGACCGATCCGCTCGTCCGCGACTACGCGCACGCCGCGCTCGAGAC
>DATBAS010000109.1:0-7370 GCA_036271395.1 Kofleriaceae bacterium
CAGTTCGACGGCGCGTACTGCCTGTTCTCGACGTTCGGCTACTTCGACGACGAGGCGAACAAGAAGGCACTGCAGAACATCGCGCGCGCGCTCAAGCCCAACGGCAAAGTCGTCATCGAGATTCTCAATCGCGATTACTTGATCACGGATTTGCCGACCCGCGTGTGGTGGGAGGGCGACGGATGTGTGGTTCTCGAAGAGGTCGAGCTCAACTATTTCTCGTCGCGGATCCAAGTGAACCGCTCGGTCGTATTCGACGACGGTAGGCAGCTCGAGCAAGAGATCTCGGTGCGGGCATATTCGCTGCATGAGGTCGGCAAGCTCATGCACGCGGCCGGATTCCGCGTCCTGGAAGTGTCGGGCGGTTATCAGACGCGCGGTCGGTTTTTCGGAAACCAATCGCGCCACATCATTGTCTTGGCTGAGCGGAAAGAAACGACCTCTTAACGCCGGTTGCGTGCGACTGCGCCGTACCGCCGGGCTCGTCTAGTTACCTGCCAAATTGGCGAGGAATAACCACGCGTCGTTGCGGGTCATTTCGAAGTCATTACGGAGCGGGGACGGCCAAAACATTCGGCCGGCTCGCGCGTCTATATCGAACCAGCAGGGTCGAGGAGCACATGCCAGTCACCGCGCCCAGAGTCTCGCCGTTTCCGTCTCGGTCGCCCGCCAAACAGCGCGTCGCACGTGTCGCAGCCAAGCGGCCGCGCGCGCGTCGCAATGACGCGAGTGACGAACGTCGCAACGACGACGAAGAGCAAGTCGAAGTTCCCGAGTCGGCATCGCGTCCCGACAGCGGCACGTACCTGTCGATGTACTTCCGCGACATGGCGCTGCTCGACGTGCTGCGCCCCGAAGAAGAGTTTACCTCGGCGCGCGAGATCGAGGCGCTCGAGATCATGTTGTGGGAAGCGGTGCTGTCGTACGCGCCGGTGATCACGCGCTTGCTCGACGCGATCGAGACCGTGCCGGATTTCAGCGCGCCGAGCGACGTCAAGATGCTGCGCAAGCTGGCATCGGGTCGCGATGCGAAGGGGCTCGCTCGTCAGTCCGTGCGAGTCGCCCGCAAGCTCCGCGCGACCGACACCGATCACCTGTTCATCGACGCCGTGCTCGTCGCGATCGATCACGTCGCGCTCGGCATCGGCGTGCGCGGTGACGACACCGGCTCGGTCGGTCGCGCCAAAGTCTTCTCCGAGTGGCTGCGTCGCGTGCATTCGGCGAATCGCGCCGCGAACGACGCGCGCAATGACTTCGTCAAAGCAAATCTGCGCCTGGTCGTCAGCATCGCGCGCCGCTTCAACCACGGCCGCATGGCGCTCGCCGATCTGATCCAGGAAGGCAACTTGGGCCTGCTCAAGGCCGTCGAGCGCTACGACTACAAGCGCGGGTTCCGCTTCTCGACCTACGCGAGCTGGTGGATCCGCCATGCGATCAGCCGCGCGCTCGCCGACAAGGGCCGCGAGGTTCGCCTACCGGTCCACATGATCGACGCGCAACATCGGCTCGCGAAGGCACGCCGCCAGCTCACCGGCGAGCTCGGTCGCCAGCCGACGAGCGAGGAGATCGCGCGCGCGACCAACATGCCGCTCGACAAGGTCGAGAAGATGCGGAGCTGGCTGCTCGAGCAGTCGATCTCGCTCGACAAGCCCGTCGGCGACGACGAGGGCCGCGTGCTCGGCGAGGTGCTCGAGGATCCGGATCGCGAGGACATCTCGCCGACCGGCGACCTCGAGTGGGAAGCGCTGACCAACGAGGTCAAGGCGATGCTCGGCGAGCTCCGGCCGATCGAGGCCGATATCCTGCGCCAGCGCTTCGGGCTGGGCACCGAGCAGGAGCTGACGCTCAAGGAAATCGGTGACAAGTACAACCTTTCGCGCGAGCGTATCCGTCAGCTGCAGGAGCAGGCGCTGGGGAAAATGCGCCGGGCCCTGGCTCGCCGCGACCTGATGTAAGAAGTCGTCGGGCGGGCCGTGCACGCCGGAGTTGCCCTCGGGAGTCCGGCTTAGTACCTTTGCGCCATGAAACGTCCGGCGATGATCCCCCTGGCATTCGTGCTCGCGCTCGCCGGGTGCGGCGGCAACGACACGAAGCTCAAGGTCACCGGCCTCGATCCGGACAAGGGCGACATCGACGGCGGCACCTACGTCCGCATCCACGGCAACCGCTTCATCGCCGATGGCGCGCGCAACGCGAAGATCTACTTCGGCTCGCGCCAAGGTACCGTCGTTCGCTTCGCGAGCGACAGCGAGCTCATCGTCGAAGCGCCGGGCGGCAAGCCCGACGAGACCGTCGACGTGCTCATCATCTTCGAGCCCGGCGGCGAGCTGAAGATCCCGCACGGCTTCACGTTCGTCGACAAGGCTCAGAGCCAGCAGATGAAGATCGACGACCTCGACACGAAGAAGGCGAAGTAAGCCGCTTCAGGCCAGGTTCAGGCGGAACAGCTGCTGGCCGAGCAACACGAACGAGTCGTGACCGACGTTGCGCTCGCCATTGACCTTCACGAACGTGCCGTTCGAGCTGCCGAGATCGGCCAGATACACGCGGCCGTCGCGTAGCGTGACGCGCGCGTGCAGGCCCGACACGTAGCCATCGTCGGGAAAGTTGATCTCGCCGCGCTCGCGGCCGAGCGTGACGCTCTCGCCGAGCAGCGGGAACCCGGCGCCGGTGATGTCTCGACCGATGATCACCGTGAGCTTGCCCCAGAAGCCGGGATTGGGGCTGCCCATCAGCTCGGTGCCATCGGCGGTCGGCTCGGGTGTCGGGATGATCTCGTAGCGCAGCAGCTCCTGGCCGATGCGGATGATCTGACCCGATTGCAGCTCTTCTTCGCCGGTCATCTTCACGAACACGCCGTTGAGGCTGTCGAGGTCGCGCACGACGGCGTTCGGCGCGTGGATGTCGAGCATCGCGTGCACCGGGGATAGATAGCCGTCGTTCTCGAACACCGGGCCGAAGCTGCGGCCGAGCTTGTTCTCGCCGGGGCGCAGATCGTGGGTGCCGCCTTCGGAGCCATCGGGCCGGATCAGCGTCATCGACAGCCGCGCACGCGCGGGCGTCATCATCGGTGACGGCTGCGGCTGCTGCGCCATCGGCATCGGGTTCGGCGCCGAGCCTTCGTCCATTCGGAAGCCGCACGAGCCGCAGAAGCGGAACGACGGCGGCACGTCGCTGCCGCAGGACGGGCACCGGCGCATCGTGGGCGCGGCGACCGGCTGCTGCGGTTGCGCGAAGCCGGGCGAGAAGCCGGGCACGCCGGGCGGCGGGCCCATCGGCTGCGGCGCCATCGGCTGCGGCGCGATCGCGCCCATCCCGCCTGGGATGTTTGCGGTCTGGCCGAGCGGACCCGAAGGCGGCATCCCGGGCATCGCCTGCGGGCGCGCCGGACCGCCGGGCTGCGGCATCTGCGACGACGAGCCGCGCGGCGCACCGGGCAGCGGCGCGCTCGGCAGCGCCGTCGGCGCTTGCGACGGATCGGCCATCATCGTCTTCATCATCGCGACGTCACCGCCAGCGGGTTTAGCCGCCGTCAGCTCTGCCCCGCAGCCGAGGCAAAACTTGTAGTGATCCTGATTCTCTTTCCCGCAACGATTGCAGACGGTCATGGTGGCTCCGTGCTTCAGACGATTTCGACGCGAAGTAACTGCTGGCCGAGAAAAACGTAGTCGCCGTGGCGGAGCGGTTGCTCGCCGGCGATGCGGACGAACGTGCCGTTGCGCGACCCGAGGTCGGTAACGGATAGCACGCCGCCCTCGATCCGGACCTCCGCGTGACGGCCCGAGATGAACGGATCGTCCGCGAAGTTGATGTCGTTGGCCTCGCGGCCGAGCGTGACGCTGGCCGCGTCGGGCCGGAACACCGAGCCGGTCGAGCCGCCGCGCAGCTGCTGGACCAGCTCGACGGTCGCGCTGCGCATCATGCTGGCCGAGTAATACGTGCCTTCGCCGTCGGGCACGTCGTCGGGCAGCTTCGCGGCGTTGACGACGAGCACTTGCTCGCCGACGAGCAGCGCGGTGCCGCTCTCGATCTTGATCGTGTCCGTGATGCGGACGAACACGCCGTTGAGCGAGCCTTCGTCTCGCACGACGAGCTGGTTGTTGAAGTAGCGAAAGTTGGCGTGGATCGGCGACAGGAACGAGTCGTCGGGGAACGAGATCGGGCACTCGCCGCGACCGGCGAGGTGATCGGTGCCCGCGAGCGTGAACGACACGCCGTCTTCGCCGTCGCCGCGGATCAGCGTCAGCTTCGCGCGAGCCGCTTGCAGCGCGCCGCCGAAGAACAGCGTGCTGCGTCCAGGCTTCTGCGCGGCGGCCGGTGGTTGGCGCGGACCGACGCGGGTCTGGATGCCTTCGAAGTCTTGCGCGACCGGGGTGACGACCTTGGCGCCGCACGACGGGCAGAACTTCATGTTCGGCGGTATCGGGGTGCTGCACTTGCTGCACGCGACCGCGGTCTTGACCGCCCCGTTGCCACCGGTCGCGGCGATCGGTTCGTTCGGCGGTTGCGCGCTACGGCGGCGCGGGCGCGGATCGAGTGCGACCGGCTGCCCGCAACGCGCACATTGCGGCACTCCAATGGGAGTCAACGCGCTACACGCGTCGCACACCAGCCCGACGTCCATTCGCCGGGATTGTAGCGTCCCGGGAAACGACGCGTCAAAGAAGCGCGGGCTGTAGATCGGGTTATCTAAACGGTTAGGCCGGCGCCGGCTCAGGGCGCGTGCTGGAGCTGGCTCATCGACCGCGTGGCCGCCTCTTGAACCTGCGGGACGTCGTCCTTGGCCAGCTGGGACAGGGCGGCGATGGCCTTGGGACCGCCGACTTGGCCCAGCGCGATCGCGACGGCCTCGCGCACGAAGCTCGACGAGTCCGCGGCCGCCTTCACCAGCGCGTCGACATCGGCCTTCGCGCCGAGCGCACCGACCGCCAGCGCCGCCGCGCGGCGGTCTTCCCAGCCGGCGGTCGCCAGCGTCTTGATCAGCGCCGCGGCCAGCTCGGGCGGTGCGTTGCCGCGGCGATGCGCGAGCGTCGCGATCGACGCCATCGCGGCGGCACGGACCTGGGCGGTCGGATCGGCCAGCGCCTTGCCGATCGCGGCCGGCGCGGCGGGCGCATCGAGCTTCGCGGCGACCGAAATCGCGAGCGCGCGGACCTTCGGATCGTCGTCGCCGACGTGCGCGATGACGGCAGGCGCGATCGCCTGGCTGATCGTCGCCAGGGCCGCGGCGAGCTTCGGATCGCTCGTCGCCGGCGTCAGCGCGCCGAGCGCGAGCCGATCGGGCTCGGCGTCGAGATCGCCGAGCACGGAGACCACGACGTCGCGATGCTCGCCGAGCGCGGTCACCAGGCCGGCCGCGATGTCGCCGCCGTGGTCGGCGACGAGCTTGCCCATGCTCGGCGCGTGCGGCAGCGAGCCGGGGAGCTCGGCGATCGCCGCATCCTTGTCGAGCTTGCCGGCGTGCAGCGGATAGTCGCCGAGATCGCCGAGTGGCGCGGGTGCGAGCCCGGCGCCGCTGACGCGCCCGATCGCCCAGATCAGCTCGTCGGCGGACTGGCCGCCGCGCGAGAAGTACGCGCGGAGCAGCGGACCGAGTGCACTCGGCGCGCCGAGCTCGCCGAGCGACCACGCGGCGAGGCGCTGGGTCTCGCCGCGATTATCGTCGAGCGCCGCGAGCAGCACCGGCGCTGCCGACGCGATTCGCCGCGCGCCGATCGCGTAGGCGCACGCCGCGCGCACCGCATCGGGTCGCGCGCCGTCTTTGACGACGCCGATCGCAGCCGGCCCGACGCGCTCGTCGGCGATCTGCGCGAGGCCCAAGCACGCGAGCGTTTGCACCGACGGCTGGCGATCGGCGAGCGCCTTGACGAGCGGCGCGACCGCACGGCGATCGCCCGAGCGGCCGAGCGTGAACGTCGCCGCCTCGCGCAGCGACAGCTCCTGGTTGTCCATCAGCGGCAGCACGTCGTCGATCACGCCCGGATCGCCGAGCCGGCCGGCCGCGACGAGCGCGTCGACGCGGACATCGCGATCGAGCATCTCGGCGAGCGTGCCGATGTGGCGTTGATCTTTGTTCGGTTCCTGCCGCGCCATGTGGACGAGCGGCGGCGCGGCGCCTTTGTTGCCGAGGTAACCGAGCACCTCGACGGCGATGCGCTGCTGGCCGACATCTTTGCCGTCGCGCAGCGCCTCGAGCAGCGGGCGCAGGCCGTGCGCGCTGATCCGATCGAGCTCGCCGCGCGCGGCCTTCTTGACCTCGTCGTTGCCGTGGCGCATCCGCTCGGCGAGCAACGGGACGTAGCGGAAGTAGAGCTTGACCAGCTCCTCGCGATAGACCGGCTTGTGCGCCATCATGAACGAGAGCGGCGACAGCACTTTCTCGAGCTCGCCGAGCGTGCCGGTCATCTCCTCGAGATCGATCGCCTGATCGCCGGCGCGATGTAGCGTTTCGTCGTTGGTCTCGTTGCGCAGCACGTTGCGATACAGCTCGGTCGCTTTGAGCGGCACGCCGGTCTGCACGTAGAGCTGCGCGAGCGCGAACGCCGCCTTCGAGTCGCGCGGATCGAGCTGGACGGTGCGCTCGTACGCGGCGATCGCCTCGGGGAACCGCTGCATCTCGGCGTAGCGCTCGCCGAGCCCTTCGTACGCGCTCGGATCGTTCGGGCTCTTCGCGACGGCCTTTTGCTGCCACTCGATCGATTCGGCGTCCTTGCGACCGTCGCTCTTGATCTCGGAGATCAGCTTGTAGACTTCGCGCTCGCGACTCGGCACGTCCTTGGCGAGCTTGAGCAAGAGCGCGACGGCTTCGTCGTATTTGCGCGGCGTGCCGGTGCGGTAGCTCTTGACCAGATCGAGCACCGAGTCTTGGTCGTCGGGCACCATCGCGACGAGCTTCTCGAGTGTCGCGCGCGGCTCGCCTTGCTTGACGCGGCCCGGCCGGCTCCAGTACTCGACGAGGAAATAGCCGGCTTCGATCGACGCGAGATCGTAGACCGGCTTCTTGTCGGCGCCGACGGTGGGTGGCCGGCCGAAGTCGCGCGTCCAGTCGGCGAGCGTCATCGCTTCCCTGCCGGCCTTGAACATCACCGTGACGTAGTGCCGGCGCGCGTCGCGACGCGCGAGTCGATCGCTCGGCTTGGTGCCGAGCAGCGCGAGCACCGTCTTCCAATCTTCGACGGCCTTGTCGAACGACTTACGCGCTTCGTTGAGCCCGGCGCGGCCCTTGTAGAACTCGGGGTTCTTGGCATCGAGCTCGATCGCCTTTTGATAGTTCTTCTCGGCTTCGGTGTAGTACTTCGAGCCGTGCTCGGCGAGCACCTCGCCGAGCTTGGCGTAGCTCGTCGCTTTGCCGTTCGCGATGATGCGCTTCC
>DATBAS010000110.1:0-99629 GCA_036271395.1 Kofleriaceae bacterium
CGACGCTCGCCGCGTGGAGCTCCGTGCCCTTCGCGTGCAGCTCGGTCTCGACGATCTTCTTCGCGTTGTCCCAGGCGCCGCCCGCGTTCGCCATGAAGATCGCCTGATAGAGGCCGAACAGCGCCATCGAGATCAGGTAGCCGATGAAGAAGTACGGGTCGACGCACGCGAAGCCCAGCGTGCTGAAGAACACGACGAGGAAGATGTTGTACATGCCCTTCTGCGCGTAGAGCGTGCAGATCTGGACGACCTTGTTCGAGTCCTCGACCGACGCCTTCGCGGTCGCCGACGTCTCGAGCTTGATGTTCTGCTTGATGAACTCGACCGCGCGATATGCGCCCGTCGACACGGCCTGCGTCGACGCGCCGGTGAACCAGTAGATGATCGCGCCGCCGGTGACGAGGCCGAGCAGGAACGGCGGGTGGATCATCGACAGCTGGTTGACGAACTCGGGCTGCAGGCCCTTCGTGATGAGCACGATCAGCGCGAAGATCATCGTGGTCGCGCCGACGACGGCGGTGCCGATCAGCACCGGCTTGGCCGTCGCCTTGAACGTGTTGCCGGCGCCGTCGTTCTCCTCGAGGAACGCCTTCGCCTTCGTGAAGTCGGGCTTGAACTTGAAGTCGCGCTCGATCTCCGCCTCGATGTCGGGCAGCGCTTCGATCAGCGAGAGCTCGTAGACCGACTGCGCGTTGTCGGTGACCGGGCCGTACGAGTCGACGGCGATCGTCACCGGGCCCATGCCGAGGAAGCCGAATGCGACGAGGCCGAACGCGAACACGGCCGCGGCCGCGTTGCACGCGAACGGCGTCATGTGAAGACCGACCGCGTCGTTGGTCTGGTAGAGCAGCGCGCCGAGCGCGCCGAGGCTCGTGCCATCGGGCGCGGTCATCACACCGATGGACGACACGCCGTAGGCGACGCCCATCAGCGCCGCGATGACCAGGCCCATCCAGTAGGCCGAGTAGTTACCCGCGGTGAGGCCGGCGAGGATGTTGAGCGAAGGTCCGCCCTCCTTCGACGCCGTGACGACCTCGCGGACGTGACCCGAGTGCACGCTCGTGAAGACCTTGACGAGCTCGGGGATGATCGCGCCGGCGAGCGTGCCGCACGAGATGATCGTCGAGAGCTTCCACCACAAGCCATTGTTGAGCGCCGCGCTGCCCTGGCCGATCAACGCGTACGACACGAGGTAGGTGAGGCCGACCGAGACCAACGACGTCAGCCACACGAGCTGCGTGAGCGGCGCCTCGTAGTCCATGTGATCGGCGTTCTTGAAGCGCGCCGCCGTGACGACCTCGTTGACGAGGTAGCTGCCGACCGAGGCAATGATCATGACGATGCGCATCGCGAAGATCCACACGAGCAGGATCGTCTGGAGCCACGCGCCCTCGTCGAGGATGTTGCCCTTCGCGTCGAGCGAGGTGCCCGACAGCGTGGGCAGCGCGACGAGGATGAACGTGATCAGCGCGACGCCGGTGACGCCGTACGTCTCGAAGCCGTCGGCTGTGGGGCCGACCGAGTCGCCGGCGTTATCGCCGGTGCAGTCCGCGATCACGCCGGGGTTGCGCGCGTCGTCTTCCTTGATGTTGAAGACGATCTTCATGAGGTCCGAGCCGATGTCGGCGATCTTGGTGAAGATGCCGCCCGCGATGCGCAGCGCCGCGGCGCCGAGCGACTCGCCGACCGCGAAGCCGATGAAGCACGGGCCGGCGTAGTCGCCGGGCAGGAACAGCATGATCGCGAGCATCAGGATGAGCTCGGTCGAGATCAGCACGGTGCCGATGCTCATGCCGGCTTCGATCGGAATCGAATAGGTGCCGTACGGCTTGCCGCGCAGCGACGCGAACGCGGTGCGCGAGTTCGCGAACGTGTTGACGCGGATCCCGAAGAACGCGACGAGCGACGAGCCCAAGATGCCGACCACCGAGAACCCGGCGATCGCGATCACCTTGAGCGGCGCGGTGTGCTCGAGCGCCGCGAAGTAGACGACGATCACGATCGCGATCAGCACCCACAGCTGGAAGATGAACTTCGCCTGCGTCTTCAGGTACGTCTTGCACGTGCCGTAGATCAGCTCGGAGATCTCGAGCATCGCCTTGTGCACCGGCAGGTTTTTGAGCTTCTGATACTTCATCAGGCCGAACAAAAAGCCCAAGCCGCACACGGCCAGGCCGATGGCCAGGAGCGTCGACCCGGACATGCCGAGGAACTTCACTTGGGTGAAGTCGGGAAGAGCGAGGTGCGCCTCGCTGCTCGGGCGGACCGCTTGGCCGGTGGTCGCGGCCTGTTCGGTCATCTGGAAGAGCGACGTCATGGAGCCTCCTGGAGAGCGGGCGTTATAAGGAGCGGACGCCCGCGAGCGCAAGGCCAAGTGCTGATTTCATTGGTGCTTCCGGGACGGGCCGTGGTATGGGACGCTGCCGAAGAGGTTCTCGTGGTCGATCTGAGCCGGCGCCGCCCCGAGATCCTCGCCCCCGCCGGCGATCGCGATTCGCTCGCGGCGGCACTCGCGGCCGGCGCCGACGCGGTCTACCTCGGCCTCGACGATGGCTTCAACGCGCGCGCCCGCGCCGCGAACTTTCCATCCGATCGGATCGCCGACACGGCTGCGCAGGTCCATCGCGCCGGTGCCAAGCTCTACATCGCGCTCAACACGCTGGTGTTCGAGCCCGAGTTGCCGATCGTCGAAGAGCTGATCCGGCGCGTCGCGGCGGCCGGCGTCGACGCGGTGATCGTGCAGGATCCCGCGGTCGTGATGCTCGCGCGCGCATACGGCCTCGAGGTCCACGCGTCGACCCAGATGACCGCGTCGAGCCCGCTCGCGATCGAGCTGTTGAAACAGCTCGGCATCGCGCGCGTCGTCGTGCCGCGCGAGCTGTCGATCGACGAGATCCGCGCGTACAAAGCCGGGACCGACGTCGAGCTCGAGGTCTTCGTGCACGGCGCGCTGTGCGTCGCGTGGAGCGGCCAGTGCCTGTCGAGCGAAGCGTGGGGTGGTCGCTCGGCGAACCGCGGCCAGTGCGCGCAGGCGTGTCGCCTGCCCTACGAGCTGATCGTCGATGGCGAGCGCCGCGAGCTCGGCGACGTCGCGTATCTGCTGTCGCCCAAGGATCTGATCGCGATCGATCGCGTCGGCGAGCTCGCCGAGGTGGGCGTGACCAGCCTGAAGATCGAAGGCCGGCTCAAGGGTCCGGCGTACGTCGCGACCACGGTCGCGCAGTATCGCGCCGCCGTCGATCCCGACTTCGAGACCGCGGTGCCGCTCGATCGCGCGGCGCTCGAGGTCGCGTACAGCCGCGGCGCGTCGCACGGCTTCCTGGGCGGCGCCGATCATCAGACGCTCGTCGAAGGGCGGTTTCCACGCCATCGTGGCCTGCCGCTCGGCCGCGTCGCTGCGATCGACGGCGACGAGCTCGACGTCGTCGCCGACGCCGCGCAGCGATCGCTCGATGCAACACGCGTCCAGCCGGTCGCGGGCATGGGCGTGGTGTTCGATGCGAGCGCGCCCGAAGCACACGAAGAAGGCGGGCCGATCTTCGCCGCCGCGCGCACGCCGACGGGCTATCGGCTGCGGTTCGGCAACCCCGGGCCGGATCTCGCGCACGTGCACGTCGGTGACTTCGTGTGGATCACCTCGGATCCACGCGTGACCGCGGCGGGCGCACGCGCGGCGGCGCACGTCCCGCACGGCCGCATCGCGATCGAGCTCGAGGTCGCCGGCAATGCCGGCGAGCCGCTCGTGGTGACCGCGACGCTGGCCTCGGCCGGCAATCTCGTCGTCGCGACGGCGAGCTCGGCGGCGCTGCTCGCGCCGGCGCGCGGCGCCGGCATCACGCGCGAGCTGATCGCCGACAAGCTGGGAGCGCTCGGCGGCACGCCGTTCCACGCCGCCTCGGTGTCGACCGACAAGCTCGCCGCCGGCGTGCACCTGCCGGTTTCGGAGCTCAAAGAGCTGCGCCGCGCGATCGTCGCGACCCTCGACGCGAGCTTCGATCGCCCGCGCTCGCCGAACGTCACCGCGATGCCGGCGTTGCGCGACATCGCGCCGCTCGACGCGCCGCTCGACGCGCCGCTCGACGCGCCGGCGAGCGCCGTACCGCTGTGCCGCGACGACGCTCAGCTCGACGCGGTGCTCGACGCCGGCGCGCGCGAGGTCGAGCTCGATTGGATGGAGCTGGTCGGCCTCGGTCGCGCCGTGCAGCGCGCACGGGCTCGCGGCGCCCGCGTGATCGTCGCGACCGTGCGCGTGCAAAAGCCCGGCGAAGAGCGCATCGACGCTCACCTGGCGAAGCTCGAGCCCGACGGCGTGCTCGTGCGCAGCTGGGGCTCGCTCGCATATTTCCAGGACAAGCAGGTCGAGCTGCACGGCGACTTCTCGCTCAACGTGACGAACTCGATGACCGCGCGCTGGGTGCTCGACAAGCAGCTCGCGACGCTCACCGCCGCGCACGATCTCGATCGCGTGCAGCTGGCGGCGCTGCTCGAAGCCGCGCCGCGCGGGCGCGTCGCCGTCACCGCGCATCACCACATCCCGACGTTTCACACCGAGCACTGCGTCTACGCGCACCTGTTGTCGAATGGCCGCGACTACAAGACGTGCGGCCGGCCGTGCGAGCACCATCGAATCGCGCTGCGCGATCGCGTCGGCCTGATTCACCCGGTGAGCGTCGACGTCGGCTGCCGCAACACCGTGTTCAACGCGCAGGCGCAGAGCGCTGCGTCGCTCGTACCCGAGCTACTCGCCGCCGGCGTACGGCGGTTCCGCATCGAGCTCGTGCGCGAATCGGCGCGCGAAGCGCAACGGCTGTATCTCGCGTACGCGGCGCTCGTGGCGGGAACCGGCTCGGCGGCCGACGCGCTTGCCGCCGCGGCAGCGCACGAGCAATTCGGCGTGACGCGCGGCACGATGCGCACGCTGGCCGTCCTATGACATCGCCGTCCGGAATCGCGGGCGAAGTTTCGAACCAGCCGACACTCGCGTGATCGCGACGATCGCGCCGAGCGCAACGGCCACGCGGCGTTACGGCATGGCCGCGCGATGGCACTCGTCCTGCTGTAGCGAACGGCCATGCTTCGAGCCGCCGCCGCGCTGTCCATCGTTTTGATCGCTCATGCCGCATACGCCGATGACGCGGTGACCGAGGCGTCACCACCGGCATCGGCGCCACAGCAAGTGATCGTCATCGAGCCGCCGTCGGTCGCCGCACCGGTCGCCACACCGCAGCTCGACGAGCTGCCGCCGACGATGCCCGCCGCGCCGCAAAACGAAGCGTGGAACAACGTCTCGCACATCAACGGCGTGCCCGTGCCGGTCGGCGAGCGCAACCAGTATCTGTACGCGATCAAGCACACGAACATCGCGGTGAACCCGCTCGGGCTCGTCGCCGGCTACTACGAAGGCGCGGTGAGCCACGCGCTCGGCAACAACGTCGCGATCTCGGTCGGGGTCGCGGCGCAGTCGCGCGACGGCGCCACCGCCGAGCAAGTCGCGCTGACCTTGCCGATCTATTTCAAGAAGGTGTTCACCGGCCCGTTCATCGAGCCGGGCTTCGTCGTGCGCAGCGCCAGCGGCGACGTCGATGATTGCTGCGACGACTCGTCGTCGTCGACCACGACGACGCAGTTCGAGATGATGATCGGCTGGTCGTGGCTGTTCGACAACGGGCTCAACATGTCGATGGCCGGCGGCATCGCGCGCAACCTCGGCCACAACGACGACGACGGCGACGTCATGGAGGAGATCTCGCCGGCGGGCTACTTCCGCGTCGGCTACGCGTTCTAGCTTGCCCGCTACGCCGCTTCTTCGATCGGCTCGACCGGTGCGGCGAGCTCGCGCCGCTCCGAGCGCATCGCCTCGGGCAAGATCGGCTGGATCTTCTGTGCCCACCGCGTGCACGCGTCGAGGCCGGTCATGCCGGGCAGCTGACCGATGCGGCGCTCGATGTAGCTCATCACCTCGAAGATGCGCTCGCCCGGGAAGAGCTGCGCGACGAGCCGCGCCGCCTCGGCGTCGTTCTTCACGCCGCCGCCGACGGGCGCGTAGAAGCGCTTGGCGATCGCCTTGCAGAAGCGCTGATTGCGCGGGCTGTCGGCGAGCCGATCGCGCGCTTGGTTGAAGTAGTAGGCGAAGTGACGGCGCTCTTGCTTCGCGATCCGGCGGAACATCTCGGCGAGCACCGGGTTCTGCGTGGTGCGAATCACTTCTTCGTAGGCCTGCGTGGTCAGGCACTCCTGAAGCGCGCCCCAGAACATCCACAGCGCGACGAAGCGCTGCGGCACGAGCTTGGCCAGCATCGTCTGCGCGAAGTCTTCGAGCTTCGCTTTGAGTCGCGCGCCGGCGCGGACCTTCGTCGAGCGTTCGGTCGCGTTGCCGACCTGCACGCCGCACTCCTGCATCAGCCGCGTGATCGCGTGCGAGTGGAAGTACTCCTCGTAGTTCCACATCGTGAGGAACGTGAGGAGCTCGGGGTCGCGCGCGACTTGCAGCTTCGCGACCTCGAGAAAGTAATAGACGGTCTGGCTCTCGATGTCGGCGAAGAACTCAAGTGTCTCGACTTCGCGCTGGGTCAAGCCAACCTTGCGGCAGAGCTCCCAGTCGAGATCCTCGATATCCACCCGACACGAGACCGCGATGTGCTGAGCGATGTCTGACATGCGTTACCCCGAGTACGACCGTCGATCCTCCCCGGATCGACCGTCGTCTGCCCAGCATATCAGGCGGCGCTCGTCCTTACGTCGGCCAGGGCACGAGAAGCGCTGCGAACTGTTCCGGGTCCGCAACACCGGCATCGAGCAACGCGTCGCGGGCCGCGGCTGCCCGCGCGAACGCGCTCTGACCGCCTTCGGCGAGACCGCGGCGCATGCGTGCGACGTGCAACCACCCGTGCATGGTCGAACCAGCGAGGGCGTGCTCGGCTACGCGCAGCGCGTCAATTGCGGCGTCGGCGTCGCCGAGAAATGCGTGCGCCGATGCGCGCACGAGCTGTTCGAGCCCGACCGCCCACGGCACCGCCTCCCGCGCCAGCTCGTCGGCGTCGGCGAACGCGAGCGCGGCACACTCCTCGTCGGGCCGCGTACGATCGGACAGCGAGACGCGCGCGCGCAGGTGGATCAGCTCGACGCGCATGTGCTGTTGCCGCAAGAGGCCGATCCGGTCGAGCTGGGTCCACGCGACCGCGAGCTGGCGGCTCGCGTGCGCGGCGTCGCCGGTATAGACCGCGAGGTTGCAGCTCGCGATCACCGCGAGCGCGTTGCCGAGCGTGAAGCCATCGGGCAGCGCCGCGGTGGCGGCGGCGAGCTGTGCGTGCGCCTCGTCGGGCTTGCCGGCGATCAGCCACGCGAGGTTGGCGTGGCCGGTGCGGATCGTCAGCTGCGCCGCGACGTCGCCGCGCTCGAGCGCATCGCGCAACACGAGCTGGCTCTGACGCATCAGCTCGCGCCAGTCACCGACGTGGAACAGCGCGACGAGCCAGTACAGCTCGCCGACGTCGATCTCCCAGCGCATGCCGGCCGCGTGATCGCGCAGCGCCGCCAGGCCGGCTTCGAGCCGATCGCGCGCCTGCGCGAAGCGACCGTTCATCACCGCCGCGATGCCGAGCGCGGTGTCGGCGAGGCCGTGGACGTGAACCCGATCGAGCCGATGCGCGAGCTCGTCGAGCCGCGCGCCGACCGCATCGACGACGCCGGAGTTACGGCTGCCCGCCGACGCCGCGTAGCAGACCTCCTGTGCGAGCGCGAGGCACACACGCATGGGCTCGCCGCACTCGAGCGCGGCGCGGAGCAGCTCCGGTTGCAGTGCGCGGCCGAGCGACGGATCGGCGAACGCGAGGCCGCTGACGATCGAATACAGCACATCGACGCGCAGCAGCTGCTCGGGCGCACATGCGCTCGCCGGGCGCTCGACGAAGTCCAGCGTGCGCAGCTTCGTCGAGAACCATGGCGCGCTGAGCTTCGGCCGGCGCGACTTGCCGAGCGACGAGCGAATGCCGATCTGCGCGAGCAGCTGCGCGGCCGCCGGGATCGCATCGCCGGTGCGGCCGCGGCGCAACAGCGCCTCGATGTGCAGGCGCTGCAGATCGATCGCCTCGGCATCGTTGCCCGGCAACAGCTCGGCGGCGTGCGCGTAGATCTCGGCGGCGGCGTCGAGCTGGCCCGCGGCGGCGAGCGCATCCGCCTTGTGGCGAAGCAAGTCGCGCTGGCCCGATGCGTCCCACGGGCCGTACGCGAGCGCGATGTCGTAGAGCTCGGCGGCGCGGCGAAACGCGAGCGCGTCTTCGGCGCGTTGCGCGGCGACGAGTGCGTGCTGCGCGGCGTTCGCGGGATGCCCGGCGGCGAGCCAGTGCTCGACCACCGCTTGCGCGTCGCCGTGCAGATCTTCGAACGCGCGCGCGAGTGCTTCGTGCCAGTACGCCTTGGCCTCGACGTCGAGCACGCCGAGCACGGCCTGGCGCACGTGATCGTGCGCGGGCTGCAGGATCATCTCGCCGCCGGCGTGGCGCACGGTCGCGAGCCGAGCCGCGGCGAGCTCCGCCGCTTCGCCGTGACCGCCGACGACGCCGGCCGCGCGTGCGGCGACGTCGATCGGCAGCGGCCGCGCCGCGATCGCCGAGACCGCGAGCATCGCCTGCGCGTCGGGCCGCAGCACCTCGGCGCGGCTGCGCACGATCGCGTCGATCGTGCCGCTCACCGCATCGGCGCGCGCGAGCTCGCTGAGCACGAGCGGATTGCCGGCGCCGGCGCGGACGATCGCTTCGGCGCGCACCGGATCGGCGAACGGCGCGACGAGCGCACGCGCGTCGGCGTCGTCGAGCGGATGGAGCTCGATCTCGCGGACGTCGCCGCGCCGGCCACCACCGGGCCCGAGCTTCGCGATCACGCCCAAGTAGTCCTCGGGGCGATGCGCGATCGCGACGAGAATGTTCGGCTCACCGGGATGGATCAGATCGGCGACAAACGCGGCGCTGTCGGCGTCGCCCCAGTGCGCGTCGTCGATGAAGATCGCGAGCGGCCGGATCCGCGCGAGCCGCGCGAGCACGTGGCGCAGCGCTGCAAACCCGCGGCGCCGCAGCTCCGATGGATCGGCCGGCGGCGTCGATTGTGCGGCGAGCTCGGCGAGCTTGTTGACGCGGCGAAGCACGGGGAACAGGCGGACGAGCGCGCCGGTCTCGCGCGGCGCGAGCTGCACCAGCGTTTCGGGCGGTAGCGGCACGAGCACGCCGGCGAGCACGTCGACGACGCCATCGAGCATCTTGAACGGCACTTGTTCGCGCTCGAAGCAGCGGCCTTCGAGCACGACCGCGCGCTCACCGAGCTCGCGCAAGAAGCGCCGCATCACCGTGCTCTTGCCCAGGCCGGACTTGCCGCGCACGAGCACCGTGACGCCGCGCATGCGCGTGTCGGCGGCGGCGCGACCCAGCTCGGCGAGCTCGCGCTCGCGGCCGACGAACACCGGCGGCTGCACGCTCGGCGTGATCGCGCGCGTGCGCGGCGATGGCGCGGCGCCGAGCTCGTGCAAGATCTGCACGCCGGTCGGCCGCGCGGCGGGCGACGTCGCGAGCATGCGCAGCGCCAGCCGCGCCAGATCCGCAGGCGCGCCGGCCGGGCTCGCCGGCATCTCGCGCTGCTTGCGAGTCATGATCTGCGCGGCCTCGCCTTCGAACGGGCGCCGCCCGACCAGCGCTTCGTAGATCATCGCGCCGAGCCCGTACCAGTCGCTCGCTTCGGTCAGCGGCTGATCCGCCGCTTGCTCGGGCGACATGTACGCCGGCGTGCCGACCGCGAGCTTGTCGGGATCGCGCTCGGCGACGCTCGAGACCAGGCCGAAATCGAGCAGCGCGAGCCGGCCGCGCCGCGTGACCAGCACGTTCGACGGCTTGAGATCGCGATGCAGCTGGCCGGCCCGATGCAGCGCGATCAGCGCGTCGACGAGCTGGACGAGCGCGCGGCGCAGCCGAGGCTCGTCGAGCGGCGATGCGGCGATGTCGGCGCGCGTTCGCTTGGGGCCACCGCTCGACGCCGGCGGCCGCACCCAATCGATGAACGACACGCCCTCGACGAGCTCCATCGTGAAGTACCAATCGCCGGCGTCGGCGTGCAGCTCGAGCAGCTGGACGAGGCCGGGATGCGTGATGTCGGCGAGCGAGCGGAACTCGCGCTTGAACCGGAACAAGTCGCGGCCCGACGCATGGCGCAGCAGCTTGAGCGCGACCTCGCGACCGAGCTGGCGATCGAATGCGCGATACACGGTGCCGGCGCCGCCGGAGCCGAGCGTGCCGCGCAGCTCGAACCGCCCGGTTCCCAAGACTGCTGGGACCGACATGCTCGCCAGCTTACCCCAACTGGCGCAGCGCCCACGTGCGCGGCACACGGAGCTTGGGCGGGCGCACGATGGGATCGGTCGCGAGGCGCTTCAGCAACAGCCGCGCATCGTCGGCCTTGCGATCCGGTTTCGGCCACGCCGCGAGCGCGGCCAGCTCGCGCGCCGGCAGCTTCGCCACGTTGCCGTCGGCGACGAGCTGCGCCCAGGAGCGCTCGCGATAAAATCGCGACCGCGCGAGCTCGACCAGCGCCTTGGCCGTGCGCGCGGAGATCACGCGCGCCCGCGCCGCCTTCGCGAGGCCGTAGCGCAGATTCACCAGCGCATCCGACACCGCGCGATAGCCGGCCTCGGCGGGCAAGTGCGCGATCGCGACCTCGTCATCGGCGACGAGCCGGCCGGCGGCGAAGTCGCGATAGATCGCGCCGACCCCGATCATGCCGAACGGCGCGAGCTCGGCGGCACGCAACGCGCCCATGCTCGCCGCGCCGTAGACCGCGATCCCGCGCTCGAGCGCGATCAAGATCTCTTTGTGCCAGACGGCCGCCATGCGCTCGAAGTAGCCGTCGATGATCGCGATGCGCTTCACGCCGCGCTCGCGCGCCGCGGCGAGCACGTCGCCGACGGCCGCGGGCGGCCGCGCACCCGGGATCGCCAAGCTGGGACCGGTGAAGATGATCGTCGCCGTCATCCGAGCGCCTGGATGTCCGTCGCGAGGCCGGGCACGATCACTTTGACGACCGGCACGCGCAGCGTCGGGTGCGTGAGGTCGACCGCGATGACCTGATCGAAGCCCGCGGCGCGCACGAGCTCGACGAGCAGCTCGAGGTCGTCGCCGAGCGATCGCGTCGCGTGCCTCGGCAGCTCGTCGAACATGACCGGCTCGCCGTCGGGCAAGCTCGCCCACATCGCGGCGAGCAGCTCGGCGTTCGTCGCCCGCGCGTAGTCCTCGGCGAAGAAGTCATCGCGCCCGCCGGCGATATACGTCAGCCGCGTCTGCGCGGCTTCGGTGAGCGCGCGGGCGATCGCGATCTCCGGCCGCAGGTGCGCGCCGAAGCCTTGGTACACGCCGAGCGCGCGCCATGCCGGCTCGCGCGGGTCTTCGACGATCGCGCAGCCGATCGCGCACAACCCGACGCGGCTGGCGAGATCCCACACGATCACGCGCGAGCCCGCCGCGACGATGCGATCGATCAAATTCGCGCACGCCGGATCCGTGATCGTGTCGAGCACCAGCCGGCGATCGCCGCCGCTGCGCCGCCACGCGGCCTCGGCGTCGCGCTCGATCACCTCGCACAGGCCGTGCACGATCGCCTCGACGAGGTTGTTGCCCGAGGCCAGCCCGTTCGACGAGATGTCGAACGCCGGCGGTTTCGTGAAGGTCGTGTCTAGCGTGACCGCTTCGAGCGGGACCAAGATCGGCTCGCCCGAGCTCAGCTCGCAGCCGGCGATCCAGTCCCAGCGCGCGTCGAGATCGAGCCGGCCGCGCGGCCGCGGCAGCTGTCGGACGTCGACGATGCGGCGGCGCTGCGCCAACGCGCGGTACGAGCCGCGCACGGTCGCGCTCGCCTGCTCGGCCGAGCACGTCTCGAGGCTCTCCATCAGCGCCGAGATCCGCGCCGCGTCGCGCGACAGCCCCTTGCCCTGCTGTGTCGACAGCGACTTGCCCATCGGCCGGATCGCGGCGAACACCGGGATGCCCAGCGTATCGAGCCCGGTGAGCTCGGCGATGCGCGTGATCCCCGCGCGCTTCGCCGCCGGCGCGAACCGCTTCCACGTCGCGGCGAGGGTTGCGGTGCGATGCGTGCCATCGTGGAGCCGCGGCTTGAGGGCCGGCGAAGATGCACGCAGCGGGCGTCCGAAGAACCGCATCATCCGATCACAGTGCTATCATCGTTTCGTGCGGTGCCTGTGCATGCTCGCGACGCTCGCGATTGGTTGTCACGCCGGCGGCGAGTACCAAGGCAGCAGCATGGTCCAGCAGGGATCGTTCGATTCGGGCGAGACCAACGGCCGGATGTTCGACTTCGTCAGCGACAAGCCGAACGGCGAGGACTGGCAGATCCGCGTGCGCGGCACGTCGATGTGGGTCTCGCACTCGGAAGCGTCCAAGTCCGACGACCTCGGCGGCGCGCAGAACCTCACCGAGGACGAGAGCATCAAGCTGTGGAACATGATCGACGCGCTCGACCTGCACTCGCGCAAGAAGGGCAAGGTCGACGACGACAAGGGCACGGTGACGCTGCGCCTGCGCGAACCGACCGACGAAGGCCCCCACGATGTTTACACCGTGTACATCTCGCGCGACACCGACGACGATGACGTGCTATCGCTCGGCAAGTATTTGCAGAAACTCGTGACCTCGCACTTCAGGAAAAATCCGACCTTCTGATGTTTGGAATCCTCATTACCCTGTCGCCGAAGCGCCTCGCGGTGCTCGAAGAAGATCCCGAAACCCTGATCGACGTCATCGAGGCGCGAGAGGAGCAAGCCATCCCCGGCTTGCTCGACATCGGCAATGCCTGGGACGCGCTCGACGTGATGCTCTCCGATCGCGGCAAGGACCCGCTGCTCGGCGACGCCGTGCTCGGCCGCTCCGGCCGCAAGTTCGGCGATGGTTCGGGGCGCCTGCTCGGCCCCGCGCGCGTCACCGAGATCGCGAAGAAGCTCGATTCGCTGCCGCCCGATCACGTGACCGCGCGCTACGCGACGCTCGTCGGCGCCAAGGCGCACGCCAACGTCGGCGCCGAGCCGGATGATGAAGAGCGGGAGGCGCTGCAGCTGCTGCTGTCGCGCGTGATCGCGCTCTACAAGGACGCGGCGAACCAGCAGCACTCGATGATGCTGATGCTGCTATAGCGCGTCGGCTTCGCGCTCGAGCACGACCGACCAGCGCAGGTAGAACAACAAGTACGGATCGTTGACGATCAGGATCTGCGCGTCCTCGTCCCAGTCGATCGCCGGACCGGCCGAGCTCGCCTTGCTGAGCGCGATCTGCTTGATCCGCGTGCACGCGCCGATCACGCTCGCGCCGTCGGGGCTGGCGCCCTTGCACAGCTCTTCGAGCCGCCTCGTCAGCTCGCTGTAGTCGATCGTCAGCCGCGGCGGATCGAGCGCGATCGCGCGCATCACCGTGAGGTAGACGTCGCCGGTGCGGCCATCGAAGTGGACGTAGTTGCGGCGCTCGCGGCGCGGGCCCGAGATCAGCTGGCGCACGAGCGACCGAAAATCGGCGGTGACCGACGTCAAGAACAGCACTTCTTTACGCGCCGTCTCGTCGAGCGTGATCATTCGATACGTCTCTTGCGGCTCGCGCACGCCGTAGTGGCTGCACGTCCACAAGCAGATCGACTGCATCAGCTGCGGCGATCCCGCGGCCTCGGTCGCGAACGACTGCAGCGACGCCGGATCGATGTCGATGTTGAGCGCCTTGCAACCGAGCGCCGGGATCTGCAGCAAGTCGCGCTTGCTCCAGTAGTCGATGTCGATCGCCATCACGCGGCCGCGGAGCTCGGGCAGCGCACGCACGACGTTGTCCGCCTGGTGCGGAACCGATGCGACGCATAGCCGCACGCCTCGGCTCGCCGCGTCTTTGAGCTGCTGCGCGACATCGGCTTGGATCGCGGCCGGAATATAGTGAAAGTCGTCGAGCAAGACCGTCGTCGGCGAGCGCGCGATCTCGGCCACGACCTGCGGCAGGCCGCGGCGATTGACCGTCGCCTGCAGCGTGTCGGCTTGGCCTTCGGCTTCGAGGTGCCCCGACTTGTGCGTCGCGCCGGTGCCGGAGAAGCCGAGCTGCGCCGTGCGCTCGCGCGTGTCGGTCTCGGTCTTGGTGTCGATCGAGCTCGTCATCGTCGCGTGGGGCTCGCCGAGCCAATCGAGCACGCGCTCCCACAGCTGATCGGGCGAGCGAACCGACGCGCCGCTGACCGTCACGAGGTTGCCCTCGCCGACCACGCGCTGCACGAGCACGGTCTTGCCGGCCTTCGACGGCCCCGAGATCGAGGCGATCTCCGTCGAGCTGCGCACCCATTCGCCGAGCAACATCTCGAGGTGCAGCTGATCGCGCTCGACGTACGTCAGCTTCGGAAAGTCCGTCGGCGTGAAGACGTCGGTCAGCAGCATCGACGCGATACTACGACTTGCTAGTACGGGTAGCGACCGCCCTTCCAGTCTAAGAACTGGCCGCTCTCGGCGAGCGTCGCGCTCTCGATCACCCGCAGCATGCCGCGCACGGACTCGGCCGGCGTGATCGCGGCGTGATTGCCGCCCATGTCGGTCTGGACCCAGCCCGGGTTGACGACGATCGACGTGATGCCATCGCCGCGCAGATCCATCGCGAGGTTCTTCGCCATCATGTTGAGCGCGGCCTTCGCCATGCGATACGCGTAGTGGCCGCCGCTCTTGTTGTCGCCGATCGAGCCGAGCCCCGACGTGACGTGGACGAGCTTCTTGACCTCGCCGCGCTGCACGTGCGGCAACAGCGCGAGCGAGACGCGCAGCGCGCCGAGCGCATCGACGTTGTACGTGCGCAGCGCCTCCGCGAAGTCGAGGTCGCGCACCGATTGGTGCGAGCCACCGCCGACTCCGGCGTTGTTGATCACGATATCGATCGCCGCGTCGCCGAGCTCGGCGGCGAGCGCGCGCACGCTCGCGTCGTCGGCGATGTCGCAGCGAAACAGCCGGATCCGCGAATCGGCGGCCTTGTCCTCGTAGATGATCTCTTGGGGCGTTCGGCTGACCGCGTCGACATCGTCGCCGCGTTCGACGAGCTGGCGGACGAGCTCGTGGCCGATTCCGCGATTCGCGCCGGTGACGAGCACTCGCATGCCCCTGAGTTTACCGCACGATCGATCGGGAGAATTCTCAGCTCGCGCGGCGCGCGGTGACCAGCGGCACGAGCCAGAGCGCGTAACCATTCGGATCTAGGATCGCGTCGATCGTCGCGTCGAACGCGGCGCGCAGCTCGGCCTCGGGGGTGCCGACGTGCTCGTGAAGTGCCGGCACGTAGCCGTCGCGCCACGCCTCGAAGATCGCGGCGAACGTCGGGCGCGGCACGCGCAACGTGTCGACCGCGATGTAGTGCATCGCGATCTCGGTGACGGGCAGCGTGCTGAGATGGCCGACGATGTGGCGGCCGATGTGCAAGTCGGTACCGGTCGCGCGGGCAAACGCGCGCGGAGTCTCGAACCAGAACTTCGCGAGATCGACCTGGTGCGAGACCGCGTGGATCATCCCGTAGTCCTCGGCGATCACGTGCAGGCGGCCGCCCGGCGCGAGTACGCGGACCAGCTCGGCGAGCACGCGCGGCGCATCCGGAATC
The DNA here is from genome assembly GCA_036271395.1 of Kofleriaceae bacterium. Lineage (GTDB taxonomy): Bacteria > Myxococcota_A > Polyangia > Haliangiales > Haliangiaceae > JABFXX01. The sequence goes on from DATBAS010000110.1 coordinate 15,642, forward strand.
GCCTGGAGCACGTGGCGGCACGCGACGAAGTCGAACGCGGCGTCGGCGAAGCCGAGCTCGTAGGCATCGCCGCGGGCGAATCGCACGCGATCGCCGAGATCGGCGCAGCGTGACCGCGCGAGCTCGAGGCTCGCATCGACGAGATCGAGACCGGTCGCGCGCGCCGCCGGGAACAGCCGCGCGACGCGCGACGTGAACTCGCCGGTGCCGCAACCGACGTCGAGGATCTTCGCCGGCGCCGCGTTCGCGCGCACGATCGACTCTTCCTGCGGCCAGATCGCTTCGACCTGCGCGGCGAGCGTGCGCACCATCGATTCGTCGGCCATCTGCTTGGCCTGCGGGTTGCGGTCCATGCGCCGACTCTACGCGACTAGCAGCGTGGTGCCGGCAGCCGCTGGAAGATCCGCATACCGGCGACGAGCGCCTCGGGCCGATAGCGACACGTCAGGATCCGGGCGAGCCGCGGAAACGCCTCGGGCGGATACTTCGCGTAGAACCCGACGTTGCCGGGCGAGCCATCGACGATGAACATCGGCCGGCGCGCGGCGAGATCGGCCTCGAGCATGTCCCACGCTTGCGGCACGATGTTCTTCGACGAGTCCAGGCTCGGATCGGTCTGCGACGGCGTCGCCGGCGACAAGCCGGTCAGATAATTCGCGAACACGAAGCGGCAGCCGAGCGGACGATCGGCGTCGAAGTACAACACCGGCGAGTTGCCCCAGATGCACAGCGATTCCTTGCCCGATGCATCGTGCGCGTCGAGCCAGCTCACAACGCTCGCGTAATCGGGATCCGGCTCGCCGGCGGCGCGCATGACCGCGTCGTGACCGATCGCGAGCCCGAGAAAGATCAGCGCCGGGATCGCGAGCGCCGCGATGAAGCCGGCGCGCGTGCGTGCGTAGAACCGCGCGGCGACCGGCGCGGCGATCACGGCGAGCGGCGCCGTGATCTGGTGGAAGTAGTGGCCGAAGAAGCGGCCGCCGACCATCACGGCGAGCACGCTCGCGGCCAGCCAGCCGAGCAGGAACCAGCGGCGACGCTCGCGGATCGCGATCACCGCGCACGCGTACAGCGCCAGTGCGGAGACCGCGACGAGCCCGACCCGCAACGCCATCTGCTCGGCCATCGCGAGCTTGCCGCCGGCGTCGATGTACGAGCCGTTGAAGCGGAACCAGAACCACGCCGACGGCCACGCGTGGAGATGCGCGAGCCACGCGACCGCGAGCGCGATCGGGATCGCAGCGCCGATCGCGAGCAACCCGCCGCCGACCGCGATCTTCAGTGGCTCGCGGCGATGCGCGACCACGAGCGCGACGCCGTAGAGCGGCAGCTGGATGCCGGCTTGGTACTTGAACAGGATCGCCGCGCCGACGAGCACGCCGGCGAGCAGCAGTGATCGGCGCAAGAACGCGAGCACCGACGCGCACAGCGGCAGCATCATGAACAACTCGCAGTTCGCGGCGATCGAGTCGGTGTCGACCAGCGTGGTCGTGAAGACGATGTAGAGCAGCGCGGCATAAAAGCCGTCGTAGTCACACCGCCGCGCGATCGCAGCGAGCACCAAGCCCGTCGCGAACACGAAGCCGATCAACAGCAGGTGCAGCGCGAATTGGCCGCCGTGCGGACCACCGATCGCCTGCGTCGCCGCGTTCGTCACGTAGATCAGCGGCGGCTTGTGATCGACGACGTCGCGATACAGCGCGTGGCCGGTCAGCATCTCGCGGCCGACCACGGAGTACGTCGCTTCGTCGTCGGAGAGGCACGGCCGGAATAGCGACACCGCGCGCAGCGCGACACAGAGGCCGAGCAGCAGCCACAGCCGCTGCTTGGTCATCGGAACGGCTCGATCGTCCACGGGATGCCCTCGTGCGCTTCGAAGACCGGCCGGCCCGCGTAGGCGCGCGCGACCTCTTCCGCCGAGATCTCCGGCGACACCGACAGATACGTCACCCCGTCGAAGAACGGGCCGTTGCGCGCGTAGCGCGACGGGTACTGCGCGCGGACGATCACGATCGCGTCGTGCGGCAGCGCCGCGGCGGCTTGATAGAGGCCCTCGCGCTTCCACTGCTTCGGGATGCGATCTTGGAGATACGAGCCGAGCTGCGCGAGCCCGAACACGATCGCCAAGATCACGAACGCGCGCTGGACGATCGTGCCGAACGTGCCGCGAATCGCATCGCACAGCGGGCCGAGCCCGTTCGCCGCGAGCAGCGCGAGCGGGATCAGCGTCACCGACAGGTAGCGCGGGTGCGGACCGTCGTCGGGATCGGAGACCATGATCATCAGCGCGCAGCAAAACACCGCGACGACCGCGATCGAGAATCTGCGCATGCGCGCGCCGGCGTCGGTCGTGTCGATCGCGAACGCGCCGAACAGCGCGGCGATCACCGTGCCCGGGATCGTCCACTGCAGGCACATCTGGCCGAAGATATCGACGTGGTTCCACCACTGCGTCGCGCTGACCAGGTGACGCCACGACAGCGGATACGCGGCGGTGGTCGCGCCGTAGAGCGCGGTGAACGTCGGCGTGTACGCGTGATAGCCGTCGATGAACGGCGAGCCGAAGATCAGGTCCTGATACCAGAAGTTGATCGCGACGAACGGAATCGCGCACAGCGCCGGCACGATCACGGCGCGCCACGAGCCGAACGCGATCATCGCGACGCCGAACAAGATCGCATCGGGCGGCCGGATCAAGAACGCGGCGCCGAGCGCGCACCCGATGACGACGAGCCAGCCGGTGCGCTGCGAGATCGTCCACGCGGTGACCGCGGCAAACGCGATCGCCAAGCACATCAGCGTCGACGCGTGCGCGTAGAACGACGCGCTGTCGAAGATGAACAGCGGCGCCGCACCGAGCACGACGAGCGCGGTCAACGCCGGCCGCGCGCCGAAGCCGCGCCGCACCGAGTGCCAGACCAGCACGAGCGTCGCGACGCCTGCACACGGCGCGACCAGCCACGCGTGGCCGTAGCGTGCGCCGAGCGAGAGCAGTGCCGGGCCGCCGGGCGGATATTTCGAGCGCACCCAGGCATCGATGACGACGTGATCGACACGCAGCCACTCGGCGTGCGCCGGCGCGGCGACCTTGGCGAGCCCCTTGGCGAACAGCTCCGCCTGCAGCGCGAGGCTGTACTCGTCGCCGGAGTACGGGAACGCGTCGAGCACGTAGCGCGCCACGATCGCGTAGACGATCCCAAACAGCGCGATCCACCCGAGTGCGAACGCGGTGCGATCGCGGATCACTTGAACCGATATTTGAAGAACGCCGCGTACGACGGTAGCGCGTCGGCAAAGCCGATCTTCTTGCCCTCGTCGTAGCCGCGCGACACGTAGTTGACCGGCACTTCCATCGGCGACGCACCGTTGCGCGCGAGCTTGCAGGCGAGCTCGATGTCGAGGTCGAAGCCATCGCTCTCGAGCTGAAGGCCATCGAGACACTCGGCGCGAAACACCTTGAACATCGTGTTCACGTCGGTGACGCGCTGCTGGTAGAGCGCGTTGTACGTCTTCGCGAACACGATCTGCGCGAAGTTGAGCAGCCAGCCTTTGACCGGCGTGGCGTCGTAGCGGCGGACTTTCCAATCGTCGAGCCCGAGGCTACGCGAGCCGAGCACGAACATCGCCTTGTGCTGCAAGATCGGCTCGAGCAGCGCGTCGTAGTCGTCGATGTCGTACTCGAAGTCGGCGTCTTGGATCAGCACGATCGAGCCGGTCACCGCGGCTAACCCGGTGCGCACCGCGTGGCCTTTGCCTTGCGGGCGATCCTCGTAGATGACTTTCACGCCGGGCGTGTGCTCGTAGCGCTGCACGATCGCGCGCGTGCCATCGGTCGAATTGCTCTCGACGATGATGAGCTCCTTCTCGATCCGCAGCTGCTTCGCGATCAGCGCGTCGAGCACCTGGCCGCAGTAGCGCGCCTCGTTGAACACCGGGAACACGATCGACAGCTTCTCGACCGCGGTTTGTTGCACCGCCCGCCCGAACACGGCGACGCGGTTGCCGGCGCGCACCGGCAGCGGCAGATCGCGCAGCGGCGTCGCGCGCGCGAGCCGGGCGAGATGAAGCTGCGGCGCGATCCGATCGGCGATGTCGCCGACGTATTGCGCGGTGCGCGTCACCGGCAGCGGATACTGCGTCTTGAGCACGAGGCCGTAGCGCGCGAGCAACGCGGTGACGTTCCCGGTCGAAAAGTACGCCTGCTTGTAATCGAAGAACGAAGGCCAGTAGCGCCGCATCATCCGGGCGGGCAACGAGTCCGCGTTGGTGTACGTGACCGCGAACAGCGTCGTCTCGGGCAGCGCCGCGACCAGTGCGGCGAGCACGCGGCCCGGATCGCTGCACGCCTCGAGGAGCTCGTGCAGGATCACCACCTCGGGCGCGCGGTCGAGCATCGGCGCGGCCCACGCGATGTCGGCATCGACCGCGATGCGGTGAAACCGGTCGTCGTCGAGCTCGGCGATCTCGAGGCCGACGCGATCGGCCGACGGCACGCGCGCGAGCTCGGGCAAGTAGCGGCCGAGCAGCAGCGTCTTCGTGAGCGCGCCGCCGGCGAAGTGTTGGCGATCAGTTTCGAGCCGCTGCAACAGGTGCTCGAAGTCTTCGGCCATCAGCACGCGATCGCGCGGGTTCGTGAACGGGCGGCCGCGCTCGATCGCGAGATCGTTCGGCGGCGTTTCGCGCGCGGGATTGACGTACACCGCGGCGCACGCGGCGCAGCGCACGAAGCGCACGCCGGCGCGGTGAAACAAGTAGCGGGCGTTGTCGGCCTGACAGGCCGGGCACGCGACGTAGCGGTTGTGCGCGCGCGACGTCGCGACCGCGGACGTCGGCTCGAACTCGAAGCGCGGGGCCACCTGGCGCATGCTCGGCGTGGATACCAGGGACGTCGCGGCGATTCCAGTACGTCGCTGAATACCGCCGACGATTGCCGGCGGATCGGGCCCTGGACGCATGATATAGACCCGCCGAGTGCCTTCTGCCCCGTCATTCGTGCGCCGCCATGCCGCCAAGCTGATCGCGTCGGTCGCGATCACGGTCGGTTTGATCTGGGCGATCACGAGTGGCGGCCTCAAGCTCGTCCCCGACGGCGGCGACTTCTCGGGCGTGCGCTGGTGGGGGCTCGCGCTGTACGTGCCGACCGTCGCCGGCATGTGGTGGTTTCGCAGCGTGCGTTGGCGATTCTTGCTGCACGCGATCGTCGACGTCCCGAAGCGGCGTTTGTTCGCGATCTCGTCGGCGGGCTTCGCGGCGATCTTGCTGATGCCGTTCCGGATCGGCGAGCTGGCGCGGCCGTACATGCTGCGCACGCGGCCCGAAGACCTGCGGCCCGGCAAGCCGGCGTTGACGATGACCGCCGCGACGACCTCCGTCGTCGCCGAGCGCGTGATCGACGGGCTGTTCGTCTCGCTCGTGCTCGTGCTGGTCTTGATCTTCGTGCCGACGATCCAGCCGCTGCCGAAAACCGTCGTCGGCTTGAAGATTCCGGTCGCCGACGTCCGCGCGAGCGCGTTCGTGCTCGTCGGCCTGTTCGGCGCCGCGTTCGTCGTGCTCGCCGTGTTCTATTTCGCGCGGTCGTTCGCGCACAAAGCCACGCACGCGATCATCGGCAAGATCTCGCCGAAGCTCGCGACCAAGCTCACCGATCTGTTCGAGCGGCTCGCCGACGGCCTCCACGTGCTGCGCAGCGCGCGCGACGCGTTCGGATTTCTCCTCGAGACCGCGATCTACTGGGGCTTCAACGCGCTCGGCATGTGGCTGCTCGCGATCGCGTGCGGCATCGTTCACGCCGACGGCAGCTCGATCACGTTCTTCGAATCGGTCGGCCTGATGGGCATGCTGAGCTGCGCGATCTTGATCCCGGGCCCACCCGGCTTGCTCGGCCTGTTCCAGGCCGGCGTCTACGCGGGCATGACGATGTACTTCCCGACTCAGATCGTGACCGGCCCGGGCGCCGCGTACGTGTTCCTCATGTACATCGCGCAATTGATCTGGACGTTCACGGTCGGCGGCTGGGGGCTGTGGCACGAAGGCGGCGCGCGGCGATTGCGCGGCGTCGATCAAGCAGGCGCCGAAGCTGTTGTCTAGTCGCGTCGCGCGCGCGACGTCGTTCGTCGCCGCCGCGAGCGGCCTGCTCGGCGTGCTCGATCTCGTATCGACGCTGGTCTGCATTCGGCTGTGGATCACGACCGCGGACTTCGGCGCGGCGACGCTCGCGATCGCGCTGTTTCCGATCGTCGATCGGCTCGGCGGCGGCAAGCTCGGCGATGCGCTCGTCCGCGATCCGGACGACGAATCCACGGTCGCATGGCTCGCGCTCGGCATCGGCGCCATCGCGTGCGGCACGCTCGTGCTCGCCCGGCCGATCGTCGCCTTGCTGGTGCAGCCGCTCGGCGCGAGCCTCGTGGCCGCATACGCCGTGCGGCTCGTGATCCAGGCGAGCTCGGTCGTGCCCGAAGCACGCTTGCGCCGCGAGCTGCGTTTCGGCGAGCTGTCGGCGATCCGCGTGATCGCCGGCCTCGTCGAGACCGCGACGAAGCTCGGCTTTGCCGCCGCCGGCGCGCACGTGTGGTGCTTCGCGCTCGGCCCGATCGCGAATACGATCGTGACGAGCGCCGGCGTACAGCTGCGCGAGCCGTGGCGTCCGCGGCTTCACTTCGCTCCCGGCCGCGCGCGCTCCGCCGCGAAGTTCGCCGGCGCGCTGTCGGCGGGCGAGCTGATGTATTACGCGTACACGAGCGCCGATTACCTCGTCGTCGGTGCGTGGTTCGGCGACGCGGCCGTCGGTGCCTATCGGCTCGCCTACGAGCTCGTGCTCGACGTCGTCAAGCTGGTCTCGAGCATCACCGCCGAAGTCGCGTATCCAGTGTTTGCCGCGGGCGGCGACGCCGTCGCGACGCTGGCGAAGCTCACGCGGCAGAACGCGATCGCGATCGCGCCGATCATCGCGTTCATCGGGCTCGAGGCCGACGCGTTGTTGCGCGCGCTCTACGGGCCGTTGCCGGCGGCTGCGGCGACCGCCGCTCGCATTTTGTGCGCGGTCGGCGCGCTGCGCATCGTGTCGTTCGTGATCCCGCCGATGCTCGCCGGCGTCGGCCAGCCCCGCCGGGTGCTCGCGTATCACGCGATCGCGCTCGTCGTGCTACCGAGCTCGTTCGCGATCGCCGCGGCGCTCGGCAGCGACCTCACCGCGGTCGCGTGGGGCTGGGCCGCCGGCTATCCGATCGCGTTCGGCGCGTTGCTCGCGCTCGCGCACGTGTCGATCGCCAAGCTCGCCGGCGCGCTCGGCCCGATCATGGTCGCCGCCGCGATCGCGCTCGCCGCCGGCTATGCGGTGCGCGGCAACCTCGTCGTCGCCGCGCTCGCGATGCTCGCGGTCTACGTGCCGCTCATTTACTGGATCGAGATCGCACGAGCCAGAGCAGCGAAGGCGCCAGATAGAGCGCCATCACGAGACACGTGATCTCGCCGAGCATGGCGGCGATGCCGAACGAGCGGATGCCCAAGTTCTGCGACAGTAAGAGCGAGCCGTAGCCGACCGTCGTCGTGAACGAGCACAGCACGACGGCGCCGCCGGTCGAGGCGAGCACGTGGCGGCCCTGCTCCACGCCGACGTCGGATTCCTGGCGCGCGCGCGTGATGATGTTGACCGCGTATTCGATGCCGATGCCGATCGTGATCGGCAGCGCGACGAAGTCGAGGAAGTTGACCTTGAGCCCGGCGCTCGCCGAGACGCCGAGCATCAGCAGCGTGCCGGCGAATCCACACGCGATCGTGACGAACGCGAAGCGGTTCGCTCCGATCACGAGCAACACGACGAGGATCGCGCCGAGCGCGGCGGCGAGCGTCGCGCGCGGGCCGTCGCTGAGCACGCCCGCGATCACGTCGGCGAACACGAACGACGCGCCGCCGAGCTGGACATCGTCTGGCAAACCCAGCGCCCGCACCGACTTTGCCCACCGCATCGTGTCGCGCGTATCCCAGACTTCGTAGCCTTTGCCCGACGTCGCCAAGATCAGCTTGCCGCGCGTGCCGTCGGATTCGACGAACGGCCATGCGACCGCGTCGGGCACGTCGTCGGGTGCGAGCACGCGCAGGTTGTCGGGCGGCCGCAGCTTCATCGCATCGGCTTTTTCCTTGTCGTCGAGCGCGTCGAAGTCCTTGCCCGACAGCAGCTCGCGGATCTGGGCGAGCACGGCGAGCTTCTGCGGCTGAGCTTTCGGCAGCACGTCGTCGATCGAGGTCAGGCTGGCGAACAACTTTTGATTCTCGGGCTTGCCGGCGTCGGCCTGCCGCAGCGTTGCTTCGAGCGGCGCGACGTCGGCGCGCGCGGGCGCCGCGATCACGAACCCGGCATCGAGCCCTTGGCCGAACGACTGATCGATCGTCGTCATCCACTTTTGCGCGCGCGCGATGTCGGCCGATTGCGATCGCAAGTTGCGAAAGTTGCTCTCGAACGGATCGCCGAGCAGGAAGCGCACCGCGATCGCGCCGGCGGCCGCCGTGAGCGTCAGCGCCACGCCGGCGACGAGGCCGAGGCGGCGCGGCAGCAACCTGCCGAGCCAGCTTGCCGGGCGTGCCGTGCCCGGCCGGATGACGTTGCGCGCGACCGCGAGCGCCGCCGGCAACACGACGTAGCCGCTGATCCAGCACACCAGGATCCCGACGCCGCCGATGATGCCGAAGTGGCGAAACCCGCGGAAGATCGTGATCACGAGCGACGCGTACGCGACGGCGGCGGTGAGCGCCGCGGTGAACGTGCCCTCGATCGTCGTCTCGATCGAGGCGGCGAGCGCATCGCTCGGCGAGGTGCCGTGGCGCAGCTCTTCGAGATACCGCGCGGTCACGAGAATGCCGACGTTGATGCCGTTGCCGATCACGATCGACGACAAGAACGCGGTCGCCGCGTTCAGGTAGCCGAGCGTTAGCTTGGCGAACGCGAACGTGACCAGCGTGCCGACCGTGAGCGACCACGACAGCGCGCCGATCGCGAGCGCCGAGCGGAAGTACCAGACGAGCGCGATCATCACGAGCGCGACGGTGACGAGCGTCGCCCGCAACATGCCGCTCAGGATCGCGTCGTGCTCGGCGACGCTGACCGGGACGTCGCCGGCGACGCCGACCTGCACGTCGGGCAACTCGGCGTGCACCTGACCGCCGAGCGCGTCGAGCTTGCCGAGCAGCTCGCGGTCCTTGTCGACGTCGCCGGTCGAGAACCCGGTGTGCACGATCATCATCTGCACGCGGCCGTTCTTGCTGATCAGCTCGCCCGGATCTTTCGACTTCGCCTCGGCATCGGCGAGCTTGCCGCGCAGCGAATCGGCGGCCTTGGTATCCGGCGGCGTGTCGTCGAGCGAGACGAACAGCGGGTTCGCCGCCAGCTTCGCCTGATCGATCTGAGTCTTCAGCGCGTCGCGCGCGGCTTCGAGGTCTTTCAGATCGGCGAACAGCCAGCGGTTGTCCCACGCGTACTGCCGTTCGACGCGCTGATCGAACGTGATGCTCGCGACCATACCCGGGCCCAGCGCGAGCGCGCGGTCGCGCATCATGATGGCCGCGCGGCGACGACTGTCGGGGTGGTCGGACTCGACCGCGATCATCGCCGTGCCGATCACGCGCGCGCGCTTCTCGATCGCGCGCAGATCCTCGACCGAGCGCGCCGACTGCGGCAGCAGATACGAGAAATCGGCCCGGATCGCGATGGTCGAGGCGATCACGCCCGCCACCGCGGCCAGCGCGATCGAGCCGAGCACGATCGGCCAGCGATACTTTTCGATCCAAGCCGCGTAACGGCGCGCCGCGTCGGACCGATTCACGGCCGGAACATAGCAGTTACGCGCTCGAAAGATTTTTGTCGATCGCGGTGTCGATCCGGGGCCGGCTCGTTCGTTGCCGATCTAGAAAGGACACCAATCCATGCGTTTCATGATCCTCGTCAAGGCGAACCAACAGTCCGAGCTGGGCGACCCGCCCGATATGAAGATGCTGTCCGAGATGGGCAAGTTCAACGAAGAGCTGATCAAGGCAGGCGTGATGCTCGACGGCAACGGCCTGATGGCGAGCAAGAACGGCAAGCGCGTGCGCTTCAGCGGCAGCAAGCGCACCGTGATCGACGGCCCGTTCGCCGAGGCCAAGGAGCTCGTCGCCGGCTATTGGATCTGGCAGTGCAAGTCGCTCGAAGAAGCGACCGAGTGGGTCAAGCGCTGCCCGAACCCCCACAACGGCGACAGCGACATCGAGATCCGCCGGATCTGGGAGCTCGCCGATCTTCCGGAAGTCCCCGACCACGTGCGCGGGCTGGAGGCCAAGCTCGCGGCGAGCAAGGCGTAGCCCGGCGACCGACCGACTGGTTGGTCGGTTTCAGTAGAGGCCGTCGAGCGGCGCCGCGGCGGCCTTGAACGTGGCGTCGTCGGCGCACTTGAGCAGCTTCATGAGCTTCGGCATCGCCTTCTCGAGCCGGCCCGAATATTTCTCCTCGAGCGCCTTCTGGGCGTCCTTGTCGGTCTTGGTTTTCTCGTCGAGCGCCTTCATCGCCGCGAGGTCGCCCTGGTACTTCGCGGCGATCGATTTGACGAGGTCGGCGAGCTTGGCGCAGTCGCCGTTGGCCTTGTCGGCGGCGTCGCCGAGATCTTCCATCATCTGGACCGATTTCTCGGCCGGGTCCGCCTTGTGACAGGCGGGAGCGAACGCGAGGGCAATGCAGAGCGCAGCGGATTGGATCTTCATGTACGAGCGAGCCAGCGTGACGCGGCCGGTCGCATGGAATCGGTATACTCGCGAACCTGTCCGACGCTGCCCGCACGATCGAAGCGATCTATCGGATCGAAGCCCCCAAGCTGATCGCGAGGTTGGCGCGGATGACGCGCGACGTCGGCCAGGCCGAGGAGCTCGCGCAAGACGCCTTGGTCACGGCGCTGGAACGCTGGCCGACCGACGGTATTCCCGACAACCCCGGGGCATGGCTGGTCCAGACCGCCAAGCATCGCGCGATCGATGCGATCCGCCGGCGCGCGCGGTTCGACAAGCTGCCGCTGACCGATCCCGACTACGAGCGAGCAGACGTCGCCGCCGAGATCGCCGATCGCATCGACGATCCGATCGGCGATGACCTGCTCCGGCTCGTGTTCACCGCGTGTCATCCGGTGCTGTCGAACGAGGCGCGCGTCGCGCTCACGCTGCGCCTGCTCGGCGGGCTCACCGTCGACGAGATCGCGAAGGCGTTCTTGGTGCCGGCGCCGACGATCTCGCAGCGGATCGTGCGGGCGAAGAAGACGCTCACCGATGCGAACGTGCCGTTCGAGGTGCCGCGGGGCGACGAGCTCGCGAGCCGGCTCGCGAGCGTGCTCGAGGTCGTCTACTTGATCTTCAACGAAGGCTACGCGGCCACCAGCGGCGCGGCCTGGACGCGCCCCGAGCTGTGCGACGACGCGTTGCGGCTCGGCCGGATCGTCGCGACGCTCGCCGCGGACGAGCCCGAAGTCCATGGCCTGGTCGCGTTGATGGAGATCCAGGCGTCGCGGCTGGCCGCGCGCATCGAGCCGGACGGCACGCCGATCTTGTTGCTCGATCAAAATCGCGCCCGCTGGGATTGGCTACTCGTCCGCCGCGGCTTGGCCGCGCTCGAGCGCGCCGAGGCGATCCTCGGCGGCGCGCCGCGTGGGCCGTACGTCATGCAGGCGGCGCTCGCCGCGTGTCACGCGCGGGCCCGCGATGCCGCCTCGACCGACTGGGCGCAGATCGCGGCGCTCTACGGCGAGCTCGCCGCCGTATCGCCGTCGCCGATCGTCGAGCTCAACCGCGCGGTCGCGGTCGGCATGGCCGAAGGTCCGGCCGCCGGGCTGGCGATCGTGGATACGCTGCGGGAGGTGCTGGTGGGATACCACCTGCTGCCGAGCGTGCGCGGCGATCTCCTGGCCAAGCTCGGTCGGACCGTCGAGGCCCGCGCCGAGCTCGAGCGCGCCGCCGAGCTCGCCGGCAACGCTCGCGAGCGCGATCTGTTGCTCGACCGTGCGCGCAAGCTCGTTTGAGCGCCGCCTGTCGGAAATCCAGACATCCTCGGGCGCGCCGTTGCCGAATCGTGACCGAGGCCGGTCCCCAACGGGCCGATCATCGACTACACATTCTGCGATGCACTACGAGGAGTACTACGAGCTCACCGAAAAGACCGGCTGGCGCATCACCGACTTCGATTGGGACCAGTTGGTCGCGGATGCCAAGGCCGGTTTGATCAGTGACTTCGATCGCCAGGCGCTGCTCGCGACGGCGGTGATCGAGCACGGCGTGCCGCACTACGGCGAGGTCTGGACGCGCGTCACCGGGCTCACCAAAGATTGGGAGCTCTGGCAGTTCACCACGCTATGGACCGGCGAAGAGCACCGCCACTCGTACGCGCTCAAGAAGGCGTGCGGCATCCTCGGCATCGTCGATCAGATCGCGACCGACCTCGAGGCGGTGTCGATGTTCCCCTTCGCGGCCGAGCAAAAGAAGAGCTGCCCGACCGACTGCTACTCGACGGTCCCCGGGATGCTGACGTACGCGATGATCCAGGAGCTCGTCACCAACAAGTTTTATACGTACTCCGCCAAGCAGGCGACGTCGCCGACGCTGAAGAACCTGATCATGGCGATCGCACAAGACGAGATGCGCCACCACGTGTTCTTCCGCGAGGCCCTCGCCGAGCGCTACGCGATCAGCACCGACAAGGAGGCGTTCTCCGATCAGTGCTTCCACGCCGCGCAGGCGTTCAAGATGCCGCACGTGATCTACGGCCTGCAGCACGCGTTCTTCGAGGACGGTCCGTGGTCGGCGGTCGACGAGGTCATGCCGCAGCTCGCTCGGGCATTCTCGTTCGACATGCAGCTGCTCGGCCGGCTCATTTCAGTCGCGTCGTCGCTCGGCTCGACGAATATCCCGGTCGTGGCGACGACGCCGGCTCGCCCACAGGCGTGAACGCGGCGTGCTGACGCGCCTGATCTGGACGTACCTGCGGCCGTTTCGGCGGCAGCTCGCAGCGGTCGTCGGGCTCCAGCTCGTCGGCGTGGTGTGCTCGTTGCTGTTGCCGCGGCTCAACGCGGCGATCATCGATGACGGCGTCACCCACGGTGATACCGGCTACATCCTGCGCGTCGGCGGCGTGATGCTCGCGATCGCGGCGGTCAACGTCGCGTGCAGCATCGGCGCCGTCTACTACGGCGCACGCGCCGCGATGGGCTACGGACGCGACTTGCGCGCCGCGATCGTGCATCACGTCGGCTCGTTGTCGGCGCGCGAGGTCGGCAACTTCGGCGCGCCATCGCTGATCACGCGCACGACCAACGACGTCCAGCAGATCCAGATGCTCGTGCTGATGATCACGACGATGCTCGTGATGGCGCCGATCATGTGCGTCGGCGGCATCGTGATGACCGTGCGCGAAGACGTGTCGCTATCGCGGCTCTTGCTCGTCGCCGTGCCGCTGCTCGCCGGCAGCGTCACGGTGATCATCGCGCGCATGGTGCCGCGGTTCCGCATCATGCAGCCGCTGATCGACGGTTTGAACCGCGTGCTGCGCGAGCAGATCAACGGCATGCGGGTGATCCGCGCGTTCGTGCGCGAGGACTCCGAAGCCGCGCGGTTCGAAGGCGCCAACGCGGCGCTGACGAAGGTCGCGCTCGAGGTCGGCCGGCTCCAGATCCTGATGTGGCCGACGATCATGCTCGTGTTCAACCTGTCGAGCATCGCCGTGCTGTGGTTCGGTGGCCATCGCGTCGCTTCGGGCGGCATGGCGGTCGGCGAGATGACCGCGTTCATCAGCTACCTGATGCAGATCTTGGTCGCGGTGATGTTCGCGACGTTCATGGGGATCTGGATCCCGCGCGCGTCGGTGTCGGCCGAGCGCATCAGCGAGCTGCTCGCGATGCCATCGTCGGTGGTGCCGCCGGCGAATCCGATCGCGCCGCCGGGCCCGCGTGGGCTCGTCGAGCTGCGCGGCGTCGACTACCAATATCCGGGCGCCGAAGCGCCGGTGTTGCGCTCGATCGATCTGATCGCGAAGCCGGGCGAGGTCACCGCGATCATCGGTTCGACCGGCGCCGGCAAGACGACGCTGCTCGAGCTGATCCCGCGGCTGGTCGACGCGACGGTCGGCAGCGTGCGGATCGAAGGCGCCGATGTCCGCGACATCGAGCTCGAAGCGCTGTGGTCGCGCATCGGCATGGTGCCGCAGCGGCCGTACCTGTTTTCCGGCACGGTGGGTTCGAACCTGCGCTTCGGCAAGCCCGACGCTACCGACGACGAGCTGTGGGCGGCGCTCGCGATCGCGCAAGCGAAAGACTTCGTCGAGGCGATGCCCGAGAAACTCGACGCCCCGATCGCGCAAGGCGGCACGAACGTCTCGGGCGGCCAGCGCCAGCGGCTGTCGATCGCGCGCGCCCTGCTCCGCGCGCCGTCGATCTATCTGTTCGACGATTCGTTCTCCGCGCTCGACCTCGCGACCGAGGCGCGGCTGCGCGCGGCGCTCAAGACCTCGACCAAGCACGCGACGACGATCCTGGTCGCGCAGCGCGTCGCGAGCATCATCGATGCCGAGCAGATCATCGTGCTCGACGGCGGCGCCGTGATCGGCCGCGGCACGCACGTCGAGCTGTTGCAGACCTGCCCGACCTACGCCGAGATCGCGACCTCGCAGAGCCAAGGCGTGAAAGAGGCCGCGTAATGCCGCCGCCGCCGCGCAAAGCACCGGATCGTCCGCCGCCGGCGTTGATGAACCGCGGCCCGTTCGCGATGGGCGGCGCACCGCCGCAAAAGGCGAAGGACCTCAAGGGCTCCGCGCGGAGATTGATCCGCCGGCTCGCGCCCGAGCGCGGCGCGATGGTGATCGTCGTGCTCGCGAGCTTGGTCTCCGTCGGGCTCGCGCTCAACGGTCCACGCGTCCTCGGTCAGGCGACCGACATCGTGTTTCGCGGCTACCTGAGCACGCATCCGGGCGAGAACGTCGAGATCGCGGCGCGGCTTCACGTCGTCGCCGGCGAAGGCGTCGATTTCACCGCGCTCGCCGAGACGCTCGCGATCGTCGCCGCGCTCTACGTCGGCGCGTCGCTGTTCTTGTGGCTCGCCGGCTTCATCCTCACCGGCGTGGTGCAGCGCTCGATCAAACAGCTGCGAGCCGACGTCGAAGCCAAGCTCGCGCAGATCCCGCTCGTCTATTACGACACCCACACGCACGGCGAGATCTTGAGCCGCGTGACCAACGACATCGACAACGTCGGCCAGAGCCTACAGCAGTCGATGAGCCAGATCTTGAACGCGCTGTTCACGACGATCGGCGTGCTCGTGATGCTGCTCGTGATCTCGCCGCTGCTCGCGCTGCTCGCGCTCGTCACCGTGCCGATCTCGGTGGCGGCGACGGCGAAGATCGCGAAGCGCGCGCAAAAGCGCTACGTCGCGCAATGGAAGTTCGTCGGCGAGCTCAACGGTCAGATCGAAGAAGCGTTCACCGGCCACTCGCTCGTCAAAGTCCTCGGTCGCCGGCGCGAGGTCGAGCAGCGCTTCGACGCGAAGAACAGCGAGCTCTACGACGCCGGCTTCCGCGCGACGCTGCTATCGAGCGCGATCATGCCGGCGGTCACGTTCGTCGGCAACCTGACGTACGTCGGCATCGCGGTCGTCGGCGGGCTGCGCGTCGCGTCGGGTGCGATGCTGCTCGGCAGCGTGCAGGCGTTCATCCAGTACTCGCGACAGTTCACCCAGCAGCTGAGCCAGGTCGCGAACATGGCGAGCGTGATCCAATCTGGCGTCGCATCAGCCGAGCGCGTGTTCGAGCTGCTCGACTCGCCGGATCAGCGGCCCGATGCCGATCCGCCGGCGGTCCTGACGAACGTGCGCGGCGAAGTTCGCTTCGACAACGTCTCGTTCCAGTACAAGCCCGAGCAGCCGCTGATCGAGAAGCTCTCGCTCGTCGCCAAGCCGGGCCAGACCGTCGCGATCGTCGGGCCGACCGGCGCCGGCAAGACCACGCTCGTCAACTTGCTCATGCGGTTCTACGAGCTCGATGGCGGCGCGATCACGATCGACGGCGTCGACATCGCGAGCATGACGCGCGATCACCTGCGCTCGCAGCTCGGCATGGTCTTGCAAGACACCTGGCTGTTCGGCGGCAGCGTCCGCGACAACATCGCATACGGCAATCCGAAGGCGACCGACGCCGAGATCGTCGAAGCCGCCAAAGCCACGTACGTCGACCGTTTCGTCCACGCGCTTCCCGGCGGCTACGACACCGTGATCGCCGACGATGCGAGCAACGTCAGCGCCGGCGAGAAGCAGCTGATCACGATCGCGCGCGCGTTCCTGGCCGATCCCGCGATCCTGATCTTGGACGAGGCGACATCGTCGGTCGATACGCGCACCGAGGTCATGGTGCAGCGCGCGATGGCCGCGCTGCGCGAGCGCCGCACCAGCTTCGTGATCGCGCACCGGCTCTCGACGATCCGCAACGCCGATCTGATCCTGGTGATGGAGCACGGTCAGATCGTCGAGCAGGGCACGCATGCCGAGCTGCTCGCGGCGCACGGCGCCTACTTCAACCTCTACACCGCGGCGCCGGAGGCATAGCCAGCCGGATGGCGCGCTACGTGCTCGGCGACGACGTCTGGCAGGTCACGCAGACCGGCAAGCAACTCGCGATCACGAGTGGCGGCAAGCAAACGCTGCGCACGTTTCTGACCCCCGAGCAGGCGGCGGCGCAACTGCACAAGCTCGTCGAAGCCAAGCTCGCCGCGGGCTACGTGGCCGCCGTGACCGATCCGCGCGAGCGTGCGCTCGAAGCGGAAATCATCCGCGATCCGGACAATCCGGTCGCGTACGGAGTGCTCGGCGATTGGCTGGAACAGCACGGCGATCCGCGCGGCACGTTGATCGCGCTTTCGCTCGCCAAGCTCGACGCGCAGGCGAAGAAGCACCTCGCGCTGCACGTCGACTACTTGCTCGGGCCGCTCGCGGCACTCGCGCCCGACGACGTCGCGTGGCAGCTCGGCTACATCCGCAAAGTGCATTTGCAGGCCGATCGTCACGCGCCGCTCGACGCGTGGGTCATGCGCGTGCTCGACAATCCGTCGGCGCGCTTCTTGGGCGAGCTGTCGATCGGCGGCCAGACGCGCGCGGCCGAAGCGATCGCCGTGGTCGCGGAGCGCGTGCCCGCGACGTTGCGCGCGTTGCGGCTGTGGCAGATGTGGCAGCAAGATCTCGGCGCGCTGTGGGCCGCGATGCCGGCGCTGCGCAGGCTCTCGCTCGCCGGTCAGGCGCTCGCGCTCGGCACGTTCGAGCTGCCCGAGCTCGAGCGGCTCGAGATCGTCGACAGCGAGCTGTCGAACGCGAACGCACGGGTGATCGCGCGAGCGCGCTGGCCCAAGCTCGCCCAGCTCAAGCTCGATTTCGGCACCGGCTACCTCACCGGCGACGCGTCGATCGACGATGTGTTCGGGCTGCTCGCCCGCCGCGATTTATCGAAACTGTCGCGCTTGGCGCTCCTGCACACGCGCTACATCCGCGAGCTCGTGCGCGAGCTGCCCGCGAGCCCGATCGCGCCGCAGCTCGAGCTGTTGGATCTGTCGAGCAACCAGATGACAGACGAGCACGCGCTCGAGCTCGCGCGCCACAAGGACAAGTTTCCGCAGCTGCAGCAGCTCGACGTCTCGGCGAATCGGCTGTCGAGCGCCGGGATCGACGCGCTCGGCGTGCTCGCACCGAAGATCCGCGCGCTGCGCCAGGACAGCTGAGCTGTTATATCTCTGGCGTGCCAGCTGACCCCGACGTCGCGACTGGACCGGGCCCCGGTTGGCTGCGCTACGTGCTCGCCGGCCTCGCGGTGGTGTACTTCTGGGGTCTCGCGCGCGAGTCGCTCCACAAGGTGTTCGGCACGCCGATGGACCCGCCCGGGACAGTGTTGCGCCCGTTCAACTTCTTCGTGCAGGCGTCGTCGCTGTTTCCAGAAGCCGACGCGTACTCGATCGAAGCGCGGCTCGAGGCGTGGAGCTGCTCGGCGGGCCAGTGGGTTCCGCTCGATCCGCGGCCGTATTTCCAGATCGAGACCGACGACAAAGAATCGCGGCTGCAGCGCCTGAGCTATTTCTATCCGCGCTATCCCGAGGATCGCGTCGTGATGCACGCGCTCGACGACTACATCCGCGCCAAGCACGACACCGGCGTCGATGACGGCGTGACCGGCAAGATCGGCGGCATCCGGCTCTACAAGTGGGAGCGCAAGATCCCCGAGCCGGGCGAGCCCGCGATCCACTACCAGTTCGATCCGTTCGCGCCGGTGCCGGCAAGCGAGCGAAAAGAGCAGTTCTACACGAAGATGTCGGAGCGAAAAGCGCGATGTGGGACGCCGTAGCCAAGGCGCTGTTCGCGCCCAAGCCGATCGCGCGGCTCGTGATCGTGCGCGTGCTCGCACCGCTCGCGATCATGGGCTTCATGTCGCACCGGATCATCCACGCCGACGACTGGCTCTCCGATGCGGGCTTTCGCGTGCCGACGGAGATCTGGGATTGGCGCCAGCCGCTGCCGATTCCCGGCGTGCCGGTGTGGCTCGCGTGGGCGATCGCGATCGTGTTCTTGCTCAGCGCGCTCGCGACGGCGGCGGGATTTCTCACGCGGTGGTCGGCGAGCATCTTCGCCGCGCTCGCGATCTACGTCGCGCTCGCCGATCGCCTGGCCGCGTTCACGGTCTCCAAGCTCGCGCCGATGATCGGCATCGCGCTCGCACTGACGCCGAGCGGCGTCACCGGCTCGGTCGATGCGTGGCTGCGTCGAAAGAAGGATGCGCTGGTCAAGCTGCCGACCAAGGTCAGCGGCGGCTGCGTCAGCTTCTTTCAAGTGTTCTTGCCGGTGTTCTATTTCAGCTCGGGCATCGCCAAGCTGAAGGGCGCGTGGGGCGACAACTGGTACGTGCTGTGGTCGCACGTCCACGACTCGTATCAGACGCACTTCAGCTACTGGCTCGCCGGCGCGATGCCGACCTGGGCGTGGCCGATCTTGCAGGTCACCGTGTTGATCTACGAGCTCGGCTCGCCGATCTGGTTCGCGCTGAAATGGACGCGCACGCCCGCGCTGATCTACGGCCTCGGCATGCACCTGATGATCGGCCTGATGTTCGGCCCGGTGATCTGGTTCTCGGTGTTGATGATGGCGCTGCTGGTCGCCAGCTACGCGCCGATGAAGTGGCTCGAGCGCGTGCCGTTCATCGCGCGGCTGTCTCACCCCAGCGCGGCCGTCGCCAAGTAGCGCGGCGGCTTGCGGTGCTTCGTCGCCTGCTCGAACGCGAACGCGTAGGCGAGCAACGTCGCTTCGCTCCATGGCTTGCCGAAGAACGACAGCCCGACCGGCAAGCTCGAGGTGAACCCCATCGGCACGGTGACGTGCGGATAGCCGGCGACGGCCGGATAGATCGTCGTCGGCGGGCCGCCGCCCGCGTCGCCGAGCACCGGATCGATCAACCACGCCGGGCTGCCGGTCGCCGCGACGAACGCGTCGAGCTTGTGCTCGGCCATCAACTTGTCGAGCACCTGCGTGCGCGCGATGTCGACGCATTGCTTGCGCGCCGCGAGATACGCCGCGTCGGTCATCGCGCCCTTGGCCTGCGCCTGCTCGAACAGCTCCTGGCCGAACTCGGTCAGCTCGCGATCGGCGTGTGCGGTGTCGAACGCGATCACGTCGGCGAGCGAGTGAACCTTGACGCCATCGCCGCGCGTCGCGAGATACGCCGCGAGCGTCGCCTTGAGCTCGGTCTGCAACACGATCATCTCGGCGGCGGCGAGCGGCCCCGGCGACGGCAGCTCGACCGGATCGACCAGCACCGCGCCGAGCTCTTTCAACTTCGCGAGCGCGGCGGTCATCGCAGCATCGAGCCCGCGATGCGTGCCGAAGAACCCGGCGCGCGGCACGCCGAGCCGAACGCCCGCGAGCGCCTTGGGGTCGAGCCCCTTCGTGTAGTCGATGCTCGCGGTCGGCCGGCCCGGCACCGGCAATGTCGGTTTCGGATCGTCCGGATCGGCCGCGGCGATCGCGGTCAAGATGATCGCCGCGTCGGCGACCGTGCGCGCGATCGGCCCGACCGTGTCTTGGCTCGACGAGATCGGAATCACGCCGGCGCGGCTGACGAGCCCGACGGTCGGCTTGATCCCGACGAGCGAGCTGCAGCTCGCCGGCGACACGATCGAGCCATCGGTCTCGCTGCCGAGCGACGCCGCGCATAGATTGGCCGCCGTCGCGGCCGCCGAGCCGCTGCTCGATCCCGACGGCGTGCGATCGAGCGCGTACGGGTTCTTGGTCTGGCCGCCGCGCCCGCTCCAGCCCGAGACCGACGGCGCGCCGCGCAGGTTCGCCCACTCCGACAAGTTCGCCTTGCCCAAGATGATCGCGCCGGCGGCGCGGAGCTTCGCGATCAGGAATGCATCTTTGGGCGCGACCGTGCCTTCGAGCGCGAGCGAGCCGGCCGTCGTCGTGAGCTTGCCGGCGGTATCGATGTTGTCTTTGACCAGCAGCGGAATGCCGTGCAGCGGGCCGCGTAGCTTGCCGGCGGCGCGCTCGGCGTCGAGCGCGTCGGCCGCCATCTCGGCATCAGGATCGAGCTCGAGCACGGCGCGCAACGCCGGCCCGTCGCGATCGATCGCGTCGATCCGCGCGCGGTACTTCGCGACGAGCGAGCGCGCGGTCTCGGCCTTGGTCTCCATCCGGTGTGCGAGCTCGGCGATCGAGGCTTCTTCGAGCTCGCGTGCCGGTGTTTCGCGCGCGCCGGCATCGGCCGGCAACGGCGCCGGCACGGTCGCCGGGATCGGCTTCGCGGTCGAATCGGATTTGCCACACGCCGGCACCAACAACACCGCGCCGATCTGGATCAGCTTGCGACGATCGAGCTCCATGTGGTGGACCGTAACCTCGAGCGGTGAAGGTTCACCGCTCGCGCGGCCACGGATCACACTGTTGCGGCATGGTCCGGCCATTGCCTGCAGGCAGAGCATGCCGCGTTCGTTCACCGCGATCCCCGGAGTGGTGTTGATCGTGTGCCTGTTCTTGCCGGCGATGCGCGTGTGCGGCGAGCCGACGATGCCGATCACGTTTCCGCCCTGCTACGCCGCGTACGCCGGCGGCATCGGCGTGGTCGTGATGGCGCTCGCGCGCGGCCGTCGCATCGTGAAATTCGGCGCGGCGTTGCCGCCGACGCTCGCCGTGCTGACCGTCGGCGGTTGCCTCATGTGCCACAAAGCGACCGCACCGTTCGTCGCGATCGCGACGCTGTGGTTCGCGGTGATGGTGCCGTGGTCGATCGCGCGCCGGATGCCGAGCGAGCGCGCGCTGGCGTTGATCGCGCTGATGCAAGGGCTCGGCTCGACCGCGTGGGCGACCCTGCTCGTCACCGACAAAGACGGCATGTGGGGCGCGGGCGTGACGCTCGTCGCCGGCATCGCGCTCGTGATCGGCGCCGCGGCGTGGCTCGATAGCGTCGCACAGCAGCCGGATCTGCCCCGCGCGATCGTTCGCTAGTCGACGTTCGCGACGCTGACGCAGCCGCGATGCACGAAGTACCAGTTCGGCGTGCCCGCCGGCGGCGCCGGATCGCGTACGAGCACCCAGTCGCCGTCCTTGCTGACGTAGCGCCAGCGCAGCTCGGCGCCGTCGGGCACCGGGCCGCGCGAGTTTGCGGGCGTCGCGGGCACGCGCCACGGCTCGACGTTGCCGTAGCCGTTGTGATCGGTGCAGCCGGCGCCGTCGTATTTCATGTGCGTGACCGAGCCGTCGCCCGCGAGGTCGTTGTGGATGTCGTCGGTGTACGTCGCCAGGAACAACCGGGTGTCGATCTCCTGCGGGTTGCCGCAGTCGTTCGCGCCGTGCTTGGTCGTGTCGGGGTCGACGGCGTTGTTGTTGATCCACGCGCAGCGATCGAAGTTCTCGCCGTAGAGGTAGCCCCAGCGATAGTCGGCACCGTTCGGGTTGCCCGGGCCCGACGAGTCTTGACCGGCGCCTTGCACGATGTCGGTCCAACCCGGGTACGCGTTGCCGACCACGTACGAGTTCGGGGCATACGAGATCGTCGTGATCGCCGAGACGGTCTCGCGCAACGAATCGCTCGACACGTCGACGCCGTCGTCGGTCGCGCCATCGACATCGGTCACACAGCCGGAGAACATCGCGAGGCAGCACAACGCACGAAGCATGATCGCCGCAATTTCACGCGGCGTGCCGCACGCGTTTGCACGCGATCCGCGCAGTTGGCGCATGCGGTTGCGCGCCCTGCCCACGCCGGATTGCAGTCCGCGCACCGTCGACGGAGCCCGAAGTCCCGTGGCTAGTCGAGCTGTTCGGCGTTCACTTCGACGATCCCGAGCTCGAGCGCGGCGAGCCGATCGGACGCGGTGATCGCTTCGATCCGCGCGACGCGATCGCCCGCGAACGTGAGCCGGATCGCGCGCGCCAGCTTGCCGCGCGGCACCAAGATCATGCCGACCGCACCGTCGATCACGACCGCGCGCAGCGCGTGCGCGCCGCGCTTGTACCGGACCGCGCCGGTCGCCCACGTGCGCGCGCCGCGGACCTCGGTCGCATCGTCGCTCGTCGCGACGAGCTCCGGATCGAGCAGCGCGACCAGCGCGTCGACGTCGCCCGCGCGCAGCGCGGCGATGAAATTCTCGACCAGGACGCGCTGGCGGTCCAGCTCGTCGCGATCCTGCGGATCGAGCGGCGCACCGCGCACGCGGCGCCGCGCCCGGCTTGCGAGCTGGCGCGTGGCCTCCGGTGTGCGCCCGACGATGTCGCCGATCTCGTCGAACGCGACGCCGAACAGATCGTGCAGCACGAACGCGAGCCGCTCCGGCGGAGTCAACGTATCGAGTACGACGAGCAGCGCGAGCCCGACCGAATCGGCGAGCATCAGCTCGCGCTCGGGATCGTTCGCAGCCGGCACCGCCGCGACGCGCTCGAGCACGTCTTCGCGGCGCGACGCGCGCGAGCGCAGCATGTCGAGGCACACGCGCGCGACCACGGTCGTCAGCCAGCCGGCGAGGTTCGCGACGTCGGCGGTATCGGTGCGCGACCATCGCAGCCAGGCTTCCTGCACCGCGTCGTCGGCCTCGCTCAGAGATCCCAGCATGCGATACGCCACGCCGCGCAGGCGCTCGCGATTCGCTTCGAACTTCTCGGTCACGTCCATGGTGCTTGCTCCGTCATAGCAGTGACGGGCCACTCGGCCCGAACGTGACAAGGAGAAGCGTCATGCAGGCTCGGATGAAGCAACCCGTGTATTTGATTCCAGAAGCGCTGGCCGCGATGCAAGCGCTCGACAAGGCGATCGAAGGCCGCGTGCCCGAAACCACGCTCGGCCTCGTGCACATGCGCGCGAGCCAGATCAACGGCTGCGCCGTGTGCCTCGCCATGCATACGACTCACTATAAAGACACCGACGAGCGCATGCTCACGGTCGCCGGCTGGCGCGACGCGCCGTTCTTCACGCCCGCCGAGCGCGCCGCGCTCGCGCTGACCGAGCACGTCACGCGCCTCGCCGATCGCGCCGACCCCGTGCCCGATGACGTGTGGGCCGAAGCGGCGAAGCACTACGACGAGGCCGCGCTCGCGGCGCTGCTGCTCGCGATCTCGGCGGTCAACGTGTGGAACCGGCTCAACGTCGCCACGCGGCAGGTCGCCGGCGCGAACAAATGGTGAGCTAAGCTGCATGCGTGCGCGTCACCGTGCTCGAGCTCGCCGCGGTGTGGGACTCGCGTGACGCGGTCCTCGCCGAGGTCGCGAATCGGCTCGCAGCCGGACCGCCGACCGATCTCGTGCTGTTGCCCGAGCAAGCGCTCACCGGCTACGTCTCGCCCGCGCGTGACTTCGATCTGACGCGCTTCGCCGAGCCGATCGACGGGCCGACCGCGCGCGCGATCGCCGATCTCGCCGTCGCGGCGCACACGCACCTCGTCGCGCCGCTCGTCTTGCGCGAAGGCAGCGCGATCTACAACGCGATGGTGTGCTTCGATGCGCGCGGCGCGCTGGTGTTCGCGTATCGCAAGCGCCATCCGTGGCTTCCGGAAACGTGGGCGACGCCGGGCCCGTCGCCGGCGCCGGTCGTCACGATCGCCGGCAAGCGCGTCACGATCGCGATCTGCTACGACCTGCACTTCTTGGCCGACGACCTCGCGCCCGATGTCGACGTGCTGTTGTTCGCCAGCGCGTGGGTCGAGCGACCGGATTCGCGCCCGCAGCGACTCGCGAGCCTGGCGCGCGCGGCCGGCATCACGATCGCGAATGCGAACTGGGCGCCCGGCGTGGTGCGCGTGCCGGGCCAAGGCGGGTCGTGCATCGTCGCGCCGGATGGCTCGGTCACGGCGATACGTGGTGATCGACTGGACGCCGAGCTGTGACACGCTCGACGGCGATCCGGTTGGCGCTCGCGTCGGTCGTCGTCGCGTGCACGTCATACGCGCCGATCGCGCTGCCGCCGCCACCGCCACCGACGCCGACGCTCGCGCCGTTCCCCACGCCCGAGTTCCGGATCTCGCATGCGGTCGAGCCCGTTCGCTATCGCGCACGGCTCGCGCTCGGCACGACGAGCTTCACCGGCCACGTCGAGCTCGACGCGACGCTCGCGAGCGACGTCTCGCTGTTCTGGCTGCACGCGGTCGGGCTGCGCATGTCTCGAGCGCGCGCGATCCGCGGCGATATCACCGTCGAGCTCGAGGTCTCGCCGCAGCGCGATCAACAGCTCGGCTTTCGCGCGCACGCGCCGCTCGCGGCCGGCGCGTGGACGATCGCGATCGATTACACCGGCGTGATTCACGAGCTCGAGCCGCAGGTCGACGATCCGCCGTTCGGGCTGCGCGATCGCTGGACGTTCGGCGTATTTCGCCGCGAGGTCGATGGCGCGACCTACATCGCATCGCAGTCGGAGGCGATCTACGCGCGACAGATCTTTCCGTGCATCGACGAGCCCGATCGCAAGGTGCCGTGGCAGCTCACGCTCGACGTCGCGGACGGGCTCGTCGCCGCCGGCAACGCGCCGATCGCGCGCACGACGTCGCTCGGCGGGCACCGAACGCGCGTCGAGCTCGCCGAGACGCTGCCGCTGCCGAGCTACTTGATCGCGTTCGCGGTCGGACCGTTCGACGTCGTCGACGCCGGTCGCGTCCGGATCCTCGCGCTGAGGGGTCACGCGGCAAACGTCGCGACCGCGGCCAAGCTCGCGACACTCGATCTCGCGACGCTCGAACGCTGGGTCGGCGTGCCGCTGCCGTATCCGAAGCTCGATCTCGTCGAGGTCTCGCATCCCGGTTGGGGTGCGATGGAGAATCCGGGCCTCATCACGTTCGACTCGCGGTTGCTCGAAGACGCGCATCCCGACACCACCATCGCGCACGAGCTCGCGCACTTGTGGTTCGGCGACATCGTCACGCCGGCGTGGTGGAACGACATCTGGCTCAACGAGAGCTTCGCGACGTATTTCGCGGCGCGGCTCGACGGATTCGCCGGTGCGATCGACCTCGATTGGTGGGCTCGCGCCGCCGCCGGCGAGACCAACGCGATCCTGCCGGCGGCGACCACGCACCAGCTCGAGGCACGCACGTTCGCGCCCGATCGAGAGATCGAGCACGGCGCCGGCGTGCTCGCCGCGCTCGAGCGCTGGCTCGGCAGCGATGCCTTCCTGCATTCGGTGCACGCGTATTTGACCGCGCATGCGAACGGCACGGTGACGACGACCGATCTCGCGACCGCGTTCGGCCCAGCTATCGCGGACGAGCTGTACGCGATGCTCGACGGTGGCTGGCCGACGCTCGCGGTGACGCTCGATTGCACGGCCAAACCGCACGTCGTCACGACCTCGTCGACCGACCGCGCGTGGCCGCTCTGCGTCGCGTACGATCGCGACGGCAAGCGCGGTGAAGCGTGCGGCACGAGCGCCGAGCCGCTCGAGCTGCCGGCGCACGCCTGCCCGCGCTGGCTCTTGGCGAATGCGAACGCACGCGGGATGTACACGCTGCGGTGGGATTCGATGGCGCTCGATGCACTGCTCGCACGCGCGTGGAAGCAGCTCACGCTCGCCGAGAAGATCTACATCTTCGATCAGCAGTCGAGCTACGCGGCGAAGCTCGACGTGCTCGCGAAGCTCGACGGTGAGCGCGATCCGCGCTGGCTCGATCGTGAAGCCGCGTTGTTGGCCTCGGTCGCGCGCTACGTGCCAAGCGATCTCGCGGCCGTGTTTGCGAAGCGCGCGATCGATCGATTCGCGGCAACCGCGCGCGCCGCCGATCTGCTCGACGAGCGCGATGCCCACGCGGTCGCGATCATCGAGCAGGTCGGCGATCCCGCGACCGAAGCGCACGCCAAGGCACTGTTCGAGCGCGCTCGCGACCTCGCGAACGCTGGGGTCGACCTGCCGACGATCCTCGCGCTCGCGATGCGGAGCGATCCGGCGCTCGCCGATCGCGTGTTTCGCGACCTCGACGTGTCGGGACACGACTACTTCCACATCTCGGTGGAGCAAGCGCTCGGCGAGCTACCGTCGATCGTCGACCTGCTCGCTCGCAATGCGGCTCGCAGCGCGAAGCTACCGTCCCACGTGGTCGTCCTCTTGCTCCGGAACGTCTGTGATGCCGCGAGTCGCGACCGCGTCGTCGCGCTGCTCGGCAACAAGGACGCCACAGACCTCATCGATCGCTGCATCTCGACGAAGCAGGCGCTCGACTCGCACTTCCGCGCCTGGCTGACCCACTAACCCCGCGATTTCGGGCCGGTGGTCGCAGGATCTGCTCGTTCGATCCATTTGTCGCCGACCGTCGTAGGTGCTGAGAGGCGGATGTAGCGGCGCGCGCGACACGGCGCGCTCGCTCCCGCCAAGCAAAGGGAGATCAGCGTGAAACGTTCCAGTCTGCTCGCGCTCGCGATCGGCATCCTGCTCGCCGCCTGCGGCGACGACCATCCATACGTGCCGGGAGACAGCGGCTCCGGCTCGAACATGCAGCCCGGCACGCTCACCGACTTCGTGATCGATTTGATCCAGAACCACTCGAACGATCCGACGCCGGCCGCCTACTCGACGTTCGCCGCCCTGCCCGACCCCGACGGCAGCAACAACAACGGCAGCGCTTACTCCATCCTCTTCCCATAAACGGAGACCACGTGACCAAGCAGCTCGCAGCACTCGCATGCATGGCCGTCGCGTGTGGCGGTTCGCCGACTGGCAAATCCACCACCGCGACCTCCGCGAAATCCGGCACGTCCTCGCCCGCACCGACGAACGAGCTCTACGATCGGCTCGGCGGTCAGCGCGCGATCGTCGCCGTCGTCGATGACTTCATCGATCGCGTCGCCGCCGACTCGCGCATCAACATCCGGTTCTCGAACACCGACATCCCGAAGCTAAAACTGCTGCTCGTCGAGTTCGTGTGCATGGCGACCGGCGGTCCGTGCAAGTACACCGGCCGCGACATGGAGACCTCGCACGCCGGCATGGAGCTGGTCGACGACGAGTTCGACGCGCTGGTCGAAGATCTGGCGGCGACGCTCGACAAGTTCAAGGTGCCCGCGAAAGAGAAAGGCGAGCTGCTCGGCGCGCTCGGCCCGCTCAAGCCGCACATCGTCGAGCCCGCGAGCCGGCTACATCCGGCCGACCCCGACAAGCTCGCGAAGGCGACCGCGGTGCTCGACAAGATCACCGACAAGCCGACGCGCGATCTGATGCAAGCCGCGATCACCGCGGCCAAGCGCGGCCAGCGCAACTACGCCGATCAGCTGTTCGGCCGCGTCGAGATCGCGGCCGGCGCCGAAGTCGTCGCCGCCGCGGCGCCGGCGTTCCGCGAAGGCGCGCCGCCGCGCGTCGACTCGCCGCTCAAGCAGATGCCGCGCGACACGCCGCCGCAGCCGAAGGTCGTCGGCTCGTCGGATGAAGATGACCCGTCACAGGCGCAGCTCGCGGCATCGCTGCACGGCACGATCACCGTCGACGGCAAGCCGCTCGACGGCGTCGGGCTCGTCGAGCTGTATCCCGCGAATGGCAAGTACGCGAAGCGCACTCCGAAGTATCGAGTCGTCGAACAGCGCAACAAGCAATTTTCGCCGCACCTACTCGCGGTGCCGCCCGGCTCGACCGTGGCATTCCCGAACTACGACGACTTCTATCACAACGTATTTTCGAGCTCGACCACTCAGCGCTTCGACCTCGGCATGTACAAGAGCGGCCAGTCGCGCGAGATGAAGTTCGACAAGACCGGGCTCGTGCGGCTCGGCTGCAACGTCCACGCGAACATGGCGTCGTTCATCTTCGTGATCGACGCGCCGGCGTACGTGCCCGTCGACGGCACGAAAGAATTCAACTTCAAGAGCCTCGAGCCCGGCAAGTACAAGGCGCTGGTTTGGAGCGAGTACAGCGCCGAGCCGATCGAGACCGATCTCAAGATCAAGGACGGCGTCAACGTCGTCACCTTCGACGTCAAAGCCGACGGCCCGCGCGGCCCGAGCAACGACAAGTTCGGTACGTCGCGCCAACCCGTCGCGGAGAAATAGCATCATGAACCGCACACTCACGATCATTCTCGCGAGCTCGCTCGCGCGGGTCGCAGCTGCAGACTCGGGCGAGACCGCCGAACAAGCACTCAAGCGCGGCCAAGCGGCGTACAAGGCCGGCCGCGTCCACGAAGCGTGCGACGCATACGCGACGAGCGACAAGCTCGTGCAGAGCCTCGACACCGAGCTGATGCTCGCGAGCTGTTACGAGCAAGACGGCAAACCGGTCACCGCGGCGAAGCTATATCGCTCGGTCGCCGACAAAGCCGGCGATCGCAACGCCGCGATCGCGAAGGCCACGAAGCTCGAAGCGAAAGCGCCGCGGCTGCGCTTCGCGATCAACCCGATGCCCGCCGGGATCGTCGTCAAGGTCGACGGCGCGGTCGTGTCTGCGACCGACGACGTGCCGGTCGATCTCGGGCCGCACGAGGTCACCGCATCGGCGCCGGGCTACGCCGGCCACGCGTCGGCGCCGGCCGACCGCGATCACGCGATCGTCGACGTGATCGTGCGCATGGAGCCCCACGCCGACGCCGCGCCGGCACCTGCGCCCGCGATCTCGACGTCTCCGGCGCCGGCCGCCGAACCGCCGGCGGCACCGATGTCGACGTCGTCGACGTCGTCGGCGGGCGCGCCGATGGCGCCCATGGCCGCCGTTCCCGAGCACGACGACGGCATGCGCCGCGATCATCGCAAGCGCAACGGTATCGTGGCGGCGTCGGTCGGCGCCGGCGTGCTGATCGCGTCGGCCGTGATGTACGGGCTCGCCGAGAGCAAGTTCGACGACGAGCACTCGCTGTGTCCCGATTCGAAGTGCGCGAACAACTCCGACCTCGCAAAGGCGAACTCGATGCTATCCGACGCGCGGACGTATCGCGACGTCGGCATCGGCACGAGCATCGCCGGCGGCTTGCTCTTGATCGCCGGCGGCTACCTCTTGCTCGCGCCGCATCACGAGGATTCGCACGTGTCGGTGTCGGTCGGTCACGATGCCACCGGCATGGCGTACACCGGCCGGTTCTAGCGCGGCGGCAGTCGATCCGGAAAGTCGGTGATCACGCCGTCGACCCCGAGTGCGATCACGCGCACGATCGCATCGTGATCGTCGACGGTCCACGGCAACACGCGCAGGTGCAGCGCGTGCGCTTCGGCGACCTTCGCGCGCGTCAGCGCCGTGTAGTCGGGCGACCAGATCTGGCAGCCGAACTGCGCGACGAGCGCCGGCACGTCGGAGCCGATCGCGAGGCCGTCGGTCCACGCCGCATCGGGAATGCGCGCCTCGGTCAAGCACGAGCGCGGGACGTTCGGGGCGATCGCGGCGACGCGTCGCAACCCGCGCCAATCGAAGCTCTGGATGGTCACGCGATCGAGCACGCCGAGCTCGCGCGCGGTGGCGACGATCGCGTCGGCGACGCGATCCGGCGGCGCGGTGTCGTCGGGCTTGCCCGGCGTCGTCTTGATCTCGATGTTGTAGCGAATGCGGCCCGCCGAGCGCCGCTCCGCATCGGCGATCACGTCGACCAGCTTCGGGATGCGCACGCCGTCACCGCCGAGCTGATCGGCGAAGCGCGCCGCATACGCGGTACCCGGCGCGATGCGACCGACGTCGTAGCGCTCGAGCGCATCGAACGTCAGCGTGCGCAGCGCCGGGCCGGGCTGTGCGAGCCACGCGCTGCCGTCGCGCGTGATGTCGGGATTCAAGTGTTCGTCGTGATGCACCACGAGCACGTCGTCGGCGGTGAGCATCACGTCCAGCTCGAGCGTGTCGACACCGAGCTCGATCGCGCGCTCGAACGCGCCGATCGTATTTTCCGGTCGCAGCCCACGACAACCGCGATGACCTTCGTAGTCGAGCCGCACCGCGGGCTGCGCCGGCTGCGTGATCGACGGCGGCGGAATCGGCGAGCCGCATGCCGCGGCGGTGATCGCGAGAGCAGCTCGGCGCACGCGGCGACGCTACCACCGGCGCGCGAACGACGCGTCGTCGCGGTTTATTTCGCATGCGACGTGCGGAATCCGCCGCCGGAGTCGCACGTTCGGCTTGGATGCATCACACCGCCATCGCGAGCGCGCTCGTCGGGCTCGCCGTCGCGATCGCTGCTCCCAGCTCCGCCGCGCCGAGCCATCATCCGCGATGGGCCGCCGCGGCGAACGATCTCGGCGCCGCGCCCGAGACCACGCTCGATCACATGACGGTCTGGCTCTCGCCGAGCGCCGACCGTCGCCAGGCATTCGCGCAACTGCTCGCCGACCAGCAGCGCGCCGGATCGCCGCGCTACCACCACTGGCTGACGCCTGCGCAGATCGGTGCACAATTTGGCGCGAGCGATGCCGAGCTCGCCACGGTGACGACCTGGCTGCGCGACCATGGCCTCTCGATCAAGCACGTCGCGGCATCGCGGATGTTCGTCGAGATCGCCGGCACGACCGCGACGGCGGCCGCGGCATTCGGCGTGCAATTCCATCGCTATCGCATCGGCACGCACGAGCGCATGTCGATCGATCGCGAGCCGGCGCTGCCCCCGCTGGTCGCCGCCATCACCGGGCTCGTCGAAGCGCCGGCGCACGCGCAGGCACACGCGAGCTTCACGAACGGCACGCAGCGCACGATCAGCGCGACCGACTTCAACAAGATCTACGATGTCGCGCCGCTTGCCGCGGCCGGCATCACCGGCGGCGGGCAGACGATCGCGATCATCGGCCGCGCGCGCGTGTACGCGCCCGACGTCTCGGAGTACGAGCAGCGCATGGGCATCGCGTTCGCGCTGCCGACGGTGATCGTGCCGCCGACCGGCACGGATCCGGGCGCCGCGTGCGAGCTGCCGACATGCGTGTCGACGATCGACGATCAGCTGGAAGCGACGCTCGATGTCGACCGCGCCGGCAGCGTCGCACCGAGCGCGACGCTCGATCTATTGATCAGCAGCTCGGCGGCGACCGAGGACGGCGTCACGATCGCGCTCGAATACGCGATCGACAACTACGGCACCGCCGTCGGCGCGAGCATCGTCACGCTGAGCTTCGCCGAGTGCGAGAGCGATGCGGGCGAAGCGCTCACCGCACAGACCGATGCGCTGTTCCAGCAAGCCGCCGCGCAAGGCCAGACCGTGTTCGTCGCGTCGGGCGATGCCGGCGCCGCGATGTGTGACACGCAAAACGCGCAGCCGCCGGCCGAGCAGTCGCTCGGCGTCAACTACTTGTGCGCGAGCGGCGCGGTCACGTGCGTCGGCGGCACCGAGCTGATCGACAACCCGGCGACGACCTACTGGAACGCGGCCGGCGCGCTCGGCTACATCCCGGAAGGCGCGTGGAACGAGCCGACGAGCTCGACCGGATATCAAGCGGCGTCGAGCGGCGGCGGCATCAGCACGCTCATCGCGATGCCGCCGTATCAAGCCGGCATCGTGCCGCCCGACGCATCGAGCGCGACCGGGCGGCTCGTGCCCGACCTATCGTTCACCGCGGCGCTCCACGATGGCTACTTCGCGTGCATGGCCGCGTACGGCGCGACGTGCGCGATGAATTCGGGCGGACAGTACACGTCGATGTCGTTCGGCGGCACGTCGGCGGCGGCGCCGTCGATGGCTGCGATCATGGCGCTGGTCGCGCAACAGGCGGCGACCCAGGGTGCGCCGGCCGCGCAGGGCGCGATCAACCCGCGGCTCTACCAGCTTGCGGGCACCACGTTCCACGACGTCACGCTCGCGACGAGCGGCGTGGCCGCGTGCGATCCGAGCACGCCGAGCGTGTGCAACAACAGCACGCCGAGCCCATCGGCGATGGCCGGCGGCCAAGCGGGCTACTCGCTCCAGCCCGGCTTCGATCTCGTGACCGGCTGGGGCTCGCTCGACGTCGCGAGCTTCGCGGCGAGCTTTCCGACCACCACGGTCGCCGGCTACGGCCTCGAGGTCGGCCCGTCGTCGGCGGTGACCGTCACGGCAGGCGCGAGCGCGACGCTGAGCCTGACCGCGACCGGGTTTCTCGACGGCGTGACGTACACGTGCAACGGCCTGCCGTCCGATGCGTCGTGCGCGTTCGCCACCGACGAGCGCGGCGCGCAGACGCTAACGATCGCGACCACGACATCGGCCGGCGCCGCCGCCGGCGCGGCGACAAATCTGCGCTGGCTCCTGCTCGCGCTCGGGGCCGCGCTCGCGTTTGCGCGGCTCTCGCGTGCACGGCCGCGCCGACTCGTCGCCGCATTCGCGACCGTCGCGACGCTGGCGCTCGCGAGCTGCACCGGCTACATCGGCGGCGTCGGCGAGGGCACGACCGGCGCCGCGACCGCGCCCGATGCGCCGAGCGGCACGACCACCGCGATCACCGTGACCGCGCAAGACGCCGCCGGCCACTCGGCCGGCGCGATCGTGATGCTCACGGTCCAGTAGGTGCTGTTGTCAGATCCGTCGAGCGGGCCGCCCCTTCTGCATTCCGGATCGGTGGGGATCGCGAAGCTTAGTACCGCGTGTCGCCGGGCAAGAACACGAAGTCCGACGGCGGCATCTGCGTGCCGTTGACCCACGCGCCGCCGTTGTGAATCGCCGGGAAGAACGCCTGCATCCGGTACGGGAACCCCCACGCGGGCTCGGTCAGCTTCGCGAGCCGCGCGAGCTCGTCGGCCGCGAGCGTCAGCTCGAGCGACTTGAGGTTGTCGTCGAGCTGGCCGATGCGTCGCGCACCGATGATCGTCGATGTCACGCCGGGCTGCATGCGCACCCACGCGAGCGCGGCTCGCGCGACGGTCGAATCGTGGGCCATCGCGATCCGCTCGAGCTCGTCGATCAGCGTGTACGACGTCTCGTTGAGGAACGCCTGCATGAACTGCGAGCGATCGATCTTGACCGTCCCCGCCGACGCGCGCGTGTGCTTGCCGGACAGCACGCCGCTCTTGAGCGGCGACCACGGCGTGATTCCCAAGCCGAGCTCGCGCGCCATCGGCACGAGCTCGGCTTCGACCGTGCGCTCGAGCAGCGAATACTCGATCTGCAAGCCGATGAACTGCGACCAGCCGCGGAAGCGCGCGAGCACGTTTGCTTCGGCGACCTTCCACGCCGGCGTATCGGAAACGCCGATGTAGCGGACCTTGCCCGCGCGCACGAGATCGTCGAGCGCCGACATCGTCTCGTCGATCGGCGTGTGCACGTCCCAGTTGTGCAGCCAGTACAGGTCGATGTAATCGGTCTGCAGGCGGCGCAGCGATTCGTCGCACGCGGCGACGATCGACTTGCGGCTCGAGCCGCCGCCGTTCGGATCGCCCGGGAACAGGTTGCCGCTGAACTTCGTGGCGATGACCAAGCGATCGCGCTTCGCGGGATGACGACCGACGTGATCGCCGATGATCTTTTCCGAGTGGCTCTTGGTATAGAAGTTCGCCGTGTCGATGAAGTTGCCGCCGGCCGCGACGTAGCGGTCCAAGATCTGCTGCGACTCTTCGACCGACGATCCCCAACCGAGATCTTCGCCGAACGTCATCGTGCCGAGACACAGCGGGCTGACGCGCAACCCCGAGCGGCCGAGCGTCACGTAGTGATCGAGTGCCATCGTAAGCCTCCGTGGTAGAGTTCGTTCAGTCATCTGATAGTTCAGTCCTGTACTTGTTTAGGCTGAACGATCTCGCTGACAAGTCCGTCATGGCAAAAATCGACCTCAACAAGGTGTGGGCGCTCGACTACCGGCTCGTCACGTCGGTGATCGTCGAGGTCGCGCCGGCGTTGCGCGAGCTCGGGATCGAATGCAAGGAGCTGTTCTTGCTCGCCGAGCTCGACGCGCATCCGCATCCCGCAGTGCTCGCCGAAGCACTGTTGATGCCGAAGCCGACCGTCACGATGTATTCGAAACGCCTGCAGTCGGCCGGCTTCATCGCGCGCGAGCTCGACAGCACCGATCTCCGGCGCCACCGGCTTTCGCTCACCGGCGACGGCCGCAAAGTGATGACGCGCGGCCTCGCGCTGCTCGCCGCCGCGTTCGGGCGCCGGATGAATCGGCTGACCGCCGCGCAGCAAGCCGAGTTCAAGACGCTCGTCGAGAAGATGCTCTGAGCGACGGTGACGCGCGACAAGCTGATCGCCGCGGTGTCCACGGGCAGATGACGTCGTGGCCGTCGGTGAACGCGGGCGCGCCCGACGATCTGCCCGCATTCGCGAAGGCGATCGACAAAGCGCTGCACTAACGCCGGCGCAGCGTCGACGCGAGGTGAACGGCGTCGTAGCCAAACTTGTCGCGCACGCGATCGACCGAGCTGACCCGGCGCTCGCCGCGATCGAACAGCGGCAGCTGCGCCGAGTCGGGCCGAAACTTCGCGAGTGCGACACCTAGCAGGCGGATCGCGAGCGGCCGCGTGCGCGTCTCGGCGTAGAGCTCGACGACCGTGCGGTGAACATCGGTATCGACGTTGCTCGGCGGCGCGATCGTGCGCTGATGGCTGAGCGTCTCGAAATCGCTGTAGCGCAACTTCAGCGTGACCTGACCCGCGATCACGCCGCGGCGCCGCGCGCGCGAGCAAACACGCTCGCACAGGCTCGACAGGATCTGCGGGGCGGTTTCGGGCGACGCCTCGAAGAACGTGCGCTCGTTCGAGATCGATCCGGTCATGGCGCCGCGTGGATCGTGCTCGCGAAATGCCGGGCGCTCGCGGCCGAGCTGGTCGCTGCCGCCGCCCGCCGCGGCCGCGCGGATCGCATGAGTCGCCGAGCCGAAGATCGGCCGCAGGATCGCATCGGGCGTCGCGGTGAGCGCGCCGAGCGTCGCGATGTTCGCGGCGACGAGCTTGGCCTCGGCGACCGGACCGATGCCCGGCAGCTTGCGCACGGGCAGCGGCGCGAGTGTCGCGGCTTCGCTGCCGGCGGCGACGAGCAACACGCCGCGCGGCTTGGCGAGCCCACTCGCGACCTTTGCCATCGGCTTGGTCGTCGCGATGCCGGCGCTCGCCGGCAAGCCGAGCTCGCGGGCGATCGCGTCGGTGATCTCGCGAACGACGCGCGCGATCGTCGAATCATCGTCGGCGTCGGCGGCGCGGCGATACAGCCGCTCGCAGCCGGTGAAGTCGAGATAGTGCTCGTCGATGCTCGCGGCGATCACGATCGGGCTGAATCGCTCCACGATCGCGCGCGCGCGATCCGAGTAGTCGCCGTAGAGATCGTTGTGGCCGGCCAAGAACACCGTGTCGCGCGATGCCAGCTTGGACGCATCGCGGATCGACATCCCGGAGCGAATGCCGAACACGCGCGCCTCGTAGCTGCACGACGTGACGACGCCCGAGCGATGACGCTCGCCGCCGACGACGACCGGCCGGCCGTTCAAGCTCGGATCGAGCAGGCGCTCGACCGAGACGAAGAACGTATCGAGATCGAGGCAGCAGATCCGCGGCGCGAGCACGCACCGATCGTATGACTGCGCGTTTGTTCAGTCAACCCGGCGAGCGGCGCGAGCACGCTCAGTGCGTCGTCCGCTCGGCGTCGGCTTCGGCCTTCTTGTGCGCGGCCTTGAACGCGGTGTCGAGATCGTTCGCGCGATCGGTGCCGATCGCGTTCAGCGAGACCGGGAAGATCTCGTTCTCTTCTTCGGCGACGTGCGACGTGATCATGTCGGCCAGCGTGCCGAACACGCTGCCCCATTCGTCGCTGTCGATCGTCATCGAATCGAGGCGCTGGATCGTCGCTTCGAGCTGCTTGGCCTCTTCGCCGTGCTGCTGCGCGAGCGGCTTGAGTGCGTGATAGCGCTCGAGCGCCGGATAAACCGCGTCGAGCTCGCCGTGCTCGTGCGCCATCAGCGCGACGCGCAGCTTGGGCCACAGCGATTCGCGTTTGCCGGCGTCGTTCTTGATGCGGTCGATCAGCGCCGACGCTTCGCCGTGCTGCTTCGCGAGCGTGCGGAACACGCCGATGAGGCCGTCGCGGTGCGCCTCCATCGATTTTTCGAATCCTTTGGTCTTCGCTGCGAGGATGTCGATCGGGTTTGCCATGATGTGATCCTTTCTGATGATGTAGTGGTGCAGTCCGCGTACCGGCCCCGGGCTTGCAAAAACCTCGCGCATGGCCAAGGCGATGCGAGCTTGTCGCGATGCGCGGATGCGCGCGCCGGTGCAGCGATGACGAAGCCGACGCGGATCCGCACGGGTGCACCGGATGTCGCGCTCGCCCGCGACGAGTTTCGGGCGCGATTTCGGGCGCGCTTCGTGGATCCGGCATTCGACGCCGTCGCCGTCGAGCTCGACGCGATCGAAGCGGTCGCGTGGGATGCCTATTCGAATCATCGCAAGTCGCCGCGCACGCGCAAGGCCGGCCGCGAATTCGCCGATCCCGACTACGACCTGTCGCTCGATTGGATCGCCGCGCGCGATGCGATCACCGCCGCGCACGCGCGCCACGCCGCCGAAGGTCCGCGCCGCGTGCTCGTGATCGCCGGCGGCGCGCGCAACGAGCACACGTGCCCGGGCGAGCTCGCAAAGACGCAGCGGCTTGCCGGCCTCGCCGTCGCGCGCGCCCAGCTCCGCGGCGCGATCGTCGAGCTGCTCGATCTGTCGAGGCTGACCGCCGAGTACGGCCGCACGATCTATCCGTGCAAGGGCTGCGTGTCGACCGCCATGCCGCTGTGTCACTGGCCGTGCTCGTGTTATCCGAACCACGGGCTGAACCAGACCGGCGACTGGATGGCCGAGATCTATCCGCGCTGGGTCGAAGCGCACGGCATCGCGATCGTCACGCCCGTGTACTGGCACCAGGCACCCAGCGCGCTCAAGCTGATGATCGATCGCCTGGTCTGCGCCGATGGCGGCAACCCGGATCCGACCACGACGCATGGCAAGACCGTCGCCGAAGCCAAGGCGATCGAGCTCGCGGGCTGGAGTTATCCGCGCCACCTCGCGGGCCGCGCATTCTCGATCGTCGTGCACGGCGACGCCGAGGGCGCCGACGGCCTGCGCCGCATGTTGACCGATTGGCTGACCGAGATGGGCCTCGAGCCATCCGGTAGCCACGGCCTGCTCGATCGCTACATCGGCTATCTCGAGCCCTACGCGACGAGCCACGACGCCCTCGACGCCGACCGCGACATCGCCGGCGAGGTCGACAACGCGATCGATACCCTGATCGAGCGCGCCGACCAGCTGCGCTCGAGCCCGGTGGCCGGCGCCGAGCTGCACGAACCGCGTGCGAAGTGACGCGTGCATCGTATGATCGTGGCCGATGCGCGCGGCGGTCATCGTTGTCGTGGCCCTCGTCGCGTGCCAGCGCGACACCGTGCGGCCGCGGCTCGAGCGCTCGCGCGGGTTCACCGTCGAGCTGTCGCTCGGCGGCGGCTATCCGCCGTTCGACGACGCGATCGCGATCGCCAGCGATGGTCGCGTGACGCGCGAGCTCCACGATGGCAACCGCGACGCGCACGGCTCGGGCACGATCGCGCCGAGCGAGGTCGCGGCGCTACGCACGCAGCTCGAGAGCGTCGCGTTCGCCGATCTCGAGCCGTCGTACGGCGACAGCGAGCCCGACGGAGGCCGGCTCTATCTCGAGGTCGACACCGGCGCGGGCGTTCGCATGGTCACGTGCAACGCGCCCGCCGCGCTGCACGACGTCGCCGCCGCGATCTTGGCGATCCGCGATCGCGTCGCGTTAGTGCCGCCGGTGAAGTAAGCGATGCAGCCACGTCTCGTGTTGCGGCGGCGTCGCCGTGTGCTCGAGGACCGCCGCGAGCACGTGCGCGCCGAACCACACGCCGTGTGCGGCGCAACGGTCGACCGCGTGGGCTTCGAGCGCGTCGGCGACCATCGGCGCCGAGCACAGCGGGCACGCGTGGGCGCTCGGCGTCGCCGGCGCGGCGTGGAGCGCGAACGGCCTGCCGGTCAGGTCCTCGACCATGCCGACGAGCGCGGCGGCCTCGACGAACGCACCGCCGCAGCGCGGGCACGCCCAGCGATCGCCTTCGTAGCGCAGCGCGGCCGCGCACTGCGGGCAGGTCAGCGCACGATCCTTGTACGCGCTCGCGAATACGGTGTGCACGTGCGAGATGCCTTGCCCGGACGCGATGCCGAGCCCGGCATCGGCGGGCGCGCCGCTACCGAACGCGGCCTGGATCGATCGGATCGCGCCGCCGAAGCCGCCTTGCAGGTCGGAGAAGATCGCCGAGCTCGCGGCGCCGCCGTACGTCCGCCCGCTGCCCGCGTTCGCATGCGCGCGCCGGCTCGCCCGCGCGAACGTCGCCGCCATCGCGTCCTGCGTCATCCACACGCCGTGCGCCGCGCAGCGCATGAACCGACCGTTCAGCACGAGGCGGCCGATCGCGAGTGCGCAGGTCGTCGTCGCGCCGCCGCAGCGCGGGCACGCCTGATCGTTCGGCAGGTCCTCCGAAATGGCCAGCACGTCGGCGCCGCCGTCGAGTGCGTTCACGGCCGCCGCGAAGTCATCGCCGCTCAGCTGCATCGCGTTGCACGAACCACACACCAGATGGCCGGCGCGCTCTTGTACGTCGCCGCCGCAGCTCGGACATGTCGCCATGCGCGCAGTATCGCCGGTCAGCGCGCCGTCGCACCGCCGTCGACGACGAATTCCGCGCCGGTGACGAACTTCGACTCGTCGCTCGCGAGATAGAGCACCAGATACGCGACGTCGTCGACTTCACCGATGCGGCGCTGCGGGTTTGCCTGCTCGAGCCGCTCGCGCGCGAGCTTCGGATCGGGATACGCGGCGGCCAGCGCGTCGACCATCGGCGTCGCGATGAAGCCCGGATGGACGGAGTTGCAGCGGATGTTCGCGCCCCGGCGCGCGCCGTGCAGCGCGACCGATTTGGTGAGCAGCCGCACCGCGCCCTTGCTCGCGCAATACGCCGGCAGATCGCCATCGCCGACGAGCCCGGCGACCGACGACAGGTTGACGATCGAACCGCCGCCGGAAGCCTTCATCGCGCGAAACGCTTCGCGGCAACCGAGGAATACGCCGTCGCTGTTGACCGCTTGCACGAGCCGCCACTGCGCGAACGTGGTGTCTTCGATGTTCGCGACCGCGCCGATGCCGGCCGCATTGACCAGAATGTCGACGCGGCCGAATGCCTCGACCGCGCGATCGACCGCGCGCTTCCAGCCGGCTTCGTCGGTGACGTCGAGTGCGTGCGCGAGGTGCGGCGGGCCGAGCGCGGTCGCGGCGCGATGCACACCGGTTTCATCGCGATCGGCGAGCATCACGCGCGCGCCTTCGCCGGCGAGCCTGAGGGCGCATGCGCGGCCGATTCCCGAGGCCGCTCCAGTGACGATCGCTACCTTGCCGTCGACGCGTGGCATGCGCGCATACTACCCCGCGTGAACCCGCTGATCGACGACCGCGATGTCGAGCTCATCTGCGACGAGCTGCTCGGCCTCGACCGCCTGCTCGCCCTGCCCTATTTCGCCGACCACGATCGCGACACGTTCGCGCAGGTGATCGCCGCGTCTCGCGAGCTCGCGCGCAGCGTGCTGTATCCGGCGTATCGCGCGCTCGACGCCGAGCCGCCGCGTTTCGTCGGCGGCCACGTGCAGGTCCATCCGGCGATGCGCGAGCTCTACCGCCGGCTCGTCGAGCTCGGAGCGGTGTCGGCGCCGCGGTCGGCGGCCGTCGGCGGCGCGCAAGTCCCGCTCGTGATCAGCTCGCTCGCGACCGTGTACTTGATGGCCGCGAACTTATCCGCGTACGGCTACGTCGGGCTCACGCAAGGCGCGGCGCACTTGCTCGAGGCGTTCGGCGACGACGCGCTGAAGGCCACGTACATGGCGCCGATGTATCGCGGCGAGTGGACCGGCACGATGGCGCTGACCGAGCCGCAGGCCGGGTCGAGCCTGGCCGATGTCGCGACGATCGCCGAGCCGCATGCCGACGGCTCGTATCGGCTGCGCGGCGCCAAGATCTTCATCTCGGCCGGCGACCACGATCTCACGCCGAACATCGTGCACATGACGCTCGCCCGGATCGCCGGCGCCCCGGCCGGCATGCACGGCGTGTCGCTGTTCTGCGTGCCGGCCAAGCGCGTCGAATCCGGCGCGCTCGTCGACAACGACGTCGCGGTCACCGGCGTGATCCACAAGATCGGCTGGCGTGGGATCCCGAGCGTCGCGCTGGCCTACGGCGAGCGCGGCGATTGTCGCGGCTGGCTCGTCGGCGAGCCGCATCGCGGCATCCGCTACATGTTCCAGATGATGAACGAGGCGCGGATCATGGTCGGCCTCAACGGGGTCGCGACGGCGTCGGTCGCGTATCACGAGGCGCTCGACTACGCGCGCATGCGCGTGCAAGGCCGCATCGATGGCAAGCAGGTCGCGATCATCGAGCACGCCGATGTGCGCCGCATGCTGCTGCGCCAGAAGGCGATCGTCGAAGGCGGGCTCGCGCTGCTCGCGCGCGTCGCGATGTATGCCGACCTCGCAGCGCACGGTGGTGACGCGCGTGCGGCGCTGCTGCTCGACCTGCTCACGCCGATCGCGAAGTCGTTTCCGGCCGAGCACGGCTTCGCGGCGAACGTGCTCGCGGTGCAAGTCCACGGCGGCTACGGCTACACGAGCGAGTACATGCCCGAAGCCTGGCTACGCGATCAGAAGCTCAACTCGATCCACGAAGGCACGACCGGCATTCAAGCCGCCGATCTGCTCGGCCGCCGCGCGATGGCACCCGGCGCGCTGGCCGCGCTCGGCGCGGAGATCGCGGCGAGTTGCGCGCGTGCTCGCGCGGCCGGGGTCGACGCGCAATGGATCGCCGCGGTCGAGCGCGCGGTCGGCGTCGTCGGCGCGCTGACGCAAGAGCTCGCCGGTCGCGGTGCCGAGATGCTCGTGCACGCGGCGGATTATCTCGAGCTGGCGTCGATCGTCGTGATCGCGTGGCAGTGGCTCGACCTCGCGACCGTCGCGCACATCGCGCTCGCCGGCCCGTTGCCACGCGGCACGTCGGCGCCGCGCGACGCCGGCTATTACAAGGCGAAGCTGGCGGCCGCGCAGTACTGGCTGCACACGGATCTGCCGCGCATCGATCATCTCGCAGCGCTATGCCGCGCCGGCGAATCGTCGTATCAGCAGCTCGATCCGGCGTGGCTATAGCAAATCGAGCACGTGCAGGCTTCGATCGTGACGACGGTGCCGGCCGTGGTCTTCATTGGCTCGGGAAGCCACTCGGTCAAGCGACGAGCAACAGCGATCTCCAGTCGCGCGAGCTCGAACATGGCCTCGCGGTGGTCAACACCGGCGCGACGGCAGCACCATCGGGTTTCGCGACGCTTGCCGGCACCCACGATCCTGTTCATCTGGCGACCCGTTCATCACACCTACGAAGGACCGAGACCGCTCGACGCGGCGAACGCAAACGTGAACCGCGTGCCGTGACCGGGTGTGCTATCGACCGCGATGGTGCCGCCGGCTGCACGGACCGCCGCGTCGACTGCTGCGAGCCCAACGCCACGGCCTGAGATCAGCGTGACCTCGTCGGCCGTCGATATGCCGGACGCGAACAACGCGCGCTCGAGGTCGGCGCGCGATTCAACGGGCAGGCCGGCATCGCGCGCCCGCGAGCGAACACGTTCCCACGCGACGCCGCGCCCATCGTCCGCGATCTCGATCTCGACGCCGCTCGTGTTTCGTCTTGCGCGCAGCTCGATATGGCCGGCGTCTGACTTGTTCGCTGCGCGGCGCTCGTCCGCGGGCTCGATGCCATGGTCGACGGCATTGCGCACGACGTGGCCGAACGCGGCCCAGAACGATCGCAATCGCTCGTGCTCGACTTTGACGCCACCGCCTGAAAGCACGATGTCGGGTACGGGTTTACCGAGCCGCTCGGCGACGCGCGCGATCTGTGCGCGGAACGCCTCGAACCGGATCTCGATCGGCTCGACGCGCAATGCCGCGCCAACACCCACGGCATCGATAACGTGTCGCGCGCGGTCGCTGAACGCTGCCCACGCTGCGGCGAGTTCTTCGATGTCGATCGCATCGCCCTCGTGCAGGCGGCTCTCGAGGCCATGGGCTAGCTCGGCGATGGACTCGAGGCCGAGCATGGCGGTATTGCCCTTGATCGTGTGCAACGTGCGCGCCGTTGTTTCTGCGTCCGCGCGAGAGCGCAGTGTTTCTAACATCGCGCCGATTTCGTCGAGCGTGTCGCGCACGCCGCGCGGATCCGAGGTCGCATGCTCGAAGACCGCGATCGATTCGCTTTGCGCTTGCAGCGCGCGGCGCGTTTCCAGCTCGTCGGTGATGTCGGAGACTCGCAAGAGTGCGCCGGTCACCGCGCCGCGTTCGCGCAACGGGGTGACGTCGAGCTTGAAGTGCTTGTCGGCCTTGCGCAGACGATTCGGAAACTGCGCAAGCACAACGTCGAGCGGCATCGTGCCCGCGACGAGCTCTTCCCATGACAGCGCCAGCATCGCGCGCATCGTAGAATCGTCGCCGGCGAGGCGATCGGCGAAGTGACCCTCCGATGCGCCGAACCAGCGCGCAAATGAGATCGAGCACTCGGGCGCGAGAGTGCCGTCGGTATGAACCGTCGCGAGCCCGTCGCTGACGTGGTCGAGGACGAGCCGCATCTCACGGCTGCGCTTCTCGATGCGCCGCGCGAGCGACCGCACGACTGCGAGCGCGGTCAGGATGCCGAACACCGAGAGCACCGCCGCCCAACCGGCCAGACGCATCGATTTTTGATTGGCGCGTCGTGTGTTGAGCGCGACGTAGATCGTGCCGATCTGATGATGGTCGGTGATGACCGGCATCGCCGTCGCGTACATGTCGTGGAGCTGGAGCGTCGTCGGCGTAATGAACGGCTCGAGCGTGGTTGGCCGCTCTTGGCCCTGCGCGGTCCGCGACGCGATCACGGTGCCATCCGATCCCAGCGCTGCGACGAACGCGAAATCGGGATCCCCCGTGACGTACGCGATGCCTTCGTCGATGGCTTTGGGGTCGTCGAACGCCATGCTCGGCCCGACGACATTCACCATCAGCGAGGCGAGTGACCGCGTGCTGCTCTCGAGACCACTCTCGAGAGCGGCGCGCTGGCTGAGCAGCGAGTACGCAGCTTGTGCCGCGACAGCAGCAGTGAGCGGCAAGAGCGCCCACACTGATAACGACATGCGGCGGTTCATCGCAAATCGAATCGACCACATCACACGTGGATTCAGCCTCGATTTGTGAAGCACGCGGTCGAGTCACCTTGTCGCAATGTCGGGTAAGGTTCTGATTGTTGATGACTCGGCGCTGTTACGGCGTCAGGTAGGCGCGGCACTTACCGCCGCGGGGTATCAAGTCGTCGGCGCCACAGACGGCGTCGACGCCACAACCAAGCTTGCGGACGTCGCGTTGATCGTCTGCGACATCAACATGCCGCGGATGAGCGGGCTGGAGCTGCTCGCCGAACTAGCCCGCGATACGGTCACCCAGCGCATTCCGGTCGTGATGCTGACGACCGAG
Organism: Kofleriaceae bacterium; assembly: GCA_036271395.1. Lineage (GTDB taxonomy): Bacteria > Myxococcota_A > Polyangia > Haliangiales > Haliangiaceae > JABFXX01. Next base: position 59,560 of record DATBAS010000110.1, read on the forward strand.
GGCCACCCCGACCTGATCCAGCGCGCCAAGACACTCGGTGCAAAAGGTTGGCTGATCAAGCCGTTCAAGGCAGAGCTGTTGTTATCGCTCATCGGGAAGGTGCTCGCGTGAAGGTCATCCTCGCGCATAGCGATGCCTCCACCCGCCGTCGATTCGCCCAATGGCTAACGAGCGCAAATCACGTGGTGCACGAGGCCGGCAACGTCGCCGCCGCGTGCTCGCTGGTTTCGCAAGGAGCCGACGTCGTGATCGCCGACTGGCATCTTGCGGGCGGCGGCGCGTCGTTCGTTAAGTACGTACGTTCGCTCGACGCCCAACATCGCCACTACCTGGTTGTCACCTGCGGGCGTGCGCTCAACCACGACATCACAGCAGTCGTAGCCGCGGGCGCCGACGACTTCGCGATCACTTCATCGGTGACTCAGGCGGAGATGCTCGCTCGCGTCGACGGACTCAAGCGTGCGCGTGCCTCGGCCGCGATCGTCGGCGGCTCGAACAAGTCCGTCGAGTTCGGACCGCTGTTCGACCTCGACAAGGTGCGGGCGTGGCGCGACGTCGACGCGATCATCGCGAGTGAGCTCGGCGAGCAACTTGGCGCTCCGCTTCAAGCCGTCGTCGGTCCGTCGAGCCCTGTCGCGTACAGCGGCGCGATCTCGCTCAGCCTCGCGAACGAGAAAATCGAGCTGCAGCTCGGCATCGGCATCGAGCGAGACATGGTCGCGCCATTCGGCGCGGCCCTGCTCGATGGCGACACGTCTGAGGCAACCCTTGCCGACGCGCTTCGGGAGCTCGCGAACGTCGCGGGCGGTGCCGTGAAGCGCGGCGCGGTGAACGACGGCGTGTCGTTCACGATCGGTCTACCCAGCAACGCGATGGTCTGCGATCTTCCCGATACGCGGTCGTGGTATGCGACCACGAGCTCCGGGCTGCGACTGCGAATCACCGCGATCGCGTGGGCGAGCGTGCCGCGCTCGGTGCGGCGTGCCGACCTCCGCGAAGGCATGGTCCTCGCGTCAGACGTTCGCAACGCAGCCGGCATGTTGCTTGTGACGGCAGGGACATACCTGACGTCGACGACCGTCAATGGGCTCGACCGCACACTTGACGCAAATACTCCCGTCGAAGTGATGGTGCCGATGTCGGGCGGAACATCATGAGCGCGCGCGTCGGCGCGATCATCGCGGTCGCCTGCATGGCGGGGTCGGCTCGCGGGGACACGGTGATCAATTTCTTCGGTGATGTTGACTACTACGTCGATCATCACGGCGACACGACGAACACCTTCCAAGCGCCCGATCTCGACATTTTCGCGATGCAAACCGACGGCAAATTCGCGTTCGTCGGCGAGTTGCTCGTCGAGGCGTTCGGCCAGAACACGTTCGATATCGACGCCGACCGACTCGAGGTCGATTACAAGCCGCTCGCATGGTTGCACTTCCGCGCCGGCCGCATCCGCAGCGCGTTCGGCTACTACGGCGATGCATATCAAAATGGCAAGTTCTTCATGCTCACCGCGTTGTGGCCGGAGATGTATGAAGGCAATGGCTTTGATGGCATCGTGCCGAGCCACACGGTCGGACTGCACGCCGACGCCAGCCGCGAGCTTGGAAACGACGTCGGTCGCATCACACTCGACGCCGAGGTGCTGAACGGGCGCGGTCCAAACCTCGACACCGTCACGGTGTATCAAGATCAAGGCAACCACAAAGGTATCGACCTACGTGCGCGCTACGTCGGCGAAGGCGCGCTCGACGGGCTTATCGTGGGCGCGAACATGTACATCGATCGGATTGAGTCCGACCTGAATGTGGGCGAGGAGCACCCTGCAGAAGCGGAACTAATCTTGGGCGCACACGCCGTGTACATGGGCGACCGCGCTCACGTCATCACGGAGGCCGCCTGGTTTCGCGACCGCGATGTCGTCACGCAGACACTGTACGAGACGATCGCAGCGTTCGGCGAATTCGGCTACGGTTTCGGCGACTACATGCCGTACTTGCGATTCGAGTATCTTCATATCGGCAGTCCAGATCCCTATTTCGTCGCGTCTGGTTTTCCGACATATGATCACGAGATCGTCACGGCAGGTGCGAAGTACACCGCCACGGCAAGCGTCGCGTTCAAGCTGCAAGGCAGTGTGACGGTCCAGCCCACGATGAACGACTATCGCGCTCTCGCCCAAGCTGCGTTCGCGTTCTGATATGGCAAGCTCGCTCCAGCGGTTCGCGCTCTGCCTCGCGATCATCGCACTGATGTCGCGCGCCGCTCCGGCCGATCAGCCGCACCGGTTCGTGCTCGTGCGCAACGCAAAGAACCCGACGACACACATGTCGCTTGAGACCATGAAGGCCGTGTACAGCGGTCGCACGACGACGTGGAGCAATGGCGACATGCTTGTCGTGGTAATCGGACCGGAAGATTCGCCGGCGATGGCGTGGCTCGCCGACACCGTGTTCAATGTTTCGGCGAAGACGCTGCTGATCCGGATCAAGCAACAAGTGTTTCGCGGCGAGATGCCGCACCCGATCACTGCTGCTGACGATGGCGCAGCGATCGCGGCGATCGCGGCGCAACCAAATCTGGTCGGGCTCGTCAGCGAAGCCGCTGCGAAGGCGTTGCCCAGCGGCGTGGCAGTGATTGCGTCGGAATGACTCCTGAAGTTACCCCGCTTCGGTGGACGAGCTGGGACTAACAATCACGCGGCGAGCGCGTTGACGCCTCTCGTACTCCATCGGTGATTTGTAGTCGAGTGCCGGCGGGCGCGGGTCGTAGAAGCCCGAGATAGTCGAACACGGCCATGCGGCCCTCGGCCTGCGAGCGGAAGCGACGACGGTCGAGTCTAGCGGTCGGCGCTAAGCGTCTCCATTCGGCGTCGCTCGCCGCACGGCAGTTCAAGCTTTCGCGCTCGCGCGCGGCCATCAATGCATTGGGCGATGTCTGGCTCGGTGATGAACATCGTCGCCCGAGACGGTCGTGCACGTGCACGTTTCACGGGCTCATCCGCGGCGCATCCGCGATCCAGACCGGCGCTTCGCCGAACAGGTCGCGCCACGCCGCGCGCGCGGCCGTGCGCAGCTCGTCGTCGGACAATGCCGCGATGTTCTGCGCGATCGGCGCGAGCCGGTCGCGATCGAAGTGCCGGCCCGAAACGTCGGCGCCGATGTGCTTGCCGATCGAGACCAGCACCACGATCCCGGCGTACAGCTCGCCGCCGCCGGCGTGTTGGTCGAACACCTGCTGCGCGAGGTGCCACAGCGCCGCGTGCGGCGTCAGCGGATCGTTGATGATCTGGCTCAGGTAGCCCGAGAGCTCGTGGCGTGCACTGTCGACGATCGCGACCGGATCGCCGTCGCGATCGGTCGGCGATCCCAGGAAATTCTGCAGCAGCGCCGGATAGCGCGGCTCGGCGGCGCGATCGAAGTCGAAGTTGTGCTGCGCCTCGTGGCGGCGCACCGTCGCGGCGACCAGCTCGTGGATGCGCGCGTGGATGCGCGGCGCGTCGAGCTCGGCGAGCACGTCGTCGATCGACTTCACGCGCTCGAGCTGGTAGTGCGGCACCGCGCCGTCGAGCGCCTTGAGCAGCTCGTCGGGGACGAACAGATCGTCGGTGCGCGAGAACACGATGTCTTTGCGATCGAGGTGATCGCGCCATTGCTCGATGATCTCGCCGCGCTCGACGAGCAGCTTCGCGATCTGGGCGCCGGCGGGCGCATCGGCGCCGAGCGCGGCCGCGTACTCGCGCCGCACGGCGATGCCGGCCGCGGCGGCGAGCGCCTTGCCGGCGGGCGCGTCGAGCCACGTTTGCTCGGCGAGCGGATACGGCGCGTCGGGTGCGAGCACCGGCAGCTCCGTGCTCGCGACGTACTCGTCGATGCGCTCGCGGTGGATCACGGGATCGCCGACGTCCTCGTTGTCCATGCCGAGCACCGCGTACGCGGTGTTCAAGTGGTCGATGCGCGAGATCGTCAGCACGCGGCGTGGCGCGCCGTTCGTGTAGACGAACGCGACCTCGTCGACGCGATACGCCTGTACGAGCGCGTAGCCGTCCTTGAACCGCCCTTCCAGGAAGTAGCCGAGCCCGGCGGCAGCGAGCTGATCGGTGAGCGCGCGAACCGACTCGCGCAGATCGACGACATCGCGCGTCTCGGGCCCGAGCTGCGCGGCGCCGACGGCGCGCGCGTACGCCTCGAGCATGTGCTGCCAGGCGGCGGCGAGCGCCGCGCCGTGGCCGAGATCGGTCGCGCGCAGCTTCGCGAGCGGCGCGGTGAACGGCCCCGTGCCTTCGTCGCGCGCACGCGCGGCGCCGGCGACGAGCTCGGTAAGCGGCTTGTCGAGCGCCGCGTCGATGATCGGATCGTGGAGTGGCACGCCGCCGTGCTGGTATGCGGCCGCCGATGGCACGCGGTCGGCGTGCGCGTACGCGTGCGCGGGCTTGTGATACGTCGCGATCGCGTAGCCGAGCCCGCCGAGCGCGGCGAGCACCGCGACCGCGAGCGCGATCGTCGCGATCGGCCGCGGTCGCGACACGGCGGGCAAGCTCTCGTACGTCGCGGCGACCGCCGATTCGTCGGCGGCCGGCACCTCGCGGCCGGCGAGGACGAGCGCGGCGAGCCGCATCACGTGCGCGTTCGGCGGCCGCGCCATGCCCGCGTCGACCGCGGCGAGCTCCGCTTCGATCAACGCGCGGCCGAGCCGGCGCCGCGCCGCGCCGCGCAGCACGAAGTCGGTGCGATCGAGCGCCGCCCCTGCCATGAAGTCATCGTTGCTGGAGATCCCGACCGCGAGCGCGGCCAGCACGTGTCGCCGGATCATCTGCATGTCGAGCCGGCCTCGACATACAAGTCGCAGGGAATCGAAGCAACGAACAAATTCGGCCAGCCGCCTTCGCCGAGCCCGAGTGGACGAACCACGAATCGCCCGATCCGGCGAACCTCGCGCCAAGAACCGACAAGCCTGCGCGCATGTGCGACGGTAAGACCAGCCATGACGAACCTCGCACTCGGCTGTATGGGAATGTCCGGCGCCTACGGCAAGACCGACGACGCGCAGAGCATCGCGGTGATCCACGCGGCGATCGAACGCGGCGTGACCTTGCTCGACACCGGCGACTTCTACGGCGCCGGCCACAACGAGCTCCTGATCGGCAAGGCGATCGCCGGCCGCCGAGACAAGGTCCGGCTGTCGGTCAAGTTCGGCGCGCTGCGCGGCCCCGACAACAGCTGGGGCGGTTTCGACGGGCGCCCGGCCGCGGTGAAGAATTTTCTCGGCTACTCGTTGGTCCGGCTCGGCACCGATCACGTCGACGTCTATCGCCCGGCGCGGCTGGATCCGACGGTGCCGATCGAGGACACGGTCGGTGCGATCGCAGACCTCGTCAAAGCCGGCTTCGTGCGCTCGATCGGCCTGTCCGAAGTCGGCCCCGACACGATCCGCCGGGCCGCCAAGGTTCATCCGATAGCCGATCTGCAGATCGAGTACTCGATCGTCAGCCGCGATCCCGAAGACGCGATCTTTCCCGCGCTCGCCGAGCTCGGCATCGGCGCGACGCTGTACGGCGTGCTGTCGCGCGGCCTGCTCTCGGCCAGCCCGATCCTGCCCGGCGACAATCGCGCTCACATGCCGCGGTTCAACGGCGCGAACGGCGAAGCGAACGCGAAGCTGGTGGCCGGCCTGCAAGCACTCGCGGCGCGCTGGGGGCGCAGCCCGAGCCAGCTCGCGATCGGCTGGGTGCTCGCCAAGCAGCCGCGGCTCACGCCGACGCTCGGCATCCGCACGCTCGCGCAACTCGACGAAGCGGCCGCGACCACGCCGCTGACCGCCGAGCAACTCGCCGAGGTCGAGGCGATCGCCCCGCGCGGCGCGGTCGCAGGCACGCGCTACCCGGCGGCGCAGATGAGCCTGCTCGACAGCGAGCTGCGTTAGCGCGCGAATGTGCGCAGTACGCGCACGATGCGCACGCGATTGTATTCATGTTTTCTGCAACGTTGGTCGGGCGTACAACCACGAACCGAGCATGCGATCGCTCTTGTTTCTCGTCGCGCTGACCTCGGTGGCCTCTGCAGACCGCGTCGTCGTCTTGACCGACCGCGCCGACCTTCCGGCTGCGCTGCAAGGCGCGGCGGCGGATCGCGTCGACGTCGTCGCTCGAGCGACCGATTCGCTGCCCGGCGATCGCGTGCTCGATCGCGCGGCGTCGGCTCAGCACCTCGCGATCGCGAACGACGCCACGGCGGTCGTCTGGATCGACAACGGCGAGGTCTGGATCGTCTCCGCCGACGGCCGCGACATGCGCCATGCACCGCTCGCCGACTCGGCGAGCCCGCACGTCTTCGGCGCGATCGCCGCGAGCTTGCTCGGCGAGATGATCGCGAGCGATGCGCCCGCTCCCGCGCCCGCCTCCGCGCCGCCCGCCGCCGAGGTCGCGATCGTGCCGGTCGCGGCAGACCCGACCGCACCGGCGCTCACGGCCGCGGCGATCGTCCGCGCGCCGGAGACGCGACGCCGCGCACCGCGCTTCGACATCTCCGGCGGCACGTTTCTCGCCGAGCGCGGCATGCAGTTTCACCAGGACCCGGCCGACGCGTTGGTCGCGCCGCCGTCGTATCCGGGGGCGGGCTTCGGCGGCGTCGCGTTGCAAGCGGCGGTGTTTCCGCGCCCAGAACAGCCGTACGGCGAGGATCTCACCGGCCCGGGCGCGACGATCTCGATCCAGAAATCGACCGGCGCCGAGCTCGGCGCGGACGACCTGCTGAACGATACCTACGGCCGCTACTCGCTCGACTACACCGCGTTCGACCTCGGCGTGCACTACCGTCACCAGACCGGCCCGATCGTGCTGGACGGCATGATCAACTTCGGCCGCGCGTCGTGGTCGCTCGAGAGCGATTTTCCGCAGAGCATCGAGATCCCCGACACGAGCTACGACTACCTCGGCGCCGGCGCCGCGATCGAGCTGGCGGTGACCGAGCGCGCGCGCCTCAGCCTCGGGGCGCGCTACATGTACTTGCTGTCGACCGGCGATATCAGCGATCAATCCTGGTACGGCAGCGGCGCGTCGCAGGGCTTCGGCCTCGACGTCGGCATCAAAGTGCCGATCACGAGCGTGCTCTACCTGCGCGGCTCGCTCGAGTACCGGCGCATCGCCTCGACGTTCATCGGCGATGGCAACCTGTCGTCGAGCGCGAGCATGTCATCGCTCGACGTCTCGGAGATCATCGACTCCTGGTTCACCGCCGGCCTGCAGATCGGCGCCGCGTTCTAGGCTTCAGCCGGCCGGGCAGCCGCTGAACGTTTCGTCGATCGGTGCGCTGACGCGCGCATCGAAGATACCGCCATCGCCGAACACCATCCGCACGGTCAGCGTGCCGGTCGCGGCATCGGCGCCGGGCATCGCGTCGATCGTCACGGTCGCCGTGCTGATCGGCTGGTCGTCGACCGCGCTGGCATCGGCACCTTGTTCCCACTCGAACATGTTGTCGGTGCTGAGCGGCAACGTGCCTTGCTGGCCATAGACCACGTCGATCATGTTGCCGTTGGCATCGGTCGAGTAGCTCAGCACGCCGAATGGGTCGAGATCGACCGGCAACGCCTGCGCGACCGGTAGCGTCGGATGGAAGCTGACCTCGATCAGCGGCGGCGTCACCGCCGCGGATCCCGAAACGGCGAGCGAGTACAGATCGCCGTCGTCGAAGACCGGAGTCTGACCGCAGACCTCCGGATAACGCAGCAGCGTGACGGTCGCGCCCTCGAGCGTGCGCGACGCATCGGCTTGGTTCTCCACCGGACCGTGGTCGATGCAGCCCGTCAGTGCGAGCGCGAAGCCGAGAGCTCGAATCGTGGTCATAGCGTCTCCAGGTATGCGAGCAGCGCGGTGCGATCCGGATCAGACAGCTCGAGGCCGAACACGTGGCCGGGCACCGCGCCCGCACGCACGCCGCCGACGTAGCTCGCGCCCGTCCGAGCGGGATCGAACATCGCGTCGAGCGAAGGCAGCGATCCATCGTGCAACAGCAACGCGCGCATCCCGACGCCGCGCAGCGACGGCACGCGATACGAACCGGTGCCGCGCACGAGCGAATCGCCGATCGTCGGATCGGTGCCGACGACGTCGAGCGGCACCGGCGCGCCGGTGAACGCGGGCGGTACGTGACAGCTCGCGCAGCTCGCGGCGAACACCGCCGCGCCGTCCGAGCTCGCAGCGGCGGGCGCGAACTGATCGGCGAGCGACCACACGTAGCGCGCGAGCGCGAGCGCGACGATGCGCGGCGGCCGCGCGGTTTCGTTCGTCGACGTGATGATCAGCGTCTCGAGCCGGATCGCGAGCGCTTCGAGATCACTCTGCGCGACGTCGGCGTCGGCCTGCAAGAACGTCAACAACTGCACCGCGCGCAGGTCGGGGATGCGCACCGGCTCGGTGCCGGCGAGCGTCGTGACGTCGAGGCGGCCGGGCCCCCACGCGAGATACGCCGCGACGTCGTCCGCCTCGACCTCGCCGGCTTGCACCACCGCTCGGCCGAGATCGAAGCGCTCGTTGCCGAGCCCGGGCACGAGCGAGCCGGCCCGCACCGAGCTGTGGCACGTCGAGCAACTGCCGAGCGTCTCGCCATCGTCGAGCGCGACGAGCCCGCCGAGCCCGCGGGTCGCGTCGGACCACACCCCGTCGCTCGCGATCCCGATCGGGACGGGCTGCACCGGATACGTGAAGAACGCTTGCTCGCCCAGCGCGAGCAGCGCCGCGTCGTCGAGCGGATCGATGTCGACGTCGAGCGGCGCGCTCACGCCGATCGAGCCATCGGCCGCGATCGGCGCCACGGCGGGATTCCACTCGGCGAGCGCGTCCCAACCGCCGCTCGCGAGCGCGTAGTTTTGCAGCCGCAGCTGCGAGTAGCCGTTACTCGGGGCGACCAGGATCTGCTCGAGCTCGGCGCGGCGTTGCGCGCGATCATCGAGGTAGGGCACGCCGGTCGGCGGGGGCGTGTCGGCACACCCGACGAACGCGATCGCGAGGACCATGGCGCGCACGAACGTGGACATTGCAGCTGATATACCAGCGCGAGCTCGAGCAAGTTCGGTCAGATAGCTCGCGCGCGTCTCGAAGATCTGAGCCCGAACCACGACTCTGTTGTCGCGCTCAGTTCTGCAGCGCGGCGATCATCGCGGCGCGCTGGGTATCGCTCGGCAGCCGGAACAGCGGCGGCGGCATCGCCAACCGCGTGTCGGTCGGCGTCTGGAGCCGCGCGATCGCGAGATCTTTCTCGGCGCGGCTCATCTGATCGAGCTGGTCGACCAGAAAGCGCTCGCGCGTCAGCGTCGGATCGAGCCGCGCGTTGTGGCACTGCTGGCATTGCTGGACCAGCATCGCCTTGCCATCGGCACCCGCGGGCGGTGCGAAGCCCATGTCGGCGAGACCCGATTCGAGCAGCACCTCGCGGATGTCGTCGGCGAGCGGCGGTCCGCCCGTGCGGCACGCGGTGTACGCGGCGGTCATCTGCGCGAGCTTGTCGGGATCGGTGACTTTGACGTCGTGATACGGCGCCGTGATCGCGGTGCCCGACGCCGCGGCTTGATAGATCGCGGTCCAGGTCGCGCTCGCGCCCATCGGCACGTTGACCTCCGGCTGCATCGGCGCGGCGCTCGCGACCTCTTGCTCGATCGCGGCCGATGGAAACGCGTTCGGTTGGACGCCGAAACCCGCGGCCGTGATGAACGCGGCCATCTGATCCGGATCCGACGTGTCGATCAGCGCCGCCGGGATCGGACCGTAGTCTTCGGCGCCGCCGTGCGCGGCGTGAAAGTCGTCGAGCAGCGCCATCCCGCCCGACGTCGCGGCGCTGAACCAATGCGTATGCGGCGCCGCGAGCTCTTGCATGCGCAGGATCATTGGATCGGCGGCCGTCGGATCGTCGTGGCCCGCGCCGATGTGGCATTGCCGGCAATCGGCGATCGTGTCGTCGAGTGCCGTCGTCGACTCGTAGATCCGGACGTTGCTCCAGCCGACCGTCTGGTTCGGCGTGAGCATGTCGTTCGGCGAGCAGCCGGCCGGCGCGGTCGTGCACGCCTTGTCGAACAGCACGAGGTAGAAATCGACGCCGATGTCGATCGGCGAGTACGCCGCCACCTCGACGAACGACTCGCCCGGATCGTACGCGAGAAACGCGTAGTCGGTCGGCACCGCGCTGCCCGCGCCGAGCGGCGTGAACACGAACGCGGTCGGCGTGATCGCCGAGACCTCGCGCGCCGTCAGCGCCGACGAGTGGCCGAGGATCGCGAACGCGGGATTGCCGCCGGTGCCGTTGCCGCCGCTCGGATCTGCGAAGTCGAGCCCGAGCAGCGTCAACAGATCGCCGAGGCCGCCCGGTTGGGGAACCGCGCTCCGGCAGAACGCCTTCGTGATGCGATCGGCGTCGTCGGGAAATGCCGTGTCATTCGCATCGTGCGCGCACAACGCGGCGTGCGCGTCGCTTGGATCCGCGAGCGTCGCGAATACGTCGCTCGGCAGCGCCGGCGGCAATGCCGACGACAATCCCGCGACCTGCGACGTGACGTTACACGCCGAGGTCACGGCCAAGACGATGGCCAAGCCCCGCATTCGCGACTCGCGCAGTTCAAGCGAGATGCCACGACGTCGTGCAATCGCGACGGTGAGTTGCATCGCGCCGGCCGGCGACGCGAGTCCTCATTCCGTGGGGAAGGTTCGCTCACCGCCGCGCGTAGCGGAATTCTTGGTAATGCGCGCCACGCGGTTGCGCAGCAATGCTGTACTCGCGCGATGCGAGGGGGGCTCGTGTTAGTCGCGCTCGTGGCGTGCTCGAAGCCGGCTCCTGCCGACGACAGCTGGCGTGGCGATCTGCGCGTGCTCGCGACCGAGCTGCCCGCGCGCCACGTCGCCGCGTTCGCCCACGTGCCGGAAGCGACCTGGCGCGCCGACGTCGCCGGGCTCGACGCCGCCCTGCCCGGCCTCGACGAGCCGCACGCGGTCGCCAGCTTCATGCGCCTCGGCGCGGAGCTCGGCGACGGCCACACGGCGATCGTCGAGCCTCGGCACGACATCTACCGGCTGGCGCTGACCTGGTTCGACGACGGCATCTTCGTGATCGGCGCCGACCAGCCGTGGGCGATCGGCCTCCGCTTGGTCGCGATCGGTACGCACTCGATCGATCAGGCGATCGCGGCGATGACGCCGCTGGTCTCGCGCGACAACGTCGCCGCGTTGCACGGGCAGCTCCCCGACGTGCTCGTCGACCCCGTGCTGCTCGCCGGCGTCGATCTCGCGCCGACCACACACGCCGCGACGTTCGTGCTCGCGGCGAACGACGGCACGACCCGCGAGCTCGCGCTCGAGCCCGCCGCACATCCAGCCGCGATCGCGCCGCCGAGCCCGTTGCCGCTCCACCTGCGCGGGCCTTCGACGCGGTACTGGAACACGTACGACGACGCGGCTCATCTGGTGTACGTCGCGTACGACGAATGCGCCGACGATCCGCACGCCGGCTCGTTCGCGAGCTTCGCCGCGCGCACGCTCGCGTTCGCCGATACGCACCAGGTCGACCGCTTCGTGATCGATCTGCGCCGCAACGAAGGCGGCAACTCGCGCGTGATCGAGCCGCTGATCGACGGCCTCGCCGACCGGCCGGCGCTCGCCGGGCGAGTGTTCGTGATCATCGGCATGCACACGTTCTCGTCCGCGGTGCTGAACGCGATCGAGCTCGTCCGCCGGCTGCACGCGCGGCTCGTCGGTGGGCCATCGGCGGGCGCACCGAGCGGCGACGGCGAGGTCAAGACATTCGTGCTGCCGCACTCGAAGCTGACCGTGCGCTATTCGACCAAGCACTTCGTCAACGGCGACTTCCCGGGCGACGCGCTGAAGCCCGACGTGCCGGTCAGCGTGCGCGCGGCCGATTGGTTCGCGGGTCGCGATCCGGCCATCGATGCGATCGTCGCCGCGCCCGTGCCGTGACGAGCTGCTACGATCGCGCGGTCATGCGCTTCGCGTGGGTCCTCGCGATGCTGCTCGGCTGTCACCGAGTGCCGCAGCGAGCCGCGCGCACCGTTCACGACGGGTTCGCGGACATCCATCCATCGCTCTTGATCACCAATCCGCGCGTCGTGATGGCGCTCGAGCTCGCCGGATGGTCGTTCGGCGACGTGCTCGGCGCTCGCGACCCGAGCGCGCCGCGCCGCACCGACTACGCCGAAGAATCGGCACTCGTACTCACGCATTCGCCCGCATATAGCGATCTCGTGGCCGCATTGCGCGGCGATCTCGAAGCGCTATCCGCGAAGTCGCCGAGTGTCGGCGTCGGTCAAGCGTACATGTACCGGCTGTTCGACATCGACTGGCTCGCGTCGGCGCGCGCGCACTTCGAGCTGGTCGGCGTCGTCAACCGCTTCGACTTCCGCACCGCGGCGGTGCCCGGCTGCGGCCAGACGCGGCTGATCTATCGACTCGCATATCAGCCCGCGGCCGCCGGCCGGCCGCAGACGCGGCTGCCCATGACGGTCAGCGTGATCTACCTCGATCGAGGATCGGATTGCGGCGCCGTCGCGCAGCGATGGTTGGCGCTCGAGGGCACGACCGGGGTCGAGCTCGCCGGCAAGCTGCGCGCCGGGCCGCTCGCCGGCCTCGTGCCGACCGCGTTCGATCGCATCGAGATCGACGTGCAGTCGATGCGCGTCGCCGCACCGGCGCCCGACACGGAGATCCACGCCGAGTACATCCTGCGTGGATTCGATCGCGCCGCCGCTCGCCTGGTCGCGTCGCCGCTGCGCAACTCGCCGTCGGCGGATCTCAGCGCGGCGAAGCTCGATTCGCTTCGCGCCTGGATCGGCGACCATCTCGCCGCGATCGATTCCGGAACCGCCGAGCTCCCCGCCGAGTTTCTCGCGACGTCCGCGGTCTCCGTAACTCCACACGGGCTCAGCCGGCTGGCAAATCGCCCGTTCAAGCGCCTGTTCCCCGATGCCGCGGCCGCATTCGGCGGTCTCGCGCGTGCCGGCACGCCCGACATGCTGGTGCGGCGCCTCGACGAGATGTCGTGCGTCGGTTGTCATCAATCGCGATCGATCGCCGGGTTCCACCTGCTCGGCGAGGATCGGACCGGCGAGACCCGCGACGCGATGGTGCTGGGGATTTCTCCACATCTATCCGAGATCCTGGCCTGGCGATTTCGCTTCCTGCGCGCGGGCGCGGCCGCGACGGAGGCCGTGCCGCTCGCGGAGCACGCCGATGACGGCGGCGGCTACGGCGCGCACTGTCGTTCCGATCGCTGGCCGTGTGCAGCCGGGCTCGAATGCCGGCCGAGCATCGTCGACGGCGACGATGTCGGCCTGTGCCTGCCCGCCGGCGCCGCGCAACCCGGCGATCCATGCCAGCGGGTCACGCTCGTCAGCTCGTTCGGCCTCGACGGCGACGGCGCGACGCCCGACGCATCGACCGCGTGCGGCGCCGCGCGTTCGCAATGCGATCCGAACGCACACGGATTTCCCGGTGGCATGTGCACCGCGAAGTGCATCGAAGGTTCGCGGGTCGGCGACGCGATCTGCGCGCGCATTCCACATCACGGCTTCGAGCGGGCGTGCTTTCAACCAGGTGTGAAGCCCGAGGAGTGCATCACGAAGCCCGGCAACTTCGCGCTCGCGCTACTGCGCTCGTGCTCTCGAACCGAAGCATGCCGCGACGACTACGTATGCCTGCGAGTGCCGAACGTGCCACTCGATCACGGCGCCTGCGTGCCGCCGTATTTCCTGTCGCAGGTTCGTATCGACGGGCCGCCGATCGATCGCTAACCCGCGGGCCGCGGCTTCGCGTACGCTTGACTGCGATGCTGAAGCAGGCGCTCAAAGCCATACCCGGAGTGCAGTCCTTGCGCCGCTGGGACTACGAGCGGCGCTTTGCTGGCGACTTACTCGGTGCGTTTCGCGGCGTGTTCGAATCGTTCGACGAGGCGCGGCGTTCGGCGCCCGCCAACAAGCCGATCGGGTTCGACGTGCCCGCGCACGCCGATCTGCTCGCCGCGCGGCGCACGCGCATTTTCTCGTACGACTATCCGGTGCTGTTCTGGTTGAGGCCATTGCTCGCACCACGACTCTCGATCTTCGATCTCGGCGGTCACGTCGGCGTGCACTACTATGCCTATCGCAAATACCTCGAATATCCGAACGAGTTACAGTGGCGAGTCTGCGAGATGCCCGCCGTGATCGAGGCCGGCGAGCTGCTGCGCCGCACGGAGACCGCGCCCGGCCTCTCGTTCACGACGGAGTTTCGCGACGCCGACGGAGCCGACGTGATGCTCGCCGCCGGCGTCGTCCAGTACGTCGAGCGCTCGCTGCCGGCGCAGCTCGGCGAGCTCGCTCACCCGCCGCGGCATATCTTTCTCGGCAAGCTGCCGCTGCACGACGGACCCGACTTCGTCACGCTGCAGAACGGCGGCCCGTGCTTCGTGCCGTGCCACGTCTTCGATCGGAAGCAGTTGCTGGCGAGCTTCGCCGAGGTCGGCTACGATCTCGTCGACTCGTGGGATGATCCGTCGCTGTCGTGCCGGATCCCGTTTCACGAAGAGCGCGCGGTGCGCAGCTATTCGGGCCTCTACCTGCGCCGCTAGTTGTTCGCCGCGGCGTAGTGCGCGGTCACCCGATCGGCGGCGAGCGCGTGGCCGTAGACCGCGTACTCGTCGATGTCGCCTTCGAACGGCGTGTCGTGGGGCGAGCCATTCGCCGCGCCGATCATCGTCGCGAGGTTGACCTCGGGCGTCGAGATCGGCGAAGGCTTCGTCGCTTTCTGCACCGCGTCGACGTAGACCACCAGCGTCGCGCCGTCGTACGTCGCCACCACGTACGCCCACTGATCGACGACGAACACGCCGTTCGCCGCCGCGAGATCGCTGTTCGTGTCGGAGATGTCGCGTTCGAAGCCAACCCCATCGTCGTCCTGAAACCAGGTGTAGCCGGCGCGGTTGGGAGGCTGATGCCACCGCGAGCCGATCTCGTGAAAATCGCCATCGAAGCTGGTGGGCCGGATCCACGCCTCGAGCGAGAACGCGTCCATCGCCATGAAGTCGAAGCGATTCGCGAGCGACACCGCGGCGTCGCTACCGTCGAACCCGACCGACGTGCCGGAGTCTGGAAACGCGCCTGGCTGCGCGAAGCTGATGTTGCCGACGTACGTGCCGCTGCTGCCGTCCATGAGGTCGATGGCGTCGTCGCCGATCGTTTCATCGAGCCGGAAATACCCGAGCGGCGAGTCCGCGAGGACCGCGGTCACGTACGGCGAGTCCTGCCGGACCGATGCGTCGGTGCCGGCGTCCGAGCTCTCGTACTCAGGAATGCCGGCGATCCGCGCGCAGCTCGTGACGGCGATGACGGCTAGCGCGAACCTCGACACCGCTCGATCATACGCGCAACACCGGCTCGTAACCGCGCGCGATCACGCGCAGCAAAGATCTGCATCGCGGTTGTCGATCCGGCCGCGTGCCGATCGTCGCTCGGTTACACCTAGGTCAGTCACAAGGAGACGCGCGATGAAGGTCATGATGATCGTGAAGGCGACCAAGCAAACCGAAACAGGCCAGCTGCCGACCAAGGAGGCGCTTGCCGCGATGCAGAAGTTCAACGAGGAGTTGGAGAAGGCCGGCGTGCTGCTCGATCTCAACGGCCTCACGCCGACCGCGCGCGGCGTTCGCGTGCGGTACAGCGGGAGCAAGCGCACGGTGATCGATGGCCCGTTCGTCGAAGCCAAGGAGCTGATCGCCGGCTACTGGACGATCCAGGTCCAGACGCTCGCCGAGGCGGTCGAGTGGGCGAAGCGCGCCCCGTTCGGGCTCGGCGTGCAAGACGGCGAGGAGCCCGAGGTCGAGATCCGACCGGTGTTCGACCCGGCGGATTTCGACGTGCCCGGCGAGGCCGAAGCGCGCGCGCGACGCAAGACGTAGGGCCGATCAGCCGGCGCGTCTCGCGCGATCAGGCGACGTCGAACGCGAGCACTTCGCCGTCATCGATCCCTTCGACGCGAACGAGCCCTTCGTTCTCGATCGCGACGCCATCACCCTCGCCGAGCTCCTGCCCGTTGACGCGCACCTTGCCGCGCGCGACGTGCAGCCACGCGCCTCGACCGGGCGCGATCGCGAGCTCGGCTTTGTCGTCCTTGCCGAAGGCGCCGGCGTAGACGCGCGCGTCGGCGTTGATCGTGACGCTACCGTCGCGGCCATCTTGCGACGCGACGAGCACGAGCTTGCCGCGCTTGTCGGCGTCGGAGAACGTCTTCTGCTCGTAGCCGGGCGCCACGTTGCGCTTCGCCGGCAGGATCCAGATCTGCAGGAAGTGGACGTTGTCGGTCTTCGACGCGTTGTACTCGCTGTGCAGCACGCCGGTGCCGGCGCTCATGCGCTGCACGTCGCCGGGCCGGATCGTCGCGCCCGTGCCCATCGAGTCTTTGTGCGCCAAGGCGCCCTCGAGCACGTACGAGATGATCTCCATGTCGCGATGCGGGTGCGTGCCGAAGCCCTGCCCCGGCGCGACGCGGTCGTCGTTGATCACGCGCAGGTTATGGAAGCCCATGTGCTTCTCGTCGTAATAGTCGGCGAACGAGAAGGTGTGATGCGAATCGAGCCAGCCGTGCTCGGCGTGGCCGCGATCGGAAGCTTTACGGATCGTCATCATCGGGAATCTCCTTTAGTACGCCCAGTGTCGCCATCGCGAGGCATCTGCGGAATTGCTGATCACTTGATGTCTTCCATCTCCCAGTGAGATGGTAGCTAGGTGCTCGATCCGATTACCCTCGACCAGCTCCGGACCCTCGCGACCGTCGTCGATGAAGGCAGCTTCTCCGCCGCCGCGCGCAAGCTCCAGCGCGTCCAGTCCGCCGTCAGCACCTCGATGGCGAACCTCGAAGACCAGCTGACCATCCCGCTCTGGGATCGCGCGCAGCGCTCGGCGACGCTGACCGAGGCGGGCCAGGCCGTCGTGAGCGCCGCGCGGCGCGTGCTCGCCGAGGTCGATGCGCTGCGCAAGCTCGCCGCCGGCATGACGGTCGGGCTCGAAGCATCGGTCTCGCTGTGCGTCGATGCCGTATTTCCGATCAGCGCGCTGGTCGACATGTGCCGCGGGTTCGAGCAGGAGTTCCCGAGCGTCGCGCTCCGCGTCGATGTCCAGACGATGTCCGCGGTCGTCGAGCGCGTGCTCGAAGGCGCCGCCACGGTCGGCATCGCGTCATCGATCGCACAAGCACCCAAGCTCGAGCGCCGAGCGCTCGCGCCGATCCGCATGGTGCCGGTCGTCAGCGCGCGACATCCGCTCGCCGGCAAGCGCGGCCGGATCTCGTCGAGCGAGCTCGGCGAGTACGTGCAGATCGTGCTTTCGGAGCGGACCGAAGCAGCCGCGCTGCCCGATCAGGCCGTGTTGTCGACGCGCACGTGGCGCGTGCACGACATGGTGACCAAGCGCGAGATGCTGCGAGCCGGCCTCGGCTGGGGCAACCTCCCGATGCACCTCGCGCGCGCCGACCTCGACAAAGCACGCCTCGTGCGGATTCGCCCCGAAGCGTGGGCCGACGACGAGCACACGATCCATCTCGCGCTGGTCTACCGGCGCGACACGACGCTCGGTCCGGCTCATCGCTGGATGCTCGACAAGCTCGCCGAGCTCTGCGCGCATGCGGTCAAAGGGTGATGGCGCTACATCCGTTCGGGCACGGGGATTCCCAGCAGGCCCAGCGCACAGGCCAACGTTCGCGCCGCGAGCCGGGTGAGCTGCAAGCGGGAGCCACGCACCGCCGGCTCCGCCTTCAAGATCGGGCACGCGTCGTAGAACGCCGTGAACGCGCTCGCGAGCGTGTAGCAGTAGCTCACGAGCCGATGTGGCTCGAGCGTGCGTTCGACGTCGCGCACGACCGCGCCCAAGCCGAGGATGTGGAGCACGAGCTCGTGCTCGACCGGTTCGTCGATCGCGATCGGCACATCCGGGAGCTCGATCGCCTTGCGGAGCACCGAGCGAGCGCGCGCATGTGCGTACTGGCAATAACCGGCGGTGTTGCCGTCGAACGAGACCATGCGGTCGAGATCGAAAATGTAGTCTTTGACGCGATCACTCGATAGATCGGCGTACTTGATCGCACCGACGCCGACCGCGTGCGCGATGTCCTTCAGCGCCGCCTCGTCGATCGGCTCGCCGGCTTCGCCCGCTTTCGCGCGCGCGACGATTTCGGCGCGCGTGACGGCTTCGCTGATCATGTCGACGAGCCGCACGGCCTCGCCCGCGCGACTCATGAGCATCCGGCCGTCCTTGCCGAGCACCGAGCCGAACGCGACGTGCTCGGCGCGCGCAGGTGGTGCCAGCCAACCGAGCTCGCGCGCGGCGGTCACCACCATCGCGAGGTGCTGGGTCTGCGGCGCACCGACGACGTAGAGGATCCGGGTCGCGCGTAGTTGCGCGAGGCGATAACGGATCGCTGCGAGATCGGTGATCGCGTAGCCGAAACCGCCGTCGCTCTTGCGGAGCATGAGTGCGAGCGGCGCGCCCTCGCGATTCTGAAAGCCGGCGGGGAACGCACACAGCGCGCCATCGCTGATCCGCGCATAGCCGCTCGCCTCGAGCTCGTGCGCGAGCGGCGCGAGCTGATCGTTATAGAAGCTCTCGCCCGCGATGTCGGCGCGCTGGAGCGTGACGCCGAGCTCGGCGTAGATCGTCTCGAAGTAGCGCGTCGACAGATCGACGAGGGCGCGCCAGTCTTGCAGCGTCTGCGGATCGCCCGCCTGCAGGAGCACGACGCGCGCACGCGAGCGATTCGCGAACGCCGGATCGCTATCGAACTTCTCGCGCGCGGACTTGTAGAGCTTCGCGAGCTCGGCGATGCCGGTGTGCGCCGCTCCCAGATCGATCACGTGCTCGATCAACATGCCGAACGGCGTGCCCCAATCACCGATGTGGTTCTGGCGCAGGATCGTGTGGCCGCGCCACGCGAGCACGCGCGCGAGCGCATCGCCGATCACCGTGCTGCGCAGGTGGCCGACGTGCATCTCCTTCGCGACGTTCGGATGCGAGTAGTCGATCACGACACGCTCGGGTGCGGTGGTCGTCTCCACGGCAAGGCGCTCGCTCGCATTCGCGACCGCGGCGGCCGCGCTCAGCCACTCGGCGCGCAACCAGATGTTGAGGAAGCCCGGGTTGGCGACCTCGATCCGATCGATCACGTCGTTGACCGGCAACGCGGCGACGATCGCATCCGCGATCGCTCGCGGCGCGCGCTTGACCTTTCGCGCGAGCCGCATCGCGAGGTCCGCTTGAAGATCGGCGCGATCGGAGCGTCGAACCTGGGGATCCGCATCGCAGTCGGTCCCGAGGGCGCTCACCACGGCCGCGCGCACGAGTGCGCTGACCGCATCGATCGGATCGACGTGCATCACGCGCACCCTACACGTTCGCAGGCAGCTCTTGACGAGCTAACGTCAGGTTCGACGTAGCCGTCGCGATCCTCGGCAGCGCGAGCGATCACCACGAGCTTCGTCAGGATAGCGTCGCTGGATGGAGTCCGTACAGCACCATCGATCGCCGATGCGCGGTCGCGATCCGCGGCAACCGCATCGCGTGAGCACGCCGCTCGAATTGCTGTTCGATCTCACCTTCGTGCTCGGTACCGCGCCGCGCGACAACGCACCCACGTCCACGCGGCGTATCACGTATGAACGAGGCGTTGCTGCGGCTCGCGATGGCCCCGAAACGTTGTACGCATAGCGTTCACAACGGAGTCCATCATGACCAAGACGCATCTATCTCCCGACGACCTCGTTCGACTTCGCCAGTTGCTCGTGCGCCGCCGAGACGAGCTCGCTGCCACGATCAGCGACAACGATCCCGCGCAACGGCAAACGACCGACGAGCCCGAGGCGGGAGACATGGCCGAGCAGATCATCGAGCAAGACGACGCGCTGCGCGCCGTGGCATTCGACAAGCCGTTGCTCGCCGACGTCGAGCACGCGCTCGCGAAGCTCGATGCCGGCACCTACGGCCTGAGCGAAGTCAGCGGTGAGCCGATTCCGCTCGACCGGCTGCTCGCCGTGCCGTGGGCTCGAAGGACGCTTCGCGAAGAAGCCGCGGCTCGTAAGTGACCGCGCGAGCACCGGCGTGACCGCCGTGCTCGATGTGACTAGCGCAACTCGCCGCATGCCGGATGACCGGCACGGATCGACCGGACCTCGTCGGCCACCTGCTTGGCGATCGTGGCGATCGCTTTCTGGTGCGCTTCTGCAATGCCTTCGTAGCCGCTCGCTGCAGCCTCGCGCGCGCGATGCGAACAAACCAGCGGCGGGACGCTACCGCCGGCTTCGCGCACCGTCGAGACAGCCTCGATCAAAGCGTGCTCGCCGAGCACTGATTCGAACCGCTGAACGCCGAGCTTGACGCGATACGTCGGGATCCCGTCGGACGCCGACAGCCCCGCGATGTCACGCGCACCGAGCTGACCCGATAGATCGTTCGAGAACGCTCGCCGGAGCTCTGCACCCAGCGGCGCGATCCACGAGCGCGTCTCGACGGGTGTGACCTGGCCGGCGTGCTGACGCACCACGATCTCGGCGCGATCGACATCGGGAGGCACGTCCACGGGCAACACGTCGAGCTGGAGCTCGTTCGTGAGCGCCGGCGTAGCGTCCGCACCCGGCGCGACAAGGGTGTAGTAGCTCGTTGCCGCCGACCGACAGCCGAGCAACAGCGCTAGTGAAACATATTTGATCAATGTGGCTCGGGACCGGAGTCGCGACCGCGTAGCAACGACTCTGGATGTTGTTTGAGGTATTCGCCGAGGCCGCGTAGCGAGAACGCCGCGCGCCCCAGCTCGTCGAGCGTGGTCCGCGCAGCTTGTTGGATCGGCGAATCCGGTGCCGCGACATTATCGCGGATGGCGGCAAGGCCGTCGCGCAGCGCTTCCACTGCGATCTCGGCCTCGCCGACGAGCTTCTTCGTGTCGGGCACGACATCCCGATCGATGTGGCCCATCAAGCTCGATGCGGCATGGGTCGCATCGTGGACATCATTGCCGATCGCGTCGAACGGAATCCGATCGATCTTCGCGACGATGCTCGCGACCTGATCTTGAATCTGGTCGGTACCGCCGCGCTCGCTCGGCACGGTCCAGGCGCCGTCCTTCATCGCGACCGTGAGCTTCTTGGCGTTCGGCTCGAGCGTGAGGGCGATGAAGAACGATCCGGTGAGGAGGTTGGCGGATCGCAATTGCGCACGCAGGCCGCGGCCGACCAGCGCCTGCAACATCTCGGGACCCGACCTGCCGGTCGGTGCACCCTCGGCGATCAACGCGTCGTACGCCGCGCCGAGCCGGCGTGGATAGACGGTGGCGGCGACGTCGGTATAGAAGCCGTGGGTCGCCGCGTCGTAGCCCAGCCGAACGTCATCGACGTTGCCGATCTGCACGCCTTGAAAGTCGATCAAGGTCGTCGCGGCAGCGACTCCGCGGAGTGGTTCGTCGAATCGGATCGCGAGCGCCAGCTTCTCCGTATCGGGTTTCGCCATCGCCCGCGCACGATCCTCGAACAGCGTGAACCGCGTGTTGTCGGCGGCGGGCGCACCGGTATGCGCGGGATCGCGGAAGCCGAACGCGATGCCACCCGCGATCACCGTAGTAAGCGACTGGGTATCGACGCGCAGGCCGGCTGCATCGAGCGTGACGTCCATCCCGCTGGAGTTCCAGAACACGGCGGTCTCGGTGACATCTTTGTCGTACGGCGCATCGATGAAGATCTCGATCTCGACGCTCTTGCCATCCGCGGTAAGCGCGAGCTCGGTGATCGAGCCGACCTGTTGGCGTTTGAGATAGACGGGCGAGCGGATCGCGAGCGAGCCCGCATCATGCGCGAGCAAGCGAAATTTCTTGCCGCGCTGATCGTGAGTGACGCCGGGAGGCTTCTCGAGACCGACGAAGTGATCGGTCGTGTCCGCAGACGTGCCGACGTCGACACCGATGTACGCGCCCGACAACAGCGTGCCTAATCCAGAGACGCCACCGACGCCGACGCGCGGCCGCTCGACCCAGAACTTCGTGTCGCTCACCGCGAGCTTCGCAGCGCCGCGATTGAGCTCGACCGTAGCGACGATCTGATCGAGGTCATCGCTGATACCGATTTCGGTGATCTTGCCGACGGGCACGTTCTTGTAGCGGACGTCCGACTTGCCGACCTCCAGGCCCTCCGCACTCTCGAACGTGATGTGAATGGTCGGTCCCGCGCGCAAGTACGTGCGGATCGCGAGAGCTGCACCGGCCGCGATCGCGATGATCGGAACGATCCAGATCGCCGAAGGCCGACCGCGCTTGTGACGATGCACGTTCGGCGCCGGCAGCTCGTCGAGATTGATCTCGCTCACGATTTGATCCCACCCCAGATCGTCCGCGGATCGAATGATGCCGACGCCAACATCGTCAACACCACGACCGAAGCGAATGGCAGCACCGCGGATCCCGGCTCGACGTTCGCGAACCGACCGAGCTGCACGACCGCGGTGAGCAGCGAGACCACGAACACGTCGAGCATCGACCAGTGACCGATCACCTCGAGCACGCGGTAGAGCTTCGTACGCACCCGCGGCCGCCAGGTCGAACGGCGCGACGACGTGACCAGCAGGAAGCCAAGCGCCAACAACTTCGTCAGCGGCACCAAGATGCTCGCCGTAAACACGAGCACCGCCAGCTCCCACGAGCCTTCGCTCCACAGAAAGCGGATTCCGGAAAAGATCGTATCGGATCGGC
Organism: Kofleriaceae bacterium; assembly: GCA_036271395.1. GTDB lineage: Bacteria > Myxococcota_A > Polyangia > Haliangiales > Haliangiaceae > JABFXX01. The sequence goes on from DATBAS010000110.1 coordinate 82,304, forward strand.
GCACTGGAAACTGCTCGGTCTTCATCATCGGCAGCACGTTCGCCGGCACGTACAACGCCGCGGCGGCGATCAGGAGCGCCCAGCACCGCGACGACGACCGACTCGTCGCCCGCGCGATGATCCGCTCACCGCAGCGCGGACACGCGGACTCATCATGCGGTGCGCGCATGACGAGCTCGCAGGTCTCGCACTTGTCGATGCCCAACTCCTCGGCCGTCATCTCGCGATCTCGTCGGCGCGCTGCCACAGCGCTGCCGCATCGAACGTGGAGAGCGACGCCATGGCGAGCGCCACGACCGTCAATCCAAACGCGCCCCACCCGATCTCCGCGGTCGCGAAGCCAGACAGCTTGACGATCGCGATGATCACGCCGAGCAAGAACACCTCGACCAGGCGCCACGGCCGCAACGCGGTCATGACCCGCATGATGATTCGAAACCCGAGCGGCCGCGCGTCAAACGCGAGCGGCACGAGCACCCATAGCAACATGCCGAGCTCGACGATCGGACCGACGATCAACGTCGTCGCGAGACCGACCGCGACCAGTGGCAGCTGCTGATCGTACGAGGCGACGATCGCGGCCCACAACGTCGCGCGCGTGCGTTGACCTGCACTGGTCAACGTGATCAGCGGAAACGCATTCGCGACGACAAACGCGACGATCGCGGTCATCGTCACCGCGAGCATCGCCGCGAGCCCCGTGGATGCGTGATAGAGCGGCGCATCGCACCGCACGCAGCGCGCCGACGAGCGGCCCGGCAGATCCGCTCGACGATGCACCGTGTCGCAGTAGGTGCAAACCGCCAATTCGGACATCGGTTTCTGTCTAGCACGACCGTCGCGCGTCGTGCGTGTGCGCATGCGCTCGGTCTGATCGCGCTCGACCGATCGGCCGCCTGAACCCAGCCACGGTGCCGTCGCTCTGATACACGTAGACGATGAAGCCGTTCATGGCGAAGAGCCCGATGCCTGGCAACGTCCACGCCGCGCTCGTCAAGCGCAACCTTATGGATGCCTATCTTGCGCGTCCCGAATACCAGAAGCAGGACTACCTCAAGTGGATCGCCGCGGCGCACGGGGCACCGGCGAAGCAGAAACTGCTCGATCAGATGCTCGCCGAGCTCACGAGCGGCGATGCCTACAAGGGCGCGCCGTGGACAGCGCCGGCGCCGACCGCCAGCCGCTGACGGCACCGTCGCCGCGCGATGGCGCCGCGAAATATCGCATCAGACCGGACTGGCGTCGTCGCGCGTCCGCCCGCGTCGGCGAGCAACTCAGTCGCGGGCAAGCCTGCGGCGCCGCGCGCCGGCGCGCTACCATCGCGAGGTGCTCGTCGGGATGCTGCTTCCAGTGATCGTGCTCGCGTTGTGGACACACCTGATGTGGTTGTGGATGTACGTCACGCGGATCCCAGCGATCCGGCAGGCAGGCATGCGGCTCGACCCCGGGATGCCGCGCGGCGAGCAGATGGCGCAGTTACCGGCGCGCGTTCGGTGGAAGGCGGACAACTACAACCATCTGATGGAGCAGCCGACCGTGTTCTACGCCGTCGCGATCGTGTACTCGCTGCTTTCCATCGGCAGCGGCTGGCCGCTCAGGTTCGCGTGGCTCTACGTCGGGCTACGTGTTGTCCACAGCCTGGTGCAGGCGACGTGGAACAAGATCGAGGTCCGGTTCGTACTCTTCGTCTTGTCGTCGCTCGTTTTGATCGTGATGACCGTGCGTGCACTCGTCCTGATCGTGCAAATCATGCGGGCGACATGAACGACGTCGCCTCGCCTGCGTAAGCGGGAACGTACCTGCCTCGATCAGCTCGTCGAACGCGACGTTGTCGAACCGCTCGATCAGCTCGGGATCGGATGTGTGATTCGGAAACAGCTCGTGGTGAATGCGTTGCGCCTGCTCGCCACGACTACTTTCCAGCGCGCGCGGCGAGATGTGCGGGGTAGCGCGCACCGACGACCTCGATGCTCGCGAGCGTGTCCTTGATCTTGCGAGCGTCGTCGGCGGTGAGCTCCACATTTGCGGCGCCGACGTTCTCGTCGAGCCGATGCAGCTTCGTGGTTCCCGGAATCGGCACGATCCACGGCTTCTGCGCGAGCACCCATGCGAGCGCGATCTGCGCCGGCGTGACGCCTTTCGCCGTCGCGATTACCGCGATCTGGTCCACCAGCGGCTGATTCGCCTTGCGCGCTTCGGGCGAGAACCGCGGCACGATGTTGCGGAAGTCGTCTTTGCTGAACTCCGTCTTGTCGGTGATCGCGCCGGTCAGGAAACCTTTCCCCAGCGGACTGAACGGGACGAACCCGATGCCGAGCTCTTCGAGCGTCGGCAGGATCTCGTGCTCGGGCCCGCGCCACCACATCGAGTATTCACTCTGCAGCGCGGTCACCGGCTGCACCGCATGCGCGCGCCGGATCGTCTGCGCGCCGGCTTCGGAGAGTCCGAAGTGCTTCACCTTGCCGTCCGCGATCAGCTCCTTGACCGTGCCGGCGACGTCTTCGATCGGCACGTTCGGATCCGCGCGGTGCTGATAGAACAGATCGATGCGATCGGTCTCGAGCCGCTCGAGCGACTGATCGACGACCGCGCGAATGCGCTCGGTGCGGCTATCCATGCCGAGCTTGGAATCGCCGTCCTTGAAACCGAACTTCGTCGCGATCGCGACGCTTCGATACCGGAGATCAACGAACGGATGCCGAGCTCGAAAACATCATCAAGGCTCCAACGTTCGACGCTCGATGCCACCACCTCGATCGACTGCTTGATGCAGATCTCGAGTCGTTAGGGCAGATATCTAAGCAGTTCGCTAAGGGATTTCACGTGAGAGTGGTCCTGGATTGACGCGAATCCTCAGCGATCAAAACGCGGACGGGAATGCCTTCACGATTCAGTCTCGCGATGCTTCAGCACGACGGACTACGCGTTGGCTTCGAGGCTCGTCGGCGTCGGGCAAGGCCGACTACGCGTTGGCTTCGTGTTCGACCGATCGTCTGCCGACCCCGACGAGCCACGTGAAGAACGCGCTGCCGACCGCGGCGCCGGCGAGCTGTGCGGCGACGAAGCCGCCGACGTCGATCGGACGAATCCCGGCGTACGTGTTGCTGAACGCGCGCGCGATCGCGACCGCTGGATTTGCAAACGACGTCGACGCCGTGAACCAGTACGCGCCGATGATGTACGCCGCGACCGCGAACGGCGTGACAGTGGCGCGCGACCGACCGACGGCGATCACGACGCCGAGCAGGCCGAATGTCGCGATGCCTTCGCTCAAGAGCTGTGGAAAACCGGCGCGCACGTGCTCGGACCACGTTACGAGCGGAAGGTCGAACATCGCGTTCGCCGCGACCGCGCCGACGATGCCGCCGCCGACCTGCGCGACGATGTAGCCGGCCGCGAGCCCCGGCGCGAGCTCGCGCTTTGCCGCTAGCGATAGCGTGACCGCCGGATTCAGGTGCGCGCCGGAGATCGGACCGAACACGAGCAGGATCGCGACGAGCGCGCCGCCGGTCGCGAGCGTATTCGCGAGCAGCGCGACCGCTGGATCGGTAGCGAGTCGCTGCGCCATGATGCCGGACCCGACCACCGCGGCCACGAGCAGCGCCGTGCCGACCGCTTCGGCGGCGATCCGGCGCGACGTGGTCACGTGCACGTCGGTCCGCACGACTTGCGCAGCTTCACGAGATCCGAGCGAACGGCGCGCTTCGCGGCGAAGCTCTTCGTCAGCACGTCGAGCGCGGAGGCGACCAGCTCGTGCTCCTGCGCAACGATCGAGTAATAGACCCACGTGCCTTCGCGGCGGCTGTCGACGATGCCGGCCGACTTCAGGATCCCGAGCTGGCGCGACGCGTTCGATTGGTTGAGGTCGAGCGCGCTCTCGATGTGACACACGCACAGCTCGCCGTGCGACAAGAGCGCCACGATGCGCAGGCGCGTTTCGTCGCCCAGCGCGCGGAACAGCCGCGTCAGCGGACGAACTTCCAAGACATCGGTACTCGACAACACGACATCCTTGTATCACGATGTCCGCATGTACGCGAGCGTGCTGTTCCTCTGCGTCGCGAACTCCGCGCGCTCGCAGATGGCCGAAGGGCTCGCACGCGTGTTGTTCGGCAACCTCGTACGGGTTCAGAGCGCGGGCGGCCAGCCCAGTCGCGTGAACCCGAACGCCATCGTCGCGATGCGCGAGATCGGCCTCGACATCAGCGGACATCGCAGCAAGTCGGTGGACGAGATCGATCCGAGCAGCGTCGATGTCGTGGTCACGCTCTGCGCCGAAGAGGTCTGTCCGGTGTGGCCAGGCGCGTTCGTGCGGGAGCATTGGCCGATTCCAGATCCTGCAACCGACGATCAGAGCGTCTCGCCGGAGGCCATGCTCGTGCGGTTCCGGCGCGCACGTGACGAGCTGCGCGTCCGGCTATGGACGTTCGCGTCGAACCGCTTTGTCGACGGGGTAAGCGTCGGGACGCCAACCGCCGCTGAGCTCCCCAGCATCGAAGCGCTCATCACTGCGAGCGGGTTGCCGGGCGCCGTCGTCGCCGATCACTTTCCGAGCGCGTACGTCGTTGCGCGACGCGCCGGCACGGTGGTCGGTGTCGCGGCCCTCGAGGTTCACGACGACATCGCACTTCTCCGCACGGTAGCGATGGAGCCGGCCGAGCGCGGCAAGGGTACCGGCCTCGCGCTCGTCGCTGATCGACTTGCGGCCGCGTGGAAGCGCCATGTCGATCGCGTGTTCTTGCTGACGACCACGGCGCCAGAGTTCTTCCGTCGCTTCGGTTTCGCCGAGGTCGACCGGGCCCTCGCGCCTGCCTCGTTGCAACGCTCTCCAGAATTCGCCGCGCTGTGTCCGAGCACAGCGACCTGCATGGCCGTCTCGATCTGATTTCCTGCGTCCATTTTCGCCGAAGCCCGTCTTTAGGTTCGGAGGTTGATATGAACGAAGCGAACGCCGACGACACCCGCACGATCGTGCGCGACCACTACGCAAAAGTTTCCAAGGGCGAGACGGGCTGCGCACCGGGATGCTGCGCGGCGATGCCCGCGGACCAATCACGTATGTTGGGCTACAGCGCCGACGAGTTGAACGCGGTACCCGATGGTGCGGACATGGGTTTGGGGTGCGGCAACCCGAACGCGATCGCATCGTTGCGTGCTGGCGAGACCGTGCTCGATCTCGGCGCGGGAGGCGGTTTCGATAGCTTCCTCGCGGCGCGCGCGGTCGGACCGACCGGCAAGGTCATCGGCGTCGACATGACGCCCGACATGGTGACGCTCGCGCGCGCGAATGCGCGCAAGGTCAATGCGACGAACGTCGAGTTTCGTCTCGGCGAGATCGAGCATCTGCCAGTCGCCGACAACACGGTCGACGTCATCTTGTCGAACTGCGTGATCAACTTGTCGCCCGAGAAGCATGCGGTGTTCGAGGAGGCCTTTCGCGTGCTACGTGTCGGCGGGCGGCTGGCAATCAGTGACGTCGTGGCGATCGCGCCGATGCCCGACGAGCTGAAGCACGAAGCGGGCGCTGTCTGCGGTTGCATCGGCGGCGCCGTGCCGCTCGAGGACGTACGCGCCATGCTCGCGCGTGCCGGCTTCGAGTCGATCGAGATCATGGTCTCGCCCAACAGCGAGCCGATCGTCGAGTCGTGGATGCCCGGCGTCAGCAAGTACATCGCGTCGGCGACGATCGAAGCGCGACGTGGCGCCGACAAGGCGTGCTGTCCGCCGGGATGCTGCGGATGACGCTGGCCGCGGTGCCGTGGAGCGATGTCGCGGCGCAGTTGCGGCCGTTCGTTGCTGGCCGCGTCGCCAACGCCGATGTCGACGACGTGCTTCAGGACGTGCTGCTCCGCATCCACCGCGGCCTCGGCGATCTCGCCGATGATCAACGGTTCACGGCGTGGATGTATCGAGTCGCGCGCAGCGCGATCGGCGAGCACGGGCGTGCGCGGGCTCGGCATCCGGTCGCAGAACAGCGCGAGGAACCCGTGTCATACGACGGCGATGATCGCGCTGCTGCGGCCGCCCTCGCCGCGTGCCTCACGGGGTTCGTCGCGCGCCTGCCCTCTCCGTATCGTGAAGCCGTGACGCTCGTCGAGCTCGAAGGCCTCACCGCGCGCGAAGCCGCCGAGCTGGCCGGCGTCTCCATCTCGGGCATGAAGTCGCGCGTTCAGCGCGGTCGTGCCCAGCTGCGAAACATGCTCGATGCCTGTTGCGCGATCGCGCTCGACATACGCAGGAAGGTCACGGATGTCGTGCCGCGTGGCTCGAGATGTTGCCCACCGCCGAAGTCGCGTGGATAGCGATCGCGGCTCGCTCGACTATTCAGCCCAGCCGCACGCATTTCCCGGTGAGTCGCAGCCGCCACCGAGATCGGTCTCGATCACGCCACCCTGCCAGCTGATCTCGGCATCCAGCATCTCGCCGGACGCATTCGTGCACCCGGGCGGGCAATTCGGCGTGATGGTGTAAGAGCCGGTTTGCGTGCCGGCGACAATGAGCACGGTGAGTCCGGCTCCTTGCGACGCCGCATACGACGCGAATTGCAGATCGACATGGATCGTTTGCCCGCCGCTGTAGCTCGCGCTGCCGACGGACGCCGTCGTGATGGTCGAGTCGAGCATGTAGGCGGCCGTGAACGTGCTGGTTGCGGCATCACTCGCCGGCGATGGCGACGAGGCATCACACGCGCCGCATACGAGCACGAGCAAGATGGTACGCATCCGCACCCGATGGCGGTAGCACGTCGTCTCGTGGGTCTTGAGCGTTGCTTCAGCACGCCGCCTACGTCGAAGAACACGAGGCGGAAGAGGCGCTGATCAATCGGGGCGCGGATGACTGATCGCGAGCGATGACACCGGTGCCACATGCAGCATCGTGTCGCCGGCGCGATCCAACCGCCCGCCGCGGCCGTGATAGTCGGGAAATGGATTCTTGGGATCGACCGCTGGCGCGATCACTTCGCCTCGACGCGTGAGGAACAATACCGGCTCGAACCCTTCACGAGTCGGATGCGAGAGCTCGACGCTCGTCCCGTTCGGTGACGTTGCCCTGACGAGCGTGCCGATCGGCGCAGCATCGCCAACCAACGTCGAGATCAGCCAAGCGCGTCGTTCGGCATCGGCAAAGTCGGGGTTCGCGGTGCGAAGTGTCTCGGCCGTGATCGGGCTCGCGTGGAGCCATCGATTACGACCGTGATCGAGAGATCCTTCGGCGGCTCGACATCCTTGGGTGGCGCGGATTCTTGCAGCTGCTTCGCCTCGTTGCAGCGAGGAGAACGACCGCAGTCACCGACGCCGCTCGCAGCGTTCAGACATACGCCGATCGCGTCACGAAAACACCGACTGTTCGATCAGCCGCACGGCGAGCGCGATCACGGTGACAACGAACAATCGCCTGACCCACGTCGTGCCTCGCTCGATCGCAAACCGCGCCCCGAGCCAACCACCGACGAGTGACGCGATGCTGACTGCAGCGCCGACCCTCGAGTCGATCCGATCCTCGAGCGCGAACACGACCACGGCGGCGAGCGAGCTGGCTGCGTTCACGACCTTCGTGACTCCAACCGCATCGACAAACGTCAAGCCGAAGAATCCGACACACGCGATCGTGGCGACGGTCGCATAGCCGCCGGAGAACAAACCTCCGTAGATCGCCCACAGCGCCATCGTCACGTAACCGGCCCATCGAGCTGCGGCGCCGCGCTCGTGCGGCTGCTGTCCGAGCTGCGGCGTGGCGATAACGATCACCGCCATCACGAGCATCGCGACTGCGATCAGCGAGCGGAGCATGGTCGCTGAAATCGCTACTGCGACGAGCGCACCCACAACCGAGCCCGGAATCGCGCCGAGCGCGAGGCCGATGGTCGGGTGCGCATGCAGTCGTTTCGTCCGCGCGAATGGCACGGTCGCTCCCAGCGACAAGCAGAAGAGGCCGAGCATGTTCGTCGCGATCGCCGTCGTCGGCGACATGCCGACCAGCAACATGGTCGGCACTGTCACGAGCGACGTGCTTCCGGTGATAGCGCCGAGCGCGCTAGCAACTACGCACACGGTAGCGACGACGACGAGTTGGAACGTCGAAAGCATCTGTTCTCTGGAGGTCGCTTCCGCGTGACGCCTTTGTCCGTCACATCATCCTGCTTGTCGGCATGCCCCGAAACGAGAACCTCGCGACATCGGCCACGACGGGCCGACGAGCTCGCTCCGAGGTCACCGTAGCAAAGAGCCGAGTCCCCTGACACAGTCGTCGAGTGTGCGTTCGGTAGCTGCATCAATTCTCATCACGGGTGTCTTGGCGGGCTGCTCGTCGCACATGCAGAGCCCGATCGATGACGCATCGGTCGCAGGTCTGCAGGGACCACAACAGGGCACGATCTTCGTCGCGAGCGGCGGTTCGGAGGTCCCCGCGATTTCGCCTACGGCGACTCTCCAGCTCCCCGATTACACGGAGGCGTGCCAGTCCGACGTGACGGTCGACGCGTGCCGGATCCGCACCGCCTGCAATCCGACGAACGTGACACCGGTTGCCGGCGGTCCGATCACATTCAGCACGACGCCGCCAACCACGATCGTTTCCACGGCAGCTGCCCCAGGAACGATCGAATCGCACGTCATCGCAGATTTCAATGGTGGACAGCCAATGACGTTTGCGATCGATGGGACGGGCGCTGTTCCCGCGCTGTTCCCGCGATGTCGGCGTCGGTGGTGGCGCCGACGCAGGTGACGATCACGTCAAACTTCAACGGCGTTCGAATCCTTTCGACGAGCGACTATGTGCTGACCTGGACTGGCGGAACGACAGGCACGGTCGGGCTCGAGGATTCGTATGGGATCGACGGAGACTTCACGCTCGTCGACTGTTCGTTCCCGGCTGGGCCGGGCCACGGCACGATCTCCATGGCCGCTCTCCAACTGATTCCCTACGGTGGGCTGACTCGGCTCGGTGTATCCAATGCGGTGACGCAACAAGCCGATGGATCTCGTCATCGGCTACGACGCACGATGGGCTGACGGATCGTACGCGCAGGGAATCCTCGACGTCGCGCCAGACTGAAGCTGCGCGATCTTCCCAGTGAGTCTTCGCGTCCATGCGGCGATCCTACGACCTCGTCGACGCGCTCACGGTGGCTCGTTCGATGTGGCGGGCGGCAGCGTCGCGCGCGGCAACCGCCTCGATTTCCAGACCGCGAACACGGCGGGATACACGAGCAACTCGAGCACGAACGACGTGACGAGTCCGCCGACCATCGGCGCGGCGATGCGCTTCATCACGTCCGCGCCGGTGCCGGTGCTCCACAACACCGGCACGAGGCCGATCATCATCGTGAGCACGGTCATCAGCTTCGGACGGATGCGGTGCGCAGCGCCCTCGACGATCGCCTCGCGTAGATCATCGCGCGTGTGGAGCTTGCCCGCGGCCTCCCAGCGGCGATGCGCGAGGGTCAGGTACAGCAGCATCACGACGCCGGTCTCGGCGTCGAGGCCGGCGAGCGCGATCATGCCGACCTTCACCGCGACACTGACGTTGTAGCCGAGCAAGTAGACCAGCCAGATCGCGCCGACGAGTGAGAACGGGACCGCGAGCAGCACGATGCCGGTCTCGACGAGCGAGCGCGTGTTCAGGTACAGCAGGAAGAACACGATGAGCAGCGTGATCGGCACGATCACGAGCAGCTTCGCGTCGGCGCGTTCGCTGTACTGGAACTGGCCCACCCACGCGACGCGCACGCCCTTCGGCAACTGCACGTCGCGCGCGACAACGGCTTGCGCGTCGTGCACGTAGTCGACGATCGGCCGCGCCGTGTCGACGAACACGAAGCCGACGAGCTTGCCGTCCTCGGAGCGGATCATCGGCGGGCCGGTCACCGTCTTGATCTCGGCGACCTGCGAGAGCGGAACCTGCGCGCCGGTCGGAGTCGGCACGAGCACACGATCGAGCAGTGACGGATCGTCGCGAAACTCGCGCGCGTAGCGCACGTTGATCGGATAGCGCTCGCGGCCCTCGACCGTCTCGGAGACATTCATGCCGCCGATCGCGGTCTGGACCACGTCCTCGACATCGCCCACGGTGAGCCCGAGGCGTGCGGCTTCCTCGCGCTTGACGACCACGTCGATGTAGAAGCCGCCGGTGGAACGATCGGCGTACGCGCTGCGTGTACCCGGCACATCGCCGAGCGCCTTCTCGATCGCGATCGCCGCGTGCTCGATCTGTTCGAGGTCATCACCGAACACTTCGACCCCGAGCGGGCTGCGCACGCCGGTCGACAGCATCTCGGTGCGCGTCTGGATCGGCATCCAGAAGATGTTCGGCATGCCAGGAAACGACAGCTTCGCGTCCATCTCGCGCAGCAGCCGATCCCAGGTCATCCCGGGCCGCCACTGATCGTGAGGCTCGAGCACGATCGTGGTCTCGATCATCCCGAGCGGTGCAGGATCGGTCGGCGTATCGGCGCGGCCGTTCTTGCCGAACACCGACGCGACCTCCGGAAACGCGCGCAACTCGCGATCCATCGTCTGCAACACGTGCGACGCCTCGGCGATCGACATGCCGGGCGGCGCGGTCGGCATGTAGAGGATCACGCCCTCGTTGAGCGGCGGCATGAACTCGCGCGACAGCCGGAACCACGCCGGCACGGTGAACACGACGAGCGCCAGGGCGCCGGCGATCACCGCGCCGCGATGGCGCACGACCCATCGCACGATCGGCGCGTACGCACGCACGAGCAGGCGGTTCACCGGATGGCGCTCTTCGGGAATCATCCGGCCGCGGATGAAGATCGCGGCGAGCGCCGGCGTCAGCGTCACCGCGAGCACCGCCGCGAAGCCCATCGAGTACGTCTTGGTGAACGCGAGCGGCTTGAACAGCCGGCCCTCCGTGCCTTCGAGCGTAAAGATCGGGATGAACGAGACGGTGATCACGAGCAGCGAGAAGAAGACCGACGGCCCGACCTCCTGCATCGCGGTGATCAGCACGTCGAGTCGCGGTCCGGCGCGGCCGCCGCGCTCCCACTCGTCGAGCTTCTTGTGGATGTTCTCGATGATGATGATCGACGCGTCGACCATCGCGCCGATCGCGACTGCGATGCCGCCGAGCGACATGATGTTCGCGCTGAGGTGCTGCTGCGCCATCGGGATGAACGCGAGCAGCACGCCGAGCGGCAGCGTCAGGATCGGGACGATCGCGCTCCGTACGTGGAGCAGGAACACGAAGATGATGAGCGCGACGACGATCATCTCCTCGATCAACGCGTGGCGCAGCGTCGCGATCGACGCGCGGATCAACTCCGACCGATCGTAGGTCGTCACGACCTGCACGCCATCCGGCAGCGTCTTCTCGATCTCGGCGAGCCGCGCTTTGACGCCGTCGATCACGTCGAGCGCGTTCTCGCCGTAGCGCATGATCACGATGCCACCCGGCACGTCGCCCTCGCCATTCAGATCGGCGACGCCGCGCCGGATGTCCTGGCCGATGTCGACCTCGCCGACGTCCTTCACGCGCACGGGTACGCCGGCTTCGGTCGTCCTGAGCGGGACCTGCTCGAGATCCGTCGTGCCGTGGACATAGCCGCGCCCGCGGATCACGTGCTCGTGGCCGGCGATCTCCATGACCGAGCCGCCGACGTCGGCATTCGAGCGCTGGATCGCCGCGACGACGTCGCGGATCGGCACGTGGAGCGCGAGCAGCTTCTCGGGATCGAGGTTGACCTGGTACTGCTTGACCGCACCGCCGATCGACGCGACCTCGGCGACGCCCTTCACGCTCTCCAGCGCGTAGCGCAGGTTCCAATCCTGGATCGAGCGCAGCTCCTGGGCATCGTGCTTGCCCGTCCGGTCGACGAGCGCGTACTCGAACACCCATCCGACGCCGGTCGCATCGGGGCCGAGCCGCGGCGCGACGCCGGCGGGGAGCTTGCCCTGCGCTTGATTCAGGTATTCGAGCACGCGGCTGCGGGCCCAATAGAGGTCGGTACCGTCGTCGAAGATCACGTAGACGAACGACATCCCGAACATCGACTGACCGCGCACGTACTTCACGCCCGGCGCCGCCACGAGCGACGCCGAGATCGGATACGTGATCTGATCCTCGACGAGGTCCGGGCTGCGCCCCATCCACTCGGTGAAGATGATCACCTGCGCGTCGCTGAGATCCGGAATCGCGTCGAGCGGCGCGCGGCGCAACGACATCCAGCCCCACGCCGCGAGCCCGGTCACGAGCAGGATCGCGATCAGCGGATTGCGTGCACTCGCCGCGATCACGCGCGCGATCACGCCGCGATCATCACTGGGCATCGGAACCCTCCCAGTACGTGCTCGTCGAGCGGATGCGACTCTCGGCGGCGACGAGGAAGTTCCCGGAGCTGACCACGACGTCACCGGCTTTGAGCCCGCTCGTGATCTCGACCTGGTCGCCGGTGCGGGCGCCGATCGTGACCTCCTGCGGCCGGAGCGCGCCCCCGCCGAGATCGAGGAACACGAGCCGGCGCGGCCCGGTGTAGACCACCGCCGACGCCGGCACCACGAGCCGCGGGCCGAGCGGTAGATCGAACGTGACCGTCGCGAACATGTCGGGCTTCAGCTCCGCATGCTGGTTCGGCAGCGCGATCCGGACACGCCCAGTGCGCGACGCTGGATCGAGGTACGGATAGACGAACGCGACTCTGCCGGCGAAGGTCTCGCCCGGCAGATAGTCGAGCGCGATCTTCGCCGCCTGACCCTTGGCGATCTTCGCGAGGTCCGGCTCGTAGACGTCGGCCTCGACCCAGACCTCATCGAGATCGGCGATCTTGAACAGGCGTTGACCGGCGACGACCGCGCCGCCATCGATCACATTCTTCTCGATCACGACGCCCGACGCCGGCGACGTGAACGGGACGCGCTCGATCGGCTCGCCTTTGTCGGCGAGCTTGTGCAGCTGGTCGTCAGACAGGCCCCACAGGCGCAACTTGGTCTCGGCCGCGTGCACGAGCGCGTCGCCGTGACCGACATCGTGATTGCTCCGGGCGATCAGGTACTCCTGCTCCGCGGCGTAGAGCTCGGGGCTGTAGAGGGTGAACAGCCTCTCCCCTTTCGCCACCGTCTGGCCGGTCGCATTGACATGCAAGTCGCTGACGTAGCCGCCGATCTTGAGCGTGATCTCGTGCAGGCGCGTTTCGTCGACCGCGAGCCGGCCCTTCGCGACGATCTGCTGATCGATCGGCGCGAGCATGACCTTCGTCGTACGGATGCCGAGCTGCGCACGGCGCTCGTCGGCGATGTGGATCACGCCCACCTGTTCTTGCTCGCGCGTCACTGGCGTCAGCGTCATGCCGCAGATCGGGCACGTGCCCGGAGTCGCCGAATGCACCTGCGGGTGCATCGAGCACGTGTAGTAGTCGACATCGCTGCCGTTGCCGGCACCTTCGCCGCCGACTGCGGTCAGTCCCGACGCGCCGATACGCAGCGTATAGCGTGCTGTGACCGCATCGACGCGGATCGCGATCGTCCACGTGCCGTTCATCGGCAGGTCGAATGCGATCGCGTAGCGGCCGTCGCCTTCGTCGCGCGCGTCGGCTCCGCCGTGCATCGCCTGCATCGTTCCCATCGCGGGCATCTCGTAGTCGAGGCGCACCTTCGCGCCGGTCACGGGCTTGCCTTGCGCGTCGCGGACCGAGACGTGCGCGACGTTGCCGGACTCGCGCGGCGGATCCGGCTCGATCGATGTATCGATCGAGAAGCCACCGGCGACGACGTGCGCAGCCGGCGATGTACCACCGCCAACCGATCCGCCCGTGAACCACGCGATCAGTGGCCCGCGAACAACGACGACTGCGATCGCGATCACGGCGACCACGGCGATGGTCTTCCAGTGGCGCTTCATCGGGCACCTCCGGCGACGCGACCCTCGGCGCGATCGAGTGCGGCGAGCCGACGATCCAACTCGGCGCGTGATTGCTCGACCTGCAATTCGGCATCGCGCAACATGTGCTCGGCCATGACGACCGTGGAGAACGTGTTCTGGCCGCTCGAGAAGCCGGCGAGCGCTGCGTCGACGCGCTCGCGCGCCGCGGGGACGAGCTGCTGCTCGTCGAGCGTCAGCGCGCGGCGACCTTCGTCGATCGCGCGCGCTGCTCGATCGCGCTGCTCGTCGAGCATGTCCGATGTCGACTCGATCTCGGCGGTGGCCTTCGCCTGCTCGGCCTGCGCACGCTCCCCGTCCGCGCGGCGCTTGCTGCGCTGGAGCGGGATGTCGATCGCGACGCCGATCATCCAGCGCTGTTGCCACGCGTCCCACAGCGAATCGTACGAGGCCATCACCTCGACATCGGGATAGAACGCGCGGTCCGCGCGATCGACGTCGGCGGTGCGCGCTCGGAGCCTCGCCTTCGCCGCGACGAGCTGCGGGTGCGGCTCGGTCGAAGCCGGCGCCGCATCACCGATCTCGAGCTTCGCGGGGGGCGGCGGCAGCTCGGCGTCGGGATGTCGGTGAAGCAGCCGATTCAACCGCGCGACCGCGTCGCGTTGCTGCGTCTCCAACGCGAGCCGCTCGCGATCGAGCGCGATGATCTCGGTGCGCGCCTCGATCGGATCCTGCTGCGACGCCTTGCCGACCGTGTACTGCGCGATCGCGCTCTTCTCGATGCGTTCGAACAACGCGTGGTGGTGCGCGTTGACTTCGAGCGCACGCGCCGCGACGTAGTCGTCGTCGAAGGCATCGACCGTCGCCTCGGCGAGCGCGAGGCGCAGCGTCGCGTAGTCCGCCTCGGCGGCGTCGGCATCGGCGAGTGCGGCCTCGCCGGCGAGCGCGCGTTTGCCCGGCCACGGTAGCTTCTGGCTCACCGCGACGCGCTGCCCGAACCGCACGTCGGAGCCGATCGTGAGCGGCGCCATCTCGTAGCTCGCGGTCGGATCAGGCAGCGCGGTCGCGCCGGGATAGCTCGCGATCGCTGCGCGCCAGCTCGCGCGCGCGGCCTCGAGATCGGGATTGCGAGCGAGCACGGCGGCGACGAGCGCCGCACGATCGAGCTCGGAGCCGAACGCGACGTCCGCGCTGGTAACGCGATCGCGTTCGGCGTGTGACCACGCGGCGACTTCGGTGTCGTGCTCGCGGAAACCGGACGAGCCGGCACACGCCGCGAGCAACGCGGACGATGTAACGAACCAATGCAAACGCATGCTGCTCCCTCCCGCACGGAGGCGAAGGACGTGATGGGCGCTAACGACGGCGTCGAGCGCGCGCGATCACAGCAGCAGCGAGCAGTGTCGAACGAACAGCCGAGTACCCGGATCACCTTGAGCGCGCGGACGATCGATCCGCGCCACGCGAGTCGGCGGCGCCGCCGGCGGAGTCTCGATCGCCACCGCGACAGCAGGCGGCGCTACCGCGACATGTGCCGTCGGCGCAAGCCGCGACGCGGTCGTACTCGTGAGATGCGTGACCGTGCAGCAGCAAGCCGCCTTGATCGTCGTATCGCGACTCGGCGCCTTGGGCTGCTTGTGCGCCTCGGCCCGGCAGCAGCACGCCGAGCGCACCACGTGGTCGAACGTGCACTGATACGTCGTCGCCGCCGCGATCGATGGCACGAGCACCAATGCAAGTAGAATGAGGACGACGCGACGCAACCTGTCGCGATCCTACATGATGTACTCGGGCTAGCAACCGGCACCGCGAGGCTGAGCCAGAACGCGCCGTTAGCGACATTCGACTTCAGGCGGATTGTCCGCTCGCCCCGAAGAAAGTGGTCCGTTCGCGCGTGCTCGACGCGATCAGGGTTCGGCTCACCAACAGGATCGCAGTCTCGCTCGCACGCGCCGGTCGTCGACTCCGTGAGCGCTTCCACCAGCGGTCGAGCTCGGTCGCGAGACGCTCGCGCGCGTGCGGCCGGAGCCGTTCGTCATCACGCCGACCGGCAAACGGCAGAAGCCAGGTCTGGCAGTGACCGGGCTTCTGAGCCTTTCGGCTGAGTACACAGAACGTGTCGTAGCGGGGCCGGACCGGCCCAACCCCGGGTAGATTATTGATTATGTTCGTGTTTTCGATCCGTCGAAACGGGCCGACTCGCTACCGATCAACGCGTCGCCTCGTGCCGCGAACGCCGAAGACATGATCGATCGATGGGGATCGAGATGCCAGTTTCGATTTCGATCTTTCTTTCTTCCACCTCAAGTCTAGCGACCGCAAGCAGCACAACGCGGCCGTGTTGACGGCTGCGCGCGCCTCGTCGAGTACGGCGGTCGCGGATGGCGGTAGTCGAGGTCCAGGACGCCATCGGCGTCGAGCTGTCCTTCCCAAGGAGTCAGCGTCGGAATCAGAGAGAGCAGCCGCCTGCCTTCGATCCGCGCGCGCTCGGCGGTGAGCACGGTCCGCGTCGATTTACTCACCCACATCGGAGCGCCGATCATCACGCCACCTCGCTCGATCGATGTGCTATGGACTCCAACGACGCCGGCCGGTAATCGCCGCGGCTTGACGGCGAAATACTTGAAGCCCGTATCTTCGACCCACAGCCCGAGCCCGCGCACCCGCGTGTCCATGTAGACGTCGATCGCGGTCGCGACCGCGCGTCCGCTGTCGTCTCGGCGATCACTGCGGCGCGGAGGTGGCTCAGCGGCGGCCACGAGGTGATCGCAGAGAGTCTCGCTTACGAACGCCACGTACAGGTGTGGGGGCATGGGTTCCTGCTCGTCGGAAGCGACGTCGATCAGACGCTGGCGGACCAAGCGTTCCGCCTGAAAGAGCTTCCACGCGGCCAGCGTCAGCGTGGATGAATCCGAGGCCACACTTTCCCTTTTTTCGCCAGCTCGTGCAGGAGCGACCGGGATCTCCCAGCAGACATCGCCTGGGGACGGCCCAGCCGATCCCGCGGTTGACACAGGATAAGATCGACCGATGGCCCCGGGATTGGTCGTCACGTTGCCGCAGAGCCAGGCCAACACGCCGGATCGGGACCTTCTTCAGCAGCTCTGCGCACCCGTCGAGAAGCTCACGCGCCTCGATTGCGTGCATCGATTCACCGGCGGTTACTCCGCCTGCCGCGTGTACCTCGCGGTCGCCGAATTCCAAGGCGCACCTGCCGCTAGACCCTGGATTGTGAAACTTGGCCCGCTCACGGAGCTCAAGCCCGAAGACGATGCACTCGCGCTGACTAAGGCGCAGGTCGCGCCGGAACATGTCGCCTCCAAGGTCTACTTCCTCGTCGCGAATGACACGGCCGCACTCGTCCTTGATGTTGCGAACTACGCCGGAAGACCCCCGATTGATCTCGAGGCAATCCTCGCGCGTGTCGAAGCGCCGGATGCCATCAGCGCCATCTGCGACGTGATTGACGGCTGGATCGGGAACCCAAACT
>DATBAS010000111.1:0-33375 GCA_036271395.1 Kofleriaceae bacterium
TCGCCAACCCCGAGTCGATCTGCGGCGACGGCATCGTGTCGCCGACCGAAGAATGCGACGACGGCAGCGCGAACGCGGACGCGCCGGATACGTGCCGCACGTACTGCCGCCGGCCGCGCTGCGGCGACCTGATCGTCGATAGCGGCGAGCAGTGCGATGACGGCGCCGCGGGCTCGCCATCCTGCACCAGCCGCTGCGAGACGATCCCCAACGATTCGTCCGGGTGCTCGGCGACGCCAAACCCGAGCTGGCTCGCCTTCGCGTTCGCGGCGCTGCTGTTTAGTGGAAGTCGCTCTCGTCGACCCAGCCGTCGCCGTTGCGATCCATCGGGCGCATGCGACGCGCCGCGGCCGGCGGCATCTCGCTCGGATCGACGTTGCCGTCGCCGTTGAGATCGTAGCGACGGATCGTCTGGCGAAGCGCGCGGCGCTCGCCGCGAAGCGCACGGCGCTGTTGTCGCGCGAGCTGCCGCTCGATCCGGTGCTCGATCCGGTGCTCGATCCGGTGCTCGATCCGGCCCAGCGCACGCATTGCGTGGCGGCGCTCGTTCGGCTCGAGCCGGCCATCGTGATTCGCGTCGAAGCGCTCGAGCATCGCTGTGCGCATGGGTCCCATCGGACGCTGCATCTGCGCGGGACCTGCGATCTCGTCGGCGCGAGCGGCGCCCGTCAGGGCGAGCATCGCCGACACGATGAATGGGACGACCTTCATGCCCGTCTGACTCGGTTTCGGCCGAGTAGTTAAGCTACGGTTGTTCGATGAAGTGGGTGATCGGTATGTTGATGGTGTCGGCATGTCATCGGGCGACTCCCGCGTCGCCGACGCGTTGCGACGACCCGTGTCTGGTCTTGACCGACACGGCGATCGATCAAGCAGGCAGCGCCTATCAGGCGGCGTGTAGCGCGAAGCCGGTGCCGGATTACTCGGCGTGCTCGACGGCGAGCTACAACCGCGCGTGCATCGCCGCCGCGCACGGCTCGATCTCGAAGAAGGATAGCCAACTCGAGCCGGTGTTCGCCGCGAAGCCGTGGTTCAAGCCGGATCCGGCGTTCAAGCTCGACGCGCTGTCGCAGGTCGAGAAGGACAATCGCGCCGCGTTGCTTCACAGCACGGCGAAGTGCAAGTCGCCCAGCGTCGCGGATATCGAGCTCGAAGGCGGCTGGATTCATAAGCTGCCGACGCTCGCGGTGGCGCCCGCGGAGACGTACGTGCACGACGATCCGTCGGGCGATCACAAGGTCACCGCCGCGCAGCTGGTCGCGTATCTCTCGGCGATCTCGGCGAACGGCAAGCAGGTCGCGCTCGACGCCGTGCTTACGGACGGCGTGCCAACGGTGTCGAATCACTATTACGTCGCGGGCCAGAGCGATCCGGTGCCGTCGTTCGCGCGGTTCGTCGAGGCGCATTCCGAGCTGCGCGTGCTCGAGCTCGAGATCTACAGTCCCGTCGACCGCGACAACAAGCTGGTGGTCTGGCATCCGGATGGCGACGAGTCGGGCGGCACCGGCTCGGCGATGGCGCTCGACGAAGCGAAGATGGGCGAGCGCACGGAGGGCCAATACAAGATGCAGCGCCAGAGCGATCCGCCTCCGCCGGACGACGGCTCGGCGGCCAAGCCATACACGCCGCCCGCGTACCACGTCGATACCAAGATCTGGCTCGCGCTCGACGCGACCAACGCGGTCGTCGCGATCGGCGCGATGCACGCGATCGTCACCGAGTCTACTGACACGGGTCGGTGACGTCGCCGGGCGCGAACACGGTCGCGACGCCGTTCTTCAAGTACGTCTCGAGGAAGCAGCCGTACTGGTGCTTCACCGCCGGCAGCTGGCGATAGATGTAGTGCGGATCGATGATGCCGTCGCCCATGTACTGCACCACGACGCGCGTGTGGCCGTCGCGGTTCGCGGTGATCGGATAGCTCAGCACGCCGTCGAGGTGCTCGAGCGCGAGCGCGTCCTGCATCGTCGTCCAGATCGCGGTGCCGGCCTCGTTGTGGTGATACGAGGTCGCGGCCGCGTCGTAGACGTCCATCGGGAAGTACGAGTCGTACTGGCCGACCGGCTCGTAGACGTCGCGCGGGCTCGAGCCGGGCAGCGGCCGCTCGGAGATCCGGTTCATCGACACGATCGGCTCGGCGGGCTCCCACGATAGCGCGAGCGCGTTCAACGTCGGATGCACGAACGACAGCGCGTCGTCGGCGACGTTGAACTCGGCGGTGAGCAGCTGGCGAATGCCCGGCACGATCACGGTCTCGAGGATCATCAGGTTCCAGAAGCCGCCGGCGCCGGTCGGCACGAACGCGCCGAAGCGCGGCTCGACCGCGCCGATCATGTTCGTGTACATGCCGCCCATCGACTGGCCGCCGGCCACGAGCTTGGTGGCGTCGAAGAAGTACGTGTCGTCGGCCGACGGCGTCGAGATGCCGGTGCAGCCCGCGAGCAGCGCCGCCGGAATGTGGATCGCCGCCAGCGCGTCGGTGAACAGGCGCTGCTCGAACACGCCCTGCTGGAACGTGTACGGAAACGCCGCGAGGTTGTCGATGTTGAGATACTCGTAGTCGCTCGCGCCCGGGAACCGCTCGGGGTTGAGCGGCAGCGCCGCCGACGCGCCCGCGATGCCGTGCAGCGCGACGACGTAGCCGGGACCGTAGCCCGGCGTCGGAATGTCGGCCGAGGTCGGCGATGGCCCGAGGTTGACGATGTCCGTCGACGATCCGCCGGAGCCGTGAAAGAACTGATAGAGCGGGAACCCATTCGCCGGCATCGCGATCTTGGGCAGCGTGATCGTCATCGGGATGGTCATCGAACCCTGCATCTGCGGCACGTCGCTGCCGTCGAGCACGAACGTGCCGCCGGTGTTGAACGGCGGCGTGCCGGTCTGGAACTGCGGCATCGTGATCGTGCCGGTCAGCGCGCAGAACCCGTCGTAGCTGTCGCTGCCCATGAGCGTGAGGTTGTCGAGCGTGACCTTGTACGCGGCGCGGACGGCGTTCGAGCGGGCGCTCGTGCGCGCGACTTGATCGGCGGTCGTGAACGTGGTCGCGACGATCACGTCGCTGCGCGGAATGCCTGCGCTATCGAGTGCCGGCCACAGGTTCGCGAACGCCGTCGCCGCGGCGCTGCCGCGCGTGCCGCTCGGCGTCGTGCCGGCCGCGAGCTCGGCAAACGCGGGCGCGGGCTCGAAGCCGGGCGCGAACGACGTGCGCACGACGTACGCGTACTGCGTCGCCGGGCGGAGCACGATGCCCGGCCGCGGCGCGATCGCGACGAGGTTCGTCGGCACGTACGTATCGACCGAGAGCGTGTCGGCGACGACCGGGAACGTCGTACCGAGCTCGTCGGAGCTCGGATCGATGTCGACGAGCACGATCGAGCCGTCGGTGACAACGTCGGTGAGCGCGCGCACCGGCACGGCGTCGGTGAACCGGAAGTACGCGGTCGACATCACCGGGAAGCCTTTGTGCTCCGGCA
Source organism: Kofleriaceae bacterium (assembly GCA_036271395.1). Taxonomy (GTDB): domain Bacteria; phylum Myxococcota_A; class Polyangia; order Haliangiales; family Haliangiaceae; genus JABFXX01. The sequence continues at coordinate 3,474 of DATBAS010000111.1, forward strand.
CGATCGACAGCAGGCTCGTGATGATGCCGGCGTCGCGCGGGTTCGGATAGCCGGCGACGTCGGGCGCGCCGTTCGCATCGACGCGGACGTCGGATGGGAACGGCATCGAATAAAATGCGCCACTGCCGGCCGTGAGGTCGGAATCGAGGTCGAAGTACGCCGTTTGTGACGGCGCCGACTTCGACGAACAAGCGGCAATCCCGACGACGATGAGGGCAACAGCGCGGTTCACGGCGCTGATATATCTCAACCCGAGATCGTCGTCCTCGGTTTTCTCGGGCGCGGGCGTTCGGCCACGGCGCGGCGGACGCGCTCGAGGATCGCGTTGGGCAATTCGGGGCCGTCGGGCAAGAACGGGACGTGCGCGGCTTCGAGCAGCGCGCGGTCGCCGGGCGAGACGTCGCCGACCAGGAGCAGCTCGCCGCGCGCCGTATCTTCCTGGCCGCGCGCGTACATGCAGAGCTCGAGCGCGTTCATCACACCGCGCAGCGCGGCGTCGATCAGCACCAGATCGGGCTGGTCGCGGTGCAGCTTGTGCGCCGCGTCGGTGCCCTCGCTCGCGATCTCGACCATCGCGGCCGGATGGGCGCGGCGCGCGAGGCTCCACATCCAGCGCGCGCGCGACGTGTCGTCGTCGACGATCAGCACGCGGATCGGCCGCAACCGGTTACCGAGGCGCTCGATGATCGCGTCGAGCTGCGCGAGCACGTCGGCGGCCGACGCCGGCCGATTCATCGGCTGCTTCGCGAGCAACCAGTCGACGAGATCCGACAGCTCGGCCGGCAGATCGGGCCGGATCTCGGCGAGCCGCGGCGGCTGTTCTTCGCGATGACCGCGGAGCTCGATCTGCGGGTGCGGATCGGCGAACGGCGGCGCGCCCGAGGCGAGCTCGATCGCGATGCAACCCAAGCCGTAGAGATCGATCGCTTCGGCGGCGCCTGGATCGTTGGCGAGCACGTCGCCGCGCACGACTTCCGGCGCGAGGATCTGGCCGTGCGGGCCGAACGCCGGCACTTGCGACAGCGAGAGCCGGCCGAGCACGAGGCGACCATCTTCGCCGACGAGGATCGTCGCGCCCGAGATGTCGCCGACCGCGATGCCGCCTGCGTGCGCGGTCGACACCGCGGACGTCAGCGTGCGCAGCCGGGCGAGGTAGAGCTCCTCGGAGATCGAGGTGCGCAGCTCCTCGTGCAACAGCGTGCCATCGACGCGTTCGCCGACGACGTACTCGACGCCGTTGTGCACGCCCATGCCGTGGACTTGCACCGCACACGGATCGCGTACGGCGGCGCAGCGACGCGCTTCGGCGAGCAGCGACGGCAACCCCGGATCGCGCCACGCGAGCTTCACGGCGACCGGCCGGTCGAGCAACATGTCGCGCGCTTCGAACACGATGCCGGTATCGGTGCGCGCGACTTCGTCGCGGATCACGTACGTCGATGCGATGACTTCGCCGGAGACCAACGGGCGCTGCGGGCTTTCCCGAAACCCCGCCGGAGCCGCAAACGCACCCGAAGCCATCCGCGCAGGCTAGCATCGATGTGGGTCGGCCAGCGTCGACGTCGATGCCAACGTCATCTGCTCGCCCAGAAGCTCGCCATCGCGGGCCACAGCCGCGACGCCGCTTTGCGCGACACGACGGCACCGACGTGACCGCCGGGTTGCACGAGCAGCTGCTTGTCGACGCTCGCGACACGATCGACGAGCGGTGCGGCGCTCGCGAGCGGCACGATCTGATCGTCCTCGAACGCGACGACCATCACGGGCGCGCGAATGTTCGCGAGCTCCGCCGATCGGCCGGCGACCGCGAAGCCGCCGCGGAGCAGCAAGTTCCGCCGATACAGCTGCTCGATGTATTGCGCGTAACACGCACCGGGGAAGCTGACGTTGTCGTTGCCCCAGCGCTCGGTGACGAGGAAGCCCTCGAGGAATTCATCGTCCCACGCGCGATCGAGCAGCGACGTGATCTTCGATGCCGTCAGCGTCGGGCGCAGCAGGTGAAAGCTCGCCTGCATGATCGGCCACGGCACGTTGCCGAACGCCTCGAGCAGCGCCGCGACATCGAACGTCGGCGTGCGCGTCCACGTCGCCATGATGCCGGCGTGATCGAAATCGATCGGCGCGGCGAGCGCGAGCAGCGATGCGACGTATTCCGGAAATGCCGCGACGTAGCTCGTGGCGAGCGTCCCGCCCAGGCAATAGCCGAGCACGTGCGCTTTGCCCGTCGGGCTCGTGCGCGCCGCGAGCCGCACCGCGCGGCCGATGTAGCAGCCCGCGATGTCATCCCACGTCAGGTAGCGATCCTCGGCGGTCGGCGTGCCCCAATCGATGCAATAGACGACGAACCCCTGCGCGACGAGCCACTCGATCAGCGATCGCCCGGGCGCGAGATCGAGCACGTACCAGCGGTTGATCAGCGACGGCACCATCACGATCGGCGTCGCGTGGCGCGGCACGGCGGGCCGATACTCGCGCAACGTCCACTTGTTCTCGCGATGCGCGATCGTGCACGGCGTCTCGCCGACCGGCGGCTGGCCTTGCGGCACGCGGCGCCACAGCGCAGCGAGCGAGTGGAGCGGTGACTTGGTCTGCTTCATCCGTAGAGTGCCTCGAAGCGATCGCGCAGCCGCTCGTAGACGGCCTTGCGCCGGAGCTTCAGCGACGACGTCAACGTGCCATCTTCGACGGTGAGCGGTGCCTCGGCGATGAAGTGGCGCTTGATCGTCTCGTAGCGCGCGAGCTGCGCGTTGACCGATTCGACGCTCTTCGCCGCGAGTGCCGCGCGCTCGCTCGCCGGCACGTCCGTGCGCAACCACACGGCGGCGACCAGATACGGCCGCGAATCGCCGTAGACCACCACGCGCTCGATCACCGGATCGTCGACGAACCGTGCCTCGACGTTCGCGGGCGGCACGTTCTTGCCGCCGGCGGTCACGAGGATGTCTTTCTTGCGATCGATGATCTGCAAGAAACCGTCTTCGGTCCAGCGGCCGACGTCGCCGGTGCGAAACCAACCGTCGGGCGTGAACGCGCTCGCGGTCGCTTCGGGATCTTTGAAGTAGCCGGCGAACACGTTTTCGCCGCGCGCCAAGATCTCGCCGTCGTCGTCGAGCTTGAGCTCGACCGAAGGCAGCGGCTTGCCGACGGTGTCGAAGCGGAACGCCTCGGGCCGATTCAAGGTCAACGTCGGCGAGGTTTCGGTCAGGCCGTAGCCTTCGATCACGAGCAAGCCGGCGGCGTGCAGCTGCTGCTTGATCTCGAATTTCAAGCCGGCGCCGCCCGACAAGCAGAACCGCAGCCGGCCGCCGGTGACGGTCTCGAGGTTCGACACCGCGATCGCGCGCGCGAGCTTTTCCCAGTACGCGGGCACCGACATGAACACCTGCGGCGCGACGCCGGGCAGCAGGTCCAACACGTCGGCGGGCGACGCGAGATACGTCTCCCAGCCGAGCAAGTTGCCGGCGCACAGCTCGCCGAAACCGAAGATGTGGCTCATCGGCAGCCACAGCAGATCGCGATCGCCTTCGGCGAGCAGCGCCGCGTTGCAGTCGAGCCAGTCGGCGCCGTTGCGGCCGACGTTGCGATGCGTGAGCGGCACCCCTTTGGGGTTCCCCGACGTGCCGCTCGTGTAGAGCATCATGCCGGGTTGATCGAGCGTCAGCGCGCCGAGCCGGGCATCGACCTGCGTCGGTGCGGCCGCATCGCGCTCGCGAGCCTCGGCGAACGCCGGATCGGTCAGCGCGATCACCTGACAGCGCGGTCGCGCGAGCTCGAGCTTGGCGGCGAGCTCCGGGCCGACGAACACGAAACGAATCTCGGCGTGCTCGAGGATGTACGCGATCTGCTCGGGCATCGATGCCGGATAGATCGGCACGAACACACCGCCGGCGGTTTGCACGCCGAATGCCGCCGCCGCCCACGCGACCGAGTTGCCACCGAAGATCGCGACGCGATCGCCGGGTTCGAGCTCGTGCTCGACCAGCCAGCGCGCGACGCCGCGGATCTGCGCCGCGAAGTCGCCCCAGGTCACCGGCGACCAGCCGCTGCCGTCGCGAGCTTGAAAGCGCGCGCGATGGCGATGCGTGGCGAGGCGATCGAAGATGGCGAACGGTGCGGGTTGGATCTTCGTGATGGCCGAGACGTCCATGGTTATTGTCCTTCCGAGAGGTCCATGAGTCGGCTCTCGAGCTGATTCAACTTATGAAGCAGACGCTCCTGATCGCGGCGCGTCGGTAATCCCCACGCGGACCACCACAGATCGAGCGCGCGACCGGCGGCGGCCTTCGACTTCATCGCGGCGGTGAACAACGCGCCGCTCGGCGCGAGCACGCCGGGGTTCTGCAGGACCTTCTCGGTGAATTGCGACGTCGCGTGCTCCCACGCGGCGAAGCCCTTTTTCCAGGTTTCCCAGATCATGGTGATTGCCCCAACGCATAGCGCCGCAGATACGCGGCAGAGGTGAAGTCGGCGTTCGGCTCGTTGTCGTTGCTCTCCGCGCGTGCGACCTCGCCAAAACACTCGAACATGAAGAGCGTCGTGCGCTTGTTGACCACGGGCGTGCCGGTCGACGGCGTACGGATCGCGTTCGTGCGCACGCGCAAGATCGGCGAGAAGTCGACGTACGGCACGGCGAGTTGCTCGCCGAGCGTGACGTCGACGTCGATCTCGTCGCTGCCCTGCAGCGGCAAGCCGTCGATGGTCGTGCTGACGAGCTGCTCGACCGAGCTGTACGTCTCGCCGTCTTGCAGCGGGAACCGCAGCGTTGCCAGCGGCGCTGCGTATTGCACGAGCGTCTTGCCGGTCGGCGGATTTTCCTGCTGCGACGCCGTGCCGTCGAGCCACAGCGCGGTGGCATCTTGGTGATAGATGCCGTCGAGCCCGCTGCCGGCATCGACGACGAACTGGCCCATCGGGAAATCGTTCGCGTACCACTGCGAGCCCAGGCCGACCGGCCCGATCGCGACCACGGTATCGCTCTGCGCTTGCATCGACAGGTCGTAGACGCCGTTGGTCGGCACGAGATCGACGGTGCGGTTCGTGCCCGCGTAAAAAGGCAGTGTCGCGCCGAGCGCGATCGGCAGGTGCGCCTCGTCGATCGTGCCCGATCGCGTCGGCACGCACGGCGCGTAGCTCGCATCGGGCAGCGGCTGTGGCGTCGCGTTCGGCTCGCACGCGGCGGCAAATGCGATGATGGCGAGCGCGCGCATCAGAATGCGAACCCCAGGCGAACGCGCAGCGACTGCGCGGTGTGAGCGGTGAGGTGTTGCTCGGGATTGTCGAACGCCGCGCCGGGAAAGTAGACGCCCCACGTCAGCGTCGCGGCGAAGCCATCACGGCTCGCGTAGCGCAGCTCGGGATCGATCTCGGTGCCCAAGAAGCGCTGGCCGCTCGGCGTCGACGTCGGGCACACGGCCCACGATGCGATCAGCGCGGCGCCGGTCTCGAGATGGCCGGGGCCGATCTCGAGCAGCGTCGCCTTGACGTGCGGGCGCACGTACACCGCGTCGGTGATCGTGCCGATGATCTCGCGGAACAGGATCTCGTCGATGTGATAGTCGGGGTGGAAGCGGAAGTTGTCGACCGTGTGATCGCTCGGCAAGTTTGCCTGCGGGCCGTCGAGCGCGCCCGCCGGCGTCGAGGCTTGGCCGGGCTGCGGAAACGCGCCGAAGCCGGGCGATGGATCGCCGCTCGCGTAGCCGGCGTTGAGCCCGAGCGCCGTCGGACCGAGCCGGAAGTCGGACTCGAACGCGGCGCCGAGCTGGTTCGACGTCACCGGGATCGTGATCGACGCGCCGGGCACGAGCGACGGCTGCTGCACGCTCGCGTTCACGTAGTCGACCTCGGCCTCGAGCCGCATGTTCGCGCTCGAGATCCGCAGCCAGGCGCCGGTGGTGGTCGCCGCGAAGCCGCGGCCGACGAGATCGCTCGCCGTGTATTGCGTGACCGGCTCGGCGCTCGGCAGGTACCACGCGGGAACATCGTTCTGCTGCGTGCGATGCGAGATGTACGCCGCGTATTCGACGTTGGTGAGACCGGCCGCGGCGCGGCGAGCGAGCGCGGCGGGCGAGTGCACTTTCAGGATCGCCAGCGTCGGCCCGGCGGCGGCATCGGTCGGCTCGAGCGCGATCGCGCGCTCGCCTTCTTTTGCCTGGGTGAACGGACCGCGCGACGCGATGTCGTACGCGATCGCGAGCAAGTGACCGAACAGCGGCGTGACGAACGCCGCGCGATCGGCGGCATCGCCGAGATCGCAGTCTTCGCAATCGCCGCCGTTCGCCGCGATGCCCAAGCCGAAGTTCGCGCCCATGCGGCCGACCGCGAGCGTGCCGGCGGGCGTCAGCGCTTCGCCCCACGCGCGCTTGACGACGACCTCGGTCGGGCGCTGGCCGCCGCTCGTCGCGGGCGAGCCGCCGGCGAGATCGGGTGAGCCGCCGAGCGCGGCGTCGTCGAGCCAATCGATCCGTGAATGGACGGCAACGCCCACGCCCGGCGCGTAGAGCGAGATGTCGGTGCGGGCGCGAATGTCGCCCGACTCGATCGTCTGGCCGCCGCCGAGCGGGATCGGGAACAATGGCTTGCCGGTCGTGTCGAGCCCGCGATCGAGGTCCAAGTTGTAGAGCGTCGCGTCGCGCACGCGCAGGTAGCCGTGCACGACGAGCTCGACCTTCTCGCGCGGCGACGCGTATTGCCGCGGCGTTAGCTCGGCGCCGATCGCGGCGAGATCCGCGCCGAGCGGCAGCGTCGCGCCGTGCTCGACGGGCGGCGGACCGAAGCCTTCGGGCGCGGGGATCGTCGTGGTCGTCGTCGGCTTCGGGGGCGGCGGCGGTGCGGCGTCGCTGCCTTCCGCGACCGGCACGGCCGCGGCCTCGTCGTCGAGAAATTTCACCAGGTCGCGCGTCGACACCGCATGCGCCTCGACCATCGGGATGTGACCGCAGCGCGGGTAGACTTTGAGCTCGGCGTTCGGCAGCTCGTTGACGAGGCGCTGGCCGTACGCGAGCGGCGTGACCTCATCGTTCTCGCCCCACAACAGCAGCACGGGCTTGTCGAATTTCGGCAGCTCGCGATGCAGTGCAGCAAATTTATGTCCGCGTGCCGCAGCGAGCGCCGCCGCGGTGGTGCCCGCGCGATCCATGTCGCGCTCGACGCGCTCGACGCGCGCCTGCGTGATCCACCGCTCGTCGTAGTACGCGAGCGGCGCGCGATCCTCGATGCGCTCGGTGTAAAACAGCCCGAACAACACCTCGCCGAGCCCGCCGAGCCGCGCCCAGTGAAAGAAGCTCGGCACCTGATCGTCGTAGACGTACGCGTCGTAGAGCGCGACGCGGCGCACGCGCGCCGGCTGCGCGATCGCCATCGATAGCGCGACCGACGTGCCCCACGAATGCCCGACGAGCGCGACGTCGGCGACCCCGAGCTTGTCGAGCACGTGCCACACGAGCTCGGCCTGCGCGGCCGGCGAGTAATCGCCTTCGGGCCGGCTGGTCCAGCCGAAACCTTTGAGGTCGACCGCGATGACTCGATGGTGCAGTGCAACAGACGGCGCGACGCCGCCCCACGTGTCGAGCGACGCGCCGAAGCCGTGGATCATCACGACCGCCGGGCCCGCGGCTTGGCCCCACTCGCGGTAGTGCACGTGCACGCCGTCGACGTCGACGAACGTCGCGTCGGCGGGCGCACCGGGCAGCGGCGCCGCGTGAAAGCTCGGGCATCCGGCTAACAGCGCGACGACGGCGAGCAGTTTCAGGGCGTGATCCGCCATACCTCGGCCGGATTGCTGAAGTCGCCGGTCGGCACCGTGTCGGGATACGCCTGCGACGTTGCCTGCGCGACGGAGCCAAAGCATTCGGCCACCCATGCGAACGTGCGGCTATCGGCGATGCTGTCGCGCAACAGATTCGTCGCCACGCGCAGCACGGGGAAGCTGCCGTACGGCGTCTTCATCGTGCCGACCTCGTCGACGGTCGAGTCGTATTCTTCGGTGTACGCGGCGACGACGCCGTCGGCGGTGCCGGTCACGTTGCTCGTCGAGGTCCAGGTCGAGCCCGCCATGAACGGCACGGCCAAGATCTTCGCCGGCGGCGAGTACGTCAGCTCGGTCGAGCCGGCGCCGCCGCTCGGCGACACGACACCGAGCAGCGTCACGCCGGTCGTGTCGACGTGAAACACGCCGAGCAGCGTCGACGAGCTGGATAGCACGGTCGCGTACGTCGCCGATCCGAAGTCGCCCGCCCACCACGCGCCGCTCGGCGCTGCGAGCGTCACCGGCGTGTTCGTATCGCCCGACAGCGCGCCGGAGAGATCCCAATCGCGATTGTTGTTCGTCGCCGCGCTGCCCGCCGTGTTCCACGTCGGGTTCGTCGCGATCAAGTAGTTCGCCGTCTTGCCGGCGGCGAGCGGGATCTCGTTTGCCTCGATGATGCCGTCGAGGTTCGGCGTGCACAGGTCGCCGCCGCTACCGCCGTCGGGCGGAGCCGTGCCGTCGCTCGACATTCCCGCGTCGGCGGTCGGCAGCGGCGCGCACGTATCGTCGGCCTGGCAGAAGTGCGACGCACACTGATCGTCCATCGTGCAGGGAACCGCGCTCGAATCCGAGTCGCACGCTCCGATGCCCAGCGCGATGCTGCAGTGCAAAACAACGCGCGCGAATCGGCGAGCCATGGCGGGCAAGCTAGCGACCAGGACCGTCATGTGTCAAGCCAGTTTTTGCGCCGCAACAATCTTACCGCCCAGGCGGCGCAAGCTGGTAAGGTCACGCGCGTGGCGAGCGTCCTCATCAAGAAGTACGGCAACCGCCGGCTCTACGACACCGGCGATAGCCGCTACATCACGCTCGACGAGCTCGCGGCGAGAGTGCGCGGTGGCGCCGACGTGCGCATCGTCGATGCGCAGACCGGCGAAGATCTCACTCAGGCGACGTTGGTTCAGGTCGTGCTCGAGGCCGGAAGTGCGGCGAAGTTCCTGCCGGTGCAGCTGCTCACGCAAATGATCCGGCTCTCCGACGACGCGCTCGCCGAGTTCTTCAGCCGCTACGTCACGAGCGCGCTCGATCTCTACATGCAGGCCAAGCGCGGCGCGCAGACCCTCGCGACGTATAACCCGCTCACGCAGATTCCGATGGCCGCCACCGACGCGCTCGCGCGGATGTGGATGGGCTCGCCGTTCGCGGCAGCCGCGCCGTACGGTGGCTACGCGCCGAGCTATGTCGCGCCGCCGCCGCCGCCGCCGCCGCCGGTCGATGTCGAGCACGAATCTTCGCCGCCGGCGAGCGAGACCAACGGCGACGTCGCGGCGATGCGGCGCGAGCTCGACGAGCTCAAGCAGGTGCTTCGCGAGTCGATGCAGCCACGCGCGCGGCGCGCCAAGAAGAAACCGTAGCGCTACGGAATCACGACCGTGATCGGCACGGCCGGGTCGGGCGTGTCCGTCTCGAACGAGCAGCTGGCGATCGGGCAGCCGTCGACGGTCAGCGGCGAGAGCTGGATCAAGAGCGTCGCGGGCAGCGTTCCGCCCGGTGTGCCCTCGTCTTCATCCGACCAGTAGCCGGCGGCGATGTGCACGGTGTTCGAGCCGTTCGGATGGCCTGCGAACGGGCTGATGCCGATCCCATCGGGCGCGATGTAGATCTCCGAGAGCTCGACGCCCGGCGGCGTTGGCGAGAACCCGACGGTCACATCGCCGCCCTCGATCGCATCGATCGGCGCCGTCACGGTCCACGCCGACGGCGCGAGCCCTTCGACGCCGAAGCTCCACGTCGTCTCGCCGTCGGTCATCTCGATCGACGTCACGGGCTTGCCGGCGAGCGCCGATGGAAAATTGATCCCGATGCCGTCGCAGACGTTGCCGTCCTCGCCCGCGTCGCGCCAGCCGCCGCTCGTGATGCTCAGCGGCTGGCCATCGACCGTGCCGTGGACATCCGACGACAGCTGGAAGCAGTCGACCGAGGTGTCGTATTCGATGCCGAATCCGGTCTCCATGCCCGCGATCGATGGGTTCGGCAGGTCGGCGAGCCGCGCGATCGGGCTGTCCGGCGCGCACGCGGGAATCAGGAGCAAGAGCCAGAGCGTTCGCATGCCGAGCCTCAGAGCAAGCCGCACGCCGCACGGCAGATCGCCGGGTTAACAACGCGATGCGTCGAGGATCGAACAGAAGCTGTCAGCTCGCGAGCAATTCTCCCGCAGGTGCGTCGATCGTGCGCGGGACGGCGTCGCTACGGGGCACGAGCTTCTTGCGCAGGCCGAGCACCGAGGCCGCCATCGCGACGAGGCCGATCGCGCCGACCGCGCCGATCACCGTCGACAGCGGCACGTTCGCGTGCGCCGAGATCTCGGCGATCGCCCACGGGATGAACGCCGCGATCAGCGCGCCGAGGTGATAGACGAAGCCGATCGCGCGCGCGCGAATTTCCGGCGCGAACAAGCTCGTCGTCAGCACCGGCGTGACACCGGAGTAGCCGACACCGAGCGCGCCGCCGAGGAACGCGCCGACCCCGACGAGTCCCGGCACCCAGCCGACGAACAGCGGCAGGCACGGCACCATCAGCAGCGCCGGCGCGACCAGCGCGATGATCACGCCGAATCGGCTCGCGACGCTGCCGGTGACGATCACGCCGACGAGCATGCCGAGGTTGAAGATGATCACGTCGATGAACGCGGCCTGCGGTGAGAACTTGAGGTCGGTCATCAGCATCAGCGAGTACTGTGCGGTGAGGCCGTAGTAGACGATGAAGCCGAGCGCGGTGACGAGCGCACCGAGCACGAGCATCGTCGGCACGCCGCGCGCGCCGAGCCCCGCGAATGGCGACGACTTCGCGGACTTCGCGATGGGCGCCGCGTCGTCCTTGACGAAGAAGCGGATCGGGAACACGAGGATCGCTGGCACCGCGGCGATGAGGAACATCGCGCGCCAACCGAGCGCGGGCACGACGAAGTACGCGGTCGCGGCGGCGAGCAAGAACCCGACGGGCCAGCCCGCTTGCAACAGCCCGGATGCCATCCGGCGAGACTTCGGCGGCATGCTCTCCATCGCGAGCGCGGTGCCGGCCGTCCACTCGGCGCCCATCCCGAACCCGAAGATCGTGCGCAGCGCCAAGATCCACGCGAAGCTCGGCGCGAAGTAGATCGCGGCATCGAATACCGCGAACCACACGAGCGAGATCATCAGCGGCAGCCTGCGGCCCCAACGATCGGCGATCCAGCCCGACACCGCGCCACCGGCGAGCCGCACGACCAGCGTCAGGGTGATCGAGACCGAAACCGTCGCGACCGTTTGGCCGAACTCTTTCAAGATCGACGGCATCACGAGCAAGTAGATCGTGAAGTCGAACGCGTCGAGCACCCATCCCACCCATGCGGCCGCGAAGGCGGCCCATTGCGCGCGCGTCGGTTCTTGCCACCAGCGTTTCGTCATGGCGATCGTCTAACGCGTCCAGACCGTGCATTGCAACGCAAACTTTCCGAGTCCGACGACGAAATATTTGTGCAGTGCACAAATTCGAGCTTGACGCGGTCGATCGCCGGTCTTAGGGTGACTCGCACAAGGAGATTCCAGATGCCGACCGATTCGAAGACCGAGACCAAGACCACTGCCACGAGCGACACCAAGGCTCCGACCGCGAACATGTTCGCGACGTTCGACCCGATGACCACGTGGACCACGATGATGGCGGATGCGATGGCGCGGTTCGCGTCGTTCTCAGACGATGTTGCGGCGCTCGAGCACCAGATGTTGTCGCGCGCCCAGGGCGCGGTCGCGAGCTGGGCGCAGCTGACGCAAGATACGATCGCGTACGGCGCGCAGCTCTCGGCGCAGGCGCGCAAGCTGGGCCTCGAGACCGCGCGCAAGTTCCAGTCGGCGTAGGCGTCGGCCTCACGGTGCGTGTCTCGCACCCTTCGTGAGGCATGAGATGCTCGCCCGATGACGACCGACCGCCGTTCGTTCCTGGCATCGATCGGCGCGTCGGTCGCCGCCGGTGTCGTGTGGAATGGCTGCACGGCGCCGGCGGTGGCAACGCCGACCGGCCGGCACGCGTTTCGTGGCCTCGTGCCGACCGACGATCTGTTGATCGATCCGGCGCTCGCGTACCTGCAGACCGGCTCGCTCGGGCCGACGCCGCGGCCGGTGCTCGATCGCACGATCGCGATCTGGCGCGAGCTCGAGCGCGATCCGACCGCGCTCGGCTACGGCCCGCTCGAGCAAGGCATGGAGACCGTGCGCGCGAAAGCGGCGGCGCTGCTCGGCTGCGGGCTTCACGAGCTCGTGATCACCACGTCGACCACCGAGGGCATGAACTGGGTCGTGCAGGGCGTCCCGCTCGTTGCCGGCGATCGGATCCTCACGACCGATCAGGAGCATCCGGGCGGGCGCGTCGGCTGGGACTTCGTCGCGAAGCGCTACGGCGCCGTGATCGACGTCGTCAAGATCCCGCTCGACGAGCATGACGCCGCGGCGATCGTCGCGCGCTTCGCGAACTCGATCACTCCGCAGACGCGCGTGCTGTCGTTCTCGCACGTGCTGACCAGCACGGGCCTGCGCATGCCGGTCGCCGAGCTCGCGGCCCTCGCGAAACAGGCGGGCGCGATCAGCGTCGTCGATGGCGCGCAGGCGGTCGGCGGCATCGCCGTCGACGTCAAGCAGCTCGGCTGTGACGTCTACGCGACGAGCGGGCACAAGTGGCTGCTCGGTCCCAAAGGCACCGGGCTGCTCTATTTGAACGACGCGCTCGGCGATCGCATCGAGGTGATCGCGCTGCAAGACGGCCGCGCGGTGTACTCGCATTCGGTCGGCGTGTGCAGCATCCCGAGCGTGCACGGGTTGGGCGCCGCGATCGACTACATCGCCGCGCTCGGCATCGCGCGCGTCGAAGCGCACAACATCGCGCTGCATCGCTACGCATACGACGCGCTCGCGAAGCTCGCCCCGCTGCGCGTGGTATCGGCGCGCGATGGCGCGCTCGCATCGCCGCTGCTCACGTACAGCGTGCCCGCGCAGGTCGACGCGTGGGCGCTGTCCGGCAAGCTGCACGACAAGCATCACGTCGAGGTCAAGGGCGTGCCGCGCGAGTGGCTGAACGGCCACCGCATCTCGACCCACGTGTTCAACGACGAGCGCGACATCGATCGGCTCGTCGCGGCGCTGCGCAGCGAGCTCGCCTGATGTCGTTGCCGGCCGGCTCGCTCGACTAATGAGACGACACGTCTAGCCTCTGCGTCATCTGCATCGGCGTGCGGTCGCTGCCGGTCGTCATCGTCATGTGCAGCTCGGCCGATTGGCTCGAGTCGATCGCGAGCTTGGCGAGATCGATCGTGCCGCTGCCTTGCGCCGAGCCACCGATGCCGTCGACCTGCACGCTCACGCCTTCTTCGATCGCGCTCTGCGCCGAGCCGGCAAGCTGCGACGTGACGGCGTAGCGGATCGTCGAGCCGGTGCGTCCGATCAAGTCGATCGTCGTGGTCGTTTGCAGCGCGAGCGTGCTTGCCGGGCCGAGCGCACGCGAGCTGCGCCACTGCGCGCCGATCCCGATCGGAACGTCGGGCAGCGGCATCGCGAGCTGCTGGAACCCGGCGATGATCTGATCGAGCTCGGCCTTCGCGAGCTCGGGCAGCGGTTGAGCCGTGCCCTTGACCTCGGTGATCGTGCCGTCCGCCGACATCGTCGCGGTGAACGCGAGGTTCGCGAGCCCGCTGCCGACCGAATCGACGTGCGCTTCCGTCGGGTCTTCCGCGCCCGAGCCGTTCGCGTTGGTCGCGCTGCCGTTGCGGCTCGCGCCGGTCGCGCCGAGCGAGCGAATCGTCGAGGTCAGCTTCATCGTGCCGTCGGGCAGGACGTCGTCGACGACGAGCTCGAGCGCGACGCGCAGCGGCGGCGAGTCGTCCGACAACTCGCCGGCGGCGACGTGACTGGTGACATCGATCGCGAGCGAGGTCTTCGTGCCCTTCGCGATCGCGTAGCGCAGCGGCGCGAGCGGCGGCAGTCCCGGCGAGATCAGCGTCAGATCGCGTTGGACCGGAACTGGGGGCGGCTCGTTACGATGGCCGTTGCAAGCCAGCGCCGTTATCACGACTGCAGCCGAGATCGCCCGATGCACGGCCTTAGCATAGGAACTCCAAGGGCTTACGGCCAGGATTTCTAGCCCTTGACTTAACTGCTTTTGAAAAGCATTATCAATTTCAGAAGCCGTGATCGTCTGCATGTGTTACCCAGCCTCGGACCGCGACATCGATGCGCATATCGACGATGGCGCGCGCACCGTCGAGGAGATCGGCCGGCGTTGCCGCGCCGGAACCGGCTGTGGCACCTGCGTCGACGAGCTTCGCCAGCGGCTCGAAGCGCGCGGTGCGAACGGGTGCGGTCGCGATTGTGCGCAGGACGTGGTCTCGCTACGGTCTCGCTGACTCATGAAGAGCAGCGAAGAGGTCTTGAACCTCCTGAACCAGCTCCTGACCAACGAGCTGACCGCGATCAACCAGTATTTCCTGCACGCGAAGATGTGCGAGAACTGGGGCTACAAGCGACTCGCGAAGCAGCTGCGCGACGAGTCGATCGACGAGATGAAGCACGCCGACGTGATCATCTCGCGGATCTTGTTCCTCGAAGGCGTGCCCAACCTGCAGCGCTATCACAAGCTGCAGATCGGCGAGACGGTCAAGGAGCAGCTCGAGAGCGACCTCCAGCTCGAATACGCGGCGATCGCGTTCTTGAACCAGGGCATCCAGGCGTGCCGCGACGCGAAGGACAACGCGACCGAAGATCTGATGACGAACATCCTCGTCTCCGAGGAAGCTCACACCGACTGGATCGAGACGCAGCTCGAGCTGATCCGTCAGGTCGGCGAGCAAAATTACCTCGCGCAGCAGATCAAAGAGTCATCGTAGGCGCGGCGCGCGCTGTCACTCTGGCAGCGCGGCGAGCCGGCCAGTTACGTAAGCGCCCGATCTTGCGCCCGCCGAGCTGGCCGCGGCGTTGCAACGGATGCGCCGCATGCTCTTGTTCCGTTCGCTCGCGATCGGCCTGCTCGGCGCGTGTTGCCTCTTGCTCGCGATGCGGCCACCGGCACAGGTCGTCGAGCGCGAGCGAGTCATCTATCGCGCCGCGCCGCCGCCGGCGACGCTGATCGACGTCGCGGCGGGCGTATCGCCGACGCAGCTCGGCGGTCTGGTCAAGCTGCAGCCCGACGAGCACGTCACCGAGATCGACGATCGGCCGGTCAGCAGCGACCTCGATGCCGGCGCGATCCTCGCCCAGCTCGAGGGGCGCCCGGCGTTCGTCGATCTCGAGCTCGATGGCGGTGTGGTCGGTCACCGGCGCGTCGTGCTCTTGCTCCACTGATCCATCTGCAATAGCGTTCGTGGCGACAGCGTTTTCACGCTGACTCCCATGGACAAAATCGTCGTCGAAGGCGGGTCGCGGCTCGCAGGCAAGATCCCGGTCAGCGGTGCGAAGAACGCGGCGCTGCCATTGTTAGCGGCGGCGCTGCTGCCATCCGGCGCGTCGACGTTCAAGAACGTTCCGCAGCTCGCCGATGTGCGCACGATGACCAAGCTGTTGCGGATGCTCGGCTGGACCGCCGAAGGCGCGCACACGCTTCACATCGCGCCGCCGACCGGCAAGAAGAAGCCCAAGCTCGAGGCGCCGTACGACCTCGTGCGCACGATGCGTGCGAGCGTGTTGGTGCTCGGTCCGCTCGTCGCGCGCTATGGCCGAGCGCGCGTGTCGATGCCGGGTGGCTGCAACATCGGCGCGAGGCCGATCGATCAACACCTCAAAGGCCTCGAGGCGATGGGCGCGAAGGTCACGCTCGATCACGGCTACGTCGATGTCGAGGCCAAGCGGCTCAAGGGCGCGACGATCGTGCTCGACATGCCCACCGTCACCGGCTGCGAGAACATCATGATGGCGGCGGTGCTGGCAAAGGGCCGCACGGTCGTCGAAAACGCCGCGCGCGAGCCCGAGGTCGAGGAGCTCGCGCTCGTGCTCAACAAGATGGGCGCGAAGATCCAAGGTGCGGGCACGCCGATCATCACGATCGAAGGCGTCGACGAGCTGTTGCCGATCGAGCACGCGATCATTCCGGATCGGATCGAAGCCGGCACGTTCGCGATCGCCGCCGCGATCACGAAGGGCGACGTGCTGCTCGAAGGCGCGCGCGCCGAGCACATGGACGCGATCATCGCGAAGCTGCGCAGCTCGGGCGCGACGATCTCCGTCGAAGCCGACGGCGTCCGCGTCAAAGGCACCGGCGACATCGCGCCGATCGACATCGTCACGCAGCCGCATCCCGGCTTCCCGACCGACATGCAGGCGCAGTTCATGGTGATGGCGTGCCTGGCGCGCGGCCAATCGGTGATCAAAGAGATGATCTTCGAGAACCGGTTCCAGCACGTGCCCGAGCTCAACCGCATGGGCGCCGAGATCCAGACCAGCGGCCGCATCGCCGTGATCAAAGGCGGCGCCAAGCTCACGGCGGCATCGGTGATGGCGACGGATCTGCGCGCGTCGGCGAGCCTCGTGCTTGCCGGGCTCGTCGCGCAAGGCAAGACCGAGGTGCTGCGCGTGTATCACCTCGACCGCGGTTACGAAGCGATCGAGAAGAAGCTGCGCGGCGTCGGCGCGAAGATCAAGCGCGCGAAGCAATGAGACCGATCATTCTCGCGTTGCCGAAGGGCCGCATCCTCGATGAAGCGGCCGCGGTGTTCGGGCGCGCGGGCTTCGATCTCTCGCCGGTGTTCGCCGACAGCCGCAAGCTCGTGTTCGAGTGCGGCGCGATTCGCGTGCTCGTGCTGCGCAACTCCGACATCGCGACGTATGTCGCGTACGGCGCCGCCGATCTCGGCGTTGCCGGCAGCGACGTGCTCGACGAAGAGGGCCGCGAGCTCTACGAGCCGTTGGATCTCGCGATCGGCAAGTGCCGCATGATCGTCGCCGAGCGCGCCGACGCGCGCGTCGACGATCGCGCGCAGGTTCACATCCGCGTCGGCACGAAGTATCCCAAGACCACGCGCGCATACTTGCAGCGCCGCGGCCTCACCGCCGAGGTCATCAAGCTTTCGGGCGCGATCGAGCTCGGTCCTCTGACCGGCTTGTGCGAGCGCATCGTCGACATCACGCAGACCGGCGAGACGCTGCGCCAGAACGGGCTCGTCGAAGTCGATACGATCGCCGACGTGTCGACCCGGCTTGTCGTGAATCCGGCGCGGCTCAAGCTCGACGGTGACCGGCTCGGCGCGATGATCGACGCGCTCGAGCGCGCGACGCACCGATAACGGGTACACTCGCGAGCGAGGTGTCGTCCGACCTGCGTCCGTTTGTCGCCGAGGAGATCCGGTTGCACCCGCGGGTCGCCTATCAGGGCTTGCTCTCCGAAGAAGGTGCCGCGACGCGAGTCGCCGCGGCGTTGCCTCCGCTCCAGAGCTTTCGCCACGACTACCTCGGCGCGATCGCGATCGTCGATTGGGATCATCGCCTGCCATCGGCGAACCTCGTGCTCCGCATCTACGGCTACTACAGCGACGACACGCTCGAGGCCGGCTACGAAGCGTTCGACGATCGGCTCGAGATGATCGCCGAGCGCGATAAGTATCCCGAGTTCGACGTGCCCGACTTCGACGGCCTCGCCGCCGACGAAGCCTACGAGATCGAGCTGTCGCCGACCGGCCAAGTCGGCCGCTGCCGGCTGACGTCGGCGTGGCGGCGCTCGGTCGCATCGCTCGACGCGCGCGCCGCGGTCGGCCTCGTCCAGAACTGCGATGAATATCAGCGCCTGGTCTCGTCCTCGCCGTCGCGCCCGACGTACCTCGGAGACCTCGAAGCGGTGTCGTGGACGCCGCCGTGCGAGAGCGACCACACGCGATGGACGCTCGACGTCTGGTACCTGCTCGCGTTCGACGGCCGGATCGGGTCCGGCCGGAGCTTTCTCGCGGACCTCGAAGCCAAGCAGATCGTCTCGGTTCGGGACTTCTCGGTACGCACCGGCTAGTAGTTGCGCACGAACGTGCACGGTTACGTTCTGCAACAGTTCCAGGTCTCAGGTGTAGCGAGCGGCTGTCAGAGCAGGTCGGGTTGTCGGCAAGCACTGTAAAAGTCGATTCTCCCGTGCGGAGGCCGCCGTCATGCTCCGCACCACGCTGTTCTGTTGTTCCGTAATCTATTTTTCTTCTGTCTCATGCGGCCCGTCCGCCCGAGCCTGCGTCGGCGACGAATGCGGTGACGATGGAAGTGGCGGTGGCGGCGGCGGCGGTGGCGGCGGTGGCGGCAGCTGCACGTTCGATCCAGGTGCCTACGACATCCCGGGCGACGGCATCGACAACGATTGCGACGGCATCGTCGACAATCCGCCGGGTCCATGTGACAGCGGGCTCAACGCGGCGTCGACCGATCCGGACGACTTCGCGAAGGCGATCGACATCTGTCAGGTCTCCGACGGCACGAAGTGGGGCCTCGTCTCGGCCGCGTACTCGCTGACGAACGGCCAAGGCGCCGCCGACGACAGCCAGCACTACCTCGGCCCGAACTTCGGCGCCGGCGTGCCGCCGAAAGAAGGTAGCTCGCTCGCCGTGATCGCGAGTGGCGCCGTCCGCACGGGCAACGGCTTTTCCGATTTCTATGACGAGTCGGGCAGCCTCACGTCGTCGCCGTTCCCGTCCGACTGGTACACGGCGAACAACAACACGCTGCCGAACGCACCCGGCTGTCCGGCGCCCGACGGCGACTCGGCGAACAGCCCGATCATGGTCACGCTGAAGGTCAAGGTTCCCGACAACGTCAATTCGTTCACGCTGAACGTGAACTTCTTCTCGGCCGAGTTCCCCGAGTGGGTGTGCTCGACGTTCAACGACTTCTTCGTGACGCTGCTCGATTCGACGTACAGCGGCTCGAACGCGAACCCGACCGACAAGAACCTCGCGTTCTACTCGCCGATGAGCAACCCGACCGAGAAGTATCCGGTCGGCGTGAACCTCGCGTACGGCAACACCGGCCTGTTCACCGAGTGCACGAACGGCTCGATCGGCTGCGAGGGCAAGTCGACGACGATCAACACGTGCACCGGCACGAGCGAGCTCAGCGGCAACGGCTTCTACGTCGACGACGCGGAGTGCGACGGCAAGGTCGGCGGCGGCACCGGTTGGCTCACGACGAGCGGTAACGTGACGCCCGGCGAGGTCATGACGCTCCGGATCGCCGTTTGGGACACCAGCGACGACGCGCTGCAGTCGCTCGCAGTGATCGACAACTTCGCGTGGAACGGCTCGGCGGTGGCGCCGGGCACGACGATCTTCGTCGACAAGCCGGGCGACGTGCTGACCAAGCGCGTGCAGGTCACGACCGAGATGGCCGACGACGTCGCGCAAGCGACGCTGCCGTAGCGCGCGGAGTTTCCAGCAGGAAATCTCGCGCAACCGCGAGCGTGTCGTGTCGATTCGCTGGCGATGGCTCGCGAGACGCAGGCGCGCGGTGAGCATCGCGACCACGCGGTTTCGCTCGACCGAAGCGCCGTCGAGCACGACCGACCGCGCGCCGACTCCCGGCAAGGGTCGCGGATCCCGCAGATGGATGATTTCGTGCGCGAGACGGTCTACGTGTCCATCCTCGATCTCGTGCAACGAGATGCGTCGACATTCGACATCGATATCGATGTCGAGGCGGTCGGCATGGCGAGCTTCGATCCGTTCGTCGACGAGCTCGATCCGACCAAGAATCCGCGGCGTCGAACCAAGCCGTGACAGCCGCGTCGAGCACGCGCGTCGGCAATCCACGGCGCACCTCGGCACGTAACAAAGCGCGCCGGCATCGTCGTGTATAAGAGCGCGATGAAAAAGCTCCTGCTTCTCACGGTGCTCGCCGCCGGTTGCGCGCCGACCGGCTACTACGTCGCCAACGTCTACGCCGACGACGGCGGGCTGTACACGCAGCGCTGCGCGATCGATTCCGGCACGCACAGCGACCACCCGGATCCGAGCAACTGCAAGTTCGAGCGCGTCGGACCACCGCCGCCGGACGTGCGCGCGATGTTCCCGGCACCGCCACCGCCGCCGGCACCGCCCGCGCCGCCGCCGGCTCCGTCTACGCCACCGACGCCGCCGACGCCGTGATCGCGGCGCGACCGAGCACGTCGCCGAGCTCGCCGATCAACGTGCGCTTCGCGGCGGCCATGTCGATGTCGCGGCCGAGCCGGTCGGCGAGCGAGCTCATGATGTTCGACTCGAACCCGCACGGGTTGATGCGCTGGAAGTAGGCGAGGTCCGTCGTCACGTTGAGCGCGAGGCCGTGGAACGTGACCCACTTGCGGCACGCGATGCCCATCGAGCACAGCTTCTTGCGGCCTCCGCCAACGCCGGTCCACACGCCGGTCTTGCCGGTCTCGCGATCGGCGGCGAGCTCGAAGCGCGCGCAGGTGCGGATCACGGCCTCTTCGAGGTTGCGCAGGTACTTGTGGAGGTCGCGCTCGCCTTCGCGCAGGAGCACGATCGGGTATGCGACGAGCTGGCCGGGGCCGTGATAGGTGACGTCGCCGCCGCGCTCGATCTCGATCACCTCGACCTCGCCGGCGGCGAGCACGTTGCCGCGCGATTCACGGCGCCGGCCGAGCGTGAACACGTGCGGGTGCTCGACGACGATCAGCGTATCGGCGATCTCGTCGTTCTTGCGTTGCTCGACGAGCTCGAGCTGGCGCGCCCACACGTCGCGATACGACGCGGTGCCGAGATCGACGACTCGCCACGGGAGCATCGCTACAGCTTACTCGGGATAGATCATCTTGCGAGTCACGCCGCCGTCGCTCGTGATGACCTCGCCGGTGATGAAGCCGGCGTCCTCGGACGTGAGGAACAGCGCGAGCCCGGCGATGTCGTCGGGCGTGCCGACGCGACCGACCGGGTGAAACGCGTGATCGCGCTCGCGCAGCTCCGCCTGGCCGTGTGTCGCGATCCAGCCGGGCGCGATCGCGTTGACGCGCACGTCGGGGCCGAGGCTGATCGCGAGCGAATGCGTGAGCGCGACGATGCCGCCCTTGCTCGCCGAATACGCGAACGTGTTCGGCTCCGACATGAACGCGCGCGTCGAGGTGGTGTTGACGATGCAGCCCTTGCGTTTGCGCAGGTGCGGCGCGGCGGCCTTGGCGACGAAGAACATGCCGCTGAGGTTCACGTCGATCACGCGGCGCCACTCGGTGACCGACAGGTCGTCGATCGAGGTGCGGCCCGGATCGGCGATGCCGGCATTGTTGATCACGACGTCGATGCCGCCGAATGCTTTCGCGACGTCGTCGATCACGCGGGCGACCGCGACGTCGTCGGCGACGTCGAGCCGGTAATCCACGCCGACGTGGTTGATGTCGGCGGTGGCGACGCGATAGCCGGCCGTCGCGAAGCGTTCGGCGGTCGCCTTGCCGATGCCATGCGCGCCGCCGGTGACAAAGCAGATTTTCGCCATGCCGCTTCGCTCAGCGATTGACGATGTGCACGGCTTCGCCGAGCGCGGCGGCGGCGGCTTCCATCACGGCTTCCGACAGCGTCGGGTGTGGATGGATGGTCAGGCGCAGATCGTCGGCGACCGCGCCCATCTCGATCGCGAGCGCGCCTTCACTGATCAAGTCGCCGGCGCCATTCGCGACGATGTGAACGCCGAGCACTTCGCCGGTCTTCGCATCGACGACGACCTTGGCGAAGCCTTCGGTGTCGTTGACCGACAGCGCGCGACCGAGCGCGGCGAACGGGAACTTGCCGACCTTGAGCTCGGCGTGGCCCTTCGCCTTTGCTTCGTCTTCGGTCATGCCGGTCGACGCGATTTCGGGATCGGTGAACACGACGGCGGGAATCGTCCGCACGTCCATCGCCGCCTTGTGGCCGGCGATCACCTCGGCGACGACCTCGCCTTCGTGCGTCGCCTTGTGCGCGAGCATCATGCCGCCGACGAGATCGCCGAGCGCGTAGATGCCGGCGACGTTCGTGCGCAGGTGATCGTCGACGGTGACGAAGCCGCGCTTGTCGACGTTGACGCCCGCTACATCGAGCCCGAGGTTCTCGCTGTTCGGGCGGCGCCCGATCGACAGCAAGATCTTGTCGGCGTCGATCTGCGCGGTCTTGCCGTCTTTCAGCTCCACCGTGAGCACCGCGCGGTCGCCCTTGTCTTCCCAAGATTTCGCCT
The DNA here is from genome assembly GCA_036271395.1 of Kofleriaceae bacterium. Classification (GTDB taxonomy): domain Bacteria; phylum Myxococcota_A; class Polyangia; order Haliangiales; family Haliangiaceae; genus JABFXX01. Next base: position 25,614 of record DATBAS010000111.1, read on the forward strand.
TGGTCTCGGTCATCACCTCGACGCCCATCTTCTTGAGCTTGCGCTCGACGACGGCGACGCAGTCCTTGTCCATCGCTGCGAGCACGCGCGGCAACGCCTCGACCACGGTGACCTTGCTGCCGAACTTCGCGTAGACCATGCCGAGCTCGAGGCCGATGTAGCCGCCGCCGATCACGATCATGCGCTGCGGAACTGCGTCGAGCGCGAGCGCGCCGGTCGAGTCGATGATGCGTTTTTGATCGATCTTGAAGCCGGGGATTTCCATCGGCCGCGAGCCGGTCGCGAGCACGACGTTCTTCGCGATGATCGTCTGCGTGCTGCCGTCTTTGGCCTTGACGGTGATCCGGTGGCCATCGGCGCCGGGTTTTTCGAGCTTCGCGTCGCCGTCGAAGATCTCGACGTGGTTCGCCTTGAGCAGCGTGCGCACGCCGCTGGTCAGCTTGTTGACCACGCCGCCTTTCCACGTCTGTAGCTTCGCCATGTCGAGCACGGGCTTGCTCGCGATCGAGATGCCGATGTCGTCGGCATGGCCCATCTTGTCGAACATCTTGGCGGCGTGGATCACCGACTTCGACGGGATGCAGCCGACGTTCAGGCACACGCCGCCGATGTACTCGCGCTCGATGATGGCGGTCTTCACCTTGAGCTGACCGAGCCGGATCGCGGCGGGATAACCGCCGGGGCCGGCACCGATCACGACAGCGTCGAAACGTTGCTCGGGCATGGCCGTCTCATACCACGGCGCGACGGAACCGCTCCCACTGCACGCCGAGCTTGTGCATGCGCGAGCGAAGCGTGTTCGCGTGGATGCCGAGCAACCGCGCGGCGCCGCCTTCGCCTTCGATCTTGCCGTGCGTACGCACGAGCGCGTGCTCGATGTGATCGCGCATCGCATCGTCGAGCGTCGGAAACGCGGTACTCGCCGATGGACTAGGTGCGATCGCGCCGGTAAGACCGAGCGCGCGCGCGACGTCGAGCCGCACGCCGCCACCCAAGATCGCCGCGCGCTCGATCACCGCCGCGAGCTCGCGCACGTTGCCGGGCCAGTCGTAGCTCTGTAGCAACGCGGCGTCGACCGGCGTGAGCGCGAGCTGCGTGGCGCCGAGCCTCGCGCCGGATCGCGCCGCGAAGTGAGCCGCGAGCGCCGGAATGTCGGCGCGGCGGTGGCGCAGCGGCGGCAGCCGGATCGCGAAGACGTGGATGCGGTAGTAGAGGTCGTCGCGGAACGCGCCGGCGCGGGCGAGCGCCGCGAGATCGCGATGCGTCGCCGCGATCACGCGAACACTGACGCGCAGCGCATCGCTGCCGCCGACGCGCTCGAACGTGCCGTCTTGCAGCACGCGCAACAGCCGCACCTGTGCCGCGAGCGGCAGCTCGCCGATCTCGTCGAGGAACAACGTGCCGCCGTCGGCGCGCTCGAACCAGCCGCGGCGTTGCTGTGCCGCGCCGGTGAAGCTGCCGCGCTCGTGACCGAATAGCTCGGAGTCGACGAGACCCGGCGCGATCGCGCCGCAGTTGACGCGCAGGATCGGCCCGGCCGCGCGCGATGACCGCGCGTGGATCGCCCGCGCCACGACGTCTTTGCCGGAGCCGGTCTCGCCGAGCAACAGCACCGGTGCATCGGTCGGCGCGACCTGCGCGATCTGATCGACGACCTCGCGCAAGCCGGTTTCGGCACCGACGAGCTCGTCATCACGAGATTCCATGGCGGCCACGACGTTTCGGAGGCTACTACGAAATCGCGTGGTTTCCAAGATAACGGACGAATGTCTAATCGATGACTTGCACGCTGGATCGGGCGCTGCACTGGCCGCGCGCGTCGATGAAGTCGTTAGCCTTGCTCCTGCTTATCGGTCACGTCGCGTTCGCAGATCCGCCGGACGATCCGGCGGCCGGCTCCGGCGTCGTGCCGCCGGCCGCGCCGACGCCGCCCGATCGCGACGCGTTCATCTTGGGCGCCTCCGCCGGCAGCTCGAAGCTCTATATCGGTGGGATCTCGCAGTTCGATGGCCGGTTCTTCGTCGACGACAAGGTCGATCCGGGCGCCGATCAGTTTTACTTCCAGACGCTGCGCATCGATCTGCGCGGCACCGTGTTCGATCACTACGACTTTCGCTTCTTGCCCGACTTCGCGGGCGGCAAGCTCGTCGTGCAGGACGCGTACGTCGACGTCCGCTACTCGGACGCGATCAAAGTGCGCTTCGGCAAGACCAAGGTCCCGTTCGGCATCGAGCGCTTGCAGAACGAAACGTCGACGACGTTCGCGCAGCGCGGCCTGCCGAACAACCTGGTGCCGAACCGCGATCTCGGCGTCGAGATCTTCGGCGAGCTCGCCGGCGGGACGCTGGCGTATCAGCTCGGCATCTTCAACGGCGTCGCCGACGGCGGCTCCAGCGATGGCGACGCGACGAACGCGAAAGAAGGCGCCGCGCGCGTGTTCGTGCGGCCGTGGGCGCAGCGCGGCATCTGGTGGCTCGCGAACCTCGGCGTCGGCGCAGCCGCGACCTACGGCGACAAAGCCGCGGCGATCGCGCAGGCCGATACGCCGCAGTGGAAGACGCAGGCGCAGACGACGATCTTTCAGTACAAGGTCGGGCCGACCGACACGCTCGCCGACACGGTCGTCGCCGACGGCTTGCACTGGCGCGCGACCGCGCAGGGCTACTGGTACGCCGGGCCGCTCGGGTTGCTCGCCGAGTACGTGCGGTCGACGCAGCACGTCGTCCTGAACGGCACGCACGATCGCGTTGCCGCGAGCGCGTGGCAGGCGATCGGCCAGTGGGTGATCACCGGCGAGAACGCGACGTACAACAGCGTGACGCCACGCGAGCGCTACGGCGCATTCGACGTGGTCGGCCGCGTCGAGCGGATCGAGCTCGACAGCCTGCAGCCGTTCGATGCCGGCTATGCCGATTCGACCAAGAGCGTGCGCGGCGCGTGGTCGGGCGGCGCTGGCGTCGATTGGTTCGCGACCAAGGCGTTTCGCGCGGTGGTCGATCTCGAGCGTACGTGGTTTCAGCTCGGCGCCGCGGCCGGCGCGGATCGCCAAACCGAGACGTCGATCGAGGCGCGCGTCCAGCTAGCGTTTTGACGCCGTCGCGATCGGATCTTCGAGGTGCAGGTCCGACAGCTGGTTCGCGAACTTGAGCCGCGCGAGCATCAGCTGCTCCTCGGCGTCGACGATGCCGATCGTGAGCTTCTGCACTTTGTTCGACGTCTCGACCATCTTCTGGCGCAGATCGCCCATCAGATCGTTCGCGGTGTGGACGGCTTTGAGCGTGACGAGCTGCGCGTGGAGCTCGCCGTTACGCGACTTGTACTCGCCGAGCTGGTCGCGCATCGTCGCGATCTTCTCGGCGAGGTCCGCGGCCGAGCGATGCGTCGTCAGCAGATCTTTGAGCTGAGCTTTGAGCTTCGGCGACGCGTCGGGCTCGTCGAGGTAGACCTTCATCATGTCGAGCGCACCGTCGCTCGACAGCTGCAGCGAGCGCTCCATCGGCGCCGCTTCGTAGATCGCGACGTCGACCGAGCCTTTCGCGGGCACGTCGACCTCGTACAAGCTCGACGTGCCGACCTCGAGCTTGTCCTTCGGCGCGTCGGTGATCGTCCAGCCGGGCTCGAGCTTGTGGCGCACGTAGACCTTCGCGGGCTGATCGAGCCGGCTCGTCACCGCGAAGTGCGTGACGCGGCGGCGCTGCACCTCGGCGGTGAGCACGCCGCGCTGTACGGTCTCGAGCTTCGAGATCCGCTCGTCTTCAGAGTCGGTGCGCGCGACCGCGATCTGGCGATCCGCCGCGAACGGCACGACAACGGCGGCATGCGGCGGTACCGCTTCGGTGAGGCCTTCGCCGACGAAGCGGCCCTCGCCGTACACCGTCATCGGGCCGGGCTCGAGCGTGTCGCCGGTCGGGTTGTCGACCTGGAGCGCCTTGAACGCAAACCGCGCATCGCCGCGATCCGAGATCGGGTCGTAGAGATAGACGACGCCGCCGGGCGTCTCGGAGTGCACCATCGCGACCATCGCGCTCGTGCCGGCTTTGACGTTCATCGGGCGCTCGGCGATGAAGTGCGTCTCGCCGACGGGCTCGTCGGATTCGGGACCGCGCGGCGTGGCTGCCGTTTCTGTCGGCGCTTGGCCGGGCGCGACCGCGAGCACGTGCAAGCCACTGACACCATCTTTGGCGATGACGTGGATGCGCTTTGCAGGCACACCCGCGTCGACCAGCTTGTCGCGCACCGTCGAGCCGCGGCCGGCGTCGCCCGCCGCGACCTCGATCACGACGTCTTTGTTCGACGTCGCGAGCTTCTGCGCCATCGACTTGATCTTGTCGTCTGCTTTCGGAGCCGTCGTATTGCTGCTCGGCGACGACCCGCCGGAATACGTGTTCTCGATCGAGGTCGCGCCGGAGAAGCTCGTCCCGTTGAGATCGCCTTGCTTGCCGGCCGCGGCGCCGAGCTGCGCGCTGAACGTGCGACCCGCGGGCACGTTGCGCGAGTAATCCTCGCTGATCGTCACGCCGGTCTTCGTCGAGCCCTGATCGATGATCGGTGATGAGCCTTGGATCTCGATCAGCTCGCCCTTCGGATGGTTGTTGCTGGTGTCGAACGCGAGGTTCTCGGTCGTCGCGTGGCCGTTCTGCACGACCACGTTGCCGCGCGAGTAGGTCGCGTCGTTGTAGTAGATCGTCAGCGTGTACGTGCCGGGCGGTACGTCCGGAATCGAGAACACGCCGTTCTCGTCGGTGATCACGACCTGCTCGCCCTGCAGTGCCGGGCTATTCGCGACAACCGTCGCGCCGACCATCTTCTCGCCGGTCTTCTTTTCACTCAGCACGCCGCGCATGCCGGTGCCGGGCGTGCGCGCGACCGTCGTGTCGGGCGCCGTCGATCCGGATGATGCGACCTCGCTCGACTCGAGCGAGCCGAGCTCATCGCCGCCGCTCGCTTCGTACGGCGACACGCCCTGCGGTGGCGCGGCCGCGAACTTGTCGTCGCCTTGCAACAGGTCGCGATCGACGCGGCGCACGCTCCACAAGTCGTAGCGAAACGACATCGCCGAGCTCGCGCCGACGCCGACGAGGACATTTTTCCAATCTTCGCTCGACACGTTGTCGACGATCGCCCAGCTCTCGAGCATGACCTTGCCGTTGTCGCCGACGACCGCGCGGTAGCTCGGCTTCCACGCCGGCGACTCGGTGACGTAGGTGAGCAGCACGTCGGTCTTGCCGGGCGTCGGCGTTTCGAGATCGAGCGTCAGCATGCTGTCGCCGCCGGAATCGTCTTCCTTGCGCGGGATCGAGATCGACAACGGCTTGTGCGTGACCGGATCGAGCACGGTGAGCGACTTCAGAAAGTCGTCGACGGCGTTGCGCGGCACGTGGATGCTCAGCGAGCCGTTATGCGTCGTCGCATGCCGCTCGTAGAACGCCACGCCGTTGCGATAGATCACCACGCGCCCGAGCACGGCGCCGTCGACGGTGTCGGGATGTGCCCCGTGAATGCAGCCCGCGAGGACTGCGGCGAATAACAAGTTGCGCCCCATGATCGACCGAACGCGTGATGCGCGCGAACGATCGGCGACTCCCACTGACGCCATGCGGTGTCGCACGCGCAGCGCGGTGTCGCAGGTCAGTGCTGGTGCGGCGGCTTGACGCGCGGACTGGCGAGCACGCCGGCCAGCTGCTCGCGCAAGAGCCACGTCGGCTGCTCGAACACGTCGTCGACGAGCGTCTCGATCGCCGGCGGGCCGGCGGCTTCGGCGCGCGCGATCGCATCGCGCACTTGGGCTTCGAGCTCGGCGGCCAACGAGTCACGCTCGCCGCTCGTCAGCCAGCCGCGGCGCAACAGGAATGCCTCCATGCGGCGCAGCGGATCGCGCTGATCGCGCCAGACCTCGGTCACCGATTCGTCGCGATAGCGCGACGGATCGTCGGAGCTGCTGTGCGCGCTCACCCGATACGTGAGCAGCTCGACAAACGTCGGGCCGTCGCCGCGGCGCGCTTTGTCGGCCGCGTGCTTGACCGTCTGGTAGACCGCGAACACGTCGTTGCCATCGGCCCGCAGGGGCTCGACGCCGTAGCCGAGCGCCTTCATCGCGATCGTCTTGCTCGCGGTCTGGATCGCGCCGGGTGTCGAGATCGCCCACTGGTTGTTCTGGCAGATCAGCACGACGGGGGCCTTGGTCACGCCGGCGAAGTTCATCGCGACGTGGAAGTCGCCTTCGCTGGTGCCGCCGTCGCCCATGTAGCCGAAGCACACGTTGTGCTCGCGCTTCGCCTTCATCGCCATCGCGATGCCGACCGCGTGCGGGATCTGCGTCGACACGCACGAGCTCATCACGACGTAGTGGTGCTCGCGATCGCACGGATGACACGGCATCTGGCGGCCCTTCGTCGGATCGACCGCATTGCCGAAGATCTGGCCGATGTAGCTGTCGAGCGTCATGCCGCGAAACAGGCCGACGCCGGCCTCGCGCAACGCGGGCACGATCCAATCGTCGGGCTCGGTCGCCGCCGCCGAGCCGACGACGGCCGCTTCTTGCCCCATCGCCTCGCCGTAAAAGCCGATGCGGCCCTGGCGCTGCAACGCCATCATGCGCGCGTCGGTGACGCGGATCCGCAGCATGCCTTCGTAGAGCCGGCGCGCGAGCGCGCGATCGAAGCCGGTCAGCGCGAGCTCGTCGACCGGCGCGCCATCTTCGCCGAGCAGCTGATACAGCCCGCGCGCCTTGGTCTCGTCGTCGCCGCGAAAGTAGTCGGCGCGCGTCGTCGCGGCAGCTTGCACCATGCGCGCAATCTATCACCGGGCGCAGCCGACGTCCGCGTCCGTGTCGGCGGTCGTGGCGTTCCACGGCCCGAGGATGTTGCCGCCCGCGTCGTCCGAGTAGTCGTTCTGCAGGTCGAACTGAAACGCCGCATTCGGGTCGAGCAAGATCATCTCCTCGTCGATGCCGTACGTCCCGCTCGTGATCACATCGCCTTGCTTGTGCGCGTAACTGCCGTCGGTGCAGAAGCCGAGCTCCATCACGCAGCCCTCGGGGCTGGGTGCGCCGCACGCCGGCATCGACAGGATAAAGTACGTGTCGACGCTCAGCGGCACGTCGGCGAGCACGGCGTCCGGCGGCGGTGGCTCCGAGGCGACGCGCTCCGCGTCGCACGCGGCGAGCGCAGCGAGCGCAGCGAGCGCGGCGAGCGCGACCACGTAGCTCGTCCTCACGACGCGCTCCACCACGAACGGCTCGTCAGATCGGTGCACGACGTGTTCGCGTGGTCGAGCCCGACTTGGTTCTCGTTCACGTAGTCCCATTCACCCGCTCCGAGGCCATCGGTGTCAACGGTCGCGTCACCGCTGGTGCCGTCGAGCGTGAACACGGTCGCGTTGTCGTCGCCTTCGATGCCGATCGTCACCGCGGTCGTATCGGTCTCGAGCTTGCCTTCGACCGTCGTGCCGTTCGAGGTCGCGACGAAGCCGCCGTTCTCGCACAGGATGAGTTGATCGTTGCCGCGCGCGTAGACGGTGTCGCCACCGCCGCTGTAACCGCCACAGCCGAACGGGAGGCAGCCGGGCATGAGTGTCGCGACCAACGGCACGAGGATCAGAGCGAGTCGTTTCATGACCCACCGCTATCGCAATGCCGGCGCCAGCTCGAAGTGACTAGATTCGAGGGGTTAGGCCACGTGCGACGGCCGGATCACGCGAGGGCCTGACATTTTCGTCAGACCATCTCCATGAACATCGTGGTCGGGTCTTCGAGCAGCGACTT
>DATBAS010000112.1:0-33931 GCA_036271395.1 Kofleriaceae bacterium
GGGCAAGGTCGGCGTGATCACCGAGAACGGCGCGTCGGGCGTGCTCACGGCGGTCAGCTGGAATGGACCGGCAGCGGTCGCGACGAGCGAGAACATCTGCGTCTTGGTTTGACCGGCGCACACCGGGCCGAAATCGACCTCGCCATCGGGCGTGACCGACATCGACGTGACCAGCGCGTCGGCGGTGATCGGAATGTCGAGCGGATCGGTGTCGGTGACGACGTGCAAGTTGCCGCTCGCGCTGCCCGCAGCCGCGGCATCGAACGAGATCACCGCGTTCGTCGATTGGTTTTGCGCGAGCATCGTGTTCGCCGGTGGCGCGCTGACCATATCCATCCCGGTCAACGTGACCGAGACGATCGTCGCGGTCGCCGCGCCGGTGTTCGTCAGCGTGACCGTCTGCATCACCGGCTCGCCGACGCGCGTCGTCGGGATCACGATCGGGCTCGGCGACACCGCGACCTTGGACGTGATGCCGGAGCACGACAGCGGGATCGAGATCGTCGGGTTCGACGGATCGTTGCTGCTGATCGTCAGCGCGCCATTGCCGAGCGCGCCGACCGTAGCGCCGGGCGAGCACGTGACGGTGAGCCCCTCCGACGCGCCGGCGTTGAGCGAATGCGACCCGGTCGTGCCCGATGCGATCGCGTAGCCGGCCCCGGATGCGGTGATCGAGCTGATCGTCGCCGGGCTACCGCCGCTGTTGGTGACCGTGACGCCGACCGGGCTCGATGTTGTCTCGGTGCGAACGCCGCCGAACGCGATGCTGCCCGGCGATGCCGAGACGTGAATCGGCGGCGGCGTGCCGGTGCCGCTGAGCGACAGCGTCACCGCCGCGGCGCCGAGCGATCCCGTCAGCGTGACCGTGCAGCTTTCGGTCGCCGCGACCGATGGATGAAACGTCACCGAGAGCGAGGCGTTGTCGGGGAAGCACTCGATGACCGGCGCGACCGGCTCGATGCACGGCGCCGCCGCCGGGCAGCCGTCGTTCTCGCACTCGTTGTCGACCTCGACACTCGCCGGCGTCACGGTGAAATCGCCGCACGCGCCGGCGTACGAGAGCGTGACCGTCTCGTCGTTGTCCCCGACCAGTCGACGCGTCTCTTCGACCGTGAAGTTTTGCCCGGGCGAGGTCTGGCCTACTTGGGCCGTGAACGTGGTGCTGCTGTTGGGCGTCACGAGGATCGACGCGCCGGCGACCGCCGGTACACAGATCGCGAAGATGATGATCAGGCGACGCACGGATCGAGCATCTCGGCTTTGGGGCCGCCGTGTCAACGACTGGGTCGTTGTAGGTCGATGTCACCACACGCGGCGTTTGCTCCGGGGCGCAGCACCTGCAATCATCCGCGGATGGCCGACGAGGTGATCGGTATTACCGCCGGAAACTACCGGATCCTGTCGAAGATCAGCGACGGCGGGATGGGCTCGGTCTATCGCGCCGAGCACGTCCTGATCGGCCGCCTCGTCGCGATCAAAGTCCTGCTGCCGGAGTTCACCGCGAACCGCGAGATCGTCAACCGCTTCTTCAACGAAGCGAAAGCGACGACCGCGATCCGTCACCCCGGCATCATCGAGGTATTCGACTTCGGCTACCTCGACAACAACCGCGCGTACATCGTGATGGAGCTGCTCGAGGGCATGACGCTCGCGCGCCGCGCCAAGATGGTCGGCGCGATGAACGAGAGTGAAGCCGCGGGCTTGTTGCGCGCGGTCTGCAGCGCGCTCGCCGCCGCGCACGACAAAGGCATCGTTCACCGCGATCTCAAGCCCGACAACATCTTCTTGATCCCCGATCTCGAGACCGGCGGCGAGCGCCCGAAGCTGCTCGACTTCGGCATCGCGAAGCTCACCGATCTGGGCTCGGCGAACGCGGCGACGAAGACCGGCGCCGTGATGGGAACGCCGACGTACATGTCGCCCGAGCAATGTCGCGGCTCGAGCGACGTCGATCATCGCGCCGATCTCTACTCGCTCGGCTGCATCTACTACCAGCTGCTCACCGGCCGGCCGCCGTTCGCGACGCAAAGCGCGGGCGAAGTGATCGGCATGCACCTCTACGTGCAGCCCGAGCCGCCGTCGCGCCATCACGCCGGTGTCTCGGCCGACAGCGAAGCGCTCGTGATGCAGCTGCTCGCCAAAGATCCGGCGCAGCGGCCGCAAAGCGCGCGCGAGCTCGCGACCCAGCTTCAGATGCTCGCGCATGCACACGGCTGGATCTCGGCGTCGAGCCCACCGGCGATGCGCTCGGGCGCGGACTCGTTCGGCGGCTACGTGCCGCAGCCGACGCCGCAATACACGCCGGCGCCGCCGAACCAGCCGACGACGCTTTCCGGCGCGGCGAGCCAATCGGTCGTCAAGCCGCCGAAGTCACGCGTCGGCTTGGGCGTCGCGATCGGGCTCGTTGCGGCGGCGGTGATCGTTGCGGTCGCGCTTGGTGCCGGCGGATCGTCGGGATCGACGACCACGACCACGATCGCGCCGGCGGCCGCGCCGATCGCTCCGACTCCGACTCCGACTCCGATTCCGATTCCGATTCCGATTCCGACTCCGACTCCGACTCCGACTCCGACTCCGACTCCGATTCCGATTCCGACTGCGACTACGACTCCGACTACGACTACGACTCCGACTCCGAAGGCGACCAAGAAACCGATCGTGAAGAAGCAGCCGGTCAAATCCGACGACGTTCCATTGCCGATCGAGACCACCGTCCAATGAATCGCGTGCTGTTCGTTGCCGCGCTGCTCGCGCCGGCTCTCGCGTTCGCGCAATCGGCACCCGACGACAAAGTCGACGCGCAATCGCTCATGCAATCGGGCGTGAAGCTGCTCGAGGGCAAGGATTATTTGGGCGCGCTCGCGGTGTTCAAGACCGCGTACGAGCGATTTCCGGGCGCGAAGATCTTGCTCAACATCGGCACCACGCTGAAGCTGCTCGGCCGCGACGCCGATGCCGCGAACGCGTACCAGCGCTATCTCGACGCCGGCGATACCGATCCGAAACGCCGCGCCGAGGTGCAAAAGCTGCTCGACAAGATCGACGCAAAGGTCGGGCGAGTCGACATCAAGGCGATGCCGAGCGATTCCGCGATCACCGTCGACGATGACGATTGGTTGAACGTCGTGCGAGCACCGACGTGGCGGCTCGCGCCGGGCCATCACGCGATCACCGCGCGCAAGGACGGCTACACGCCGGCGACCAAGTCGATCGAGACGACCGCGGGCGAAGCCGCATCGATCTCGCTCGAGCTCGCACAGGTCGTGGTCGCGCCGCAACCGACCGTCATCGCCCAGCCGATCGATGGCGGCCTGCACGCAACAGCGCCGGCGGTCGAAGCGCCGCGCTCGCGGTTCGGCGCGATGGTGTTCGGCAACTTCGACATTCCGCATGGCGGCGCCGCGCTCGTCGGTGCGACCGGCGACGTCACCGATCGCATCGCGGTGCGCGCCGCCGTGATCTTGGGGCCGCACGTCGGCGGTTACGTCGGCGGCGTCGTCGCGATCCTGCCGCATCGCTATCGCCCGTACGTCTCGGTCGGCTTACCGGTGTTCGACTCGAACGGTGCGCGCATCTCGATCCGCGGCGCGGCCGGCTTCGAATACGAGCTCAATCGCCACCTCGCGGTGTCGATCGAAGCGGGGGTCGAGCACTCGTTCGATCCCGAAATGGACGTCAAGGCGACGGCGTTCGTGCCCGCGATCGGCGCGATCGGCCGCTTGTAGCTATTGCGGCAGCGTCTCGTTCGCCGGCGGGAACACGTACGCGCTGTTCTGAAACCCGACCGACACGGCGATGCGACCGATGCCGCCGCCGCCGCCGCCGGCGTTGTCGCCGCACGTCGTGCCGGTATCGCCCGGCGTCGCCGGCGTGAGGTTGCGCGCACCGTCGCCGCCGTCGGTGCCGGCGTCGGGATCGCCGTCGCCGCCCATCGCGACGTCGCTGCCGTCGGCATCGGTGCCCGGATCGCCGCTCTGATCCTCGCCGGTCGCGCCGCCGCCGCCGCCAGCACCGTCGGCGATGATGTATCCCGAATTCTGGATCGCCGGCGCTTGCAGCACGATCGCGCCGCCCGCACCGCCGCCCGCGCCGGAGTTGCCGTCGGGCTGATCGCAATCCTTGCCGCCGGTGCCGCCGCCGCCGCCTGCGAGGATCCAGCCCGACGTTTGAATCGACGCGAACGACGTGATCTGCAACGCGCCGCCGCCACCACCGCCGGAGTCGGGCGAGCACGTGCCGCCCGAGCTCGCGCCGCCGGGCGAGCCGCCGGCGAGCACGCTGATCGGACCGTCGCCGTACGTCGTGCCCGTCGCGCCGCCGCCGGTCATGCACGATGCGGAGAGCACGGAGCCGCCGCCGGCGCCGAGCGCGCCGAACGATCCGCCGCCGCCGCCCGAATCCGTCGCGCCGGTGGTCGTGTGAGCGCCGGGTGCGCCGGCGCCGGTCAGCGTCGAGCCCGGTCCGCCGATCGATCCCTGCGCGCCCGCATCGATCGTGCCTTCGATCGTGACGGCGCCGCCCGCGACGATGATGAGCGGCTTGTCGCCGATCACTTGCACCATCGCGCCGCTGCCGATGTCGAGCTTGCGGACGTGGAGCACGGCGACGAACGAGGTTTGATTCAGCTGCGTCGCCTGCGTGAACGTCACGCCGCTCGGGATGCCGCTCGTGATCGAAAGCATCATCGTGTCGATCATCACGCCGCCGGTGAGCGACAGATCGCCGGTGCCCGCCGTCGCGTCGGCGGAGCCCAAGTGCAGCACGTCCGACGCCGGCTGGCTCGAGCCCGAGCCGGATCCCGAGCCGGATCCCGAGCCGGGATCAGAGCCCGATCCGGATCCGGCATCGAGCATCGCATCGGGCGCGCCGCCGCTGCCGTCGTCCGACGCCTGGTCATGCGGCGCGAACGAGCAGCCAACGGCGAGCGCGATGAAGCCGATCGATCTCACGGGTGCGGCGTGATCAAAAAGCCGAGCTCCTGCGACTGGCCGTAGCCGCTCGCGGTCACGATTGCCGAGCCGGAGCCGACCGCCGTCACCTCTTCGAGCTCGCCCTGTTGGCTCAACGTGATCACGCCGCTGCTCGGTTGGACGGACCACGACACCGAAGCGTTCATCATCGCGTCGGTCATCGGATCGACGAGCAGCGCCTGCATCGTCGTCGTGTTGCCGACGTACAAGTCGGTTTGCATCGACGTGATCTGAAGGATGTCGGACGTGGTTTGGTCACCGCCGCAGGCGAGCAGTGCGCCGGCCAACCACACGTAGCTGAAGATACGCATGCGCCGATTCTAACGTCAGCCGAAGCCTCAGCCGTCAGAGTTGTCGCGCCGAAGTTCTGGCGATCGATCGCGAACCAGCCGAGATCACGCACCTTCGAGCTGGCATTCCAGGTGCTATCTCGAAGCTTCGTCATGAGCCACCCCGACGCGACCACCCCGATCCTGGGCTGCGCACCCTCCATGGGCCGCACCACCAAAGAGCGCCCGGTCCTGTTGGGCGACTACCAGATCCTCGGTCTGCTCGCACGTGGCGGCACGGGAGGCGTCTACCTCGGCGCACACGTGCGCACGCAGCATCGCGTCGCGATCAAGATGCTCGACCCGCACTGGCGCAAGCACGACGACGTCGTGCAGCGGATGCTCGACGAGCACGCGGTCGCGCGCAGCGTCGCGCACCCCGGCCTGCTCGAAATCCACGCCGCCGAGCGCATGTTCGACGGCACGCCGTACCTCGTGATGGAGCTGCTCGATGGCGAAAACCTCGGCGAGCTCGTCGAGCGCGGCAACATCGTGATGAACGCGATCGCCGCGATCGGTGCGCAGATCGCCGACGCGGTCGCCGCGCTCCACGAGGCGGGCATCGTCCACTGCGACATCAAGCCCGACAACGTGTTCGTGCTCTATCAGCCCGGCCTCAACGGCTGGCCGCGGATCAAAGTCATCGACTACGGCGTGTCGCAGCGCGAGCAAACCCGCGACGGCTCGGTGATCGCCGGCACGCCGTCGTGCATGGCGCCCGAGCAGTGGCGCGGCGAGCCGATCACGAAGAGCGATGTCTACTCGCTCGGCTGCGTCCTGTACTGGATGGTCACCGGCACGCCGCCGTTCATGGGCCCGCTGCCACAGCTGATGATGTCGCACACCAGCGCGCTGCCGCCGCGTCCGTCGGCGACCCGCGAGCTGCCGCCCGAGCTCGAGCGCATCATCATGCGCGCACTGTCGAAGGACCCGGCGATGCGCCCGACGATGAAGGAGATGGCGCGCGACCTCACCGCGTTTGCCGCACAGTATCCGACCACGCAGGAGATCCAGCTCCTCGAAGCGAAGGCGAGCTGACACCTCGACGGTGACCGCCCGCGGCCGAAGCTGAGACTGTCATGGTTGGAATTCTCGTCGTGTTCGGTGCCATCTGCGGCGGCTTCGCCATGGCAGGCGGACACTTTCCCGTGCTCATCCAGCCGTCGGAGTTCGTCGTCATCCTCGGCGCCGCGTTCGGCACGCTGCTGTCGTCGGCGCCCGGTCTCATGAAGAAGCGCGTGATGCACGCCTTCAAGACCGCGATGAAGGACACGATCCCGAAGAAGAACGACTACCTCGAAATTCTCAAGTGCCAGTACGAGCTGCTGATGCTCGCCCGCCGTCAGGGCGTGCTCGCGCTCGAAGCCCACGCCAACGACCCCGCCAAGAGCGACATCTTCAAGAAGTATCCGAACCTCGCGAAGATCGGCCACGCGCGGCAATTCCTCACCGAGGCACTGCAACAGGTCATCAACGGCGTGTCGCCCGACGATCTCGAGTCGCTGCTCGACGCGGAGATGGACACTCTCAAGTACGAAGGTCACCTCGCGACCGGCCTCGTGCGCGGCATCGGCGATGCGCTGCCCGGCATCGGCATCGTCGCCGCCGTGCTCGGCATCATCGTCACGATGGGCCACATGGACGCGCCGCCCGCCGAGATCGGCCACCACGTCGCCGCCGCTCTCGTCGGCACGTTCCTCGGCATCTTGATGTGCTACGGCGTGCTGCAGCCGCTCGCGACCAACGCGGAGACGCAGGAGACCCACCAGCTGCGCTTCTTGGCCGTGATCAAGGCCGCCGTCGTCGCCTCGGCGCGCGGCGTCGCGCCGCCGACCGCCGTCGAGTTCGGCCGCAAGATGATTTTCTCCGACGAGCGGCCGAGCTTCAACGAGCTCGATAAAGCGCTCCAGTCGATCAAGGGCTAGTCGCGATGGCCGAGGCACCTAAACGCAGAGTCATCAAGAAGGTCGACGGCGGCCACGGCCATCACGGCGGCGCGTGGAAAGTCGCGTACGCCGACTTCGTGACCGCGATGATGGCGCTGTTCATGGTGCTGTGGCTGCTCGCATCGAGCGACTCCAACGCCAAGAAAGAGATCGCGAACTACTTCCGCAGCGGCATCTTGCCCGAGGGCTCGATGGCGATGAACAGGGCGGCTCAGATCACGCCGTCGGTGATCGAGACCGCGCCGACGCCGCCGCCGCCCGGCAGCGAGACGATCGACGACACCGCCGTCAACATGCAGAACGAGATGGTGCGGCTCGCGAACGTCGACAAGGACCTCGCCGAGGTCATTCGCAACGTCCACATCGAGATCACGAACGACGGCATCCTGATGGAGATCGTCGATCAGGATAAGGGCCTGCTGTTCGACCTGTCGTCGAGCAAGCTCGCGGCGCCGCTGACCGAGTTCTTGAAGCGCGTCACGCCGCTCCTGGTCAACAGCAAGTCGCAGATCGAGATCAACGGCCACACCGATGCGACGCCGTTCGCGAAGGGCAACAAGCTCGACAACTGGGATCTCTCGTACCAGCGCGCCGAAGCTGCGCGCAACATCATCGTCCAGAGCGGGCTCGACGAGAAACGGGTCGACGGCGTGTTCGCGCGCGGCTCGAGCCATCCGTTCGTCAAGGACAACGTGTTCGCCCCACAGAACCGCCGACTCTCGATCTTGATCAAGACCGCCAAAACCGCCGACGCGGCCAAGGTCGTCTCGCCGCAACAGCTCGGAACTACAAAATAGCCAATCGGCACGGCTCTCGCAATCGACGAGGTCCGTGCGAACGCTGCTGATGGTCATCGCGTTAACCGGAACCGCTGCCGCCGATCCTTCGGCGGCGACGACTGCCGTGCCGGCACCGCCGGCGAACGACACCACCGTGTACACGCCCGTGACCAGCCCGATCCCGCACGAGGCACAACAGCCGCTGTGGACCGGTGAGCTGCGACTCGGCTACGGCTTCGAATATCTCGGCGGCGCGAACGAAACCTCGGCGCACTCGGCCCCGCTCACGATCGAAGGCCTCGCGTCCTACGCATTCTCCGACGATCCGTGGCTCTACGGCTACGGCGGGTTCCTGCTCGAGACGCTCGGCCGCAACAGCATCGGCGGCATCGGCGGCGTGCAGATCGCATCGGGCTCGCTGCGCGCGCGCATCGGCGGCGTCTACATCGTCGCGCCGCTGTCGCTCTACGGCATGAACGCGAGCGGCGGCGTGTGCAAGAAGGTCTCGAAGGTCATCAAAGGCTGCGGCGACCTATCGATCACCGAGTACTTCGCGGGCAAAGACCTCGCCGAAGGCCACGCGGTGACGCAAGTGCAGCTCGTGTTCGGGATGGTCATCAATGGCTCGTAAGCTGCTCCTCGCGATCGTGTTGGCCGGCTGCACCGCGGGCGTCTGTGCGCGTCACAGCGACTGCGCCGCGGGCGAAATCTGCTCGAAAGAGGGCCTGTGCGAGGCCGGCGGTCCGGTCAGCCCCAACGATCCACCGGCGTGCGATGCGGGCACGTCCTGCGAAGGCTCGACCACGGGGACTGAAACGCAAAGTGTCGATGCTGCAGTCGATGCGTCTTCTGTAGATGGAGGGGAGTGATGAGCATGACCAGCCCGATCCCACGTGGACCCGATGAAGCCGCGATCGCCAAGGCGATCGATGCGCTGCCGACACTGCCCATCGTCGCGCTGCAGATCGGCGAAGTGATCCACTCGAAGAACGTCTCGGTGAAGCAGATCGCCGCGATCCTCGAGACCGATCCATCGACGTCCGCGAAGCTGTTGCGCCTCGTCAACTCGCCGTACTTCGGCATCCCCGGCGGCGTCTCCGACGTCGCTCGCGCGATCCCCTTCGTCGGCTTCAACACGCTCTATCAGCTCGTGCTCGGCGTCTCGGTGCTCGAAGCGCTCGACGTCCCCGGTGGTGCGCGCTCGCTGTGGCTGCACTCGCTCACGGTCGCGACCGCGGCGCGCGAGCTCGCGGAAGAGCTCAAGTGCCCCGACACCGGCGCGTGCTTCACGGCCGGCCTGCTCCACGACATGGGCAAGATCGCGATCGCCAAGGTCGCGCCCGACAAGCTCGCGCTCGCCGCCGCCGCGGTGCAAAACGAAGGCATCACGATGCAAGAAGCCGAGCGGCGCTACGATCTCGCGCCGCACGATCGCATCGGCGCGCGCCTCGCGAAGCAATGGCGCTTCCCGGCGAACCTCGCCACGCCGATCGAGCAGCACCACGGCATTCACAAGCCCGGCGTGCGCGATCGGCTCGCGCCGAACCTGCGCACGATCACCGAGATCGTCACCGCCGCCGATTACGTCGCGCATGCCTGCGCCGAGACGTTCGGCGACGTCCACTCTCACGCCGAGAGCGATCCGGAGACCGCCGAGATGCTCGACCGCAACGGCTACGCCGGCGAGAAACTGCAGCAGCTGTGCTCGCGCACGCTCAAGCAACTCGAGAAGTCGAAGGTGTTCTTGACGGTGCTCGAGAACTCGGCGAGCGCGGGTCCAGCACCGAAAGCCAGCTGACACGAACTGCGCTACGGTCGGCGCATGCCAATGCGCTGGACGTTGTTTCTCGCGGCGCTCGCCGCATCGACCGCGACTGCAGCGCCGGCGAAGCTGACGTTACTCGCGCTGTCCAAGCACGATCACACGCTCGCGATCGTCGATCCGACGACGCTGAAAGTTCTCGCTCGCGTGCCGGTCGGCGATGACCCGCACGAGGTGATCGCGAGCGAAGACGGCCAGCGCGCCTATGTCTCGAATTACGGGTTCGGCGCGCTGCACACGCTCGCGGTGATCGATCTCGTGCATCAGACGGCGCTGAAGTCGATCGATCTCGGGGCGCTGCGCGGACCGCATGGGCTCGACGCGGTCGGCGGCAAGATCTGGTTCACCGCCGAGGCAGCCAAGGCGATCGGTCGGTTCGATCCGAAGGCGGCGCAAGTCGATTGGATCTTCGGCACCGGCCAAGACCGCACCCACATGCTGCACGTGTCGGCCGATCAGCAACACGTGATCACGACGAACGTCAGCTCCGCGACGATCTCGATCATCGATCACGATGATCGCCCGCCGCCGCCGGGTCCACCCGGTGTGCCGCACGGTGCGCCGGGTGGCGATTGGCACGAGACGATCGTCGCGGTCGGCGGCGGCTCGGAGGGCTTCGACATCACGCACGACGGCAAAGAGGCATGGGTCGCGAACGCGAAAGACGGCACGATCTCGATCGTCGATCTCGCCCAGAAGAAGGTCGCGCAGACGATCGCGGCGAATGTCCCCCACGCCAATCGGCTCAAGGTCACGCCCGACGGCAAGCGTGCGCTGATCTCGGCCGGGCCGGACCTCGTGGTCTACGACGTCGCGACGCGCAAGGAGCTGAAGCGCCTCCCGATCGGCCACGGCTCGGCGGGCATCGCGATCCAGCCCGATGGCACGCGCGCGTTCGTCGCGTGCGGCCCCGACAATTACATCGCGGTGATCGATCTCGCGACGCTGACGATGACCGGCAAGCTCGACGTCGGCGGCGAACCCGACGGCATGGCCTGGGCGACGCGGTAGCGTCATCGAGATCAGTCAGCGGCGAGCCGAAATCTGGCGTGCATCGCCTCGCGCGTCTGACCGCCGCCGATGATCTTGCAGAAGATGCAGCTCACCGGCGCATCGTAGTTCGGCTCAGCGGTGAGTCGCGAGGATGTTCCAGTCGCTGCCGTCCTTGAGTGCGTGACCGGTGTTCGGCCCCGATCCCGGTCTGCAGACAACGTCTTTTTGCGGGATGACGTCTCCAGGAGCGACCGGGCCGTTCGCGCCTTCGAGCCCTTGGCCTGGACGGCACTGGAGCTTGTATGCGATCGGGCCCTGATTCGACGGTCCGCCGCCGAGGCGACCTGCCGTTGTCACATGTGGAGGCTGGCCGGTGTCCGCGCCGCCGATGACCGAGCCGAGCTCGAGAGTCGAGATGGTGTCGAAGCTCATGTCCGATGTGAATTCACGCGCAGTGCCAGCCTGAGCGATTGGAATCACGTCGGGCGGCACGGTGCCGCCGCCTACTCTCGACGGCGGTCCGAGTGGCCGAGACGACAGACTACTGCTTGAACGGCAGCACCGCCGTGAAGCACGCACCGCGATTCGGATCCTTGCGATAGCTCAGCCGGCCGCCGAGCAACTGCATCACGTACGCGGAGATCGCGAGCCCGAGGCCGGTGCCCTCCGGCGTGCCGCTCGCGAACGGCTCGAACATGATCTCGCCGATCTCGGGCGAGACACCCGGCCCGTCGTCGCAGACGGAGAACACGAGCTCGCTGCCCTGCACGCGCGCGCGCAGCTCGACGACGCCGCCCGGCGGCGATGCGTTCGCGGCGTTGCGCAGCAAGTTGACGAGGACCTGCAGGAACAGCGGCTCGGAGACCGCGACGAGCACGTCGTCGAGCGCGCCGATGCGCAACTCGCCGCGCTCGCGCACGTAGCCGCCGGCGAGCCGCGTGGCGCGATCGACGAGGCGCTTGACGCGCACGTGCTTGTTCGTGACCTCGCCGCCGCGGATGAACTTGCGCATCTCGACGAACAGCTTCACGGCCTCTTCGCCGGCGGAGCCGGCTTCGGCGACGGCCGCGTTGAGCTCGGGCTGATCGGCCGCGAGCGACGTGATCTCGTTGAGCGCGACGGACAGCGTCTGCATGGTCGACGCGAGGTCGTGCAGCAACGACGACGTCAACGCGCCCATCGTCGCCTGGCGCATCAGCCGATTCGTGCGATTGCCGTGGCTGCCGCCCTGCAGCGTCGAGACGCGGGCTTCGAGCACGCCGCAGCGGCGCTGCGCGCGGTGGGCCATGTAGCCGATGAGCTGGCGTGCGCTGTCGGTGGTGCCGCGAGCGCGCAGGCGGAGATCGCCGTCGGCGTCGAGCGGCAAGTCGAGAAACCAGCCGGAGCCTTCGCGCGCGACGGTCCCGCCGGTGAACGCGTGCTCGCCTTCTGCGGTGCGCACGACCGTCGCGGCCGCATCGACGCCTTCGACCGCGAGCGCGCGGCGCACGACTGCCTCGGACAATTCGAGCGGTGAATCGGTCTTGGCGAGCTCTTCGTCGAAGCTCGCCATCGACAGCGCGTCTTGCACCGACGCGGTCAAGCGGCGGGCTGCTTCGCGCTGCTCCAATCCGCGCTTGACGACGACCTCGATCTCGTCGTGCCACGGCTTGCCGACCTTGTAAGGCGCGTCGGGCGACAGCAACGCGCGTTGGGCGCGCTCGTCGAGGTAGCCGGTGAGCAGCACCCGCACGGCGTCGCGCTGGTGGCCTTTGGCGAACTCGAGCACCTCGATGCCGTCGTGATCGGGCATCTTGAGGTCGGAGATGATGACGTCGTATTGCTGCGTGGCGAGTGCGTCGAACGCTTCGACGCCCGAGCCGACGGCTTCGACGGTGTACGAGCCGCTGAGCTCGTCGACGAGCGCGTCGCGGACGTGATCGTCGTCGTCGACGACCAGGATGCGGGCAGACTTCATGACGGGTCCTTGGTCGGGATGTCGTCGAGTCGATTCGACAACGTCTCGAAGACGGTGCTGAGCTCCGGCGGTAGCTCCGGCCGCGGCTGCGTGCCCGTCGCCGAGCGGCTCGCCTTCACGATCGCGTTGACGTTCGATTCGATGCGCACGGCGACCTTCGTGATGCGCACGACCAAGCGCTCGAGCTCGGCGCGTGGCTCGTCGGGCAGCTTCGCGACGCGGTCGCCGAGATGGCGCGTGGTGCTGAGCAGCGCGCCGAGCGGGTTGTTGAGGTGGTGGGCGATGCCGGCGACGAGCTCGCCGACCGCGGCGCGCCACGCGAGCATCGCGATCTCGCGGTTGCGATTTTCGAGCTCGAGCTGGGCGTCGCGCAGCTTGGCGTACGCCACCTCTAGATCGTGGTGCGCCTGAAACAGCGCCGAGTGCTTCGCGACGAGCTCGCGCTCGAGCATGCGGCGTTCGGTCGTGTCGCGCGCGGTGAACGCGGTGAAGTCGCCGTGGCCCTCGACCTGGATGTGGGCGACGGTGAGCGTCACGAATGCGGGGTAGTCGTCGCCGCGGCGGAGCGCGACCTCTTCATAGCGACCATCGAACGAGACGTCGCGCGGCTCGAGCGCGATCTGATCGAAGGTCGAGCCGATGACTTGGCCGATGTCGAGGGCGAGCAGCTCGGCGACGCGCACATTTGCCGACACGATGCGACCGCTGGTGTTGTCGACGATAAACAGCGCCTCGGTGCTGGTCTCGAACATCAGACCAAACACCGCATGGGCGATCGCCGAGTCACTCACGCAGGTTGGATCGGCCACGCCATCCGAGCGTCAAGGCTGGCGACGTCGATCTCGTAAGCGTTCGATCGGACACGCCGCCGGCTCGGCACGACTCGTGCTCTATGGCCCCTCGTGTCCAGCGACTTCTCCTCGGTCGACAAGCTAGCCAACGCGATGACGTTTCATCGCGAGCGCCACGCGGTGCTGGCCGGCAACGTCGCGAACCTCGACACGCCGGGCTACCGCCCGTACGACATCACACAGCACGAAGCGGCGGGTGGTGGCCTCGAGATGACCACGACCGAAGGCGTCGCTCACATGACGGCCGGCGGCGGCGAGCCCGGCGCCGCTTATGCGAAGGAGTTCGACGACGGCGGCGCGCAAGGCGGCCCCGACGGCAATGCGGTGTCGATGGAGCGCGAGCTCGCGAAGATCGATGCCAACCGCACCCGCTACGCCACCGCGGCCGAGCTCGTCTCGCGCCGCATGGCGATGATCAAGTACGCCGCCGGCGATGGCTCGGGTGGCTGAGGAGATCTAAATGAGCACGGACTTCTTCACCGCAATGGAAGTGTCGGCCTCCGGGCTTTCGGCACAACGCACGCGCATGAACGTGGCGGCGTCGAACCTCGCCAACGCGGAGACCACGCAAGCCGCCGGCGGCGGGCCGTACAAACGGCGCGACGTCGTGCTCGCGACGACCGACCTCGATCCGAACGGCGACGCCAACGTCAAAGGCGTCAAGGTCTCGCAGATCCAGCAGGACGCGAGCCCGCCGCGCCTCGAGTACGACCCCGGTCACCCGCAGGCGAACGCGCAGGGCTACGTCGCGTATCCGAACATCAATCCCGTCGAGGAAATGGTCGACATGATCACCGCCTCGCGCGCATACGAAGCCGGCATCACCACGATGTCGAGCGCCGTCAACATGGCCGAGAAGGCCTTGAGCATCGGCAAATGAGCATCGCACCACTCACCGGCATCAAGCCGGTCGAATCGTCGCCCGTCGTCGAGCAGAAGCCGGGCGCAGACCTCGGTCACTCGTTCACCAAGGCACTCGACGACGCACGCGCGCTCGATCAGGACGCGACGCAAAAGGCCGATGCATTCGCCGCGAACGACCAGAGCGTCGGCATTCACGAAGTCATGATCGCGACGGAGAAAGCGAACATCGCGCTCCGCTACGCGACCACGCTGAAGAACAAAGCGCTCGAGGCCTACCACGAGCTGATGCAGACGAACGTTTGAGCTGAGTCATGGCCGAACCGAAATCACAACCGCAGTCGAAGAACCAGGCGTTCGTGGTCGCGGGCCAGCTCCGCGACCTGTGGAACAAGCAGCCGAAGGGTCGCCGAACGTTGGCGGTTCTCGTGGTGCTCGGCGTGCTCGGGTTCGTCGGCATCACGTCGTTGACGAAGCATGTCGAGACGTGGACGTCGGCCGCCGACGGCATCTCGCCCGACGAAGCGCAGCAGCTGTACTCGACGCTCGTCGGTCGCGGCATCTCGGCGCGATTTCACGACGGCAAGGTCGAAGTTCACGACGACGACGTCGATCAGGCACGCGCGATCGGCGCGCTGACGCTGCAGACCGGCGCCGGCAAAGGGTTCGAGACCTTCACCGACAGCACGCTCGGTCAAACGCAGTTCGCGGAGCAGGTCAACTACCGCCGCGCGCTGCAGACCGAGCTCGCGCGCAGCATCATGTCGATCGCGCAGGTCGAGAGCGCGCGCGTCAACCTCGCGTTCGGTCGCCACTCGGTGTTCAAGGAGCAAGAGACGGCTCCGACCGCATCGGTCGCGCTGCACCTGCGCGCCGGCCAGACGCTCGCGGGCGACGAGGTCAAAGGCATTCGCCAGCTCGTCGCGTCGAGCATCGACGGCATGAAGCCCGAAGACGTCGTCGTGATCGATGGCCACGGCCACCCGCTCGATGCGAGCGAGAAGACCAGCGCGAATGACGGCGCGTCGATGGAAAAGGCGATCGCCGATCAGGTCCGCAAGCTGCTCGAGACCGTGGTGGGCAAGAACCACGTGCAGGTCGTCGCGAACGTCGACCTAGATGCCCGCAAGATCGTCCAGACCGAAGATCTCTACGACAAGGACAGCGCCGCGATCCGCAGCCAGGCGCGCACGATCGAAGGCAACGACCCGACGCCGGCCGGCTCGGCGAGCGGCGTCGCGGGCGTGCGCGGCAACTTGCCGGGCGCGACGCCGGCGTCGATGAGCGCGGGCACCGGCTCGAACAACGGCAAGATCCAAGAGACCACCAACTTCGAGATCAGCCACACGCAGCGCCATACCGAGAACCCCGAGGTGACGATCAAGAAGATCCACCTCGCGGTGCTCGTCGATCAGGACAAGGGCAAAGACGGCAAGATGATCGCGCGCAGCAAGGAGCAGATGGCTCAGCTGCTCGCGCTCGCCCGCAGCGCGGCCGGCGTCGATGACGCGCGCGGCGACACCGTCGAGATCCAGGCGGCCTCGTTCGCGCCCGAAGAGGACGCGGTCGCGGAGCCGGACGCGCCGAAGAGCGCGCTGCCGTTCCCGCTGCCGGTCATGGTCGGCGCGGGCGCCGGTGCGCTCGTGCTGCTCGTCGTGATCGGGCTCGTGCTGCGCAAGCTGCTCAAGAAGAAGTCGAAGTCGACGGCGATGGTGAAGTCGCCGCAGATCGCGTTCCCGACGCAGGTTGCCGAGCTCGAGCGCGTGCTCGACGCGCGCCACCCGAACGCGGCGAACGAGCTGCCGGTCGAGCGCGAGCTGCCGGCACTCAACCCGGGCAAGTCGGTTCAGGAACGCGTCATGGATGCGGTGCGCGGCGATGTCGAGCGTGCTGCGGGTGTGTTGACGGCGTGGCTCAACGAAGCGCCGCCGAAGGGAGCGAAGTAAATGCCGACCGCCGGGCTCGCCGGACCTCGCAAAGCCGCCATCGCGCTGCTCTCGCTCGAAGAGGGCCTCGCGGCGCAGGTGCTCGCGAAGATGTCGCTCGTCGACGTGCGCCGCCTGTGCGACGCGGTCGAAGATCTCGGCGACGTCGGCAGCGACCTGATCACGGTCGTGCTCTCGGACCTCGAGCGCGGCATCTCGGATCCGATGGTGATGGCCCGCGCCGGCGGCAGCGCGTACCTGCGCAAGCTCGCCGACCGCGCGTTCGGTCCCGATCGCGCCAAGAAGGCGCTCGGCATCGAAGCGCCGAACCCCGAGCCGCTGCAACTGCTCCGCACCGCCCGCGTGCAATCGCTCGCGCAGCTGCTCTCCGACGAGCACCCGCAGATCGCGGCCGTGGTGCTGACGCAGCTGCCCGCGCGCGTCGCGTCGAAAGTTCTCGCGCTGATGGAGCAGCCGATCGCGGCGGATCTGACGACGCGCATCTCGGCGCTCGAAGAGATCCCCGAGCACGCCGTGACCGAAGCGTCGGAGAGCTTGGTTCGCGCGCTCGAAGCGGTTGGTGGGCTCGCCACCAGCGACGCGCGCGCCGAGTTCGACGGCCTCGCGTTCTCCGCACAGATCATCAACGAGCTGCCCAGCGAGCAAGGCGAGGAGATCCTCGGCACGATCGCGCAGCGCGACGAAGGCACCGCATCGAAGATCCGCGAGGCACTGTTCACGTTCGAGGATCTGCTCAAGATCCAGCCCCGCGAGCTCGCCAACGTGCTGCGCGCCGTCCAGGCCGAAGCGCTCGTCATCGCGATGCAGACCACGTCGCCCGAGCTCAAGGACCACTTCCTTGGTGCGCTGTCGCAACGCGCCGCCGCCACGCTGCGCGACGACATGTCCGCGGCGCCGCCGAAACGGCTGTCGGAAGTCGAAGCCGCGCAGCGCGAGATCGTTGAAGCGACGCTGCGCCTCGCCGGCGAAGGCAAGATCACGATGCCGACGCGAGGTGACGAGTGACCGACGTGGTTCCACTGTTCGCGACGCTGAAGTCATCGACGCACGCGTTCGCCGACACGCTGCCGGCGATGCCGATGACTGCGGGTACGTCGCCGTGGTCGCCGAAGCTCGAAGCGCCCTCGGGCATCGACGAAGCCGCGATGCGCGCGGAGCTCGAGACCGCCAAGCGCGAGGCGACCGAGCAAGGTCGCGCCGCGGGCATGGCCGAGACCGATGCCATGCGCGCCCGTCTCAAGAAGTTGATCACCGAGCTCGAGCACACGCGCGAAGCACGCACCGAGCGATTCGCAGAAGCGATCGCCGACGCCGCGATCGCCGCGATCGAAGCGTGGGTCGGCAGCTACGACCGCGCAGCGCTATTTCAACCGATCATCCGCGGCTGGATCGCCGCCGCCGGCGACGCGACCGCGGCGACCGCGCGCGTCAACCCGGCCGATACCGCGGCGATGAAGACCGCGATCGGCGACGCGCCGATCAAGATCGAAGCCGACCCGAAGATCGCCGCCGGCGATCTCCAGCTGAGCGGCGATTCGCTCGACACCACGCACGTCTGGCGCGACCGCCTGCGCGAGCTGCGCGAGGCGATCGCGACGGCGATCGAGAGCGACCACAAATGATGACGCCGGCTGCACAGACGCGCATTCGCAACGCGATGCACGCGTGGATGCGGCCGCGCGCGCTCGGTCACGTGACCGAGGTCGCCGGCACGCTCGTGCACATCGCGGTCGGCGACGCATCCAACACGGTCGCCGAGCTCGGCGACGTGTTCGAGGTCGAGACCGTCGCCGGCGGTGTGCCGTGCGAGGTCGTCGGATTTCGCGGCTCGACGCTGCTCAGCGTGCCGCTCGCGCCGGCGCGCCAGATCGGGATCGGCGCACGCGCTCGCCCGACGGGCCGCGCCGCGACCGTCGCGGTCGGCGACGCCTTGCTCGGCCGCCTCATCGATCCGTTCGGCGTGCCGATGGACGGCAAGCCGGCCCCGCGCTGCACCGACTCGGTGCCGCTCGACGGCGGCGCGCTGCCGATCAACGAGCGCGGCGGCGTCGACGTGCGCTTCGATACCGGCGTGCGCGTGATCGACGCGCTGCTCACCTGTGGCCGCGGCCAGCGCATCGGCATCTTCGCCGGAGCGGGTTGTGGCAAGTCGGTGCTCGTCGAGCAGATCGCCTCGCAGGCCCAAGCCGACGTTATTGTCATGGGCCTGGTCGGCGAGCGCGGGCGCGAGGTCGTCGAGCTGCTCGGCTCGCATCGCCGCAACAAGATGGTGATCGTCGCGGCGACCAGCGACCGCTCGCCGCTCGAGCGCCTGCGCGGCGCGACCGCCGCCACCGCGATCGCCGAATACTTCCGCGACCGCGGCAAGAACGTCTTGCTCGTGATCGATTCCCTCACGCGGTTCGCGATGGCGACGCGCGAGATCGGCCTCGCGCTCGGCGAACCACCGGCGACGAAGGGTTATCCGCCGAGCGTGTTCGCGAACATGCCGCGCCTGCTCGAGCGCGTCGCGCCGCGCGCCAACGGCGGCTCGATCACCGCGTTCTACACCGTGCTCGTCGAAGGCGACGAGATGTCGGATCCGATCGCCGATTCGGCGCGCTCGCTGCTCGACGCGCACATCATCCTGTCGCGCGACCTCGCCGGCCGCGGCCACTTTCCCGCGGTCGATCTGCTCGCCAGCGCCTCGCGCGTCGCACGCCGCGTCGCCGGTCCCGCGACCGTCGCGCTCGCCACGCGCGCCCGCGAAGTGCTCGCCCAGCGCAAGCAGGCCACCGAGCTGCAAGCGCTCGGCGCGTACACGCCGGGCGCGAACGCCGCGATGGATACCGCGCTCGCCCGCGGCGCCAAGGTCGACGCGTGGGCGAAGCAGACGCCCGAAGAAGCTTCTACCTACGAGCTCGCGCTCACCGGTCTCACCACCGCTCTGGAGGACAAGTAAATGTCGATCAACTCGCGCGTCGCCCGTTCCGTCCGCGACGTCCGCGCGAAGCTCCGCGACCTCGCGGCCGCCGAGCACAGCACTGCAACGTCGAACACCGCGATGGCCGCAGCGCGCGTCGATGACGAGCACGCTCGCCTCGAAGACACCCTCGACGAGGCCGAGGATGCGCTCGAGACGTGCACCAACGTCCATCAGCTCGCCAACATCCACTCCCTCGTCGAGAGCCAGCGCGAGATGATCGGTGCAGCCGTCGCGTCGCACAGCGCGGCCATCGAAATGTCGGATCTGTCATCGGCGCGGCTGCGCGCCCGCACGCGCCAGCTCAAGACCGCCGAGCGCGTGGTCGAGCAGGTGCGCCACGCGCGCGCTCGCCGCGAGTCGAAGATCGATCAGCGCCGCAATGATGACCTCACGACTGCGAGGCGGAAGTGAAGCGCGTCGACATCACGAGCGCCGCGAACGATGCGACCGCGCAGCTGTCGACGCCGGCGCGCTCGCGTACGGCGACCGGAGGCTTCGCGAAGCAGCTCAAGCGCGCGACGGCGACGAAGGGAACGATCCCGCCTGCCGTCGTGACCGCGGACGCGTCGACCGACAAGCTCGGCCCATCGTCATCGCCGTCGAGCACGGTCAAACCATCGCCACAGCCGCCGACGGCCGACCAAGACGTCAACGACGCCACGCACAGCGCCTCGGTGATCGCGCGCCCGGTCGCCCGCGGCTTGGTCAGCGCCGCCATGCGCGCCGCGAAGCAACCACCGCAGCCACAACCGCAACTCCAACTACTGCCGCAGCCGCAGCTGCAGCTGCAACCGCAACCGCAGCTCCAGCCGCAGATCGCTCCGCAGCCGCAGATCACGGTCGCTGCACCGGCCGCGCCGCAACTCGCTGCCGCCGCGCTCGACGCAGCAGCGCCGATCGTCGATGACGCGGAGTCCGACGAGCAGCCGCAGGTCGCCGCGCCGACCGCGCCGGCAATCGACGATCCGAGCACCGACGCGACGCCGCGCACGCCGCTCGAGCAAGCGGTTCACGATCTGCTCTCGCAGCTCGGCGAAGGCAAACGCGACGACGCTTCTCGCGACGACGATGCCGCCGGCGAGCAGGCATCGGCGCAGAAGCTCGCGGCGAGCGCAACGTCGACAGCGCCCGCGAAGTCCGAGTCGTTCGCGCCGGCCGCACCCGCCGCGCCGGTCGCGCAGCCCGATGCGCAACAGCTGCAGTCGGCGCATCACGCCCACATCGTGATCGGCGACGACGCGAACCGCGTGGTGATGACCGTCGCGGTGCGCGGCTCTGCCGTCAACGTCACGCTCAAAGCGAGCGACGAGCACACCGCGGCCGCGCTCGCCCGCAACGCCGGCTCGCTCGACGATGCGATGCGCCATCGCGGCCTCGAGCTCGATCAGTTCGAGACGCCGCGCGACACGCCGCGCGAGCGCCCGCAGTACGAAGCACCCGAGCGCGAAACGCCCGATTCCGATTCCACCGAGCCGTTCGAGCTCGAGGAGCAAGTATGACCACCGTCAGTACGACCACGTCCGCGCAAGCGGCAACCACGACCGCAGCCAGCGGCGCGGGTAGCGCTGCATCGGGCGCACTCGTCGGCACCGAGAGCGAGTTCTTGCAGCTGTTCATGGCGCAGCTGCAAAACCAAGATCCGCTCAACCCGCAAGATGGCGCCGACATGGTCTCGCAGCTCGCGCAGTTCTCGAGCGTCGAGCAAGAGACGCAGACGAACACGAACCTCGCGAACCTGACGGCGACCGAGAGCTCGACGGCGAACGCGAGCTTGTCGAGCCTCGTCGGCCGGTCCTGCGATGCCGGGCTCGGCGCGGTCACCGTGCAAGACCCGACGAAGATCCCGCCGATCAACGTGTCATCGTCCGGCGCGATCAGCGGCGCGTCGATCATCGTGACCGACTCGAACGGCAAGCAGGTCGCGAGCCTGCCGATCCCGAGCGACGGCGGCACCGTGCAATGGAACGGCAAAGACTCGTCGGGCGTCACCGTCGCGCCCGGCCAGTACACGCTGTCGGTGTCGTCGGGAACGACCACCACGCCGATCACCGCGAACTGGCACGACACGATCGACGCGGTCGATCTGACGGCGAACGGCTCGCAGCTACAGATGGACGGAATCCTCGTCTCGCCCAGCGACGTCACCACCATCGGTGCCGCCGCCACTTCAACCACCCCGATCACCCCGACCACAGCCGCGCTCGCGGCGGTCATGCACAAAACAGGAGCACGCTCGTGAGCATCGACAACACTCTCTACATCGGCGTCAGCGGCCTCGACGCCACCGGCAATGCAATCAGCATCGTCGGCGACAACATCGCCAACTCGTCCACGATCGGGTTCAAAGCGCAGCGCGCCGAGTTCGCCGACATCCTCGGCGGCCAGATGGGCAGCTCGGAGCTCGGCGGCGGCGTGAAGGTCGATGCATCGCAGACGCAGTTCACGCAGGGTCAGCTCGAGCAGACCGGCAACCCGCTCGACCTCGCGATCCAAGGCGGCGGTCTGTTCGAGGTCGCCGGCAACAACGACGGCCAGCAGGGCACGTACTTCACGCGCGACGGCGAGTTCCAGATGAACAGCCAGGGCACGATCGTCAACCAGGACGGCCTCGCGCTGCAGGGCTACACGATCAACTCGCAAGGCGTGCGCTCGTCGACGGCCGGCGATCTCGACCTCGGCAAGACGACGAGCCCGGCGGTCCCGACCTCGACCGCATCGCTGTCGATGAACCTCGACTCCGACGACGCGACGCCGACCGTCACGCCGTTCGATCCGACGAATAGCTCGTCGTACAACTACCAGACCTCGTTCACCGCGTACGACTCGCTCGGCCAGGCGCACACGGTGCAGGAATACATGGTCAACAACGGCAACGGCTCGTGGACCGCGAACGCGATGGTCGACGGCGGCGATCTCACCGGCGGCACCAAAGGCACGATGACGTCGGTCGGCACGACGCAGCTGCAGTTCAACACCGACGGCTCGCTGCAATCGCAGACCGGCAGCATCACGGCCAACTTCGCCGGCGCCACGCAGAACCAGGCGATCTCGATGAGCTTCGGCGACGACATCGCGAGCGGCGGCACCGGCTTCTCCGGCTCGTCGCAATACGCGTCGGCCGACTCGGTGAACGCGTCGAACATCGACGGTCGCCCGGCCGGTAACCTGACGAGCGTTGCGGTCGGCACCGACGGCAAGATCACGGGCACGTACGACAACGGCCAGCAAGTCGTGATCGCGCAAGTCGCGCTCGCGAGCTTCCAGAATGAAGCCGGCTTGACGCGCCAGAACAACAACCTGTACTCGGCGAGCCAAGACTCTGGCCAGCCGCTCGTCGACGCTCCGGGAACCGGCGCGCGCGGCGCGATCGAAGCGGGCTCGCTCGAGACCAGCAACGTCGACATCAGCAACGAGCTCGTCACGTTGATCGCGTATCAGCGCGCCTACGAGGCGAACTCCAAGACGATCACCACCGCCGACGACATGCTGTCGACCGCGGTGCAGCTCAAGCAGCAGTAATAGCTGACTGGCTCACACGCGTCGCGAACCGTTCGTACGGCTCGCGGCGCGGTTTTGCTTTCGGCCACTAGCGCCAAACCTGGCGACAGCTCGAAACCGCCACGAGTAACGACGCGATGTTAGCGCGGCACGGCGGTTGCTCTAACGGCCGTCGTGAGCGACGCGCTACTCGATCCGCAAGAGCTGGAAGCCATCCAGGATGCCATTCGAGAAACTGCGCCTCGTCGCTCCGCGCACACGCCTGATGTCGAGCCGACGCGCCTCGCGCTGATCGCCGACGATCGCAGCGTCGAGATGGTCCGGCCGGTCCTGATCAACCTGGCGACGCGCTGGGTCCGCCGCGGCAGCAAGATGCTCAAGCAGCATCTCGCCGGCACGTGGCAGCTCGACGTCATCGGCGCCGAGTCGATCGACGGCGCGACCGCGAAAGAAGAGCTTCGCGGCGGCTGGCTCGCCGGCGGCAAAGCAGGCAACGCCGAGGCCGTGTTCTCGGTGTTCGGCCCGGTGATCGAC
The DNA here is from genome assembly GCA_036271395.1 of Kofleriaceae bacterium. Taxonomy (GTDB): domain Bacteria; phylum Myxococcota_A; class Polyangia; order Haliangiales; family Haliangiaceae; genus JABFXX01. Next base: position 23,452 of record DATBAS010000112.1, read on the forward strand.
ATCGCCGCGGCCCGTCGCTGCGGCGGCACCGCCGATCCGAACCCCGATACCACGCGTGCACCGTCGCCGATCTCGATCCGGTTGTTCCAGCCGATCGGCCGCCAGCTGTTCGAGACCTGGTGCGCGCAGTGGCAAGAAGCATTCGACGCCGAGCTGCAGCCATCGAGCGAGCTCGGCATCGTGCAGCGCCTCATCGAGGCAAACACGGTCTTGCGCGTGACCATCGCGTTCTCCGGCGCGCTCGCCGGCAAGGTCGTCGTGTACGTCCGCCCCGAGGTGTTGCTGCCGAAACCGGCCGCGCTCGCCGCCATCAAGGCGAAGGCGCTGTCGGTGGCGAACGCACTATCGAACGTGCCGGTCGACGTCGTCGTCGAGCTCGGCACGCTGCGGCTGCCGCTCAACCAGATTCGCAAGCTCGAGCGCGGCGGTACGCACGCGCTTCCCAAGTTCGTCGATTCGCGCGTCCCCGTGTATTGCGGCGGCGTGCTCAAGGCCTGGGGCAAGCCCGTCGTCAGTCGAGGCGTGCTCGCGGTCCAGATCATCTCCGTCGTGCACGGCCAAGGAACCCAGTCATGAGCGATTCTCCCGACGAGACCAACTTCGATCCCGCTGCACTCGAATCGTTGCTCCACGACGTCCCACTCGACGTCACGATCGAGCTCGGCCGCACGCGCCTCAACATCAGCGAGCTCGCCGCGCGCCTCGGGCCGGGCTCGATCATCACGCTCGACAAGCAGACCGGCGCGCCGCTCGACGTCCGCGTCAACAGCCGCTTGATCGCCCGCGCCGAAGCGATCGCGATCGGCGAGCGCACCGGCATCCGCATCGTCGAGCTGGTCAGCGGAAAGGACCAGTAGTCATGCGGTTCAAGCTGCTTCCGTTGCTCGCGGTGCTCGCCCCCGTGATGCATGCCCGGCACGCGCACGCCGAAGGCGAGGTCACGTTCTCCGTCGTCGATCACGGCGATTCGGTCGAGGTCATCGCACATAACCTCACCATCAAGAACACCAACGTCTCGCAGATCCGCTCGCGCCTCGAAGTGCCGCTCGTCGGCAACCCGAGCGCGAGCCGCCAGACGTCGCCGGATACGACCGTGATGCAGGTCGAGCTCGATGGCTTCGCGCTCAGCGTGAAGACGCGGCTCGACAAACCCGAAGTTCACGAGCTCGCGAAGCTCGCCCATGCCGAGCAAGTCGGCAGCGACGTTCACCTCATCTTCCCGCGCCACGCACAGCTCGCGCAGCCCGCGCAGCCGGCGCAGCCGCAACCGGCCGCCGCGCCGGTGAAAGCCGCCGAGCCGCCGAAGGCCGAAGCGCCGAAGCTCGAAGCGCCCGCGCCGATCCCCGCGAAAGTCGACGCGACTCCCGCGGCCGCGCCGGTCGCGAAAGTCGAAATCCCCGTCGAGAAAAAGCCCGAGCCGCAGAAGTTAGGCACGCCGATTCCACCCGAGAAGCGCGACTGGTCCGGCACGGGCTTCTACGCGATCGCAGCACTCGGCGCGCTCGGCGGCGCCGCGTACTTCATGAAGAAGAAGCAAAAAGCCGCGGCCACGCAGACCTCGACGATCGACGTCATCGCGCAGCGCACGCTCGGCAACAAAGCGAAGGTCGTGTGGCTCGCCGCCGGCCAGCGCGAGATGATCGTCTCGGTTACCGGCACGCAGGTTCGCGTGCTCGGCCAGTGGCCGCGCGGCACGGCCAACGCACCGGCGGTCGAGACCAACGATGGCCCGCGTCTGCCGCGTCTGCCGACCGCGACCGCCGTCGACACCACGCCCGAGCGGCCGTCGCTCAGCCCCTCTGTCGCGGGCATCTTGAAGCTGCGCGCGCAGACTCAAAACAACCTGCCGATCGTCGGTCGCACACCGACCGCGCAGCGCATGCCGACCATCGAGCCGCTTCCCGATCTCGACGACAACCGTGGTGAGCCCGACCTCGCGTGGGCCAAGGAAATCCTTGCCGCGACGGGGCGCCGGTGACTCCGCCGAGCATCGACCCGAGCGCGCTGCTCCACGGCGGCACCGGTTCGGGATCGGCAGGCCCGATCGGCATGGTCGTCCTGCTCACGCTCGTCACGCTGCTGCCCGCGATCGTTCTGTCCTGCACCTGCTTCGTCCGCTTCATCGTCGTCTTGGGCTTCGTGCGCACCGGCTTGGGCACGCAATCGGCGCCGCCGAACCAGGTCCTCGTCGGGCTCGCGCTGTTCATGGCCGTGTTCGTGTCGGCGCCCGTCGCGATGCAGATGTACGACAAGGGCGGCAAGCCCTACTTCGACGGCCAGATGAGCGAGTCCGCGGCGATCGAAGCCGCGCTGCCGCCGCTTCGCGAGTTTCTGATCAAGCACACCAGCGACGCCGACCTCGAGCTGTTCCTCGATGCTTCCGGCTCGGCGCGGCCGTCGACGCTCGACGACGTGCCGATGCGCGCGCTGATCCCGGCCTTCATCGTCTCGGAGCTGCGCATGGCGTTCAAGATCGGCCTGACGATCTTGCTGCCGTTCCTCGTGATCGACCTCGTCGCCGCGACGGTGCTGACCTCGCTCGGCATGGTGATGGTGCCGCCGTCGATCGTGTCACTCCCTGCGAAGTTGCTGATCTTCGTGATGATCGACGGCTGGCACGTCGTCGTCGAGTCGCTGCTGCGCGGAGTGCGCGGGTGAGCGAAGACGCGCTGCTCGATCTGTGGCGCACGTCGATCACGACCGCGGCCGAGGTCGCCGCGCCGTTCGTGCTCGTCGGCCTCGCGGTCGGCTTGATCATCGCGCTGCTCCAGACCGCGACCCAGTTGCAGGAGAGCGCGCTCACGTTCGTTCCGAAGCTGGGCGTCGCGCTCGTCGTGCTCGCCCTCGGCGGCCACTGGATGCTCGACAAGCTCGGCCACTTCACCGTCGACGCGTTCGAATCCTCGGCAAAGCCCAGCGTGCTCGCCGAGCCGCCGACCACCATTGCTCCCCCGCCGTGATTCCGACCATCACCGAGCCCACGATCGGCGCGTTCATCGTCGTGCTGCTGCGCGTCGGCGCGGTCGCGATGACGGCGCCCGTGATCGGCGATGGCGGCGTGCCTGCCCGCGCCAAGCTCGTGCTCGCCGTGTCGGTCGCGCTGGCGATCTCCGCAAACCATCCCGGCGTGATGTACGTCGACCTGCCACGCACCGCGATCCTCGAGCTCGCGTCGGGCGTGATCACGGGGTTGACCGCGAGCTTCGTGCTCGCGCGCGTCGCCGTCGCGGGTCAGGTCATCGGCCTCGTGCTCGGCCTCGGCTTCGCGCAGGAGTTCGACCCCAACGCCGGCGAGTCGGCGGGCGTGATTCGCATGATCACGACGTCGCTCGCGGGCCTCGCGTTCTTGGCTGCGAACGGGCTCGAAGCGCTCGTCCGCGGCGTCGCGACGCCGGCGACGGTGTTCGCGCTCGGCAACGGCTGCTTAGATCTGCTTCGAGTCGGCACCGCGGCGTTCGGCCAGGGCCTTTCGCTCGCCGCGCCGATCATGCTCGCCGCGCTCGTCACCAACGTCGGGCTTGCGGTGATGAATCGCGCCGCGCCGGCGATGAACGTATTTTCCGTCGCGTTGTCGGCGGTGCTCGCACTAGGTACGACCATCTTGCTTGCGTCGAGTGGCTCGTTCGTCTCGGGTATCGCCGAGGCAGCGCGTCAAGCCACGCAGGTCCTGGCGCCGTAGCTCGCGTCAATGACGCCGACAATGACGGTGTCATCGATCGACGAAGCTCGGTGATCTCGACGAGTTGCGTACGGCACGTCGGCTGCACTAGTCGCGCCCGTGGCCGACCCACAACGCACTCACAAAGCATCGCCGAAGCGGATGAAAGAATTCCGCCAGCGCGGCGAGATCGCTTTGTCGCGCGATGTGGTCACGGCGGCGGCGTTCTCGGGCGGCGCAGTCTCGTTGATCGCGACCGGGGCGACGGCGTTCGGCGCACTACGTACGTTCACGCGCGACGCCGCACTCGCCGCCGACGGCAGCGATGCGACCGGCATCGGCCACGAAGCAGTTCGCACGTTCTTCACCGCGTGCTCGCCCGTCGCGATCGGCGCGGCGCTCGGCGCGATCGCCGCGGTCGTCACGCAGCTCGGCTTCCCGCCCGCGTTCAAGGGCTGGAAGATCGATTTCTCGCGGCTGTCGCCACACGCGAACCTGCCGAACCTGTTCTCGCCATCGCAGATCTTCCGCCGGACCGGCGGCGCGGTGATGAAGCTGCTCGCGGTCGGCGTGATCGTCGCGATCGCGCTCGGCAACATCGCGGCGCAGCGCCCGGCATCGATGGGCGCGCTCGCGACGCTCGCGAGCTCGACGATCATCCGCGCGCTCGAGTCGGTGATCGGTGCGCTCGTCGCGCTCGCCGCCGTCGACTACATCTTGGCCCGCCGCAAGATCCAGACGCAGATGAAGATGACGACCGAGGAGCTGCGGCGCGAGCACAAAGAGTCGGACGGCGACCCGCACATCAAGGGCAAGCGCCGCCAGAAGATGAAGCAGATGGCGAAGCGCCGCATGCAGGCCGCCGTCAAGAGCGCCGATGTCGTGGTCGTCAACCCGACGCACTACGCGGTCGCGCTGCGCTACGACGACAAGAAAGATGTCGCGCCGACCGTCGTTGCCAAGGGTGTCGACGAGTACGCCGCGAAGATTCGCGAGGTCGCGCGCAAGAACGGCGTGCCGGTGTTGTCGCGCCCGCCGCTCGCTCGCGCGCTGCACAAGCTCGTCGACGAAGGCAAGCCGGTGCCGTCGAACCTCTACAAGGCGGTCGCTGAAGTCCTCGCGTTCGTCTATCGCATCAAGCACGGGAGGGCGGCGTGAAGTCGGCCAACGGTCAATGGATCATGGCCGGCGCGCTCGTCGGCATGCTCGCGGTCGCACTCGCGCCGCTGCCCGCGCCGCTGTTCGACCTGCTCATCGGCCTGTCGCTGTGCATCAGCGCGCTGACGTTCCTGGTCGCGTTCTACGTCGAGAAGCCGACGGATTTCTCGTCGTTCCCGTCGCTGCTCTTGTTCGTCACGCTGTTCCGGCTCTCGCTCAACGTCGCATCGACGCGCCTGATCTTGACCGGCAACGACGATCACGCGGCCGGCGCCGTCATCGCCGCGTTCGGTCAGTTCGTGATCCGCGGCAACTTCGTCGTCGGCGCGGTCATCTTCCTGATCCTCGTCATCGTCAACTTCATCGTCATCACGAAGGGCGCCGAGCGCATCTCGGAAGTGTCGGCGCGCTTCACGTTGGACTCGATGCCCGGCAAGCAGATGGCGATCGACGCCGATCTCGGCGCCGGCCTCATCACCGACAAAGAAGCGAAGGCTCGCCGCCTCGGCATCCAGCGCGAAGCCGACTTCCACGGCGCCATGGACGGCGCGTCGAAGTTCGTCCGCGGCGACGCGATCGCCGGCCTGCTCGTGCTCGCGGTCAACATCGTCGCCGGCATCATCATCGGCGTCGCCCAAAAGGGCATGTCGATCGGTCACGCGGCACAGACGTACACGGTGCTCTCGATCGGCGACGGCCTCGTCGCGCAAGTGCCGGCGCTGCTCGTCTCGACGGGCTCGGCGCTGCTCACCACCCGCGGCGACGACGCCAAGCTCGGCGACGCGCTCACCGGCCAGATGCTGACGCGCAAGCGCCCGCTCAAGGTCGTCGCGGCGCTGCTCGCGGCCATCGGGCTCCTGCCCGGCATGCCGCATATCTTGTTTCTTGGGCTCGGTGGCGTGGCCGCCTGGGCGTCGAAGCGTGCGAAGGACGGCGGCAACTCCCTTGAATCCGCCGACACCACGAATCCGCTCGCCCGTGCCACCGAGCCCAAGAATGTTTCCGACGAAAAAGCTCAGCGCGGCGAGATCGAAGCCGCACTCCCCGTCGAGCTGCTCGCGCTCGAGGTCGGCCTCGACCTCCTGAACATGGTCGATGCGGCGCGCGGCGGCGAGCTGCTCAAGCGGATCGCCACGCTGCGCAAGCAACTCGCCAGCGAGCTCGGCATCCTCGTGCCGGCCGTTCACATCCGCGACGACCTGCGCATGCGCCCGGGTTGCTATCGCGTGCTGCTCTCGGGCGTCGTGATCGCCGAAGGCGAAGTCCACGTCCACCGCGTGCTCGCCATCGACCCGACCGGCACGGCGACCAAGAACCTGCCCGGCGAAGCGACGACCGAGCCGACGTTCGGTCTGCCGGCCAAATGGCTGGCTCAGGGCGAGCGCGCTCGCGCCGAAGCGGCCGGCTGCACCGTCGTCGATTCGGCCGCCGTGATCGCGACGCACCTCACCGAGCTCATTCGCCGCAACGCGCACGACCTGCTCGGCCGCCGCGAGGTTCAAGAGTTGCTCGACATCGTCGGCAAGCAGAACGCCAAAGTGGTCGAGGAGCTCATCCCGACGCTGTTGCCGATGGGCAGCGTGATCCAGGTGCTGCGCAAGCTGCTCGGCGAAGGCGTGTCGATTCGCGACCTCCGTTCGATCTTGGAAGCGCTCGCCGACCACGCACCCGCCACCAAGAACCCCGACGACCTCGTCGAGATGGTCCGCCAGCGACTCGCGCGCCGCTTGACTCGCAACCAGCTGTCGCTCGATGGCTCGCTCCGCCCGCTCGTGCTCGACCCGCGCGCCGAGCAGATGCTGCGCGAAGGCGGCGTCAAGCACACCCGCGCGCTGTCGCGGCTCACCGAAGACCTCGTCAATCGCTCGCGCGACTTGGCGATGAAAGACGAGCCGCCGGTGCTCGTCGTCGCTCCTGATCTCCGCCGCACCGTCGCCGGCATCGCCCAGCGCCACGTGCCGGGCTTGGTCGTCATGAGCTACCGCGAAGTCGATCCCACTGTTCCGTTCGTGACCCGCGGAGTCGTCTCCGCATCGCAGGAGGCCGCGTGAAGATTCTGAAGTTCGAAGGCAGCAACATGCGCGAGGCAGTCGCCAAGGTGAAGGCGGAGCTCGGCGACCAAGCGGTGATCGTCGCGACGCGCCAGATCCGGCGCGGCCTGCTCGGCACCGCGTGCGAGATCTCCGCGGCGATCGACGACGACAATGACAACGAGCCGGTTCGCCTGCCCCGCGGCTTCGGCGCGTTCGCGGCCGCGAACGGCTCGACCGGCCCGACGATGGGCATGAGCCAATCGGCGGCCCCGCAACGCGATGACGAGACCGAGCGCGTGCTCGGCTCGCTCAAGAACGAGATCAAGAGCCTGCGCGCGCTGGTTCGCGCGCAGAGCGGTGACACGCGGATGACCACCGAGCTGCGCAACGAGGTCGCCTCGCTCCGCAAGCTCGTCGAGGACCTCAAGGCGCCGCAACCTACGCCGCCGGCGAACGGCGCACGTGGCACCACGACGATCGCGAGCACGCAGCTCACGGCGCCGTCGCAAGGCCGCATCATCATGCTGGTCGGCCCGACCGGCGTCGGCAAGACCACGACGATCGCGAAGCTCGCGGCTCGCGCCGCGCTGATCGAGAACAAGCGCGTCGCGCTGATCACGCTCGACAACTACCGCGTCGGCGGCATCGACCAGATCCGCACGTTCGCCGACCTGATCGGCGTGCCGCTCAAGGTCGTCGCGTCGCCGGGCGATCTCGCCGACGCGATCGACGACGACGACGACCTCACGCTGATCGACACCGCGGGCCGCAGCCCGCGCGATAGCGCCGCGATCGCCGAGCTCGCGGCCGGCGTGCGCCAGTGCGCACCGATCGAGACGCACCTCGTCGTCTCGGCGGGTTCGACCGCGACGATGATCGAGTCGCTGTGCAATCGCTACCGCGTGCTGGCGCCGGCGCGCCTCTTGTTCACCAAGGTCGACGAGATCGAGACCGCGCCCGAGATGGCGCGCGCGCCGCTCCGCCTCGAGCTGCCGATCACGTGGATCACGACCGGCCAAGCGGTGCCCGAAGATCTCGAAGAGCCGACGAGCGAGCGCGTGCTCGAGCTCGCCGCGACCGGCCTCACGAACGCGCAGGCGGCCTGAGATCACCATGGCGGATCAAGCTGCAACGTTGCGCGTGCTTCGCGGTGGCAAGACCGGCGAGATCGCGCCCGCGCGCCGCGCCGTCGCCGTCACCGGCGGCAAAGGCGGCATCGGCAAGAGCACGCTGTCGGTCAACCTCGCCGTCGCGTACGCACAAGCCGGCGCGAAGACGCTGCTCGTCGACACCGACCTCGGCATGGCGGACCTGAACCTCTTGCTCGGCGTCGCGCCGGAGAAGAACGTGCTCGACGCGCTCGGTGGTGCAGCCGTCGCCGACGTGCTCGTCGATACGCACGGCGTGAAGCTCTTGCCCGGGCTCAACGGCAGCAACGTGCTCGCGAACCTCGGGGTCGGCGGCCTGCGCCGCATCCTCGAGCTCGTCGAGTCGCTCGCACCGAAGTTCGATTCGCTCGTGATCGACGTCGCGGCCGGCATCAGCTCGGCGCAGACCATGTTCGCCGGCGCGACCTCCAGCGTCGTCGTCGTCGTCAACCCGGAGCCGCTGTCGATCGCCGACGCGTACGCCTGCCTCAAGGTCCTCGCGACCGAGCACGCCGTCACCCACGCTCACATCGTCGCGAACCGCGTGCTGTCGCGCGCGCATGCCGACGAAGTCACCGCGCGACTCACCGCGCTGGTCAATCGCTTCCTCGATCTCGATGTCACCGTGCTGCCGCCGATCCCGTCGGATCCGGCGGTTGCCGAGGCCGCCCAGATCGGCGTGCCCCTACTCGTTCACTCGCCCGATGCGCCCGCGGCGCGGGCGATTCGCTCGGTTGCAAAAGCGCTCGGCCAGCTGGCCGCGCCGCAGACGTGGTGGCGCGAGCGCGCCCAAGGAGAAGCTCGATGAAGGCCTACGCAACACAGAACCAACCGTCCGCTCGCGAACGCGATCGCCTGATCGCAGAGCACGTCGAGATCGCGCGCAGGATCTCGCTCCGCATCGCGCGCAGCTGCCCGGATTGGATCTCGCGCGACGACATCGTCGCCGCGGGCATGCTCGGTCTCGCCGAAGCCGCCGAACGCTACGACGAGACGCGCGCCGAGCCGTTCCTGTCGTTCGCCGAGAAGCGGATCCGCGGCGCGGTCATCGACGAGCTCCGCCGCGGCGATCTGATGCCGCGCCGGATGCGCCGCAAGGCCCGCCAGATCGGCGACGTCATCCAGAAGCTCGAGCAACAGCACGGCGAAGCGACCGACGAAGCGATCGCCGAGAAGCTCGGCGTCAGCGTCGAGGAATATCGCACCAACCTCGAGCAGATCGTGCACGTCACGGTCGGCGCGCTCGAGATGGACGACGACACGATCCTGCCGACCGGCGACGAGAGCTCGCCCGAGCTGTCGCTTTCGCACCGCCGCGCGACCCAGCGCATCCGCGACGCGCTCGCCAAGCTCGACCAGCGAGACCTCTTGCTGTTGAACCTCTACTACACCGAGGAGCTCACCTACACCGAGATCGGCGAGGTCCTCGACGTCACCCGCTCGCGCGTGTGCCAGCTGCACGGCCGCGCGATCGCTCGGCTCCGCTCGCTCGTCACCAACGCGGGCGGCAGCGCGGAAGAGGCGGTCTGATATGGGCAGCGGCATCTACATCGCCGCCGCCGGCGCCATCGCGCAATCGAACGCGATGGACGCGACCGCGAACAACATCGCGAACGCGAACGCCGCCGGCTTTCACGCCGAGCACATCAGCTTCTCGGAGGCGCTATCTCGCGCGAAGTCGCCCGACCAAGTCTCGGTGCAGACCAACACGGGCAAGACGCTCGATTCGCAAAACGGCGCGATGCTCCAGACCAACAACCCGCTCGACCTCGCGATCGAAGGCGACGGCATGTTCTCGGTGCAGACGCCGCAAGGCGCTCGCTTCACGCGCGCCGGCAACTTCCAGCTCGACAGCCAGGGCACGCTCGTCACGCCCGATGGCTACAAAGTCATGGGCGAAGGCAACCAGCCGATCTCGCTGCCGCCGACCGCGACCAACGTTTCCGTCGGTAGCGACGGCACGATCACCGCCGACGGCCAAAACGCCGGCAAGCTCTCGCTCGTCAAGTTCAACACCAACCAGCTCAAACGCGAAGGCGGCACGTTGTACTCGGCGACCGGCACGCCGATCAAAGACAACACGCCACCGACGGTGCGCTCGGGAATGCTCGAGTCGAGCAACGTCAACATCGTTCACGGCGTCGTGGACCTCGTGAAGGTCCAACGCAACTACGAATCGCTGATGCGCGTGATCCAGAACTATCACGACATCGACGACCAAACCGCGAAGACGCTCGGCGGCCCGCGCTAAGAGCGAGAAAGATAGCATCCTATGTTTCGTTCACTCGCAACTGCAGCCACGGGCATGGAAGCCCAGCAGACCAAGCTCGACGTCACCGCGAACAACATCGCGAACGTGTCGACCAACGGCTTCAAGAAAGGTCGCGCCGAGTTCGCCGACCTGATGTATCAAAACGAGCGCGCCGCCGGCGCCGCGACCGGCACCGGTACGATGGCGCCGAGCGGGACCGAGATCGGTCTCG
>DATBAS010000113.1:0-25221 GCA_036271395.1 Kofleriaceae bacterium
CGGTAGGCTATCAACAGAACCTCTCGGTGAGCTGCACGCTCCAGAGCTCTACGACGCTCACCTATGGCGAGCTCAAAGCCGAGTCAGCTGGCAACACGGTGTGCTGGACCGGCGTGTACAAGTGGCCGACTGGCGCCGATACTGCGGCGCTCGACTTCGGCCCCGAAGAGTGCGTTACAGACTCGCCGTCGCAGTATCTGCAGCAGTGATTGGCTAGCTGGCCGCTTTGGACTCGAGCACGAGCTCGGGCCGCGCCCGGCTCTCGACGACGTCGCGCGTCACGACGCATTCCTTGACGCCGGTCAGCGAAGGAATCTCGTACATCACGTCGAGCATGACTTCTTCGAGGATCGCGCGTAATCCACGTGCGCCCGAGTTGCGACGCGACGCTTCTTCCGCGATCGCGCGCAGCGCATCGGGCCGGAAGTTGAGCTTCACGCCTTCGAGCTCGAACAAGCGGTGATACTGCTTGGCGAGCGCGTTCTTCGGCTTCCACAGCACCTCGGTGAGCGCGTCGACGTCGAGCGCATCGCACGAGACGATCACGGGCAAGCGGCCCATGAACTCGGGGATCATGCCGAACTTGATCAGATCCTCGGTGCGCGCCTGGCGGCGCAGCATGTCTTTGTCATCTTCCGCCGTCGAGACCTGCGCGCCGAAGCCGAGGCCGCGCTGGCCGGTGCGGCGGCGCACGATGTCTTCGAGGCCGTTGAACGCGCCGCAGCAGATGAACAAGATGTCGGTCGTGTCGATCTGAATCAGCTCTTGCTGCGGCCGATTGCGGGCGCCGTCGGGCGTGATCGTCGCGGTCTTGCCCTCGAGGATCTTGAGCAGTGCTTGCTGCACGCCTTCGCCGGAGACGTCGCGCGTCGGCGACGGCGTGCCACCCTTGCGCGCGATCTTGTCGATCTCGTCGATGCAGATGATGCCGCGCGCGGTCTTCTCGACGTCGCCGCCGGCGGCGCGGAACCGCGCCTTGACGACGCTCTCGACGTCTTCGCCGACGTAGCCGGCCTCAGTGAGCGTGGTCGCGTCCGCGATCGCGAACGGCACATCCAGCTTCTTGGCGAGCGTCTGGGCGAGCAGCGTCTTGCCCGAGCCGGTCGGCCCGATCAGCAGGATGTTGCCCTTTTGCAGCTCGACGTCGGTCTGCTTGCCGCGCAGGCCTATGCGCTTGTAGTGGTTGTAGACGGCGACCGAAAGCGCGCGCTTGGCGTCTTTTTGGCCGACGACGTAGCGATCGAGCTCTTCGACGATCGCGCGCGGCGGCGGGTACTTCGGCCGTTCGGAGGCCTCTTCTTTGGCCAGGATGTCGTTGCACAGCGTAACGCACTGATCGCAGATGAAGACGCGCGGACCCGAGATGAGCTTGCGAACCTCTCGCCGCTGCTTTCCACAAAACGAGCAGTGGAACTCTTCCATCCGGGTTCAATTCTTACATGTTCCCCGCCCGGGGCAATAGTCGGAATCCACCAACGTTCGCGCAGCCCTTGACGCGACGTTCCGGGAACAGAGATCACTGCCGGTGTGCGCGCGGTAGTGATCTGTGCGGATCCGGAGCGGACGGCTCGTGAACCGGGCTCCGTCGCGACGCTGCTCGTCGAGCTCGGCGGCCGGATCGCGCTGGGGCGCTTCGACTTGGGCGGGCTCGACGAGGACGAGCTAACGCAGTACCCGCCGGCGTGCGTGATCGTCGAGGCCGCCGACGACGTGGCGCGCGCGCAGAAGTCGATCCAGAAATTGCGCGATACCGGGCCGCTCGTCGAGGTGCCGATCCTCGTCGCGGTCACCGTCGCGCGCCTCGCCGCGCTCGACTTCTCGATCGGGTTCGACGACTTCGTGCTGATGCCGCTGGTTCCCGCCGAGCTCTACGCGCGCGTGCGCCAGCTCGATTGGAAATCGGCGACTTTCGGATCCGACGAGGTAATCAAGATCGATGATCTCGTGATCGACCTCGCGGGCTACGAGACCAAGATCGGCGGCCGGCGCATCGAGCTCACGCATCAGGAGTTCGAGCTGCTGCGATTTCTGGCGCAGCATCGCGGCCGCGTGTTCACCCGACACGCGCTGCTCGAGCGCGCGTGGGGTTACCAGTATGCCGGTGGCACGCGGACCGTCGACATTCACGTACGTCGACTGCGCAGCAAGCTCGGCGGCGCGGGCGAGCTTATCGAAACAGTGCGCAACGTCGGTTACAAGATTCGCGGCTAGCGACGTATTTCCGCGGCGACGTGTGTATTCTTGATCTCGTGGCAGCACGCGCCTCGATCGTCGGTGCTTGCGAGACCAGCGTCGGAAAAGTTCGCGAGCACAACGAGGACTCGCACTTCCTCGACGTCTCGCGCGGCATCTTCGCCGTCTGCGACGGCATGGGCGGTCACGCGGCCGGCGAGGTCGCGAGCGCGCTCGCGGTGCGTGTCGTGCGCGAGCATTGGTCGAGCACGAACGTCGAAGACGTCAGCGATGACTGGCTCGACCTCGGCACGGCGGAGGCTCGCAAGCGGCTGCTCACGATCGTGCAAGAAGGCGTCGTCGCCGCGCACGATGCGATCGTCGGCGAAGCGCAGCGCGACAAGTCCAAGCACGGCATGGGCACGACGATCGTCGGCGCGCTCGTGGTCGGCGGCGACATCGTGTTCGCGCAGTGCGGCGATTCGCGCGCGTATCTCGTGCGCGACAACATCGCGATGCAGCTGACCGAGGACCACACGCTGCTCGCGCGCTTGCTCGCGGCGGGCGTCGACGTCGACACCTCGAACGAAGGCGCGCGGTTCAAGAGCATGCTGACCAACGCGCTCGGCATCGGCCAGGAGTGCAAGGTCGCGACGTTCATCGTGCCGGTCGCGACCGGCGATCGCTTTCTGCTCTGCAGCGACGGCGTCACCGAGTACGTGCAGGAAGTCGAGATCGGCGAGGTGTTGTCGCAACAGCCGAGTCCGGCTCGCGCGGCACAAAAGCTCGTCGAGCTGGCGCTCGCCCGCGGCGGCGCCGACAACGCGACCGCGCTCGTCGTCAAGGTCGTCGAAGCGGGCGAGACCGCGCGGCCGCTCGCGCAGCTGCAAGCCGACGAGAAAGTGATCGCGTCGTGCCCGCTGTGGGCGAAGAGCTCGCCGCAAGGCCGGCTGCGCGGCCTGCGGATCGCGTTGCCGCGCGAGTTCGGCGTCGAGGATCGCATTCCGGCGCAAACGCTCGGCGATCGCGTCGCGTGGATCATCGTCGAAGGCGAGGTCGAGCTCGAGCACGGCGCCGTGATGGGACCGGGCGGGCTCTTGTATCCGGAAGCGCTCGCGCCGAGCAAACCGTTGCCCGACAAGCATGGCCTCGGCGTGGTGATCAAAGACGTCCGTGCGCTCGCGCTGCGCGCCGATGATTTTCGCGAGCTGTGCGCCGATGACACCGAGCTCGGCGAACAGCTCGCGGAATCGCTCGGCGTGATCTTGGGCGATCGCTCCAAGCCCGAGTCGGAATCGAGCCGCGCCGAAACGATCGGCGGTGCCGTCGTCGATGCCGCATCGTCCGACGAAGGTCACGTACGCAACACCGAGCTCGGCATGGCAGTCGCCGCGACGCAGGCGGTGCCGACGATCGTCAGCGACAAACCCGAAGTCTCCGCGCCGCGCACGCGCCACAATTCGAACGACCCGGGGATGGCGGCGACGCTGCCGCCGCTGCCGCACACGCCGGCGCCGAGCTTGCCGCGGACCGTATCGCCGCCGCGCAAACCGGTTTCGGAAAGCGGCCCGACGCTGCCCGACGGTCGCGCGAACGTCGCCAAGGCAACGATCGAGCGGGCGCCGACGCCGCCGCTCGGGTTCGCGATGCGGGCGGCGGCGACGAAGAGCGTCGACAACGAGCTCGCGCGCGGGCCCACCGATCCACACGTCGCGATTCCCGAGCCGATGATCCCGCGAACCTCGACGGAGAAACGCCCGGCACTGCAGCGCCCTCCGGGCCAACCGACTCCCGAGCGCGCGCGCTCGCCGATGCCCACCGACCTGATCGTGCCGAAAGCCGCGCGCGCCGAAGCCGACGCGCAGATCGACGAAGTCTTCGCCGACCTTACCGATGACAAGCCGCGCGCGTCGAAGCCGCGGATCGAGCCGGCGGTCGAAGCCGCCGGTGCCGATGACGAAGCCCCCACCGAGATCACGATCGAGGCCGACGCGCCGCCGATGCCGACGTATGCGCCGCCGCGGACGTCGACCCGCCACACGCGGCCGACCATGCGCATCGATGACGACGAGCCCGAAATCTCGATCGAGCGGTTCGTCGAGATCGAGGTCGACACGCCGATGTCGGATCCCGACTCGCAGCCCGAGATCGTGGTCATTCACGGCAGTCGTCCGATCACCGCCAACGACACCAAGCACGTCGCGGGCACGATCGAGACGCCGAAGCGATCGAGCTGACGTTGGAGCTCGGGGTCGCGATGGACGACCCGCCCGCGGATCTCGACCGACCAACCAGTTGGTCGGTGCGCTGGAAGGTCGCCGGTGCCGTTGTTGCCAAAGTTGGTTGGTTAACCAACCAACTTTGGCATTTCCGACGACGTGCAGCGATCCGAGGCGCGAAGCTCATCGCGCGAAAACAGGACCGACCAACCAGTTGGTCGGTTTTCGCGACTGCCCGGCGACGCCGCCGTCGACCTCGCGCGGCGCGATGCGAAGCCGGGCGCCGCCGGGCGCCGCCGGGCGCCGCGATGTGCTTGCGCGGTGACACCGGGCGGCGGAGCGACAATGCTACGGCCGGTTGTACTCGGTGAGATCCATCGCGACCTCGCCGAGCTCGGTCTTGGCGACGAGCTTGAGCGGCACGCGATCGGCATCGTCGGTGAGCCAGACCGAAAACGTGCGCGTCGCGGTCTGCGACTCGAGCGTCAGGTTCGGACGAGCGCGAAACGCGACGCCGTCGAGGTGCACCGCGCGGCGATTGCCCATCGCCGAGCCGATCGATTCGACGCCGACGACCGACACGTCGACGCGCCACAGCCGCTTGCCGCCGACCACGTAGACCGTGCGCTTCGTGCCGGGGGCGCCGTGCCAGCCGCGCAACTGCGCCATCGCGGCGTGCGCGTCGTATGCGGCCTGACCGGCGAAGTTCACGCGATACACGTGCGGCCGCGGCTCGTCGGACTTCGCGAACTTGACGATCGCCGCGTTCGCGGTGAAATCGGCGTGGGCGGTCGTCGTCGTGCCACTCGACGTCGCGGTCGTGTCGAGCTCGAGGGGACGGCCGTTATCGGCATCGATCACCGTGGTCGTCTCGTCGCTGATCTGCTTGAACAGCGCGACGGCGCCGGCGGTCTCGGCGCGCGACTTGACGACGATCGCGCGGTGGCCATCGATCGCGCCGATCTCACCGACCGCGAGCCGTGCCTCGCCGGCGAGGACACCGCCGAGGTGGACGTCGAACGTCATGGTCTCGCCGGGAACGAGGCCGAGCTCGACGGGCTCGGCCGAGCCGGCTGGCTGGAGCGCGACCGGCGCGGGCGCCTGCGCCGTCGGCTGCGTGGCCGCGCTCGCGCCCGCACAGCCGGCGACCGCCAGTGAAAGGATGACCGCGCGATCCACGGATCTTAGGATGGCGGAACAAATATCGCGGGCAAGTGCTAGCGTCGGATCATGAGCTCGCTAGGCATCACGCTCGGCGACCCGACCGGCATCGGGCCGGAAATCGTGGCAGCGACGCTCGCATACGCGTCGCCCGAGCAACGGGCGCGCTGCGTCGTGTTCGGCGATCGCACCCCGCTCGAGCGCGCCGCGCACGTGCTGGGAGTCAGCTTGCCCCCCGACGTCGACATCCGCGGCGAGGGCCTCGGCGATGCGGCCGAGCCGGGCCGTCCCGACGAGCGCGCGGGCACGGCGCAGGTCGGTTACCTCGAAGCCGCGGTCGCGGCGGCACGCGCGGGCGAGCTCGTCGCGATCGTGACCGCGCCGATCTCGAAGACATGGGCGCGCCGCGGCGGCTTCCAGTTCCTCGGCCACACCGAAATGCTCGCCGAGCGGCTCGGCGCGCACGACGTCGCGATGTTCTTCGTCGGGCCCAAGCTCAAGATCGCGCTCGCGACCGTGCATCGTCCGCTGGTCGAGGTCGTGCTCGAGCTGTCGACCGAGCGGATCCGCCGCGTCGTCGAGCTCGTCGCCGAATCGCTCGTGCGCGACTTCGCGATCGCGCGGCCGCGCATCGGTGTGGTCGGGCTCAACCCGCACGCCGGCGAGGATGGCTTGCTCGGCGACGAGGACGCCGAGATCATCGCGCCCGCGCTCGAGACGGCGTGCGAGCCGGCCGCGCTGTTCGGCCCGCTCGTTCCAGATGCGGCGTTTCGCGATCACCTGCACGGTCGCTACGACGCGCTCGTCGCGATGTATCACGACCAAGGCTTGATCCCGGTCAAGCTGATCGACTTCGACGAGTCGGTGAACGTCACGCTCGGCCTGCCGATCGTGCGCACCTCGCCGGATCACGGCACGGCGTACGACATTGCCGGCAAAGGACTCGCGCGCGCGACTTCGATGCAGGCGGCATTTTCGCTCGCGTTCGAGATGGTCGCGCGGCGCACGTAAGCTGCCCGGCGTTTCCGTTGGCGCCGCGAGCGTGCGGTCGCACGTTGGAGACGTGTCCAAACGAAACTTGCTCGTCGCCGCCGCGCTCGCGGTCGCGGTTCCGTCGTGTGTTCCCGCGGCTGTTGCGGTCACCGGCACGGCGATCGGCGGTGGCCTCATCGCGCACGCGATGCTGAAGAAGAGCGACGACGATTGCCACGGCACACCGGCGTGTGGGCTCAGCGCGGTCGGCGACCTCGCCGAGCCCGCGCTCGGAGCGATGATCGTGCTGACGTCACTCGTCACCGCCGTCGCGCTGCTGCTGTGACGATCAGTACAGCGCGCGCAGCGCTTCGCTGTCGCTGATGATGACCTTGCGGCCCTCGGTCGCGATCATCCGCTTGCGCTTGAAATTCGACAGCGTCAGCGACACGGTCTCGCGCGTCGAGCCGATCAGGTTCGCGAGCTCTTGATGCGTGATCTTGAGCGCGACCAACGTGCCGCGCGCGTCGTCGACGCCGTACTCGCCGGCGAGCTTGACGAGCAGCTCGGCGAGCTTGCTCGACACGTCGCGGAACACGAGCGCTTCGACTTTGTTCTCGAGCTCGCGGCGGCGCACGATCATCAGGCGCGTCATCGCGAGGCCGAGCGACGGGTGCGAGTGCATCAGCTCTTCGAAGTGGATGCGATCGATCTCGGAGAGCAGCGCATTCTCGACGGCTTCGGCCATCTCCGTGCGCGGTCCGCCGTCGAGCAAGCAGCTATCGCCGAACAGATCGGCGGGCCCGTGATACGCGAGCGTGAGCGACTTGCCATCGCGCGTCACCTTGCTGACCTTGATGCGGCCGCCGTGGACGAAGAACAGCGACCGGCCCGGATCGCCGGGCAGATAGATCACGTCGCGCCGGCGCGCTTCGCGAAGCTCGACGCGCTCGGACATCCGCGCGACCGCGTCCGGTCCGAGGTCGGCGAGGAGCGGAACCTTGCGCAGGTACCAGAGCACACGCTTCGGGTCGGTCACCGGCTAATTGTAGCAAGCCCCCCGGATCCGATGCGAGTTGGTGCGCTGCTTACGAAAGGTTCGCAGCTGTAATTTCAATGGATTACGCGGGCAAATGAGATCTGCCCTACGGCGTCAAACCACGATGTCACCCGGCTCACCGGCGATGGCGACTCGAATCGCCGCGTTGCGAAAACTGGGCTCGCGGGAGATGCGCTCGGCGATCGGCGCGACGATCAGATCCTCGATCGTGCGCCGCAGCGGTCGTGCGCCCAACTTCGGATCGTGGCCGAGGATCGCCAACCGGCGGCGCGCTTGGATCGATAGCTCGATGCTCAAAGCGCGCGCGATCACGCCGGGCCGTTGGCGAAGCTTCGCGATCTCGAGATCGACGATCGCCTCGAGCGAGCTCGGATCGAGCGGCCGGAACGGCACGACGGCATCGAGCCGGCCGATCAGCTCGGGCCGGAAGAAGCTCTTGATCGCGTTGCCCGGATCCGGTGACGCATCGGGATCGCTCGAGAACCCAGCGGGCCGCGGATCGGCGGCGCCCAAGTTTGTCGTCATCACGATCAGCGCCATGCGGAAATCGACGAGCCGGCCGAAGGAGTCGGTGAGGCGACCCTCGCCGATCACGCCGAGCAGCAGATCGAACGCGGCATCGGCGGCTTTCTCGATCTCGTCGAACAGCACGACCGACAGCGGCTGGCGGCGAATGCGATCGGCGAGGCTCGTGCCGGCGGGCGACGGCGTGATCATCCGCGCGATCGCGGCGGAGCCGGTGATCTCGCTCATGTCGACGCGGACGAGCCGGTCGGCGTCGCCGAACAAGTAGCGCGCGAGCTGCTTCGCGAGCTCGGTCTTGCCCACGCCGGTCGGCCCGGCGAAGAGCAACGCGCCGACCGGACGCTGAGGATCGTCGAGCCCGGCCTTGAGCCGCGCGATCACGCGGCCGGCGACGTGACACGCGCGATCCTGGCCGATGACACCTCTGGCGAGCTGGGCCGCGACGGCGGTCGTATCGAGCGCGCGCTCGGGCGATAGCAGCTCGACCGGCAGGCCCGACCACGCGCCGAAGGCCGGCACGAGCTCGCCCGCCGACAGCTGCGTCTTGCGCGCGCGCGCACAGTAGTCGACGAACGCGAGCGCCTTGCCGGGAAACGCGGTGTCGCGGCGGAATGCGGCGAGTAGCTCGACGAGCCTGCGCGCGGCGGCGAGATCGATCACGACCGGCGGATCCAGGCGCGCGCCATACGGCTCGAGCAGTGCGATCACCTGCGCCGGCGATGCCTCGGGCACGCGGATCACGCGCATCGCCTCGACCAGCGCGGGCGCCGCTTGCCGCGCGCGCACCAGCTCGAGCTCGTCGCATTCGGCGACCAGCGCGATCTCTTTCGCGATCACCGACGGAGCGAGCAGATCCATGATCGACGCACCGTCGGACATCGGCGCGAGCGCGTCGGCGAAGCGGTCGAGATACAGCGCGTCGCTGCCGTCGGCGAGCTCCTTGATCATCCGCAGGCAGCGCTCTTGCCACTGGCCGAGATAGATCATGCCCGCGACGATGCGATCGGCGCTGGTCGCCCACAGCCGGCGCTTGACCGCATCTTTGCCTCGACTGTTTTCGAGCAGCGCGCGCGCGATCCGTCGCACGAGCGTGGTCTTGCCGGCGCCGCGCGGCCCGACGACGAGCAAGCTCGGTAGCTGCTTGGCGTCGAGCGAGCTCGCGAGCGAATCGAAGATCGGATCGTTGCCGACCACGCCCGCGAGCCGATTGCCGCGCGCGAGCTCGACCCAATCTTCGCCGACCGACTCGAGTGTCGGCGCGGGCTCGGCCGCATGTTGCTTGCGCGCGCGCATTTTGGCGGCGACGTCGATCGGGCTCCAATCGAGGATCTGCTCGTCGAGCTCGCGCCGCAGGTCGTAGAGCTGCGCCGGGTGGTCGCCGACCAGCACCGAGAACGCGAGCGCGCGGATCGTCTCGGGAACGGCGCGAAGATCTTCGGCGACGAACGACCAGTCGAAGCGCGGCACGATCACGCGATAGAGCTTCGAGTCCTTGATCGGCGCCGCCGCGTAGCCCAAGCGGATCGGCACCGTCGCGGCCGCGATCACGTAGCCCTTCGGATCGGGCCGGCCCGGATGAATCTCGACCTCGACGCGGCGTAGCTCGAGCGCTTCGGTCCACGTGTAGCGCACCGCATCGTCGTACTCGTCGGCGATCAGCGCGGCGGCGGGCGCGAGCCGAGCGAGCGCGGTTTCGAGATCGGCGGCGAGCGCGGCGGGCGGCGGCGGATCGAACAGCGTGCGCCAGCGCCGGAGCAACACCGCCGAGGTCAGCCCGCCGTGGTGCTGCGTCGCGTAGACGCGAAATGTCGGCTTCGCCATGGTCATGGCGCGGTGCGGCTCCACGCCAGGTGCCACGCGCGGCGGACCGCGTGCGGGATGTCGCGTACGGCGCCGCGATCGAGCCAGCCGGTCGCGAAGTCTTCGAGCTCGACGTGACACGGCTCGCCGGGTCGCAGCGGCGGGCGATAACTGATCGTGCGCGTGACCGGCAACAGCACGTCGGGGTTCGGCGGCAACGAGCCGCCGGCATCGAGCACGCGCTCGAGCTCGCGCCGCGCCGCGAGGTGCGCTTCGAGCGTTCTTGTCGCCAACGCGCCGGGCTCGAAGCCGACGCGCACGATATCGGGCTCGGCCGCCGATGCGCGCAGCATCCACGTGCCGTGATCGGTCGACAGCGCCTCGCGCACGAACAAGCCTCGCAACCCGAGCGCGACATCGCGCACCGTCGGCGCGAGCTCGTCGAGCCCTTTGGCCAGTGGCTTGACGCGACCGTTCGCATCGACGTACGCGGCCTCGTCGAGCCACGCCGGCTGTGCGAGCGAGTGCACGACCGCGAAGATGCCGCCGGCTTCGGCGGACGCGCCGACGCGCGAGATCATCGCGGTCACCGCGTGCGCGTTGGGATCGAGCAGATCGGGCAGCGCGCGCGCGATCAGCAGCGCCTCGGCGATGCCGGCGATCACCGCATCACGCGACGACGGCGTGCGCGCGATGCGCTTCCGCTGCTTGCGAACGTGCCGAAATCCATCGTCGTCGTCTTCGTCGTCGCGCACGACGGGCTCGGCCACGCCGAACAGCTGCGCGAGCGCGGTCAAGCGTTGGTCGAGCTCGTCGACGTAGTAGCGGAGCTCGCCGGTCGCGTCGCGCTGGGCTCGCGCGAGCATCGCCGACGCGCGCACGGTCGCGATGGCCTTCGCCGCGCGCGCGATCGCCGGATCGAGCCCGGCGGTCGCGAGATCGAGCGCGCCTTCGAGCACGTAGGTGCCGGGCACCGCCGGCCGTTCGAGCATCGGTTCGAGCGACGCCTCGACCTTGCCGGCATTCTCGGCGAGCCGCACGATCCGCAGCCGTGCCGGCGGCGCCGACGCGAGCAGATCGACGAGCGCGCCGCCGACCGCATCTTCGAGCCAGCGCTTGACCGTGCGCGCGCCGTAGCGCGGATCGAACGCGTCGGCGACCGCGCGCCGGCGCACCGCCGAGCCGGCGTAGACGAACGTGTCGTGCTCGCGCAAGCCGCGGCGGGCGAGCAACTTCGCGAGCTCCTTGTCGACGACGCGCGCGGCGACCTCGGGCGTGAGCGGCGCGAACGGCACGATCTGATCGATGCGGTTGAACAGCTCGATCGGGAAGAAATCGCGCACCGCGCGCGCGACGTCGGCGAGCACGCGGTCGCGCGTATCGCCGAACCCGATCGGCTGCGCGTTTTTCGAGCCGAGGTTCGAGGTCATGATCACGACCGCGCTCGCGAAGCTCGCGACCTCGCCGGCGGCATCCGTGAGGCGCCCTTCGTCGAACAGTTGCAGCAAGAGCTGCAGCGCGAGCGGATGCGCCTTCTCGATCTCGTCGAGCAGCACGACGCAGAACGGCTGCGCGCGCACGCGCGACGTCAACAGGCCCTCTGGATTCCAGGCATCGCCGATCAGGCGCGCGACCGCGTCGGGTCCGGTGAGCTCGCCCATGTCGATGCGCACGAGCCGCGATTGATCGCCGTAGAGATATTCGGCGATCGCGGTCGCGAGCTCGGTCTTGCCGGTGCCGGTCGGCCCGGTGAACAGCATCACCGAGACCGGGCGGCCCGGATCGGCGAGCCCGGCGCGCACTCTCACGATCACGTCGGCGGCGGCGCGCGTCGCCGCGGCTTGGCCGATCACGCGCGCGGCGAAGTGCGCTTCGACATCGGCGGCATCGAGCGGCTGATCCAGCGTGATCAGCCGCGCCGACAGGCCCGTCGTGCGCGCGAGATAATCGAGCACGTCGTTCGGCGTGACCTCGCGGTCGAGCTCCGCCTCGTGTGCGGCCTCGGCGACGCGGCGCACGATCTCGATCGCGACGCCGGGCCGCGCGCGCCACGGGAACAGCGCGGCGCCGAGCTCGAGCGCCGTCCGCGGCACGAACGGATGCAGCGCGACGCCGTCGAGCTCGACCTCGAGCGCGCGGATCTCGTGCAGCATGAGCAGCGCGGTCTCGGCCGGGGTCGCGGCCGGCACGGCGACCAGCGACAACGCCTCGGCGAGGCCGGGGGCGTCGCGCTCGAGGCGGGCGCGCTGTTCGGGCGTCAGCTCGGCGATGATCGCAAGATCGCCGCGGCGCACGGGCCCTCTGAAAAAATCGGCGAAGCTGCGCTCGCTCTGGCGCGACTGACCGAGCCGGCCGAATAAGTGCAGATCTTCGATCCACAAGATGCCCTTGCGGGCGCGCGCGTCGTCGAGCAGCGCGAAGCAGCGCTCTTCCCACTCGCCGAGCCGCGACATCCCGGCGATCACGCGTTTGCCGCTGAGCCGAAACACGTGGTGGCAGCGATCCAAGTTGCGATGCAGCGGATAGCCGTCCTCGACGAGTCGATCGGCGATCCACTGGCGGATCAGCGTGGTCTTGCCGCTGCCGGGCGCACCGACGATCGCCGCCGACCGCGGCCGCGCGCCGCCGAGCAAGTACGCGAGGCGCTCGCGATACGGCGAGCGCGGCACGCCGAGCGCGACGCCGCCGGCCGAGATCCGCTGCGTCTCGTCGACGGCGATCGCCTGTAGCATCCGCTGCGCGCCGCGCGAGCTCGCGCGCGGATCGCGCTTCTTCGACGGCAGCTGATCGAGCAGCGTCTGCGGCTCGGCCGAAAATGCGACGGTGACCAGCCGGTCGCGGCCGTCGGAGCGCAAGGTGTCGTAGAGCTCGTCGTCATCGTCGTCGCTGTGCGCGGCGTCGGCCTCGAGCCCGTGCCGGATCGTCGCTTGCGCGAGCGTCGCGATGTCGTCGCGCGACTCCGCCACGAACCACCAGTCGCGGCGCATCGGGTGATAGCAGAACAAGCGCTGGCGATCCGGATCGATCCAGCGTGGCTCGACGATCAGCGGGATGGTCACGCGCGCGCCGGTCGGCGGCTCGACACCGACCCGCACGAGCTCGGTGCCGAGCGGCAGCTGAAAGAGCTCCTGCTGCGCCGGCTTCGCACGCGCGAGCGCGTCGCGCAGCCGCGCGATGATCTGCTCGCGCAGCCGGACCTCGCCGTTGCCTTGCGCGTACGCGTGCGCGCCTTCGGGCACGAGCGCCGTCCACTGCTCTTCGGCGGCGCGCCGCACGTAGACGCCGACCGAGAAATGGATCACGGCAGTGCTCCCTTTGCGATCGCCGCGAGTGGGTTCGCGTACGACCACAACAGGTCGCGATCGAAGCGGCACTTGTGGCCTTCGTGCTCGATGCCGACGAGCAAGCGCGCGCACGCCGCTTCGGCGAGCCGGCCGGCGAGCTGCTTCCACGGCGGGACAATTTCATCGCCGTAGACCGCGACGCGATCGGCGCCGACGGTGACCTCGCGCATCGCCTGGCCACGCGCCGATTTCGGCGACGGCGGCGTCGGTAACGCGCTCCACTCGAAGTCGGTGAACTCCACTTTGGGCTCGAGCGGCTCGACCCACGCATGACACGGCTCGCCGCCGAGCCCGGAGAACTTGTGCAAGCCGGCTTCGAGCGCGAGCAGCGTCTCGGCGCCGTTGCCGGCGACGCGCACCAACGCGGCGGGCACGACCACGCCGCTGCCTTTGGCCCACGCGCGGTCGTGCGGCGGGCCCCACGCGTGCGACCAGTTCGGCGCCTGCTCGCCGAAGCGATGCACGTGGCCGCGCCAGTTGTGCTCGGCGGCGCAATCGAGCACGAGGCGCACCCACGCGGCGACCGCTTGACCCGAATCGGGCGAGTGGACGAGGAGCGTGATGCCGGGCCGCTGCGGGCGCAGCGCGGTCATCAGCCAGAACAGGTCGCGACGAAACTTGTCGCGGGCTGCGACCGCGGCGTCGATCAGATCGACGGCATCGACGTCGCGCGCGAGCGCCTCGAGGCACAGCTCTTCCGACGCGCGCAGCTCGGCTTGGCCGGCCGCGGCCGCGCCCCACAGCGCCGACAGGCGCGCGTGCTGCGCCGACAAGCGCGCGAGCTCGGCGCCGGGCAGCTTGGTCTGGCCGTCGGTGGTGATCCGCGACGCGGTCGCGAGCGTGCCTTCGATCTCGCGCAGCTTGTCGAGCACGTTGGTCGCCGCCGGCTTCGACAGCTCGCGATCGGTTTCGCGGCGCAGCTCGGCGAGCGCGAGCGCGCTCTTGACCATGCGCCGGCCGGTCGCGGCAGCGCGGCGCCACAGCGCGATGGTGGTTTCGCGTTGCTCTTCTGCGATGCGGCTGCCCGGATTTCGCGGCGACGGTTCGTCCGGTGCGCGGACGGTCAGCGTGCCGCCGTGCGATTCGACGCCGGCTCGGGCAAGCAAGCGCGCGGCCGGCGCGACGAGCTCGGCGTCGAGATAGCGCCGCAACGCGCGCGCGCCGAGCTCCGGTGAGAATCCGGCGTCGGCGAGCCGTGCGATCGCGGCCGGCGACACGTCGAGGATGATGCCGGCTTGCGTGAGGCCGCGGCGCTCGGCGAGCCGCGCGATCGCGATCTCGGCGACGCGGGCGATCTCAGCGGGCTCGAGCGGATGGAACACGACGATCTGATCGAGGCGGTTGACGAGCTCGGGCCTGAACGCGGCGTGCACGGCGGCGCGATAGCGGCGATCCTCGACGTCGTGATCGCGCTCGGGCGAGAGTCCCAGCGTGCCCTTCGCGCCGCGCGTGCCCAGGTTCGACGTCAGCACGATGATCGCGTTGTGAAAGAACGTCGTGCGGCCGCGGCCGTCGGTGAGCCGCGCTTCACCGAGCACTTGCAAGAGCACGTCGAACACGCTCCGGTGCGCCTTCTCGATCTCGTCGAGCAGCACCACGCCGAACGGCTGGCTGCGCACGGCCGAGGTGAGCCGCCCATCGTCGCCGGTGCCGCCGAATAGTCGCTCGGCCGCCCACGGATCCGAGTACTCGCTCATGTCGAGGCGCACGAGCTTGTCGGGGTTGCCGAACAAGTACGCGGCGACGGAGCGCGCGAGCTCGGTCTTGCCGACGCCGCTCGGGCCGACGAACAACAAGCTCGCGAGCGGCTTGTCGGCCGGCTGCAGGCGCGCCTTCGCAATACTGATCGCGCCGGCGACGCGCGCGACGGCGGTGTCTTGGCCGATCATGCGGCGGCGCAACTGCGCGATGACGTCGGCGGTGGCGAGCGGCTGCGAGTCGTCGAGCAGCGCGCGCGGGATGCCGCTGGTCCACGCGAACGCGGCGAACAGCTCGCTGTCGCCGAGCAGCTTGCCGCGACCCTCGGCGTCGCGATCGGTCTCGTGCGCGACCCGCAGCTCCTCGAGCAAGCGGATCGCTTTGCCGGGAAACGCGCGATAGGGCAGGTAGCGGCGCGCGAAATCGACCGCGGTCTGCACCGCGACGGGCGCGATCTGCGGCCGGCTCGGCTCGTGGGCGCGCCAGTACTCGGCCCATGCGAGCGCCGCGCGCGTCGTCGTATCCGGATCGGTCGGCGCGAGCGTGATGCGCGACATCGCGCCGACCAGCGACGCGTCGGTCCGCTCGGCGCGATCGAGCGCGACAGCGGTCAGCTCGCCGATCACGCGCACGCGGCCGTCGGCGACGTGGCGGCGCAGCGCGGCGCCGAGCTCGATGCCGCCTTCGGCCGGCCGATCGGCGAACAGCGCGCCGAAGTCGTCGAAGTACAGCACGGCGTCGAGCGTCTCGGCGGCGGCGAGCACGCCGGTGACGCGCTCTTGCCACTCGCCGAGCCCGCTCGCGCCGGCGACGAGCTCGCTCGCCGACGTCGCCCACACGTCGCGATCGGGATGCGCGGCGAGCCACGCGAGCGCGAGCGCCGACTTGCCGCTCGCTTCATCGCCGACGATCAGCACGCTCGCGCGGCGCTTGCCCGTGCGCTCGAGCGCGCGCGAGAGATCGGCGAGCTGGAGCTCGCGGCCGACGAGCGGTGGTGCCGGATCGGCCGCGCGCAAGCGGCGGCCCGCGGCGTCGAGCGTCGCGATCGCCTGGCGTTTGCGCTCGGCTTCGGCGAGCGCCTTGCGACCTTTGAGCCGCGCGACCGGCGACGTCGCGAGCTCGACCTCGAGCATCTCGAGGCTCGGCGCGGCCCAGGTCAGCATGCGCTTCCAGCCGTCGATGCCGAGCTCGAGCGCCGCCGGCAGCATCGCGAGCTCGCCGGCGATCCGCTCGGCGAGCTCGTCGCCACGCTCGATGTAGCATGCGTGCTCGACCGCCGGCACGAACGCCCAATGGCCGGCGACGCCGCCATCCGGCCGCGGCTCGGGCACGACGATCACCGCGATCGTTGCGGTCACCGGCTTCGCGAGCTTCTCCGGCATGCCGGCGCGAGCGACCGTGACTTCGACGAGCTCGAGCGCGACGCCGTCCGGCAGCTGTAGCCGCGCGACCGAAGCCGGCCGCGCCTCTTCGACGAGCTCCGACAGCGCGAGCGCGAGCTCGCTGCGCGTGTGCGCCTCTTCGCCGTAGCTCGCGACGTGCGACGCGGCGATCGGCGCGAGCTCGGAGTACTCCGACGGCATCACGCGGCGCACGACCTGCGCATGAAACTTGAGCTTCGTCTCTTCGCTCACGAGACCACCAGCCCGGTGACGACGATCGCGACCGAGCCGACCAAGCTCACGACCGGGTGCCGCTCGAGCGCGTCGAACACGCCGCCGAAATGGCCGCGCGCGATCGCGATGCCGGCGGCGTTGTTGATCGCGTGTGCGATCACCGTCGGCACGATCGAATCGGCGCGCACCGCGAGGTAACCGAGCGCGAGCCCGAACGGGAACACGGCGATGACCTGGATCGGCACGACGTGATACGCGGCGAACACCGCCGCCGACGCGATCACGGCGAGCCAGGTCGACGTCGGCGCCAGCGCGCGCGCGATCACGCCGCGAAACACGAGCTCTTCGGCGACGGCGGGCAGCGCGACCACGCACGCGAGCGATGCGACCAAGCTCGGCTCGGTCGCCGCCTTCGCGAGCAGCTTGCTCGTATCGGGGATCGCGAGCCACTCGACGAGCCGCATCCGCGGGTACCAGCTCGCGGCGCCGACCAGTGTGCCGGCGACGACGAAGCGCCACGCCACGCGCGTGACGCCGAGCGTGCCCGCCGGCATGCCGCGCGTACCCGCGACGAGCACGCCGATCGCGAGCACGTACCCGCCCCCGAGCGCGACGATGATCGGCGTGCCGGCCATGCCGAGCGCGGCCTGGCCGACCACGATCGCGACGATCCCGCCGACGGCCAAGTAAACAGCGACGGCACCACGCGGTGCTGCGTGATACAACGCGGATGTGCGCGGCTCGATCGGGCTCGTCATCGGCGCCATCGTCGGTGCCGGAGGCATGTACGTCGCGCTGCGGCCACCGTGGACGTCGCACGATACACCGCCGCCGATCGCGCCGGTGGTCGCCGCGGCATCAGTCGATGCCGGCGTGGCCGCGAAGCCGAAGCACAAGCACGGCGGTGGTCATCACGCGACGGCGCACGCTCCCGGCCAAACGACCTCGGGCGACGAAGCCGGCTGGGGCGACCAGGGCGGAGACGACTCGTCACAAAGCGGCCCGGCCGTCCAGCTCGTGCCGCTCAGCGCAGCTGATCGCGTGCTCGAATGGCGCGGCGACGATACGTCACGGCCGCCGCAGAAGATCGACATGGCGAACGGCGCCGAGGTGCGCTCGCTCGACGACGGCGAGATCGCGTCGGTGATCGGCAGCCAATCCGGCGCGGCGCAAGCGTGCGTGATGACGGGCGCGACCAACACCGATCTCAAAGGCACGATCACGATCAAGCTCGTCGTCGACGGCAACGGCCGCGTGATCAAGAGCAAGGTGCAGGCGTTCCACTACATGTTCGAGCACGGTCTGTTGCCGTGCATGCAGCGCGCGCTCGGCGGCATGAAGTTTCCGGCAACCGGCCAGTCGACGTTGGTGACGATGCCGGTGAACTTCTCGTAGTCGAGGACATCGACGGCAAGGTCCGACGAACGTTCGTGGCGGCGGCGTATGCGAACGATCCAACATCACGCCGTGTCCGGTTTGGACCCGGTTCGGTTCGTGTGCAGCGGCGTGTCGATCGAGGTCGCAATTCGCGATTGACAAATAGTGCGATAATCATAAGAATGCGGCAATGAAGCAGCTCTCGCTCGATTCCACGCGTCGGCCGAGCGGGCACGGCGGTTGGCGTCCCGGTGCAGGGCGCAAGCGCAGACACGGCTCGGTCTCGCATCGAATGCGGCCGAAATTCGCGAAGCGATTTCCGCAGCACGTCACGATGCGGCTCGGCGCGGAGACGCCGCCGATCGCGCGCGAGTGGCTGATGAAGCGCGTCGTCCGGCCGTGCATCGCGCTGTGCGAGAAGCCGTTCTTTCGCGTCGTCGAATTCAACGTCCTGTCCAATCACGTGCACCTGATTTGCGAGGCCGACGATGCGATGACCCTCGCGCGCGGCGTGCAGGGCCTCGCGATCCGGCTCGCGCGCCGCTTGAATACGGCACTAAAACGTAAGGGCAAATTCTTCGGACCTCGCTACCACGCCGTCGCGCTGCGATCGCCGGCGCAGGTTCGCAACACCTTGCGTTACGTCCTGCTCAATCGGAAGCATCACGCGCCGGCCGACAAGCGATTCGTCGCGGGCTGGATCGATCCACATTCGAGCGGCGTGTGGTTTCGCGGCTGGCAGGCGCCGATTCGCGCGAACGCCGTGATCGCTGACCTCGCGACGCTCGATGCACCGACGCGGCCGCCGCGCACGTGGCTGTTGCGCGTCGGCTGGCGTCGCGCTGGGCCGCTTTCGTACGATGACCGGCCGAGCTAACGCACCGGCGCCTGCGCCGCGATTCGCGGTGCTGTTCGGTCGGCACCGCGCCAAGGAGTTCATCAACTTCCTTGGGACCATTGACGACGACGTGCCAGCCGAGCTCGATGTGCATGTCGTGCTCGACAACCTGTCGACGCACAAGACACCGGCGGTCCATCGTCGGCTGGTCCGATACCCACGATTTCATCTCCATTTCACGCCAACCCATGCCTCGTGACTGAACATGGTTGAGCGCTGCTTCGGACTGCTCACCGAGCACGCGCTTCGACGCGGCTCGCACAACAGCGTCAAGAAGCTCCGAACCGCGATCATTGCGTACATTGACAGTCACAACGCCGAGCCCACGCCCTTCCGCTGGACGAAGAGTGCCGACGAATCCTCGAGAAGCTGGCGCGCTTTGCCGGCCGTACACTCATGGCACACCCGTCGTGAGCGGATTTCTTCTAGAAATCACGGATCCAGGGCACTAGCCGATCGCGGGCGTGATCTCCGAGCCGCGATCGCCGATCGGCACGTGCTCGAGCTCCGCCCGAACAGCGCGCCGTCGATCGTGCGCACGCTCGAGTTGTCGGCAGCGAGCCCATCACCTCGATGCGCATCCAATGCGTGTACGGGCGCATTGCATGCGCGCGCTGGCCGGCGTCGTCGTCGCGAATCACTCGACGAGAAACGCGACGTCCTTCCGCGTGCCCACCGCGTCGCGCGGCTCTCCGAGGCTGCTCGCGACCACGCGACCGCGAAGTCCGACGTCGCCAGATCCTCGCGGGCCGATACGATGCAGCCCGGGCTCGATGCTCTCAATCCGACAGCGCCGCGTTGTAGTGCGCGTCCTCGACGCTCGACAGATAGATCTCGTATGTCGACAGCGTCAGCGCGCCGGGCACCGGCAGATCGACGCGGAACGTGCCGTCGGCGGCGGTCTTCGCCGAGCCGATCTCGATCGGGTGCTGCCCGTTCTGACCGGCCGGCGCCAAGTACACCGCGACCACGTGGTCGGCGAGCGGGCGGTTGTCGATGCGCGCGATGCCTTCGACGTGCAGCAGATCGCCGCGATACGCGCTCGTCGCGGCCTGGGTGACGAGCAAGCGCGGCGTCGGCTTCTGCGGGTCTTGTGCGACGTGTGGCAATGTCGGATCCGGCGTGATGCGGTCGGGCGGCGTCGAGGTCGCGCCGCTGCCGGCGCTCGCGATCCCCCCGCCGGCGGTTTGCACGCCCGATGGTGGCGCCTGATCGAGCGGCCGGTGCTTGTCGGCGATCTGTTGATCCGACAGGCCGCGGATGTCGCCTTCGAGTTGCGTGTAGCTCTGCGAGTACTCGGGCGGCTTGACGAACGGATCGTCGCCGCGCGGGCGATGCAGCGTCTTGTTGCCGGCGCCGGCGACGTCCATGCGCAGCGCCGCGCCGCCGAGATCGATGCGCTGCCAGCTCCGATCGGGGAACCACACCTCGACGAACGCGTGCGCTTCGTTCTCGACGAGCCGCGTTGGAATGCCGAGCGCGTTCGCGGTGATCATGAACGCGAACGAGCGATGCCGGCACACGCCGACTTGGCTGTCGCACAGGTCGCGGTACGTGTCGCCGCTCGGCGAGCGAATCTCGCCGGCTTGGAACGCCCGGAAGTAGCCGACGAGCTTGTTGAACGCGACGCCGAGATCCATGTCCGCGTCGATGGCGAGGCGTTGCATCGTGACGACGGCTTCGCGGCGGACGTTCGCGGGCAGCGCCGGCACGAGCTCGGGCGGCGCGTGTGCGATCACGTCGCGGACGCGATACCGCCGCGGCGGCAGCTGTGGCGCGAAGTAGCCGGCATCGGCGTCGGCGTAGAACACGACGTGATACGTGCCCGATGCGTTCGCCTCGTCGGAGCGCACGAAGTAGTTATCGGCGCCGTCCTTGCTGAACGCGAGCCGCACGGCGGGCTTGGCCTCGTAGGACAGGATGCGCATGTCGGGAGCGACCGAGGGCAGCGGCACGTCGACGCCGGGCGAGAGCTGGATGTCGACGTCGCCCCAAAACCGGTCGCGGGTGCGCGGATCGGGCGTGCCGCCGACCGGGACCTCGGCGAGCGCCGGCCTGGCGACGTGCAGCGTGAACGCATCGTCGGTCTGATCGAATGCCGACATCCGCTTGAACGGCAGCACGTCGGGGTTGAACACGCTGACGTAGTGCAGCGTGCCGTCGGAGCCGGTGTTCTCGTCGGGCTTCATCGTCGTCGCGCGGTCGGCGCTGAAGTCTTTGGTGCCGAGCACCGGGTTGGCCGGCGTCGATGAGGTGGACGCAGGCTTGGTCGGCGCATCGAGCGCGGGCTTCGCGAGGACCTTGTCGCCGCTGACGATCGCGGTGGGATTGCCGCCGTGCTTGGCGCCGCCGATGGCGACCGGCGGCGTGCTCGTATCGAGATCCGGAATCGGCTCGTGCAGCACCGGTCGCGCGCGCGGCGGCGCCTGCGCGATCACGACGCCGGTCGCGGCCGTGACGGTCACCGCGCTAAGTGCGATCCAAACACGCGCGTGCATCGCCGTCGATGATGACACGAGGCTACGATGGTTGCGATGGCGACCACGGCGGCGGCACGGCCCGCCTTGCGCAGCAGCGAGCGCGCCCTCGTCGCGACCGCCGGCAGCGTGTTCGCGCTCGCCAGCGCGGGCGCCGCGATGGCCGCGGCCGCCGCCGATGGCTTGTTCCTCGCCGAGGTCGGCCGCGACCGGCTCGGCGTCGCGCTCGCGGTCTCGAGCGCGCTGCTCGCCGGCGTGCTCGCGGTCGCCGGCGGTTTCGCCGATCGGCTCGAGCGCCGCCGCGTGCTCGGAGTGCTCGCGCTCGCCTCGGCCGCGCTGCTCGCCGCGCTCGGCTTGGCCGTGGCCGCGTTTCCCGGCGCGGTCGCGTGGACGACGTACATCGGCGGCAAGCAGCTCGCGGCCGCGACCGATCTCGCGTTCTGGGTCGCGATCGCCGAGCGCGTCGACGCGCGCCGCAGCCCGCGCGTGCTGCCGCTGCTCGCGGCGACCGGCGGCGCCGGTGCGGCCATCGGCGCGGCGCTCGTCGGGCCGATCGCGAGCTTTACCGGAACGCGCGGCGTGCTCGTCGCCGCGGCAGTCGCGCTCGCGCTCGCCGCGGCCGGAAGCGCGCGGCTCGGCGCCGGTGCCGCACGGTTGACGACCATGCGTGCATCGCGCGGCGGTGTTCGGGCGATCGCACGCGCGTGGGCCGATGGTGCGCGCGCGGTGCGTCGCTATCCGCTCGCCGCGCACCTGGCCGCCGTGGTCGCGGTCGCCGGCGCGTTCGGCTCGCTCGCGTACATGGCGCTCGGCTACGCGGTGGCGGCTCGCTCGGTCGACGATCCGGCGCAGCTCGCGTCGCTGTTCGGCGCGGTGCGCGCGGTCGGTCAAGTGCTCACGCTCGCGGTGCAGCTCGCCATCGCGTCGCGGCTGCTCTCCCGGCTCGGCACCGGCCGCACGCTGCTCGTCGCGCCGGCGGTCGCGCTGCTGTCGGGGCTCGGGCTCGTCGCGGCGCCGATCCTCGCCGTTGCCGCGGCGGCGCAGATCGCGGCGCGCGTCGTCGATGCCGGGCTCGAGACACCGACCGAGAAGGTCGCGCTCGCGCTGCTGCCGACGAACGTGCGCGGCCGCGCCGGCGGCTTTCTCGAAGGTCCCGCCAAACGGCTCGGGGCGACGCTCGGCGGCGTGCTCGCAGCCGTGCTCGTCGCGGCGCCGACGGCGTTTTACGCGAGCGTGGCGTGCGCCGCGGCGCTGTGGCTCGTGCTCGCGCTGCGGATCTCGCGCGAGCTGCCGTCGCTCGCGATCGCCGTCGAGCACGGCGCGGACGACGCGGACGACGCGATCGATGGCCGTGCGATCGCGGCGCTCGTGCGCGAGCTCGCGAGCGATCGACCAGACCGTGCCGCCGAGCTGCTCGCGCGGCTGCACGGCCGCGGCAAGGTCGACGCGGTCGGCCTGCTCGTCGATGCCGCGACCACGAGGCCAGAATCGCCGGCGATCTGGCGCGCCCTGATCGGCGTGTTGACGCAGCCGTCGCCGAGCCATGGCCCGAAATTGCTCGCCGCGGCGGCTACGCCGCTCGCGGTCCGCGCGGTCGGCCTCGCCGGCGGCGTCGATCCGCGCGAGCTCGCTCGGTGGCGCGAATCGGCCGACGTCGCGACGAGCGTCATCGCCGATGTCGCGGCGCTGCGGCTCGCCGACGATCGCACCGAGTTGCGCGCCGTGCTGCTCGAAGCCTCGCGCGATCGAGGCCCCGTCGGCGCGGTCGCGCTCGACGAGCTGTGCATCGAGCTCGCGCGCGAACGGGACCCGGAACGAACGCTCGCGGTCGCGCAGCTCGTCGTGCGCTCGCTCGGTCGCGGCGCCGGCAAGGCCGCCGCGCGCGCGCACGCATTCGCGCAGCTCGGCCGCGCGCTCGACACCGCCGGCGGATCGTCCGGCGAGCTCGCGCTGCTGCGCGCGAGCTTGCTCGAGCTCGTTCGCGAGCGCATCGATGCGACGGCCAGCCGGTCGGCGCCGGACCACGCGCTCGTGTCGCTGATGCGCACGCCCGATCGCGGTGCGACGCGGTCCGACGATCCGGCTCCGGAGATCGCGGCGTCGCTGCGCGTGCTCGCGGCGCTGCCGATCGAGGCCGACGACCTGCGCCGGCTCGCGACCGCGCTCGGCGAGCCCGACGACGAGATCCGCGCCGCCGCCGAGGCCGCGTTTAGGGTGCTCGGCTCCGCGGGAACGGGCGAGCTGATCGAGACGCTCGCGTGGGGGCGCCGCCGCGCACGCGATCGCGCGGCCGCGCTGCTCGGCGAGCTACCGGTCACGTCGACCGTGCTCGACCGTCTGATCTTGGCCGAGCTCGACGCGCTCGATGCCACCGACGCCGCGCTGGCCACGATCACCGACGCACGCGCGCCGGTCGAGCAGCTGCTCGCGCGCCGGCTCGCCGAACGGCTCCACGAGATCGCGCACACCGTGCTGCTGATCGTCGCCGCACAGCAGCGCTCGCCCGCGGTCGCGCGCGCCGCGGTGTTGTGGCGACACGCGCACGGAGCGCAGGAGCGCGCGCGCACGCTGGCGGTGATCGAAGCAGCGCTGCCGCGAGGCTATGCACGCCGCGTCGTCGATGCCGTCGACGAGCTCGCGCCGGGCGAGCGCGCCGCCGCCGTGATCGCGCGCGGCCACGAACTGCCGAGCCGCGACGCCGTCGTGCGCGCCGAGCTCGCCGGGCGCGATCGGCTCGCGCGCGCGCTCGTGCTGCACGCGGTCGCAGATCGATCCGCTTACCGCGCCGCGATCGGCGAGGCCGCACGCGGCGAAGCACTTGCGGCCAATCCGGCCGAGCTCGCGAAGAAGCTCGCGCGCGCCGCCTTTGGTGCAAGCGCGGCCGAGGCCGGGCGCGCCGCGAACGCACAGGTTGACGACGAAGGAGCCACCGAGATGCCGAGTCGAGTCGAGACGTTGATCGCGTTAGGCAAGATCCCGCTGCTGGCGACACTGACGACGCGGCAGCTGGCCGACGTCGGCGAGCGCGCGCGCTGGATCTCGATCGCCGCCGATCGCGTCGTCGTCGGTGCGGGCGATCCGATCGACGCGCTGATCGTCGTCGCCGACGGCGAGCTCGCGTTCGGCGACCGCACGATCGCGGCGGGGCAGGTCGTCGACGAGCTCGCATGCGTCGCGCCGGTCGTCGCCGTGGCCGATCTGGTCACGAAGGCACCGTCGCGGCTCGTGCGGCTCGAGCGCGTCGACTTCGAGGAGCTCGTCGACGACGTGCCCGGCCTCGCCGCGGCGATGTGTCGCGCGCTCGGCGAACGCGCGCGGCGTTAGTGGATGATCGGATACTTGCTCTCGCACGCGCGGACGTCGACCTCGAGCTTCGCGAGCCGCATGCACTGCTGGCGATCGGCGTTCCAGCTTTGCTTCGTGCACGCCGCCGCCATCACGCGCACCATGTTGCCGCGCGCGCCTTCGAAGCTGCCGCGCGCGCCGGCGTCGGCGCTGTCGATCAGCACCGCCGCGATGTGCTCGGCCGTCGTCACACAATCGGCCGACGGCGGCGCGAGGTCACTATCGGGCGGCGCGAGCTCGGCATCCGTCGCGAGCGGCGGTGCGGGCAACGCGTCGGGCTCGGCGGCGTCGCGGTGTAGCGCGGGCTTCGGCGCCGGCTGCAGATCGCACGCCGCGAGCACGACCAACACGGCCAGCCGCATCACGAGCCTACGAACGGCCGCGCTTGCACGATCCAGACGTCCTCGCCTTCG
Source organism: Kofleriaceae bacterium (assembly GCA_036271395.1). Classification (GTDB taxonomy): domain Bacteria; phylum Myxococcota_A; class Polyangia; order Haliangiales; family Haliangiaceae; genus JABFXX01. Next base: position 25,078 of record DATBAS010000113.1, read on the forward strand.
AGCACCCATTCGACGTCGAGCGGGACGCCCGCGGTGAACACCGGCTGGAACTTCTGGACCATGTTGCACAGCTTCTTCGCGCGCGTCTCGTCGAGGATCACGCCGGCGCCGGGCGGCACCGGCAGCTCTTGGATGCCGCCGTGC